>DATJUB010000035.1:0-105672 GCA_035502775.1 Solirubrobacterales bacterium | reverse complement strand
CGATCAGCACGCATATAGCGTGCTGATCGTCTCCACCGCCGCGCTCCTGATCGGTCCCGCCGCCAAGGAATACGGCTGATCAATAACCTGCGCCGGAAATGAAGATCTTCTCCGGAATCCAGCCCACGGGCAAGAAGCACCTCGGCAACTACATCGGCGCGATCCGCCAGTACGTCGAATCCCAGGACAGGGGGGACCCGGCGGTCTTCTGCATCGTCGATCTTCATGCGACCACGGTCGCCTACGAGCCGGCGAAGCTGCGCGAGAACCTCTACGACACGACCGCGATCCTCCTGGCTGCCGGACTCGACCCGGAGCGCTGCGTCCTGTTCCGTCAGTCCGATGTCCAGGAGCACACCGAGCTGGCCTGGCTGCTCGGCAGCGTCACCGCGCATGGTGACCTCAACCGCATGCACCAGTTCAAGGAGAAGTCAGCGAACCAAAAGGACCTGGTCTCGGCCGGACTGTTCTTCTATCCGGTGCTGATGGCCGCCGACGTGCTCGCCTACCGGGCCGACGAGGTTCCGGTCGGGGACGACCAGCGCCAGCATGTGGAGCTGATGCGCGAGATCGCCCGCCGCTTCAACGAACGTTTCGGCGACACCCTGACCGTGCCCGAGCACCGGATCCCCGAGGTCGGCGCCCGGATCATGGATCTTCAGGACCCGAACCGCAAGATGTCCACCTCGGTGCCGGGCGACGCCGGCCGGGTCCTGGTCCTCGACGAGGAGAAGGCGATCCGCAAGAAGTTCGGCAGCGCGGTCACCGATTCCGGCCGAGAGATCAGGCGGGGAGAGGACAAGGCCGGGGTCACCAACCTGATCGGCATCCTCTCGGTCGCCACCGGCAAGGCCGAAGACGAGATCGAGCGCGAGTTCGAGGGTGCCGGGTACGGCGACTTCAAGAAGGCCGTGGCCGACGCGGTGGTCGAGTACCTGCGCCCGGTGCGCGAGGCCTACCCGGAGATCCGCGCCGACGAGGCCGGGATCGAGAAGATCCTCGCCCGCGGCGCCGAGCAGGCCCGCGCGATCACCTCCGAGACCCTCGCCGACGTGCGCGAGGCGATGGGCGTGGGCGCACCCCGCAAATAGCGTCTTTTGCCTGAAACAGGGCGGATTCGCAAATAGCGGCTTTACGGGACGGTCCCGACCGGCCGTCCCACTACCCTGTTCGGATGGCTTCCAGACTCGATTTGGACCTCGACCTGGACCTCGATGTCTTCGTCGGGCCCTTTGACCTCCTGCTCAGCATCGTGCTGCGCGAGGAAGTCAGCCTGCTCGAAGTGGAACTGGGCGAGATCGTCGCCGGCTACGTGACCAAACTGGAGCGGGAAGGCGAGATGGAGCTCGAGGTCGCGACCGAGTTCCTGCTGCTGGTCGCCTCGCTGCTCGAACTCAAGTCCCGCCTGATGCTGCCCGGCGCCGAAGAGGAGTTCACCGAGATGGAGCCGGCCGAGGCGGTCGAAGAGCTGGTCGCCCGCATGCTCGAGTACCGGCGCTACCGTGACGCGGGCCGGGTTCTGGCCGACCACTTCGAGAGCCAGCGCGGCTACATGTACCGTTCGGCGCCACTCCCGCTTGAACTCAGGCGGGTCGCGGTCGAGACCGCCGAGGCGGTCTACGAGCCCGACCAGCTGGCCGCCGCGATGGGGGACCTGCTGGAGCCGCCGAAACGCCCGGATCTCTCCCACATGCGGGCCACCGTCTCCCTTCAGCGGCGCCTCTCGGTGCTTCGCTCGGCATTGACCCGCATGCCGCGATTCGACTTCGACGAACAGTTCGGCCAGGAGGACCGGCTGACCCAGGCGGTCACGATCTTCGCTCTGCTCGACCTGTACAGCAAGGGTGAGGCGGTCTGGGAGCAGACCGAGGCCTGCGGGCCGATCACCGTGCGCAGCGTCTCGTCCGGCAGCCGAATGGCTCAGGCGGGCTGATCATGAGTCTCGAACGATCAGCCGAGCTGGCCCGCACCGTGGAGGCGCTGCTCTTCCTCTCCAACCAGCCGGTCGGGGAGATGGAGCTCGCGGACGCCTGCCAGGTGGATCTCGAGGAGATCCAGGCGGCGGTCGTCGCCCTGGAGAAGGAGTTCGAGCCCGGACGGCGCGGACTGGTACTGCGCCGGGTCGGGGAGGGGCTCGTTCTGGCGACCGATCCCAGCACCGAGAACGCCGCCCGCCGCCTGCTCGCGGCGCCCCGCACACCGCCGCTCACCCAGGCCCAGGCCGAGACTCTGGCGATCGTCGCCTATCTCCAGCCGGTCGCCCGGCCCGAGATCGCGCGGATTCGCGGCGTCTCCTCGGAATCCGCGGTGACCAGTCTCAGCGAGCGCGGCCTGATCGAGGAATCGGGCCGCTCCAGGTTCGGTGCGACCATCTACCGGACCTCGGCGCTCTTCGAGAAGGTGTTCGGCCTGGACGGTCTCGACGCGCTGCCCGATCCGACCAAGTTCGATCCGACTCCGGAGGACGAGCGGGAGATCCGCGAACGCCTGCTCGCGGCCGGCGAGCAGCGCTCCGACCAGTAGCGGCATCCCTTCCGCGGCACCCTCTGCCGCCGAAGGCGGCGGGGGTCGCGGTTGCGTAGGTTGTGGCAATGCGCCTCGCCAAGTACCTCGCTCATTCCGGTGTCGCCTCCCGCCGCAAGGCCGAGGTGATCATCGATTCCGGCCGGGTCCGGGTCGATGGCCGGATCGTGACCGATCCGGCGACCAGCGTCGAGATCGGCGACGACGTCCGGGTGGACGGCCACGCGGTCGTGCCCGAGGGTCACGAGGTCTGGGTGGTCAACAAGCCGCTCGACGTGATCTCGACCGCCGACGAGCCCGGCAAGCGCGTCGCGGTGGTCGACCTGGTCGACAGCACCGCGCGGCTCTATCCGGTCGGCCGTCTCGATGCCGACTCGACCGGGATCATCCTGCTGAGCAACGACGGCGAACTCGCGAACGTGCTGACCCACCCCCGCTACGGCGTCAAGAAGACGTATCGGGTCACCGTCAAGCACCGTATATCCGACGCCGAACTGCGCGGCCTGCGGAAGGGCGTCCGGCTGGACGACGGCATGACCGCGCCGGCCGAGGTCCAGCGGACCGGCGAGCGCTCCTTCGACATCACCATCCGGGAGGGCCGCAACCGCCAGATCCGGCGCATGGCCGAGGCGGTCGGCAACGAGGTGGTGGAGCTGCAGCGGATCTCGATCGGTCATCTGCGCCTCGGCAAGCTCGGAGTCGGACGCTCGCGGCTGCTCGACGAACAAGAGGTGGCTCGGCTCTGGAAAGATGCAGAACATGAGTGAGCAGACGAAGGTCGTGGCGGTACGCGGAGCGGTCCAGGCCGGTGAGAACTCGGCCGAGGCGATCCTCTCCTCCACCGAGGAGCTGATGAACGAGCTGATCGAGCGCAACGAGCTCGATGCCGAGCACATGATCAGTGCGATCTTCACGACCACGGGTGATCTCGACGCCGAGTTCCCCGCGGTGGCGGCCCGCCGGATCGGCCTGAACGAGGTGCCGCTGATGTGTGCCCAGGAGATCCCGGTCCCCGGATCGATGACCCGTGTGATCCGTGTCCTGCTCCACATGAACGCGCCCCTCGAGTTCAAGCCGCAGCACGTCTACCTCGGTGAGACCCGCAACCTGCGGGCCGACCTCAACGCGGCCCAGTAGCCATGAGCGTTCACTTCAACTCGAAGCTTTCGTCGATTCCCGGCTACACCCCGGGGGTTCCCAAGGGCCACTCGGCCGAGGACGTCGCCGGTTCGACCCTGGCCCAGCTCGCGTCGAACGAATCCCCGTACGCGCCGCTGCCCGAGGTGGTCGAGGCGATCGCCGCCGCCTCCGGCTCGATGAACCGCTACCCGGATCCCGAGGCGACCCTGTTGCGCAGGCGCCTCGGCGAGCTTCACGGCGTCGATCCCGACCGGATCGCCCCGGCGAACGGCTCCTGCGAGATCCTGCTCGCCGCCGCTGATGCTCTGCTCGAACCGGGAGCCGAGATCGTGTACGCGTGGCCCGCCTTCTCGATGTACCCGATCCTGGCCGCGATGTCCGGCGCGCGTGAGATCCGGGTGCCGCTCGCGCCCGGCGAGGTCCACGACCTCGAGGCGATACTCACCGAGATCACCGCGGCGACCCAGCTGGTGCTGGTCTGCAATCCGAACAACCCGACCGGCACCTACATCCCGTTCGCCGAGATCGCGTCCTTCGTCGACCGGGTGCCGAGTCACGTGACCGTGATCCTGGACGAGGCCTACATCGAGTTCCAGACCGAGGACGATCCGAACGCCTCGGTCCAGCTCCTGGAGAAGTACGAGAACCTGGTCCTGCTGCGTACCTTCAGCAAGTCGCACTCGCTGGCCGGGCTGCGGGTCGGATACGCGATTGGTTCGCCCGCCTTCCGGGCCGCGGTCGACGCGGTCCGCCAGCCTTTCAGCGTGAACGCGCTCGCCCAGGCGGCCGCGGTCGAGGCGCTGAAGCACGGCGAGACGATCCGGCGGCAGATCCTTACCGCGATACAGGAGCGGGACAGGGTGGAGAGCGGCTTCGCCGCGATCGGCCTGGAGACCGCGAGGACCGCCGCCAACTTCTCTTGGATCTCACTCGGTGAGAACGGGGTGGAGATCGAGGATCACGTGATCGCCGACCTCGCCGAGGCGGGCATCATCGTGCGGGCCGGACGCCTGCTCGGCGGACCCGGCCGTCTGCGGATTTCCTACGGCAGTGTCGAAGAGAACGATCGTATGCTCGAGGCACTCGGGCATTCGATCCGCACCCATTCATGACGCCGGCTTCGCTCACCTGATACAAAACGGGAGAGTGAAGTCACACGGTGACAGCAGCAGCCGCTCCGCGCGGCCCGTCATCGGCGCCCCCGGCGCCGCGTTTCGTGCTGGCTTCTATTCCTATTGGCGATTTACTTAGGCGTCCGGAAACCCGGTCTCAGGACCGCGTTCTCATAATTTGAAAGCCGCCGGGCGCCGATTCCCTTCAAGGGTCCTTGCAGGACCCGCCGCGCCGTGCTGAGCGCGGGGTGAAAGTAGAGTTTTGAGGAAGTCAAGAAAGGTACGAAAAGCAGATGATGATCGTGATGAAAGAAGGGGCGACTGAGGAGCAGATCGCCAATGTCGTGGAACGAGTCGAGGAGATCGGCTGTTCGGCCCATGTATCCAAGGGAGAGATCCTGACCGTGATCGGCGCGATCGGCGATCGCGGCAAGGTCGCCGATCTGGGGCTGGAGGGCACTCCCGGAGTCGACCACCTGACCCCGATCTCCAAGCCCTACAAGCTCGCCTCACGCGAAACCAAACAGGGTGCCGACTCGGTTCTGGAGATCGGCGGACGAAAAGTCGGCGGCACCAACTTCGCCCTGATGGCCGGTCCGTGCACGGTCGAGAATCGCGATCAGATGCTGAACTCGGCCGATGCCGTCGCGGCCGCCGGAGCGACCATGCTGCGAGGTGGCGCGTACAAGCCGCGCACCTCCCCGTACAGCTTCCAGGGCCTGGGTCGCGAGGGCCTGCGCCTGCTCTCCGAATCGAAGGAGCGGACCGGGCTGCCGATCGTGACCGAGCTGCTCGACCTGCGTGATCTCGAGGACGTGGTCGAGGTGGCCGACGTGATCCAGGTCGGGGCGCGCAACATGCAGAACTACGCGCTGCTCTCGGAGATCGGCAAGTCCGGCAAGGCCGTGCTGCTGAAGCGCGGCCTCTCGGCGACGATCGAGGAGCTGCTGATGGCCTCCGAGTACATCCTCAAGGAGGGCAACGAGAACGTGATGCTATGCGAGCGGGGAATCCGCACGTACGAGACCGCGTACCGCTTCACGCTCGACCTGTTGGCGGTGCCGGCCCTGAAGGAGCAGACGCACCTCCCGGTGATCGTCGATCCGAGCCATGCCCCGGGACGCCGTGACTGGGTCGAGTCGATGTCGCTCGCCGCCGCGGCGGCCGGAGCCGACGGAATCATCGTCGAGGTCCACAACGAGCCCGAGAAGGCGATCTGCGACGCCGCGCAGCAGGTTCCGACCTCGGAGTTCGCCGAGCTGACCGCGAAGCTCGAGGCCGTGACCGCGGTCGTCGGCAAGACGGTCTCCAGGGCTTGACCCAGCGGCTCGCCATCCTCGGTGTCGGCCTGATCGGCGGATCGATCGGGCTGGCCGCGCGTGAGCGCGGTCTCGCCGAGGTGACGGGCTATGTCCGCAACCCGGACCGGGCCGAGGAGTGCCTTCGGCTCGGTGCCGTCGACCGGATCGCCGATTCGATCGAGGAGGCGGCGGCGCACGCCGACATCGTCATCTGCTGTGCCTCGGTCGGCTCGCTGGCCGAGATGGCGAAGCGGGCGCTCGGCGCGGCCGGCCCGGACTGCGTGGTGACCGACGTCGGTTCGACCAAACAGGAACTGGTCGAAGCAATGGGTGGGGATGAGCGTTTCATCGGCGGGCATCCGCTCGCCGGGGCGGAGACCGCCGGGGTGGCCAACGCCCGGGCCGATCTGTACGAGGGTGCCCGCTGGTACCTGACCCCGACCGGTAACGCTTCGGGAGTGCTCTACGACCGCCTCCAGCGCCTGGTCAAGGGCATGGGTGCGAGGCCGATGGCGATCGAGGCGGCCGAGCACGATCAGGCGATGGCGGCCGTGAGTCACCTGCCGCATGTGTTCGCCAACCAGCTCGCGGTGCAGGGACGGCCCGGAACCGAACGCCTCGGCGGCCTCGCACCGAGCCTGCGCGACGCGACCAGGGTCGCTGGTTCGAACCCCGATATCTGGGGAGAGATCTTCGCCACCAACCATGTCGCGGTTGCCGCGGCGATCCGCGAATCGATCACCGGCCTCGAACGCGCGGCGGAGGTGATCGAGTCGGCCGATCCGCAACGCATCGCCGCCTGGCAGGCCGCGGCCGCGAGCGAGCGGGCCTGCCTCTCGGCAGCCGAGACCGAGGGTGAAGCCACCCATCAGCTGCGCGTGCTCGTGCCGAACCGTCCGGGCATCCTGGCCGAGCTGGCGCTGGCACTGGGCCGGGCGGGGGTCAACATCACCGACATGTCGCTCGATCCGGCTCCCGACATGAGCTCCGGCGCGATCTCGCTCTGGGTCGCGGGAGAGGGTGAGGCCGAGAAGGCCGAAGCCTGCATCGCCGGCCTCGGACATTCCGTCTCTCCGGTGGGTGAGGCATGAGTCACGAACCGAAGACCGGGCCCTCGTCGGCCCAGCGGTTCCTGCCGTCCGGTCCGCTGACCGGTTCGATCAGGCCACCGGCCGACAAGTCGATCTCCCATCGTGCCGCGATCATCGGCGCGATGGCCGAGGGACCGACCAGGGTCAGCAACTTCCTCGACTCCGACGACACCCGATCGACCCTGAGCGCGGTCGCGAACCTGGGGGCGATGGTCAATCCGGAGCCGCTCAACGGCATGCCGGACGAGTTCACGATCGAGGGGGTCGGGCCGGGCGGTCCGCGCAGCCTGGGCCGGATCGACGTCGGCAACGCCGGTACCCTGATGCGCCTTCTGCCGGGCTGGATCGCCGGCTACGAGGGTGGCCTCTGGCGGATGAACGGCGACGCCTCTATCCGCAGGCGCCCGGTCGACCGGATCGCCGATCCGCTGCGCCTGATGGGCGCCGAGATCGAGGTGACCGACGGCCGGTTCCCGCCGATCCGGATCGACGGACGACAGCTGAAGGGCATCGAGTACGAACTTCCGGTGGCCAGCGCCCAGGTCAAGTCCTGCCTGCTGCTCGCCGGGCTGAGGGCCGAAGGTCCGACCACGGTGATCGAACCGCTCGCCACCCGTGACCACACCGAGGTGATGCTGGAGGCCGCCGGCGCCAAGATCGAAAGAGGTGACGGTTCGGTCACGGTCTGGCCGGGCAGCCAGTTGAAGCTCGACGAGGTCGAGATCCCGGCCGACATCTCATCGGCCGCCTTCTTTCTCGTCGCCGCTTCGATCGTGCCGGGTTCGAGGGTGGAGCTGGACCGGATCGGGGTCAACCCGACCCGCACCGGAATCCTCACGATCCTTGAGCGCATGGGTGCCGACATCGAGATCGAATCGACCGGTGGCGGGGGAGAGCCGATCGCTCGCATCACCGTGAAGTCAGCCGATCTGAAGGGCACCAGGGTCGATGGCGAGGAGATTCCGCTCGCGATCGACGAGCTGCCCCTGGTCGCCCTCGCCGCCTGTTTCGCCGAGGGCGAAACCGTGATCGCGGATGCCGAGGAGCTGAAGCGCAAGGAATCCGACCGGATCGCCGTGGTCGTCGATTCGCTGCGCGGATTGGGCGCCGACATCGAAGCCACCGAAGACGGCATGATCATCCGCGGAACGGGCGGCATCAAGGGCGGCACCGTCCACTCGAACGGCGATCACCGCATCGCGATGCTGGGAGCGATAGCCGGGATCGCCAGCCGCGAGGGCGTCGGCGTGATCGACATGGAGGCGGCCTCGGTCAGCTACCCGACCTTCGAGCTGGACCTGAAACGCCTCACCTGAGGCGGCCGACCTGGTGATTCAGCCGGCTTCGAGGTTCTCGCCGACCCAGTCGTCGAGAACCTGCCAGCACCCGTAGAGCCACTCGATGCGGGCGGCTTCACCTTCGGGGATCTCGCCGCCCTCGTAGCGCCAGAAGCGGACCTTGATGGTCTTGTCGACCAGCTCTCCGGCCCAGATGTCCCCGACTGTGCGCAGCCCGTCGAAACCGGTGTGGGCGCAGAAGACGATGTCGGTGCCGGCCGCGGCCTCGTCGATCAGCGCCAGCGGGCCGCCGAGGCGGGGCGGCAGCAGGTGGTTCAGCTTCGCGGCGAAGGGGGCGACCTCGGGCTGGCGTTCGGCGATGACCTCCTGGGCCCGTTTGATCTTGGCCGGGGTGGGCCGGGTTCCCTCGGGGTAGATCCCGAGGATCTCGCCGGGGCTCATCTCGTGGGTCAGTGCGCGGACGGCGGCGATCTCGGTGTCCGGATCGAGGCTGCCGCGGCGGATGAACACGGTCGGGATCCAGCGGCCGCCGATGTCGATCGCGGGCAGGGTCTGGATCTCCCGCTTGATCACGAAACGCACGCCGATCCCGTAGGTGTGGCCGATAAGTACGTCCGGAAGGAGGTTGTCGATGATGCTGGCGTGGCGGATCATCAGGATGAACGGTCCCTGGGCGGTGAGCTCCAGGTCCTCGACCTCGATCTTCAGGCCGAACAGTGCCCGGACCGCGCCGAGATGATTGCGGGCCCAGCGGATGCGCAGGACGTAGATCCATCGGCGCCGCCGGATCGATCCGCGGCCGAAGGGCCCACCGGTCAGAACGTAGATCACCGGCAGCTTGACCAGGGCCTCGATCTCCCCGAACAGAAAGCACCAAAGCGCGGGCAGCAGCCGCACGCTCACCCAGGGCTTGCGCCGGGTCAGCCATAGCGTCAGATCGACGATCGCGGCGGCCAGCAGCAGGACCGGGAAGAGCACGGTCATCAGAACGAAGGCCAGCACCTCGACCGTGATTCCGACGATCCGGCGGATCATCCGCGGCAGGAAGGGGCCTTGGTCAGGGAAAAGTGGACCGGGGCCCGGTGTCTTGACGCGCATCGGTGGATCGTATTCGGCGCGGGATGATCGGGCATCCACCTATCCGGCGGCTTTCCGCACGCCGCCTCGGTTGGGCGCGATTACCCGTAGGATGCGGGGTTCGATGAACGGGTTGAACAGATGGTCATAGCGATAGACGGGCCGGCCGGAGCCGGAAAATCGACCTTGGCGCGAGCGCTCGCCAAGGAGATCGGTTTCACCTACCTCGATTCTGGGGCGATGTATCGCTGCGTCGCGATGACCTGCCTCGAGTGGGGCGCCGATCCCGAACAGTCCGGTGAGGCGACCTCGACCGCCGAATCGATCGAGATCTCCTTCGACGGCGACGAGGTGCTGATCGACGGGGTGGACGTCACCGAGGAGATCAGGACCCCCGAAGTGACCGAAGCGGCCTCCAAGGTCGCGGTGCATCCCGGCGTTCGCGAAGCGATGGTCGCCGAGCAGCGGCGCCTGATCGCCGAGGGCCGCTACGTGGCCGAGGGCCGTGACATCGGCACGGTGGTGAGTCCCGACGCGCCCCTGAAGATCTTCCTGACCGCCTCGCCCGAGGTCCGGGCCGAGCGCCGTGCCGCGCAGACCGGGGGAGACCCCGCCGAGATCCTGGCCGCACAGGCCGAACGCGACCAGCGTGACATCGATCGCGAACACGGCGCCCTGAAGGCGGCCGAGGACGCGGTCGAGGTCGATACGAGCGAACTCGGCGAAGGCGAGGTCGTCGCCAGGATCGCCGCGCTCGCACGCGAGCGGGACCTCGTCTGATGGCCCGCGTCCCCACAGTCGCCGTCGTCGGGTTCCCGAACGTCGGCAAGAGCACCCTGGTCAACCGCCTGGCCGGCGGCCGCGAGGCCGTGGTCCACTCCGAGGCGGGTGTCACCCGGGACCGCAAGCGGGTCCGCTGCGAGTGGAACGGACTCGAGTTCGACCTGCTCGACACCGGCGGCATCGACCTGGAGGACGAGTCGGAGATGGCCGCGGACATCCAGCGCCAGGCGCGGCTCGGCATGGCCGAGGCCGACGCGATCGTGCTCGTCGTGGACGGCAAGCTCGGCATGCGCTCCGGTGACACCGACATGGCGCGCCAGCTGCGCTCCTCGCCGATCCCGGTGCTGGTCGCGGTGAACAAGTCGGACCGGCCCGACGACGAGTATCTCGCCAGCGAGTTCCACGCGCTCGGGCTGGGGGAGCCGACCGCGGTCTCCGCCACCCACGGCATCGGCACCGGCGACCTGCTCGACAAGGTGGTCGAGTCGATCGGTGATCGTCCCCCGCGCATGGACGAGGACGAGAGCGTGCGGATCGCGGTGATCGGACGGCCGAACGTCGGCAAGTCCTCGATTGTCAACCGGATCCTCGGCGATGACCGGGTGATCGTCTCCGATGTCGCCGGCACGACCCGCGACGCGATCGACACCGAGGTCGAGGTGGACGGACGCGCGATCACCCTGGTCGACACCGCCGGCCTGCGGCGCAAGTCGAAGGTGGCCGGCACGGTCGATCACTACGCGCAGCTTCGTTCCGAACGGGCGATCGAGCGGGCCGACGTGGCGATCATCGTCTGCGACGCGGCCGAGGGCGTCCGTTCCGAGGACCTGAAGGTGGGCGAGGTGGCGATGCGCGCCGGCTGCGCCACGATGATCGTGATGAACAAGTGGGACATCACCGAGACCGACATCGACGACACCCGGGCCCGGGTCAATCGCAAGATGAGGCTGCGGCCCGACGTGGTGACCTCTTCCGCCCTCACCGGCCGCAACGTCGCCGGGCTGCTGTCCCGCGCGGTCGAGCTCGCCGATCGGGCCGCCCAGCGCATCCCGACCCCCGCTTTCAACCGATTCCTCGCCGATGTGGTCACCACGACCCCGCCGCCGTCGCGGCGCGGCCGCCGCCTGAAGCTGATCTACGGCGCCCAGACCGAGGTCAGCCCGCCCCGGTTCAAGATCCAGATCAACGACAAACGGCTGATCGCCCGGGAGTGGGCCTTCCACCTCGAGAATCGCCTGCGAGAGGCCTACGGGCTCGATGGGGTGCCCCTGATCCTCGATTACATCCCGCGTGAAAAGCGCGGCGAGGACTAGGTGAATAGGCTTTCGCCTTCCGGTTTTCCCCGAATCTTTACTTTTGCCCTGAATTTCACGTTGACCCACAAGGAGATCCCGCCGAGATGACCCAGTCGCTGAAGCTTGCCGAGGGCGAGCACCTCTTTACCTCGGAGTCCGTCACCGAAGGACACCCCGACAAGATCGCCGATCAGGTCTCCGACGCCATTCTCGATGCCTGCCTGGCGCAGGATCCCAAGTCCCGTGTCGCCTGCGAGACCCTGGTCAACACCGGCATGGCGGTCATCTCCGGCGAGCTCACCACCGACGCCCAGATCGACATCACCGAGATCGTCCGCAAGACGGTCTGCGACATCGGCTACGACAAGGGCGAGTACGGCTACGACGGCAACCACATCTCGGTTCTGGTCTCGATGGACAAGCAGTCCGCCGACATCGCCCAGGGTGTCGACACCGGCATCGAGGCCAGGGTCGGCGACTCCTCCGACGAGTTCGATCTCGACGGCGCCGGCGACCAGGGAATGATGTTCGGCTACGCCACCAACGAGACCGACGCCCTGATGCCGATGCCGATCCAGATCGCGCACCGCCTCTCCGAGCGCCTCTCGCTGGTCCGCAAGAACGGCACGCTCGACTACCTGCGTCCCGACGGAAAGACCCAGGTCACGGTTCGCTACGCCGACGGCAAGCCGGTCGGCATCGAGCAGGTCCTGATCTCGACCCAGCACGCGCCGGACGTCGACAACGACAAGACCATCCGTCCCGACCTCTGGGAGAACGTGATCCTGCCGGTCCTCAGCGAGGACTACGGCGATCTGCTCGACGAGAGCGCCCTCTACGAAAGCCTGCTGATCAACCCGACCGGCATCTTCGTGATCGGCGGACCGGTCGGTGACGCCGGTCTCACCGGACGCAAGATCATCGTCGACACCTATGGCGGCGCGGCCCGTCACGGCGGCGGTGCCTTCTCCGGCAAGGATCCGTCGAAGGTGGACCGTTCGGCCGCCTACGCCGCCCGCTACGCCGCCAAGAACGTGGTCGCCTCCGGTCTCGCCGACCGCTGTGAGATCCAGGTCGCCTACGCGATCGGCGTCGCCCATCCGGTCTCGATCATGGCTGAGACCTTCGGCACCGGAAAGAAGTCCGACTACGAGATCTCCCAGATCGTCGCCGACCAGTTCGACCTGCGTCCCGGCGCCTTCCGCCAGTATCTCGACCTGCACCGTCCGATCTACAAGGACACCGCGGCCTACGGACACTTCGGCCGTTCGAACGAGAACTTCACCTGGGAGCGCACCGACCGCGCCGACGCCCTGAAGGACGCCGCCGGCATCTGAGTCATCTGAACTGAACGGGAAAACCACGACTATTTCGTGGTTTTCCCGCTTATTTCCACAGTTACAGGTTTTGAGTACGACACTGTCCGCATGGTCAAAAATCCCTGCGTAACTGGGTCCAAATTCGCACAAGCACTCTGAAAATGTTTGCTACCGTTCTTTGTTCGTTTTACACGCAAAGGACGGAATCGCATGTTTGGACTCCGTATCGGAGATCAACCCCCCGTTGACTTTGCAAGCGTCCGGCGCAGCTGCCGTAAGGATCCCTGTGTCGGATTCGGAGTGTTGAAGAGACCCGACCCGCCCGACGGCGCAGGCAAATAGGTACCGGTCATGACGCGAGTTGCAGGGCAAGCGAGATTGACCAGCTATCGGGAACCGATCGATCATCGGGACGCGATCCGCGGCAACGATCCGCTGGCTCAGACCGCCGGGCTCGCCCTGGATTTCGTGACCAAGATGGTGTCCGCGCCGATGGCGCTCTTCCTCGCCGCCGATCACGCCGGCCAGTATGACCTGGCGGCGATCAAGGCGGATCCGATCCTGACCACCGATCCCGACGGCCTGGCCAGGCAGTACCTGGACTGCGTCGAGGAGAGCGATCCGATTCTCGCGATCTCCGGTGCCTGCGGCCGGACCAGGCTTATGAACACCGAAAACCTTGGGAACGAGCCGGAGTTCACGGACAGCGCCCTCGCCCGGGTGTTCCTGAGGCGGCATGAACTCGGTCACCTCATGGTGCTTTTCATGCGGGACGGGGCATCGGGCAAGCGCTGCCTGCTGATCCTTCTGCGATCCACCGAGGAACATGAGTTCAGTGACCGCGAGCAGGGGTTCCTGCGTCACGTGGCGCCGCTGCTGACCCAGTCCTACCACTGCGCGATCGACACGAGCGCGGTCGCCGACTCACCCGTGGCCCGCGACGCCCACCTGACCCCTCGTGAGGTGGAAATCGCCCGGCTGGCGGCCAGTGGCTCACACAACGATGAGATCGCGGCGGCTCTCAACATCGCCCCGGGCACGGTCAAGTGTCACATCCGAAACATCTACTCCAAGCTGGATGTCGACTCTCGCCTGAGTCTCGCCCTCGCTCTCTCCGCTCTAGCCCCTATGGGGTAGGCCCTTCGGGGGTGGAGGGCCGGACCCTTGTACCCCCGAGGGAGTGTCTTGCTTGACGACGTTCCGGGTGGTGTGCGTTTGTTGTCGCAGCCAACGAGGCTCGCACGCCGTCAAGGGGACGGCACCGTCACTCCGGTGACGTTCAGGGATTGAAGATGAAGGAGCATTTCATGCGTTTTGGACCACATCTTGTTGACACTGTCCAGGGAAACGGCGCGACTCGGTTCGGGATGCTGATCCGGGCGCTGCTGCTCGCCGGGGCCATCTTCATGGCGATGGGAATCGTCGGTGCGGCCTCGGCCAGTGCCGACGGCACTCTGATCGTCACCAAGGGCGGCGACCGCTCCGCTTCCGCGAACGTGTCCGGTGCGACCACATACGCGAGTCCCGTGCAGGGTGCCGTGTTCGAATACACGACCGGCGACCCCACCTCTCCCGCCACCACATGGACGGCCCTTCCCGCGACCGCGGCCAACGGCCAGGCATCGGCGACCCTGGCGGCCGGGACCTACTACGTGCGTGAAAAGACCGGCGGCACCGGCTTCTCGAACTTCGGTCCGGTCCAGAGCCTTTCCTTCAACGGCTCACAGCCGTATGTCGCCCGGGTGACGATCCAGAACAACCAGACCACGTACGCCTTCCCGCACTCGAACACGAGCGGCACACCGGCCAACTGGACCCCGACCAACAGCGGCAGCGCCACCAACAACGGCTCGCCCTTCATCAACGTGCGCGACAACGACACGCTGCCCCCCGGCTGCGGCACCAACATCCTGCTCGTGCTCGACCGGTCCGGTTCGATCGATCCGTTCAAGGACGAGTACGAGGAGGCCGCCAAGGAGTTCGTGAGTGAACTGAACGGCACCCCGACCCAGATCGGAATCACCAGTTTCAACTCCAGCGTCAACTCGTACCAACCCGCGGTCGGCGACAGCGACTTCTACCACTCGCCGCTCGATCTCAGCGTCGCCGGCAGTGCCGCCACACTCAACTCGACCATCGAGAACATCTACTCGGCTCCGGAGGACCTGACCAACTGGGACGGCGCGCTCAAGGCGGCCTCGCAGGCCAAGGGATTCACGGCCAACGCGAGCACCGGCCAGACCACGAACCCGGACATGGTCGTCTTCATCACCGACGGCAATCCGACCACCAGCGAGGTCAACACCTCCGGCTCGAACGAGGATCTGATCAACCTGACCTCGGGCATGGCCTCGGCCAACCTGGTCAAGAACCAGACCGGCCGCGCCGGCAAGAAGCTGAAGATGCTGGCGATCGGTGTCGGCAACGGGGTCACGATCGACAACCTCAAGGCGGTCTCCGGCCCGGTCGAGGGCGTGGACGGTGACTATGCGGCGCCGACGATTCCCGAGCTGCAGTCCTTCCTCAGCGAACTCGCCGCGTCACAGTGCGGCGCTCGCGTATTCGTCCGCAAGCGCATCACCGGCGACAACGCCAACAAGCCGAACTGGTTCTACACGGCGACCGATCCGCGCCCGGGCAAGACCCCGACCTACCAGGACGGCAACCGCGCGACCCATTCCAGCGGAGCTCCGCCCGTGATCGAGACCGGCGCCTTCTTCAACCAGCTGCCGAGCACTCCCACGACGGTCAACGTCAACGAGGACGCCGCCGGACAGCCATTGACGAACTTCGACCTGACCAGCGTCGTCTGCCGCAAGGACTCCTATGACAACGGCACCCTGGTCAACGGCCAGCAGAGCGGCCTGAACTACAGCCTGCCGGTGAACCGTGGTGACAGCATCTACTGCACGTATACGAACACGCCCAAGACGACCCTGAGCGTGACCAAGACACCCGACAACTCGACCATCAACGCCGGTGACGACGCCGAGTTCACGATCGCGGTCAAGAACACCGGAACGGCTGCGGCGATGAACGCCGCGCTGAACGACGCCCTGCCGGCGCCCGGCGTGGGAGGGTGGACCATCTCCCAGCAGCCCGGCGGTAACCCCTGCTCGATCGCCGGGAACAACCTGAGCTGTGCCTTCGGCAGCATCGCCGCGGGCGACACGGTCACCGTCAAGGTGAAGACCGGCACTTCCTTCAACGCCTGCGGGGTCTACGACAACCCGACCGCGACCGCCTCCGCCGCCAACGCTCCGAACGCGAGTGACGGCGGCAAGATCACCTGCCAGAAGCCGAACCTTTCCGTGACCAAGTCCGGCAACGGGCCGGTGAACGCCGGTGACGACGTCGAGTTCACGATGCAGGTCAGCAACGCAGGTCCCGGGGTGGCCAGATCAGCGACCCTCAATGACCCGCTGCCGAGTGGGGTGGCGGGCAGTTGGACGATCTCGCAGCAGCCCGGCGGCAGTCCCTGCTCGATCGCCGCGAACACCCTCAACTGCAACTTCGGCGATCTCGCCTCGGGCGCCTCGGTGACGGTCAAGGTGAAGGCCGCGACCAACAACGCCAACTGTGCCGTGTACGACAACACCGTCACGGCCGCGGCGACCAACTCGCCGAACGCCACCGCGGGCGCTTCGATCACCTGTCGGAAGCCCTCGCTCGGCACCCTGAAGACCTCGGTCCAGGGGACCATCTCGGCCGGTGACACCGCCGCGTTCTCGATCACCGTCTCCAATGCCGGACCAGGAACCGCGAAAGCAGTGACATTGTCCGATCCGCTGCCCTCCGGTGTGTCGGGCGCCTGGACTATCGACACCCAGCCCGGCGGCAATCCCTGCTCGATCGCGGCCAACACGCTCAGCTGCAACTTCGGCGATCTCGCCGCGGGCGCCTCGGTGACCGTGACGATCAAGGCACCGACCAACTTCCAGAACTGCACGACCCTCGACAACACCGCCACCGCCAGCGCGACCAACGCGCCGAACGCGTCGGATGACGCCACGATCACCTGCAACAAGCCGAACCTGTCGGTCGTGAAGACCGGCAACGGTCCGGTCAGCGCCGGGTCGGACGTCGAGTTCACCGTTCAGGTGAGCAACGCCGGACCGGGCACCGCCAGGTCGGTGACCCTCAACGATCCGCTGCCTTCCGGAACCGCGGCGGCCTGGAGCATTTCCTCCCAGCCGGGCGGCAACCCGTGCTCGATCGCGGGGAACACGCTCAGCTGCAGCTTCGGTGACCTCGCGCCGGCGGCGTCAGCGACCGTCAAGGTGAAGGCACCGACCAGCAACCAGGCATGCACCACCTACGACAACACCGCCACCGCCAGCTCGACCAACAGCCCGAACGCCACCGACGACGCCAGCATCGTCTGCAACAAGCCGAACCTCTCGGTGGTCAAGACCGGCAACGGTCCAGTGAGCGCCGGCGAGGACATCGAGTACACGCTCCAGGTATCCAATGCCGGTCCCGGCACGGCCGGTTCGGTTTCCCTGACTGACCCGCTGCCGGCCGGGACCGCGGGTACCTGGACGATCTCGTCGCAGCCGGGCGGCAACCCCTGTTCGATCACGGCGGGCAATCTCAACTGTGCCTTCGGCGATCTGGCTCCGGGAGCGTCGGTGACCGTCAAGGTGAAGGCCGCCACCAGCGGCCAGGCATGTACCACCTACGACAACACCGCCACCGCCACGTCCAGCAACACTCCCAACGCCTCCGATGACGCCACGATCACCTGCAACAAGCCGAATCTCTCGGTGGTGAAGACCGGGAACGGTCCGGTGAACGCGGGTGAGGATGTCGCGTTCACCATCCAGACGTCGAACGCCGGTCCCGGCACGGCCAAGGCCGTGAAGCTGAGCGACCCGCTGCCCGGTGGTACGGCCTCGGTCTGGACGATCGACACCCAGCCCGGCGGAAATCCGTGCTCGATCACGGCCGGCACTCTCAACTGCGATTTCGGCGACCTGGCCTCGGGCGCGTCAGCTTCGGTCAAGGTGAAGGCCGCCACCAGCGGCCAGGCATGCACCACCTACGACAACACCGCCACCGCCTCCTCGACCAACGCGCCGAACGCGTCGGATGACGCCATGATCACCTGCAACAAGCCGAACCTGTCGGTCATGAAGACCGGCAACGGACCCCTGAACGCCGGCGACGACGCCGAGTACACGATCCAGGTGAGCAACGGGGGTCCCGGCACGGCCAAGGCGGTCAAGCTGAACGACCCGCTGCCGAGCGGTACCGCGGCGACCTGGTCGATCTCGTCGCAGCCGGGCGGCAACCCCTGCTCGATCGTCGCCGACACACTCAGCTGCGATTTCGGTGATCTCGCCTCCGGAGCTTCGGCCAGCGTCACCGTCAAGGCGCCGACCAGCGATGACGCCTGCAAGGTCTATGACAACACGGCGACCGCCAGTTCGGCCAATGCCCCGGATGCCTCCGACGAAGCGTCGATCACCTGCAACCGTGCCGGTCTGGGGGTTCTGAAGACCGCGGTTCAGGGAACGATCTCGGCCGGTGATACCGCCGAGTTCTCGATCAAGGTCTCGAACACGGGCGACGGCACGGCGAAGGCCGTGAAGCTGTCCGATCCGCTGCCTTCCGGAGTCTCCGGAAGCTGGACGATCGATACCCAGCCCGCCGGCGATCCCTGCTCGATCACGGCGGGTACGCTGAACTGTGCCTTCGGTGATCTCGCTTCTGGTGCCTCGGTGACGGTGACGGTCAAGGCCGCGACCGACTTCGAGAACTGCGCAACGCTCGACAACACGGCGACCGCGAGCGCAACCAACGCGCCCGACGCCTCCGATGACGCGTCGATCAACTGTCAAAAGCCCGATCTCTCGGTCACCAAGACCGGCAACGGTCCGGTGAACGCCGGAGAAAACGTCGAGTTCACGATAGACGTGAAAAACGCCGGACCCGGAACCGCCAAGGCCGTGAAGCTGTCCGATCCGCTGCCTTCCGGAACCGCTTCCGCCTGGAGTATTTCCAGTCAGCCCGGAGGCAATCCCTGCTCGATCACCGCGGGCACACTGGAGTGTGACTTCGGTGATCTCGCCTCCGGGTCATCCGTGACGGTGAAGGTCTCGGCCCCGACGAGTGACGAGGCCTGCACCGTGTACGACAACACGGCCACTGCCACCTCGACCAACTCACCCGATGCGAGCGATGACGCCTCGATCACCTGCAACCGTGCCGGTCTGGGGGTTCTGAAGACCGCGGTTCAGGGAACGATCTCTGCCGGTGACACCGCTTCCTTCTCGATCAAGGTCTCGAACACCGGTGACGGCACGGCCAAGGGCGTGACCCTTTCCGATCCGCTGCCTTCCGGCGTGTCCGGATCGTGGGCGATCGATACCCAGCCGGCGGGCGATCCGTGTTCGATCTCGGCGGGTACGCTGAACTGTGCCTTCGGTGATCTCGCTTCTGGTGCCTCGGTGACGGTGACGGTCAAGGCCGCGACCGACTTCGAGAACTGCGCGACGCTCGACAACACGGCGACCGCGAGCGCAACCAACGCGCCCGACGCCTCCGATGACGCGTCGATCAACTGTCAGAAGCCCGATCTCTCGGTCACCAAGACCGGCAACGGTCCGGTGAGCGCCGGCGACGACGTCGAGTTCTCGATCGACGTGAAAAACGCCGGACCCGGAACGGCGAAGGCCGTCAAGCTTTCGGATCCCCTCCCGGCCGGAACGGCCGCCGCCTGGAGCATCTCCAGCCAGCCCGGCGGCGACCCCTGCGCGATCACCGGAGACACACTTAACTGTGACTTCGGTGATCTCGCCTCCGGTTCCACCGCGACGGTGAAGGTGTCGGCCCCGACCAGCAGCGAGGACTGCACGGTCTACGACAACACCGCCACCGCGACCTCGGCCAATGCCCCGGATGCCTCGGATGACGCCTCGGTCGAGTGTCAGGCACCCGACCTCACGATCACCAAGACCGCCGGAGCCGAAAGAGTGATCGCCGGTCAGAACGTCAGCTTCACGATCGACGTCGGCAGCAACGGGCCGGGGACGGCAAAGGACGTGACCCTGAATGATCCGCTGCCGGCCGGGACCGCCGGAGGCTGGAGCATCACCGACCAGCCGGACGGGGATCCCTGCTCGATCGTCGCCAACACCCTCACCTGCGATTTCGGTGACATGGCTCCGGACGCCTCGGCGTCGGTCACGATCACAGCCGGCACCAGTGTCCCGTTCTGCGCGGTCTACGACAATACGGCGACCGCATCGGCCTCCAACCACAGTGACGTGACCGCGCAGGCCACCACACGCTGCGAGCAGCAGGTGGTGAATCCCACACCGGACCTCTCGATCACGAAGACCGGCAACGGTCCGATCCAGTCCGGGCAGGACGCGAAGTTCACGATCCTGGTCTCGAACGCCGGTCCGGGCAATGCCGCCGGTGTGACGCTGAGCGACCCGTTGCCGGGCGGTACCGCCGGTCCCTGGACGATCGAATCTCAGCCGGTCGGCTCACCCTGCTCGATCACGGACGGAACCCTCAACTGCACGTTCGCCCTGATCCTGGCCTCAGACTCTCGTACGGTCACGATCAAGGCACCCACCAATGTCGACAACTGTGCCCTCTACGAAAACACCGCAACGGTCGATTCGCCCAACACCAATCCGATCACCGGCAGCGGCAGCGTTGATTGCATCCCGGTCTGCCCGAACCTGCAGAATGCGACCGGCAAGTCGCGCACCTCGGCGAGAACGAGCGCTCTCTGTCCCGAGCCGAACATCGAGCTGAAGAAGACCGCGAACAAGAGAAAGGTCTTCCCCGGCGAGAAGGTGAAGTACGAGATCGGGATCCGCAACACGAAGAAGAACTCGGTCGCCAGGAACCTCAAGATCTGCGATCGCCTGCCGGGACAGATGTCGGTCACCAACAAGGGATCCGGCTTCTTCGACAACGGCAAGCTCTGCTGGTTCGTGAAGGCGCTTCCCTTCTCGAAGAACTGGAAGACCTTCCGGTACGTGGCCAGGGTTGACAGCGACGCGGCCCCGGGCAGCAAGCTGAAGAACGTGGTCGTCGTCGGCAAGAAGAAGGCGCACCACACGGTTCACGTGAAGCGGCCGCAGGAGGTTGGGGCGGCTACGAAGCACACACCGGTCACCGGCTGAGCCGAACGTGACGACATGGACGTCCGTTCGATAGCTCCGCTGGCCGGTGTGTGTCTGGTGATCCTCGGCGGCATCGGGTCCGCCGCCCACGCGGCGGACCCGGCCCCCGAGGGACCGGTGCCGACAGGCGCCGATCTCGGTGTGCGGATCTCGTCGCTTCCCGACCGCCGGGTGCCGGGCCCGTCCGAGAGGGGCGGCACCTACACGGCGCGAATCCTGATCGGCACCGCGGTCCGGCGGCGTCCGGGAAGGGCGGCGACCGAGTGGTACGCCGGGATCAGGACCAAGTGGTCGGGGGCCTCGCAGCACCTGATGGTGCTCGAGTCCCGTGAGGTCCGGGGCAAGATGTGGCTGAAGGTACGCCTGCCGATCCGGCCCAACCGGGCCGCGGGCTGGATCCCCCGGGACCGCGTGAGGCTCACTCTCTCCAGGCGCTACATCCTGATCGACCGCTCACGGCGCCTGCTCAGGGTCTACCGCAAGGGCCGGGTCGTGGCGCGCTTCAAGGTGGTGGTGGGGGCGAGGGCGACGCCGACCCCGGTGGGCCTGTTCGCGCTCTACGACCGGGTTCCGCAGGCCGATCCGAACGGATTCATCGGTCCCTGGGCGATGCCACTGACCGCTCATTCCGAGCCGCTTCGCCGCTACGACGGGGGTCCCGGGCTGGTCGCCCTCCACGGCCGCGCCGGGGCCAGCCTGCTCGATCCGCTCGGCACGGCCCGTTCACACGGCTGCGTGCGGATGAACAACTCGCGGATCCGCCATCTGACCAAGTACGACCTCGGCACGGCCGTGCGGATCAAGCAGTGATCGGCCGCTAGGGCTCGTCGCGGACCCAACCGCTCGGGGAAACCACGAAATAGTCGGAGTTTCCCCGTTTGGTTCGTCGTTCAGCCGGCCACTCGGTGCCGGAGCTAGACCGGGAAGCCGTCCTCCACGGTCTCCAGAACCCAGTCGGCCTCCGCGGCCTCGAGTTCGTTGGCCGGGAAGTGGCCGGTGGCGACCCCGACGACACGAATGCCGATCGTGTGGCCGGCCTCGACGTCACGCGGGGTATCGCCGATCGCGATGAAGTCGTCCAGCCCGAACCGGCCGCCGGAGACCTCGATGCCGCGCTGGACCCCCTTCAGGGTCAGTTCGGCACGGATATTGGAATCCGAGCCGAACCCGCCGAACTCGAAAAAGCGGTTGAGGTCGCCGCGCTCCAGCTTGATCCGGGCCGCGGGCTCGATGTTGCCGGTGGTCAGCCCCAGAAGCAGGCCCTGGGCCTTCAGTCGCTCCAGGCACTCGACGATGCCGGGGGTCAGGCGGTAGCGCTTCGACTCGGACACGGCATCGGGCAGGTATCGCAGGTACAGCTCGGTGACCGCGCTGATCTCTTCCGGGGTCGGATCCCGGTGGAGGATCGAGCGCAGCGAGGCCGACGCCACCTCGGAATCGGTCATGCCCGACTCGGTGACCGTCTCGATGTCCACCGGCATGCCGTGCACATCGACGAAAGCCCGGCTCCAGGCCACCGCTCCGGCCCCGCCGGTGGTCAGCAGGGTGCCGTCGATGTCGAACAGGACGGCTTTGATCTCGGCATCCGGCGGGACGTTCGCCCCGCCGGTCGCTTCGTCGCGGCTCACGCCCTGCCCTGGGCGTCGCGGTAGCGGCGGATCAGCGCGTTGGTCGAGCTGTCGTGTTCCAGCTCCGGCGCGGAATCCGACTCGAGCTCGGGAATGATCTTCTGGGCGAGGGCCTTGCCCAGCTCGACTCCCCATTGATCGAAGGAGTCGATTCCCCAGATCGCGCCCTGGGTGAAGACCGAATGCTCGTAGAAGGCGATCAGCGTGCCGAGCGAGTGGGGGGTGAGGCGGTCGACCATCACCGTGTTCGTCGGGCGGTTGCCGCTGAAGCTCTTGTGCGGGATCAGGGAATCGGCGACGCCCTCGGCCCGCAGCTGTTCCTTCGTCTTGCCGAAGGCGAGCGCCTCGGTCTGGGCGAACACGTTCGAGATCAGCAGGTCCTGATGGTTGCCGAGCGGGTTCAGCGAGTGGTTGAATCCGATGAAGTCACAGGGGATCAGCTCGGTTCCCTGATGGATCAGCTGGTAGAAGGAATGCTGGCCGTTGGTGCCGGGCTCGCCCCAGAATACGGCGCCGGTCGAGTAATCCACCGGCTCGCCGCGCAGGGTGACGCTCTTACCGTTCGACTCCATCGTCAGCTGCTGCAGGTAGGCCGGGAAACGGTGGAGGTACTCGCTGTAGGGCAGGACCGCCTGGGTCTGGGTGTCGAAGAAGTTCCGGTACCAGACCGCCAGCAGGCCGTGGATCGCCGGCAGGTTCGATTCCAGGCGGGTCGAGACGAAATGGTCGTCCATCTCGTGAAAGCCGGCCAGGAGCTCGGAGAAGCGGTCCGGGCCGATCGCGAGCATGGTCGAGAGGCCGATCGCCGAATCCATCGAGTAGCGGCCGCCGACCCATTCCCAGAAGCCGAACATGTTGGCGGTGTCGATCCCGAACTCGGTGACCCCCTCGGCGTTGGTCGAGACCGCGACGAAATGCCGGGCCACGGCCGACTTGTCACCGCCGAAGGCCGCCAGGGCCCACTCGCGGGCCGTCTTCGCGTTGGTCATCGTCTCCAGGGTGGTGAAGGTCTTGGAGGAGACCACGAAAAGCGTCTCCGCCGGATCGAGATCGCGGGTCGCCTCGAAGAAGTCGGTGCCGTCCACGTTGGAAACGAACCGGAAGTTCAGGTCGCGTCGCGAGTAGTCCTTCAGGGCCTCGTAGGCCATGACCGGACCCAGGTCGGAGCCGCCGATGCCGATGTTGATCACGTTCCGGATCGGCAGCCCGGTGTGGCCGAGCCAGCGTCCCGAGCGGATCTCCTCGCAGAAGGCGGCCATGCGGTCGAGGACCCCGTGGACCTCCCGCACCACATCGACCCCGTCGACGATCAGCGACCGGCTGCGGGGCATGCGCAGGGCGACGTGAAGCACGGCCCGGTCCTCGGAGCCGTTGATGTGCTCGCCCCGGAACATCGCGTCCCGCCGGGCCGGCATGCCGGTCTCCTCGGCGAGCGAGATCAGCAGCGGCAGGGTGGAGGCATCGATCCGGTTCTTCGAGTAGTCGAAGTAGAGATCGGCGCCCTCGGCGACGAAGGTCTCGCCGCGCGAGGGGTCGTCCGCGAACAGATCACGCAGGTGCTTCGGCGCGATCTGCTCGTGGTGGCTCACGAGAGCCCGCCAGGATGGGGTCTCTCGGAGCGTGCTCATCGGCTCAGGCTCGACCTGAGATCTGGTCTTTGGCCGCCTCGACTATCGCGTCGGGCGTGAAGCCGAAGTGCTTGGCGAGATCCTTGAACGGACCGGAGGCACCGAAGGTGGTCATGCCGATCATCTGGCCGGTCTCGCCGATGAAGCGCTCCCAGCCCATGGTCGCCGCCTGCTCGATCGCGACCCTCGCGGTGACCGCCGGCGGCAGCACCGAGTCCCGGTACTCCTGGGTCTGCTGATCGAAGAGATGCCAGGAGGGCAGGCTGACGACACGGGACTTGATGCCCTCCACCAGCAGCGTCTCGTGCGCCTCGACCGCGAGGTGGACCTCGCTGCCGGTGGCGATCAGGATGACGTCCGGCTCACCGTCGGAATCAGCGAGCACGTAGCCGCCCTTGGCGAGGCCCGAAGCCGGGGCGTACTTGTCGCGGTCGAGCACCGGCACCTTCTGACGGGTGAGCACCAGAGCGGTCGGCTCGTCCTTCTTGGCCATGATCACGCGCCAGGCCTCGGCGACCTCGTTGGCGTCGCAGGGGCGGATCGTGTCGAGCTGGGGGATCGCCCGCAGCGAGGCGAGCTGCTCGACCGGCTGGTGGGTCGGGCCGTCCTCGCCGAGGCCGATCGAGTCGTGGGTCAGCCAGTGGACCACCGGCTGCTCCATCAGGGCCGAGAGGCGGATCGCCGGGCGGGCGTAGTCGGAGAAAATCAGGTAGGTGGACCAGATCGGCCGCAGGCCGCTTAGGGCCATGCCGTTCGACATCGCCGCCGATTCGTGCTCGCGCACACCGAGATGGATGCCGTGGCCGCCGCGGTTGCCGGGCTCGAAGATGCCCGATACGCCCTCGTCCAGACCCGAGGAGGCCGAGCCCGTGAGGTCGGCCGAGCCGCTGAGGATCCAGGGCACCTTCGGCGCGATCGCGTTCAGGGCCTTCTGCGAGGCGGAGCGGGTCGCGACCTCGGCGCCGGGGTCGAATACGGGCAGATCGGTGTCCCAGCCGTCGGGCAGGTTGCCGCTGAGCAGCAGGTTGATCTCGTCGCGGGTCTGCTCGGGGGCGGACGCGAAACGCTCGGTCCAGGCCGCGTTCAGCTCGGCGCCCCGGGCACCGACGCCGTTGCTGAAGTTCTCGTAGACGCCGTCGGGCACGAAGAAGCTCTTCTCGGGATCCCAGCCGTAGAACTCCTTGGCGAGCTTGGTCTCGTCGGCACCGAGCGGATTGCCGTGAACGTCGGCGGTGTCGACCTTGTTCGGCGATCCGTAGCCGATGTGGCTGTGGATCAGGATCAGGGTCGGCCGTTCCTTCTCGGCCTTGAACTTGTCGAGCGCGGCGCCGATCTCGTCGAGATCGTTGGCGTCGTTGACGTGATGGACGGCCCAGTCATAGGCCTCGAAGCGCTTCTCGACGTCCTCGGTGAAGGCGAGATCGGTGCTGCCGTCGATCGTGATCCGGTTGGAGTCGTAGACCCAGAGCAGGTTGTGCAGCTTCTGGTGGCCGGCGAGTGAGGCGGCCTCGTGCGAGACGCCCTCCATGATGTCGCCGTCACCGCAGATCGTGTAGACGTCGTAGTCGAACAGTTCCTCACCGTAGGTGGCCTTCTTCCACAGTCCGGCCATGGCCATGCCGACCGAGGTGGCGACGCCCTGGCCGAGCGGGCCGGTGGTGGTCTCGACACCGGTCGTCATGTGCGACTCGGGATGACCGGGGGTAGGGGAGCCGAGCTGACGGAAGTTCTCGATGTCCTCGAGGCTGATCGAGGGCGTGTCGGTGACGTTGCCGTCATGGTCGACCCGCTTGATCTGGGCCAGATGGATCAGCGAGTAGATCAGCATCGAGGCGTGACCGGCCGAGAGGATGAAGCGGTCGCGGTTCGGCCACAGCGGATCGGCCGGGTCGTAGCGCAGGTACTCCTGCCACATCTTCAGGGCGAGCGGAGCGAGTGCCATCGCCGTGCCCGGGTGACCCGAGTTCGCCTTGTCGATCGCGTCGATCGAAAGGGTGCGGATCGTGTTGATCGAAAGTTCGTCCGGGCTCTGAGCAGCGATGGGTGTGGTCACGGCGTGGATCCTACCGGGAGCCAAGCGGCCACGTGGTCGCTGGCCGGGGGCGAGCGGAGCCCGGAACGCTTCGCACGCAAGGTCCCTTTGTCCTGGGGGCGTTTGGGTGCTGACAGCACCCAAAACGCCCCCAGAACCCGAAGAGTTGGCTCAGAGGCCCGCGGTTGCCTTTAGTAGTGGCTGCTGGGCTCGCCCAGGCCGTGGCTTCCGGCCGCTCCGGCCGAGGTCGCCCGGTCCACCTGGGTCACGACGTCCTGCGGGTTCGCCACGCCGTTGAAGACGAACTCGTTCTCGCTGTCCGAGGCGGCCGTGTCGAAATCGACGTCGCCGACCCGGAGGATCCGCTGGAAGACACCCTGGCTGTAGTTCACGTTCTGGACCCGCTCCAGGCGGGTCTCCTGGATGTCGCGGGCGAAGATGCCGCGCTTGATGTTGAGTCGGCGGTTGGTGATCGTGTAGACGGTCGCGACCCGCTTGATGAAGCCGACCAGCACGTCGAGGCCGACGATCACGAGCACCACGAGGAAGACCATCCCGGAGGATCCGCCGAGCAGCTTCACGAGAATGCCGGCGACGATCGCGATCACGATGCCCTTCAGATAGAAGGCGAGGATCGCCCTCCACGACGGGTGTCCCTGAAAGATGATCTGTTCGCCGGGGCTCGGATTGAAAGTCATGGGCGCGAGCATATTCGAGCCCGGCGGCGTATTCCAATCCCGCCCCGACGGGCAGCACGCGCGCCATCCGCCCGGGGCCTTACCGTGGACCGGTGTCCATCGCCCGGGTAGAGCCGCTGACGACGGCCCGCGCGCTGCGGGGACCGTTCGACTACGCGATTCCGGAGCGGCTGGCCGGGATCGAGGTCGGCAACGTGCTCCAGGTGCCGTTCGGTCCGCGCAAGCTGACCGGCGTGGTGGTCGAGCTGGCCGAGGACTCGGAAATCGCCGCCGACCGGCTCGCCGAGCCGCTGAAGATCCTCGGCAGCGGCACCACCCCCGAGCTGATCGCGCTCGGCTCCTGGATCGCCCGCGAGTACTGCTCGACGCCGGCCCGCGGACTGGGGCTGATGCTGCCGCCCGGCACCGGAACCGGCGGCGAACGCACCCGGGCGAAGGTCGAGAAGCTCAGCCGGATCACCGAGCCGGGCCGAGACGCTCTGGGGGACGGGACCCGCCTCGGTTCCCGCCAGAGGGCGGTCCTCACCGCTCTGCTCGAAGGCGAGATGACCGGTCGTGACCTCGCCGCCCGCTCGGGAGCCGACAGCTCGACCTTGAAGCGCCTCGAGGCCCTTGGACTGATCGAGCGCGAGGACATCCGTGTGCGCCGCCGTCCGGGCGGCAGCGTGGTCGGGACCGCGGCGACCGAGGCACCGGATCTGACCATCGACCAGCAGGCCGCGGTCAAGGGCCTGACCGCCAAGCTCGATCTGGGCGGTTCGGCCGAGACCCTGCTCGCCGGGGTCACCGGCTCGGGCAAGACCGAGGTGTACCTGGCCGTGGTCGAAGGGGTCCTGGCCCGCGGACAGACCGCGATCGTGCTCGTTCCCGAGATCGGACTCACCCCGCAGGCGGTGGGCCGGTTCCAGGCGAGGCTCGGGGATCGCGTCGCGGTGCTCCACTCGGCCCTATCGGCCGGCCAGCGCTACGACGAGTGGCAGCGGCTGCGGAGCGGCGAGGCGACCGTCTGTGTCGGCCCCCGCTCGGCGATCTTCGCGCCGGTCCGGGATCTCGGCCTGATCGTGATCGACGAGGAACACGACCCTTCGTACAAGCAGGAGAGCGATCCGCGCTACGACGCCCGCGAGGTCGCCCGCCGCCGGGCCGAGGTGAACGGTTCGCTGCTGGTGCTCGGCACGGCGACGCCGCGGCCCGAGACCTGGAGCGCGCTGGAGCGGATCGAGCTGCCGAACCGGGTGGACGGCCTCGGCATGCCCGAGGTGGAGGTGATCGACATGAGGCGGGCCGATCCGCGCGACGGCCCGATCCACCCGAAGACGATGGACGAGCTGATCGCGGTCCGGGCCCGGGGCGAGAAGGCGATCGTGATGATCAACCGCCGCGGATTCGCGCCATGGCTCACCTGCCGCACCTGCGGGCACCACTGGGGCTGCCCGAACTGCGACGTCTCACTGATCGTGCATCGTGAATCCGGCCAGCTGATCTGCCACCACTGCAATCACGCCGAACCGAACCCGAGCCGCTGCGACACCTGTGGCGGCACCACGCTTTCCCAGACCGGCGCCGGCACCCAGCGCATCGAACGCCTCCTGGCGGAGCATCTGGCGCCGATGCCGGTGTTCCGTCTCGACGCCGACACCAGTGCCGGTCCCGGCGGGCACGGCCGGATCCTCGGCGAGTTCGACCGGGCGCCGAGCGCCGTGCTGGTCGGCACCCAGATGGTCGCCAAGGGCCACGATTTCCCCGAGGTGACCCTGAGCGCGATCCTCGATGCCGATGCCACCCTCAGGTTCCCCGACTTCCGGGCAGAGGAACGCACCTTCTCTCTGGTCACCCAGCTTGCCGGGCGAAGCGGCCGTGGCGCCGCGGGGGGCAAGGTGATCGTGCAGACCCTGGCCCCTTCGGCACCGAGCATCGCCAACGCCTCGCGCCACGATTCGCCGGGCTTCCTCGAGGGAGAGCTCCAGCGGCGCGAAACGCTCGGCTATCCGCCGTACTCGTCGCTGATCCGGATCCAGATGGCGGGGGAGAGCGAAGCGCGGCTCGACCAGGCCGCTGCCGTCGTCGCCGAGCGGGTCGCCGAAGCCCTGCCCGAGGGTGCCTCGATGCTCGGTCCGGCCCCGATGTTCCGCGCCCGCAACCGGTTCCGCCGTCGTTTCCTGATCAAGTCGACGACGAGGGCCGAGACGATCGGCGCGGTCTACTCGACGGTCGAGGCGATGCTGGCCGACAGGGTCTTCAAGGAGATAGTCCTCAGCATCGACGTGGATCCGCAGTAGACCTGGCTTCGCCCCGGTCTCGGTAAACTCGGACCCGATGTCCGATCAGCAGACCGAAATCGAAGAGACCCTCGAGGAGGACGAGTTCCTGCTCGAGGAAGAGGGAGGCGAGGAGGTCGCTCCGTCGGCCCGCCACCTCAACGAGGAGACGATGCGCAAGCGCGACGCCGCTCTCGCGCAGGTCGTCCAGTACGGCGATCCGGTCCTGAAGAGCCGTGCCTCGGAGATCACCGAGTTCGACGAAGCGCTCGCCGAGGAGGTGCAGCGCATGATCCACCTGATGCGAGACGGTCTGGGTGTCGGGCTGGCCGCGACCCAGGTCGGCAAGCTGCGGCGCCTGCTCGTCTTCCAGACGAACGCCGACGCGGAACCTCAGGCGCTGGTCAACCCCGAGATCGAGTGGCTCTCGGATGAGGCGGAGATCATGGCCGAGGGATGCCTCAGCATTCCGCGGGTCGTGGTCGAGGTCGAGCGCCCGCTCTACGCGAGGGTGCGCGGCCAGGACGAGACCGGCGAGGAGATGCTGATCGAGGCTTCGGGCCACGAGGCGCGTGTGCTCCAGCACGAGATCGATCATCTCGACGGCATCCTCATCCTCGACCGCACCGAGCGGTCGCAGCGCCGGGGTGCCTTGAAGGCGCTCCGCCGCGGTGAGAGCTACTCGCCGCAGTCCGACGAAGACTGAAGCATGGGCAACGGACCTTTTCTCGGCACGTCGGAGTTCGCCGCGACGGTGCTGGAGCGGCTGGCCGCCTCCGGCCACCGCCCGGACTTCGCGGTCACCCTGCCCGACCGGCGGCAGGGCCGGGGCCGTAAGGAGTCGCCTTCCCCGGTGGCGACGAAGGCCGAGCAGCTCGGTATCGAGGTGTTCAAGTGCGCCGACGTAAACGAGGCCGAGGCCCGCGCGAAACTGACCTCGACCGGTGCCGAGTGGGGTTCGATCTGCGCTTTCGGCCAGCTGATCAAGGAACCGCTGCTTTCCGATCTGCCGATGCTGAACGTGCATCCGTCGCTGCTGCCGCGCTGGCGTGGCGCGGCGCCGATCGAACGGGCGATCATGGCCGGTGACGAGATGACCGGTGTGGCCGTGATGAGGCTGGTCGCCGGTCTCGACTCGGGCCCGGTGGCGATGGTCGAGCAGACCGCGATCGAGGAAAGCGACGACTTCGGCACGCTTTCATCCCGTCTCGCCGGGATCGGCGGGGACCTTCTGGTCCGGGCGCTGGACGCGGCCGGCGAGGACCGGCTCGAGTGGACCGAGCAGTCCGAAGACGAAGTGACCTATGCCGAGAAGATCACGGCCGATGACCGCCGGCTCGATCCCGCCGGCCGTGCAGTCGAGCTGCATGATCGGGTTCGTGCGCTCAACCCGCATGTCGGGGCGTATCTGGCTTTGGAAGGCGACGATCGCCTGGGGGTCCGCGAGGTGACCGTGATCGATCGTGCCAGCTGGGGGCCGGGTTCGGTGATCGGTGAGGATGGGGATCTGCTGCTCGCCTGTGGCGATCGCACGATCCGGCTCGATCTCGTCCAGCCTCCGGGAAAGACCGCGATGGACGGGGGTTCCTACCTCCGTGGCTACGGCCTTCCGGATCTGGCCCGGCCCGTTGCCTGATCGCGGGACGATCCGTTGAGCAAGGTCACGCCCGAGCGCCAGGTCGCGTACGCGGTCCTGCGCCGCACCTTCGAGAACGACGAATACACGGAGGCCGCGTTTCGCGACGAGGCCGAGAAGCGCAAGCTGGCCGGCCGTTCCAGGTCGCAGGCGATGCGCATGGCCTATGGCGCGGTCCAGCGCAAGGGTTCGGTCGACGCGATCGTCTCCGGGTTCATCAAGAAGAAGGGGCAACGGCCGAATCCGCCGGTGATCGCGGCCCTTCGCCTGGGTATCTTCGAGCTGCTCTTCTCGGACGGGACTCCCGACCATGCCGTGGTCGACCAGGCGGTGAGCCTGACCAGGGACTCGGGCGCGGCACACGCGGCCGGTTTCGTCAACGCCCTGCTCCGCCGTACCTTGAGGGAACGGGAACGGGTCACCGCCCTGCTCGCCGACGACTCGACGCCGGAGAAGGCCGCGATGGCCCATTCCGCGCCCTCGTGGCTGGTCGAGATGTGGTGGAAGCAGCTCGGTCCCGAGCGTGCCCGGTCGGTGCTGGCGGCGGCGAACCAGCCGAGCGAGCGGGCCCTGAGGGTCAACACCGCCCGGGTCACCCCGGAGGAGATGATCGAGCGGCTGGCCGGTGATGATCTGCGGCTGGAGGCGGCGGGCGGCGAATGGCCGATGGCCCCGGCCGAGCTGCTGATCGCGCGCGGCAATCTGGCTGAGGCCGAGGTCGCGGCGGAAGAGGGTCTGGTGGTCGCCCAGTCACGCGGTTCGGCCGCGGTGGTGGAGGTGCTGGATCCTCAGCCTGGGGAGCGCATCCTCGATCTCTGCGCCGGGCCCGGGATCAAGACCGGCCAGATCGCGGTGCGGGTCGGGCGCCAGGGCAACATGGTCTCGGTCGAGCCGAGCGAGGAGCGGGCCGACGATGTCGCCGCCCAGCTGCAGCGGCTCGGTTTCCACAACGGCCTGGTGATCGAGGCGGACGCGCGCGAGGGCGAGATCCTGTCCACCTTCGACCGGGTGCTGATCGACGCTCCCTGCTCGGATCTGGGCGCGCTGTCGTCTCGTCCGGACGCCCGCTGGCGCAAGTCACCGGCGGTGATCGAGAGGGTCGCGACCCTTCAGGCCGAGATTCTCGACAAGGCGGTCCAGTACCTCGATCCGGGCGGCACGCTCGTGTATTCGACATGCACGATCTCGAGCCGGGAGAACGCCGAGCAGGCACTCGCTCTCGCCGAGAGGACCGGCCTGGAGATCGACGATCTCGGTGCCCTGGCACCGGATCTCGCCGACTCCGGCGACGGCCGGTTCCTTCAGCTTCTGCCGGATCGTGACCGGACCACGGGCTTCTTCATCGCGAGGCTGAAGAAGCCGGCGTGAGCGACCCGGCGGCGTTTTCGGCGGCGCGGTCGGGATAATGCCCTGATGGCGCCCGATGGCGACAAGCCCGCGACCGTGGAAAAACGCCCGACCTGTCCCGGGTGCGGCGAGCCCTGGCTGCGGCCCACCCAGCTTCCGGGACGCTTCCGCTGCGTCTACTGTCTTTCGCGCTACGAGCTGGTTTCGCAGTGCCCCGACTGTGGGGAACACCAGACGATCGCGAGAATGAGTACAACTGAGGATATGACCTGTCAGTCCTGTCGCGGCTCGATGCTGAGGCCGATATGAGTCCTGTCGATCGCGAAGCGTTCGGGGGCGTGCGCATCGCACCCTCGATCCTCTCCGCCGATTTCGCCCGTCTGGGTTCGGCGATCGCCGAGGTCATGGACGCGGGTGCCAGGGTCATCCACTTCGACGTGATGGACGGCGATTTCGTGCCGCCGATCACGATCGGCCCGCTGGTCGCCTCGGCGATCGCCGACCAAGTCCACGAGGCCGGCGGAGTGCTCGACGTTCACATGATGGTGAACCGTCCGGAGCAGCAGATCGCCGAGTTCGCCAAGGCCGGCGCCGACAGCATCACCTTCCATTTCGAGGCCACGCCGCACGTCCATCGCCTCTGCGGTGCGATCCGCGACCTGGACTGCCTGGCCGGTGTGGCGATCAATCCCGGTACCCCGGTCGACGCGATCTCCCAGCTGGACGGAATGGCCGACCTGGTGCTCGCGATGAGCGTCAACCCGGGATGGGGCGGACAGAAGTTCATCCAGTCCTCACCGGAGAAGATCAATCGCATGCGCCGCATCCTTCCCGACGACGTCCTGATCGAGGTCGACGGCGGGGTGGACGTCAACACCGCCGGGTCGGTGACCGAGGCTGGAGCGACCCTCCTTGTCGCCGGTTCAGCCATCTTCGGCGCCGCCGATCCCGCCCGGGCCTACGCCGACATCGCCGCCGCCGCGGAGGCCGGCAAACCCTGATGGCACCCCAGGGAGAGCCCGCGCACACAAGCGCGGACATCACCAGCGAGTTTGAGGTGCCGATAGCACCGGGCGGACAGCCCGAGGTCGGCGGTGTCGCCGACACGAGCAGCCTGATCTCCCAGCTCAGCGAGCTCAGGGAGAAGGGTGTCCTCACCGACGAGCAGTACGAAGTCCAGAAGCAGCGGCTGCTGAGCTAGAAGCTTCCTGGTGACCGGGGGGGGCGAGTTTTCGTCCGCCCGGCCTGACATACATGGGAGGGCCGAAGTTGACAGGTCCGCCCGAGGCGGATATGGTCTCTGTGTAGAGACATGACGTACTCTGACATTATGTATCTATTGGGAAGGATCCCGAATGTTGCGAACGACATGGAAGTCACTCTGTCTGGCCTTCGGCCTTGCGGTTCTGATGCTCTGCTTGACGCAAGCCGCCCAGGCGAATCTCACCGAAACCGGAAGCGATCCCGAGCCGGCCACGGCGAGGGAACTCGGTTTCACCGGCACAAGGATGGAGATCCGTGAACAGGCCGCCGAGATCGGGTTGCGCGGAACATGGGAGCCGCTTGACATGAAGGACTATCCGGCAGCGATGCGAGCGGCACGGTCGGCGCCTCTGCGGTTGGAGGAACCGTTTCAGATTTCCGATTTGGAATCAAGTGTGAAGCCAAAAGTCGAACCGCCGCGGTTCCCGGAGAAGTATGTTCCCAGAGACATTCCCGGTTTCGGGGTGGGGCAGATGCGATCGGACGGGATGATCAGAGCCCTGCGTCCGGACGGAACCTTCATGTACAGCCCGGCAGAAGTACCCGAGGATGAGGCTGGCGCTCCCACTGATGGGAATGCTCTACCCGAGTACGAGATCCCGGTCCAATGCAAGACCAGTGGACGGCGTATCAAGCTGGTCTACGCAACACCAGAGGGATACACACCGACCGAGGTGTGGGAAGGACTTCAACCGTGGACCGCAATGAACAGGGCCAACGCCAAGATAATTGTTGAGGCATTGATGTCGAGCCACGGCAACCGGTGGGCCGCTCCATATGTCGATTGCTATCCGCCTGGACATGTTCTGGCGGGCTATCCGACGATCTCGGTCGTTCATGTGCCGAAGACGGAACCCAGTTTCTCGGACATCTCCTGGCAGATAGATGAGACTCTCGGGCGTCCGTCGGGCGTTAACGCGGAGGTTCGTCTGGTCTTTTTTGCGACGTCACACCTTGGTTTCGGAGGTCTGGCGCAAATCGAAGGCGGTTCAAGCGCTGCCATGAGAACTCTTCTGGCCTCGCGCCAATGGAACTGGAGGACCCGCAACGCAGCTGTTTTCAGGTCCAGCTGGATGTCAAAGGCGGTTGTTCACGAAATGTTCCATTCCCTTGGTGCAATTCCTGATGCGAATCCGAGGCATTGGGCATCCACCGGCCTTTCTCACTGCCTAGTCGAGTGGGACATCATGTGTTACAAGGACAAGGGGCCCTATGCCCATCTCTACCCACTGGCACGGCTTTGCGATGATCTGGGACCGACAGGTCGCCCGATCGACTGTCTCGATGACCTCTACTTCCGTGCGCACGAGGGAGACCCCGAGACGCTAGGAGGGGATCCGAACTCGCCGAATGATTGGCTCGATATGCACTGGAATGTCATCGGTGCTGAGAGCAAATTCTTCGAAGTGGTGCCCCCATGGCAATACCCCGACCCCTGTCCCGCCTGCTGAGACGAGGGCCAAGGCCACAACCGATCGGAGTGAGAATGACTGGCAAATACATTTCGTCCTCCCAGGCAGCTCGTATACTGGGTCTCATGTTTCCGATGGAGCGGAAATCGAGTGAGAGGCGACGGATCCGATTCGCGGGCTCGCTGGCGTTGGCGGTTGTGTGTTTCGGCTTGTCGGTGTTCGGCTCTAGTGCCGAAGCAGCGTCTCAGCCATTCTCGGTCGAGTTTGACGAGAGCTTGTCCTACGAGGGGCAAGGTGTATTTGGGTGGCCCGGAATGAACGGAGTCAACGATGTGGTTCCTCCGGAGCCTCCGATTCGGGTTCGTCTAGACGGTGAGATAGACAGCGGCCAGATCACGGCCGACGCAGAGGACTTCGCAGTTGAGCCGGGATCGGTACCGATTGTGTTCTTCGAGTCATATTTCGACTCTGACTGGGTCCAAATCGGCCCAGTCACGGGATCATTCAACGATGCGACCGGCGCCATGACACTCAACCTCAACCTCGTGCAGACGATCGACTACGAAGGTGTGCGCTGCAACGTCGGTCCGGTTCCGGTGACTCTCTCGACCGAGTCGAGCGGAGAGGTCGGTGCTGGAATTCGCTTTGCCGAGGGCCCTGACGGTCCTGGTGCTTTGGTCGGAAGCTGGGATTCGGTTCCCGCACCCTCTGGTTCCGACTGTGATCTTCGAGCCCTGACCTGCAAGCCCCGCCACAGCCTGCTCAAGGGCCCGGGCGCCTTCGGTCTGGCTCGAACCGATGTTGGACTCGACCGAGTGGCTCCCCAGATCGAAGACTGGACGGTTGACAAGTTCGGGATCATCGGCTACGAGGACGAGGGCGGCTGTCTAGGTGAGCGCCCGGGTCCCGGCCCCGGACCGGATCCAGACCCCGATCCAGAACCACAGGACCCCCGCCTGAAGATCGAGCTTTCGCGTCTCTCGATCTCGAAATCGGCGGCCAGGTATTCGGTTGAGATCACCAATGGCGGTGGTCTCTCAAGGGACACGGAACTCTGTGCATACGCCACCCAGGGACTTCGCTTCACCACACCCGGATGCCGCCCGATCGGTTCGCTCGCCAATGGCGCAAGCGTCCAGAGGCGATTGAAGGTCACCATCCCAAAAGGCAAGAAGGCCCGGGCGAAGGCGCTCCGGAAGGGGAAGATCAAGGTGCGGTACGTGATCGAAGGTATCCCGGGCCTGACGATCCACAGGAAGATCACCTCAAAGCGCTAGAGATTGCCGTCGTCCAGGCCCGCCAGCTTGGCCTCTATGCCCTCGCTGGATCCTTCGACCGGTACGTCGGCTTCCACTCCGTGCGGGCGGCGATAGATCACGAAGAGTGAGGCGAGCAGGATCAGGGCGGTGAGGGAGAAGCCGATCTCGACCCGCAGGTTGCCGTCGTTGATGAACGGCAGCAGGGTCCAGACGATGAAGAAGCCGGCGCAGCTGATCCAGCGGTAGGAGGCCCGGCGGGCCTGACCCTGGGCGAGGGTGGCCTGATTGACCGTGACCGCGAGCAGATAGAGACCCATTCCGGCCGTGACCAGCAGCAGGCCGAGACGGTCGTAGGTGAACTTGTCCGAGAAGGCGATCTGCATCAGCTTCGGACCGGCGACCGCCATCACGACCATCGAGACCGCGGTGAAGGCGAGGATGCCGAGCGCGACCATGTTCACCGAGCGATGGAACTCTCGCTCCGAGTTCTCGTCGGTGCTGGAATGAAGCGAAGTGAGGTGGGGCAGGATGCTGGTCGACACCGACTGGAAGAGCTGCAGCGGGGCCCGGGCGATCATCAGCACGTTGAAGATGTAGCCGGCCGCGGCGACACCCTCGATTCCGCGAACGACCAGCGGTCCGGCGTTGAGGAAGACCTGTTCGCTGAACATGATCAGAAACAGCGAACCGACGAAACCGGCTCCGTGCGAGAAGGAGAACTCCTCCGGCTCGGCCTCCGCCTCACCCGACTTCTCGGCGAAAGCCCGGCGCTCGGCCTCTTCCCGTCTCGAGCGGCGGGCGATCGCGAACGGCACGACCAGCAGGCTCAGCAGGGGCGCCGCGACGATTCCGACCGCGACCCAGGACTGGCCGGTGAGGATGCCGAAGGCGACCAGTAGCGCGAACAGGGTCCGGAACAGGGACTCGGACAGGATCAGGGCCGTGAACAGACCGAACTGCTGATGTCCGGCCAGGTAGCCGCGCGCGAAATAGCTGGCGGCATAGAACAGCACCGACGAGAAGAAGACCCAGTACAGGACCGAGTTTCCGGCCAGCAGGCCGTTCTCCAGCGGTTCCTTGAAGATCAGGGCGACGATCGCGAAAGCGAGTCCCAGTCCCAGCTGGATCCTGGTCGCGACCTTGACCGGGCCCTCGTCGGTCAGGCCGAGCTCGATGTTCTCCGAGATGTGCCGCGAAAGCAGCTGATCGACCGGGCGATAGAGGGTCGAGACCGTGATGAAGACGGCCGACCACAGAACGGTGATCTCGCCGTAGGCGTCCTTCGAGAGATCATGCGAAGCGATCAGGAAGTAGGCGTAGGTCAGCAGGCCGGTCAGGCCGACCCCGATGGTCAGCAGCCCCGCCGTCTTGCCGTAGTCACGCGTGCTCGAGTTCGAACCGGCACCCGGCGCAGAGGGCTCCCGGCCGGAGTCCGGTTCGGACTGGCCCGCGTCAGGAGCGGTGTCGGGAGTGGAATCCAATTGTGGGCGAGAGTGCTGCTAGACCGGCGAGCGGTCGTGGGGAGGGTCGAGCTGGTGGGTCGGTTCGACCTCCATCTCGAGTTCAACCCTCCGCACTCTTTCAAAGACACGCTGGGTCATGACCCTTTGTCCGGCCAGCAGGTCCCCGATGATGCCGAGCGCGAACAGCTGGATCGAGACGATGAACAGCACCGCACCCAGCAGCAGCGACTGGATGTGGCCGTCGCGGTCGCCGTTGAAGATCCAATCGACCAGGAACGGCATCCAGGCCGCGATTGCCGCGACGCCGGTTATCGCCGCCAGCAGCGAGAACACCTTCAGCGGCTCGTAACGCGTGTAGATCCGCATGATCGCGAGACCGTTGCGGCGTACATAGGCCGAGGTCGAGCCGAACAGGCGGGACTCCCGGGTCTTCGCGTTGGTGTGGATCGGCACCTCACCGACCGCGATCCGCGCCTTGCCGGCCTGGATCAGGCTCTCCAGCGTGTAGGTGAAGTTGTCTACCACCAGCAGCTGCAGGGCGGCCTCACGGCTGTAGGCGCGAAAGCCCGAGGTGGCATCGGTGATCTCGGTGTCGGAAAGCCGGCGTACGACCCAGCTGCCGACTTTCTGCAGAACCTTCTTCGAGGGGGAGAAATGATCGATCGCGCCGACCTCGCGGTCACCGACCACCATCTCCGCCCGGCCGTCGAGGATCGGCTCGATCAGCGTCGGGATGTCATGGCCGGAGTACTGGTTGTCGGCATCGGTGTTGACCACGATGTCGGCCCCGAGCTTCAGGCAGGCGTCCAGGCCGGCCTGGAAGCCGGTCGCGAGGCCGCGGTTGTTCGGCAGCTTGACGATGTGGTCGACCCCGCATTCCAGCGCCACCTCGATCGTGCGATCGGTCGAGCCGTCATCGATCACCAGGGTCTCGACCGTGTCGACACCTTCGATCTCGCGGGGGAGGTCGGCGAGGGTCGCCGGGAGGTTTTCCTCCTCGTTGAGGCAGGGGATCTGGATGATTACCTTCATAAGTCGTCAAGATTGTCCCATGCCTACGGATCAACCGGCACCGCTGCCCGAATACTGGGACCGCGCCCTTCACTTGGCAGAGCGCGGACACGGCCACGTATCGCCGAATCCGCTGGTCGGAGCGGTGATCTTGAAGGACGGAGAATCGATCGGCGAGGGGTGGCACAAGAAGCGCGGCGACCTCCATGCTGAACGGGTCGCCCTCGCCGACGCGGCCGAACGCGGCAACGACGTCACCGGAGCGACGATGCTGGTCACGCTCGAGCCCTGCGCCCACACAGGCAGCCAGCCGCCCTGCGCCGACGCGATCATCGAGGCCGGGATCTCGCGCGTGGTGATCGCCGCCGCGGATCCCACCGAGAAGACCGCCGGGATCGGACCCCGCCGCCTGGCCGAGGCCGGGATCGAGGTCGAATGGGCAGCACCGGAGGTCGCGGCGCGGGCGATCCGGATCACCCAGCCGTTCCGCAAGTACGCGGCGACCGGCCGGCCGCTGCTGACCCTGAAGATGGCGACCACGCTCGACGGCAAGATCGCGACCCACACCGGTGATTCGCGCTGGATCAGCGGTGAGGAGAGCCGGGCGCTGGTCCACCGCTGGCGGGCCGAGATGGACGCGGTCGCGGTCGGATCCGGCACTTTCAGGGCGGACGACCCGAAACTGACCGCCCGGCTGGACGGAGAGATCCGTCAGCCCCGGCGTGTGGTTTTCGACTCCGGTCCCGTGATGACCCCCGACGCCGCGATCTTCGAGGACATCGAGCACGCGCCGGTCACGGTCGTGGTCAACTCCGCTTCGGACAGCCACCGCGTCAACGCTCTCGCCGATGCCGGTGTGATGATCCTTCGGACCGAGGGTGAAGATCAGCCCGCACATTTCGTCAACGCTCTCGATCAGCTCGGCGACATCGAGGTCACCAGCATGCTGCTGGAAGGCGGACCGACCCTGGCCGGCACGGCGATTGCCTCGGGCGAGGTGGACCGGATCGAGCTCTTCGTCGCACCGGTCGTTCTCGGGGGTGGTCTGAGCGCGGTGGAGGGCCACGGACCCGACCTGATGGCCGACGCGATCAAGGTCCCCGAGATGCTCGTGGAGCGAGTCGGGCAAGATGTACTGATGAGCGCGAACCTCAGAGAGTGGTGATCGATGTTTTCCGGACTGGTGGCCGACCTCGGCCGCGTCAAGACGATCGATGCCGATGACGAAGGAGCCCGGATCGAACTCGAGACCTCCCTCGCCGGACAGATCGAGCTGGGCGATTCGGTCGCCGTCAACGGCGTCTGCCTGACCGCGACCGCGATCTCCGACTCCGGTTTCTCGGCCGAGGCGATGCGTCAGACCCTCGGCCTGACCTCGCTCGGCGAACTCGAAGATGGTCGTGCCGTCAACCTGGAGCTGGCCCTCAGGGCCGACCAGCGGCTCGGCGGACACATCGTCCAGGGGCACGTCGACGGAGTCGGTGAGATCGTCTCGCTGACCGAGGACGGGTTCTCACTGAGGGTCCGGTTCTCGATTCCCGCCCCGCTGGCGAACTACGTCGTGCCGCAGGGCTCGATCACGCTCGAGGGAGTCAGTCTGACCGTGACCGAATGCGGCGAGGACTGGGCCGAGGTGGCCCTGATTCCCGAGACCCGGGAGCGCACCACGCTCGGCGATCTTCGTGCCGGCCAGCGGATCAACGTCGAGTGTGACGTAATCGCCAAATATGTCGAGCGGATGGTGTCACCATATGCAGCGCGTATCCAAGCAACAGAGAGTGAGCGGCAGTAGCAATGTCCAGCAGTGACCAGGAACAGGATTCAGGGGGCACCGGCATGACCGAGGAGATCAATCCTTTCGCCACGATCGAGGAGGCGCTCGAGGACATCCGCGCCGGAAAGATGGTCATCGTCGCCGACGACGAGGACCGCGAGAACGAGGGCGACCTCGTGATGGCCGCTCAGTTCGCGACCCCGGAGGCGATCAACTTCATGGTCAAGGAGGCCCGCGGACTGGTCTGTCTGGCGCTCACCCCGGCCCGCTGCGAACAGCTCGGACTCAGCCTGATGACCGCCAAGAACGAAGCGCCGCTCGAGACCGCCTTCACGGTCTCGATCGAGGCCGCCTCGGGCGTCACCACCGGAATATCGGCCCACGACCGGGCCCACACGATCCAGGTCGCGATCGAGCCGAACGCGGGACCGCGCGACATCGTCGTTCCCGGCCACATCTTTCCGCTGAAGGCCAAGGAGGGCGGCGTGATGGAGCGCACCGGCCACACCGAGGCCAGTGTCGATCTCGCCCGTCTCGCCGGTCTCAGCCCGGCCGGCGTGATCTGCGAGGTGATGAACGAGGACGGCACCATGGCCCGGGTCGACGACCTGACCTCGTACGCCGAGAAGCACGGCCTGAAGATGATCACGATCGCTGATCTGATCGCGTACCGCCGCCAGAACGAGAAGCTGGTCGAACGCGTGGTCGCGACCGGCCTGCCGACCACCTTCGGCGATTTCCGAGCGGTCGGATACCGCTCGCTGGTCGACGACAAGCATCATGTGGCGATGGTCAAGGGCGAGGTCGACACCGGCGAGCCGATCCTGGTCCGTGTCCACAGCGAGTGCCTCACCGGCGACGTCTTCCACAGCATGCGCTGCGACTGCGGCGAACAGCTCGCGGCGGCGATGGCGATGATCGAGCAGGAGGGTCAGGGCGTGCTGCTCTACCTCTCGCAGGAGGGCCGCGGAATCGGCCTGCTCAACAAGCTGAAGGCCTACAAGCTGCAGGAGGAGGGCATGGACACGGTCGATGCCAACCTCGAGCTAGGCCTGCCCGCCGACCTGCGTGACTACGGCATCGGCGCCCAGATCCTGAAGGACCTCGGTCTACGTGACATCCGCATCCTGACCAACAACCCGAAGAAGATCATCGGGCTGGAGGGTCACGGGCTGCGGGTCACCGAGCAGGTGAAGATCGAGGCCCCGCCGAACGTCCACAACGAGGGCTATCTCCAGACCAAGCGGGACAAGATGGGCCACACGCTCCATCACCAGGGTCTCGCTCTCGACGAGGAGATGATCCACGACGAGCAGGTCCACGACCAGCAGGTGGAAGACGCGAAGCTGGAAGCCCGGGATGGCTGAGGGCAAGTTCGCGATCTGCGTCGGAAACTTCTACGCGGATCTCGCCGAGAAGCTGGTCAGCGGAGCGAAGTCGGAGTTCGCCAAGGACGGGGTGGTCGATATCGAGGTGTTCGAGGTGCCCGGTGCCTTTGAGCTGCCCCTCGCCGCGCATTACTGCGCGACCTCGGGGGAATACGCCGGGGTGGCCTGTCTCGGCGCGGTGATCCGCGGGGAGACCGACCACTACGACTTCGTCTGCAACGAGGCCGCGCGCGGAATCCAGAACGTTCAGCTCGAAACCGGGATCCCCTGCGGGTTCGGCGTGCTGACCGTCGACAACATGGAGCAGGCCCTGGCCCGTGCCGATGTCGGCGGCAAGCGCGATTCGGGAGCCAACGCCGCCCGGGCGGTGCTGCGCATGCATCAGATGAAGGGTCAACTGGGCGTCTGAAGGTTGCCTCCGGGCGATTTCGGATACCATGCTCCGTCCTATGGCACGCGTATGTCACACCTGCGGAAAAGGGCCGTCCTACGGCAACTCACGCTCACACTCAATGGTCGCCACGAGGCGTCGTTTCGAGCCGAACCTGCAGAAGGTACGGATCATCGAGGCCGGAGCGCGCAAGCGCGTCAACGTCTGCACTCGCTGCCTGAAGGCGAACAAGGTCCAGAAGGCCGCCTAGCCTCACCGCAGCAACGAGCTTCGAAAAGGGCCGTCCGAAAGGACGGCCCTTTTCTTTTGCCCACGATGCTGGGGGCGATTTGGGTGCAAATGGCACCCAAATCGCCCCCAGTTCGGGTTCGTCTTGGGCTAGGTCTTCGAGTTTCGGTTGCCGCCCCTCCTGACGCCTCCGCGTTCTATATGGTCGGTGATCGTGTCCGATTCCAGTATTGAGCGTTTCCGGCGTGTCGTCGCGTCCGCATATGGTTCCCTCGAGGCCCGTCGTCAGGAGGTGAATGACCTCAACGTCTTTCCGGTCGCCGACGGCGATACGGGCGACAACATGGCGATGACCATGCGGGCCGTGATGGACGAGCTCGACCGGCTCGACGACGGCCGCTCGCTCGAAGAGATCGGGCGTGAACAGTTCGTCTCCGCGCTGGCCCGGGCCGCCCTGATGGGCGCCCGCGGCAACTCGGGAGTGATCCTCAGCCAGATCGTGCGCGGAGCGGCCGAGGAACTCGCCTCACGGCCCGGAGAGCTGGTCGACCCGGTCCTGGTGGCCTCCGCCTTCGGCAAGGCCGCCGACGCCGCCTACGCCTCCGTGAGAGAACCCGCCGAGGGCACCATGCTCACGGTCTTCCGCGAGATGGCCCACTCGATCTCCCGCCAGCTCGCCCACCTCGAACCCGAACGCCAGCGCCTCAGCCCCGACGCCAGCGACGACGAACAGGACGACCTGCTCGCCGACGTGATCGAGCGGGCGATCAGCGATGGGCAGAAAGCGGTCGAACGTACCCCGCAGCAGCTCGAGGTGCTGGCCCAGTCCGGTGTTGTCGACGCCGGCGGCTACGGCCTCGTGCTGATCCTCGCCGGGGTGCTCGCCGCGCTGCGCGGCGACGACGCCGACCTGCCCGTGATCGACCATCACACCGCGAGTTTCCCCAGCCAGCCGCATCACGAGGACAGCCGCTACCAGTACTGCACCAACTTCATCGTCTCGGGATCCGGCCTCGTGGCCCGGGATTTCGTCGGCAGACTCGAAGAGCTGGGCGACTCGGTGCTCGTGGTCGGCGACGAAGCGACCCTGAAGGTCCACGTGCACACCGACGATCCCGAGTCGGCGATGGCGATCTTCTCCGACGAGGGCGCGGTGACCAACCTCGACGTGGCCGACATGCGCAAGCAGGTCGCCGAGCGCAAGGCCCGCATGGCCGGCCACCGGACCGGCATGGTCGTGGTCGGCAGCGGCGTGGGGCTGGAGGAGCTCTTCGCCGAGATGGGTGCGCAGGTCGTGCCCGGCGGCGAGACCATGAACCCCTCGACCGCCGAGCTGCTGGCCGGCATCCGCGAGGTGCCGACCGACGACATCCTCGTGCTGCCCAACTCCTCGAACGTGATCATGGCGGCCGAGCGTGCCTGCGAGCTTTCCGAGAAGAACGCGGTCGTGGTGCCGACCAAGACCCAGCAGGAATGCCTGCTGGCCCTGATCGAGTTCAACCCCGAGGCGGAACTGGCGTTCAACCTCGAGCGCCTGAACGAGGCCCTTGCCGGCATCACCGTCGGCGGCATCGCGCCGGCCGGCCGCGACGATTCCCAGGGACGCTTCCGGCGCGGGGACGCGGTCGGATTCAGCGGCGGTGAGATCGTCGCCTGGGGCGGGGCGGGGTCGACCCTCGCCTCGACCATCGAATCGATGTGCGAAGGCGCCGAGGTGGTGACCGTGATCAGCGGTGAGGGCGCACCGATCCCGCTCGGCGAACTTGACCATCACACGCCCCACGACGTCGAGATCGACCTCCACGAGGGCGGCCAGCCGAGCTGGTGGTGGCTGCTAGCAAGCCAGTAGCCCCGCGGCCCCTCGGCGGCGGACGGGCCCCGGCGAGGGCCAGGCTCCTCGCCGCTCCGGTCAGGTGGCCGCGCCCCGGCCTTCTGGATCGGCCGCTGTCCGAGCTGCCAGGGATCGGACCCGCGTTCGAGCAGAAGGCCCGCGAGGCCGGGGTCGAGACGATCTTCGACCTGCTCTGGCGGGTGCCGCGCGCGTACGGGGACATTCCGGAACGCCGCCTGCTCGGCGATCTCGAACCCGGTGCGACCGCGACCGTGCTGGTCGAGATCCTCTCCTCCCGCCGGATCCGGGTGAGGCGCCGCGGACTGAGCGTGGTCGAGGCCCGGATCGGCGACTCTTCCGGTGAACGCAAGGCGGTCTGGTTCAACCAGCCCTGGATGGAGAAACAGCTCACCTCGGGATCCGGATTCGTGCTCGAGGGCAGGCTGGAGGCCAAGGGATTCGTCGTGTCCGGTCACGAACCCACCGACGCCGGACCCGACGCGCCCCCGGTCACGGAAGAGACGATCCGCTGGAGTTCCGCCGATGACCAGGGGCCTCCCGGGCTGAAGGAGGGCGGCCTGCGGGGTCGCCATCCCGGCAGCGAGGAGCTGCGGCCGTCCCGCTGGCGCCAATGGGCCTGGCGTGCCTGCCGCATGGCCGACGATCTGGCCGAACCGCTTCCGGCCGAGATCCTGGCCGAGCGTTCGATGCCCGGAACGGTCGCGGCGATCCGCGAGGCGCACTTCCCGAGCAGCGAGCGAAGCTCCGAGATCGCGATGAACCGGCTCGCCTTCGAGGAGCTGTTCCTCCACCAGGCGGTCCTCCGGCGGGGCCGGGTCGAGCTGCGGGAGAGCGGTCCGCCGGCGATCGCTCTCGATGAGGGCGAGCGGGCCGCGTCCACCTGGATCGAAGCGCTGCCCTTTCGCCTGACCGGAGATCAGCGCCGGGCGATCGAAACGATCGCGGCCGACATCGCCGTGACCGCGCCGATGCGGCGCCTGCTCATGGGCGAGGTCGGATCGGGCAAGACCGTGGTCGCGCTCGACGCGATGCTCAGAGCCGCCGGCAGCGGCGCCCAGGCCGCGCTGATGGCCCCGACCGAGGTGCTGGCCGACCAGCACGCCTCGACGATCGCCCGGCTGCTCACCGGCACCGGAGTCAGCTTCGCCCTACTGACCGGATCGACCCCGAAAGAGGTGCGCTCCCGGATTCTCGAAGCGCTGGCCGACGGCGAGATGGATATCTTGGTCGGCACCCACGCGCTGCTCGAGGATCCCGTGATCTTCCGGCGACTGGCTCTCTGCGTGATCGACGAGGAACACCGATTCGGGGTCAGGCAACGCACCAGGCTCGATTCGAAGTCACCACAGGGCCACTCGGCCCACATCCTTCACATGACCGCCACCCCCATCCCAAGAACGCTCTCGCTCACCGCCTACGGCGATCTCGACACCTCCGAGCTGCGGGAGCTGCCGGCCGGCCGAAAGGCGATCAAGACCGAAGTCGTCCCCGAAGGAGGACGTGACCGGGCCTTCGACCGGCTTCGCCGGGAGGTCCGCGAGGGTCGCCAGGCCTTCGTGGTCTGTCCGCTGATCGAACAGTCGGAGGCACTGCAGGCCCGCGCCGCGACGGTCGAGGCCGAACGCCTGCGTGAAGGTGAACTCCGGGAGTTCGAGGTCGGCCTGATCCACGGGCAGATGTCGTCCTTGCAGAAGGAGCAGGCGATGGCCGCCTTCGAGGACGGGCGGATCGACGTGCTCGTCTCGACCACCGTGATCGAGGTCGGCATCGACGTTCCGAACGCGACCGTAATGGTTATCGAGGGAGCCGAGCGTTTCGGCCTGTCGCAGCTCCATCAGCTGCGGGGCAGGGTGGGGCGCGGTGCCCACGGAGGCCACTGCTTTCTGATCAGCGCCGGATCGAGCCCGGCATCGGCCGAACGGCTGAACGCGCTCGCGACCGAATCGGACGGTTTCCGCCTGGCCGAGATCGACCTGCGGATGCGCGGCGAGGGTGAGATCGCCGGGGTCCGCCAGCACGGACTGCCGCGATTCAGTGTGGCCCGGCTGCCCCGGGACGAGGATCTGCTCGAGGACGCCCGGGCCGACCTGGATCGGCTGAGCGAACGCTGGGGCGGTCTCGGCGCGCCGGAGTTCGGACCGATGCTCGCGCTGGCCGGCCGCCGTTTCGGTCCGGAGGGCATCCGAAGGTGAGGGTGATCGCGGGACGGCTGGGTGGCCGGCAGCTGCTGGCACCCAAGGGATGGAAGGTGAGACCGACCTCGGAGCGGGTGCGTGAGGCCCTGTTCTCGGCGCTCGGCGACATCACCGGCTACGCGGTCGCCGATCTCTACTGCGGCACGGGAGCCCTCGGAATCGAGGCGATCTCGCGCGGGGCGGCCAGTGCCGTGCTGGTGGACAACGACACCCGGCCCGCGATGGGCAACGTCCACAACCTCGGCCTGACCAGCGAGATCGAGCTGGTCCGGGGTGAGGCCGCGAACTGGCTGGCCTCGCAGGACGGGCGGCTGTTCGACCTGATCCTGATCGATCCGCCGTACCGGATGGCGGACGACATCGCCGCCGACCTGAACCGGGATCTGCCCAAGGTTCTCGCGCCGGGCGGCAGGGTGGTGGTGGAGAGCGCGGCCAGGCAGCCGCTGGAACTTCCCGCCCTCGAGGTGGTCCGAGAGCGCCGCTACGGACGCACCCTGGTTACATTCCACAAAGATTCCCCAGACCGGAAATGACTATGAGCCCAGACCAGCCCAGAATCGCAATCTGCCCAGGCAGCTATGACCCCGTGACCAACGGCCATCTCGACATCATCGGGAGAGCCTCGAGGACCTTCGACAAGGTCGTGGTCGGTGTGGTCAACAAGCCGATGCGGAAGAACAAGACCCTGTTCACGGCCGAGGAGCGCCAGGCGTTCATCGAGGACGCGACCGCCGATATCGGCAACATCGAGGTCAAGATCTTCTCCAACCTCGTGGTCGAGTTCGCCCGTGAGGTGGAGGCGACCGCGATCGTCAAGGGCCTGCGCGCGATCTCCGACTTCGAGTACGAGTTCGAGATGGCCCAGCTCAATCACAAGCTGGATCCCGGAGTCGAGAGCGTCTACGTCTTCGCCCGCTCCAACTTCAGCTTCCTCTCATCGACCGGAGTCAAGGAGATGGCGATCTTCAACGCCGACATCTCCGACTTGGTGCCTGCACCGGTGGCAACCGCTCTGGCGGATAGACTTGGACGCAGATAGTGTCATTCAGTTACAAAGTAGGAGTGGGCGATTCCATGCAGAATGTTCTGGAAATGACCACTTTCCCCCCGAAAACCACGGAGACGCATAGGGTTCCCTGAAGCATGGATGTCCTAGTTCTCATAGACAAGCTTGATGATCTCGTCCACAACGCGCGACCGGTCCCCCTGACGGACCAGGTTCGAGTTGACCGGGAGGAGATCTATGACCTGCTCGACCAGATGCGGGCGACCATCCCTGAGGAGATCAAGCAGGCCAGGTGGATCGTCAAGGAGCGTCAGGAGATGCTCGAAGAGGCGAAGCGCGAGTCTGAGCGTGTGATTCGTGAAGCCCGTGAGCAGCAGGCGCGACTGGTTTCGGACGAGGAAGTCACGAAACAGGCCGAGCGGGCCGCCGACGAGATCGTCGAAGACGCCCGTTCACGCGAGCGGGAGATCCGGCTCGGCGCCGAGGATTACGCCGATGAGATCCTCAACACCCTCGAAGTGAACCTGCAGAAGTTCACCGCCGCCGTTCAGCGTGGTCGCGACCGGCTCGCCGGGCGTGACGAAGAGCCGCTCGGCGAACTCGACGAGTAGTTCGTAGCGCCTGGCTTCGTCGACGGCCGGGGTGGGTACGATCGCAGGCATTCCCGGCCTTTACTCCTTGCCAGGAGTTCGCAGGCAGCCCCCAGTGCGCCACTTGCGGAAGGTCTCTGTCAGCGGTAGTCGGCGGTGATGACCACGAGGTCATCCTTGGCCCAGGCGATTTCACCGTCGCACCAGCCGGCCAGATCCTCGGCGGTGTCCGGGTAGGCCGTTCCGGGAACCTGTGTTTCGCCTTCCCCGGTGGGCAGGGCGACGAAGTCTCCGATGACCAATGCCTTCGAGTGCTGCTTGACCCGGCGGAACAGGGTCTGCTTCTGCTCGTCGGTGAGACGGTGGATGGAGAGCACCGAGATCACCAGATCCCAAGGACCGTCCGGCAGGGGGTCCTCCATGCGGGCGAGGCTGACGTCCGCGATCTGTTCGCGTGCCCGGAAGACCATCTCGGGATCGGAATCGAGCCCGGTGATCCGGGCTTCGGGGAAGCGACGGAGCAGACCGGCGCTGGTCTGGCCGGTGCCGATGCCGAGTTCCAGGACCGGGCCGGGAGCGAAGGGCACGGCCGCGACCGCGGCACTCTGCAGCTCGTCGTAGAGCGGCACCTGGGAGCGGACTGTCTCCAGGTAATCGGTGCTTGTCGGGTCCGGTGTGGTCATATCGCTACTCTGAAGAACAGTTGATCAGATCGACATCGTAAACGTCGTGAAGCGGCGGCAAAGGACCACGATTCCATGTTGATAGAAAAAGTTGATCTCGACTCGCTCAGCCTCACCTACGGTGACGCCAAACGGATCGAAGGTGTCGTGAGTCCCGAAGAGGTCGAGCTGGGCGGGCAGACGTACACGCCTGACCCGGCCCAGGTTCCGTTCGTGCTGGACGTCTCCAGGACCAGCAGCGGATTCGCGCTGCGCCTCCGGTTCGAGGTGGGGCTCGCCGGACCGTGCTTCCGCTGCCTGGAGCCCGCGGTGGCGAAGGTCACGGTGGATGCCCGGGAGGTGGACCAGCCGCCGGAGCCCGTCCCGGCGCGCAAGGGCAGCAAGGCCGGCGACGAAGAGCAGGATGACGAGGATGAGGCCACCGCGGCGGAGCTGCTCAGCCCGTATGTCGAGGCGAGGATCCTCGACGTCGAGCAGTGGACCCACGATGCCCTGATCCTCGCCCTGCCGAACCAGATCGTCTGCCGGGAGGACTGCCTGGGCCTCTGCCCATACTGCGGGGAGACTCTCAACGGAGCGGATCCGGCGGACCACGACCACGGCCAGAACCTGGACCCGAGGTGGTCAAAGCTCCGTCAGATCTAGGTCACCGAACCAGGCAACTGGGGGCGATTTGGCAGCAAAAAGCTGCCAAATCGCCCCCAGAACGTGGGTCACGTTCTCTGGCTGGGACAACGAGGCTTGAAAATCGCCGATTCCGCTACACTCCACCGTCGATATGGCCGTCCCTAAGAAAAGAACTTCGCGTGCCCGGCGTGACAAGCGTCGCGCGACCCATACTGCCGCCAAGGCTCGAGTGAACCACTGCGTCAAGTGCCACTCGCCGCGGCTTCCTCACCGTGTTTGCCCCAATTGCGGGGACTACAAGGGACGCGAAGTAGTCGCACAGCGGAATCCCGCCATCGGCGGAGCCGTTCCAGGCGAGTAGTTGCTGCGCGGCGGGACCACGGTCGCGCTCGATGGATTCGGAGTTGAGGGTGGCTTCGACCTGCTCGAAGCGGGCGCGAAGGCGGCCGCTGCCGACGGCATCAACATCCGTGTCTTCGGACCGGCGTCCGAACTGGATTTCGCCGACTCTCCGAACGTAACCCTGGTCGACACGGCCGAGTTCATCGCCAATGACGATGACCCGGTCCCGGCGGTCCGGACCCGTCCCGATTCCTCGATCGTCCGTGCCGTCGCCGACGTGAAGGCGGGTGAATCACAGGCCGTCGTCAGTCTCGGTTCGACCGGTGCGACGATGGCCGCCGCGACCTTCGGCCTGAAACGGTCCCGTGGCGTGAAGCGCCCGGCTCTCGCCGCTCAGGTTCCGCTGCCCGGCAAGACCGTGCTCTTCCTCGATGTCGGTGCCAATCTCGACGTCAGGGCCCAGCATCTGGTGCAGTTCGCCTATCTCGGGGCCGCATTCTCGAAGGCCGCGCTCGGGGTCGAGGCACCCCAGGTGGGACTGCTCTCGGTCGGCGAGGAGGCCGGCAAGGGCAAGGAGGAAGTGGTCGAGGCCCACGCGACGCTGAGCGGTTCCGGCGAGATCGAGTTCATCGGCAACGTCGAGGGCCGCGACATCCCGGCCGGTACCGCGGACGTGATCGTGACCGATGGTTTCACCGGGAACATCACCTTGAAGGCGATGGAGGGCGCGGTCAAACTGGTCGGCTCGGCGATCGGCTCGGCCGCCAGGAAGAACCCGATCTCGGCGGTCGGCGGACTGATGATGAAGCCCGCGATGAGCGGACTGAAGAAGGATCTCCATCCGGACACGACCGGGGGCGCGATCCTGCTCGGCCTGCGAAGTGTCGCCGTGGTCGGTCACGGCAGCTCGGGCGCGGACGGGGTCGCGAACGCGATCCGCCTGGCCGCCCGTGCCGCGGCCGCCGACGCGCCCGGACTGACCGAAGAGATGCTCCACCGGGTCGGCGCCAATCGCGGCGCGACCGGGCCGGCCAACCCCGCGTGATAGGAAATGTCAAATGAAACTTGATGCGAAATTCGATGGAAACCGTGACGCCGTGCTGGACCTGGTGCGGCAGCATCTGGTCACCGAGCTTGAGCTGAAGCCGGAGCAGATCACGGAGGGAGCCCGCTTCAAAGAGGACTTCGACGCCGATTCGCTCGACCTCTACGAACTGGTCATGGAGCTGGAGGACCGCTACGAAATCACCGTTTCGGAGCAGGAAGCCGGCCAGATCAGCACGGTGGGAGACGCCGTTGACTTTGTCATGGCTAAAGCGAGTACGTGAGGGCGGGCCCGGGCGCGAGCCCGACGGCAGCACCCTGAAGGAGCTGATCGCCGAGCTCCCGGATGAGGCCCGCACCGCCGCGCTCACCCATTCCTCGTGGGCGGAGGACCGGGTCGGCTCGTACGAAAGGCTCGCCCTGCTCGGTGACAGCGTGCTCGGGCTGGCGATCGCCGACGAGCTGTACCGCACGCTTCCCGGCCTCGATGCCGGTGCGCTGACGAAGATCCTCAACCAGGCGGTCAGCGGAACCTCCTGCTCGGCGGTCGGCCGGGAGCTGGGGATCCCGGAGATGCTGCTGGAGGCGGATCCGGCCTCCAACGACGGCAAACAGACCCCGGCCCGCCTGCTGCTCGAAGGTGAGCGCCCGCTGCCCGAGATCACCGAGGCGATGATCGGCAGCTGCTACCTGACCTTCGGTTTCGAAAGGACCGCGCCCGCGGTCGTCGACGCCTTCCGCGACCGGATCGAGACGGTTCAGGCGAACCGCACCGACTTCAAGTCCGCCCTTCAGGAAGCCGTCGCCCGGCGCGGCGAGATGGTCGAGTACGAGGTGGTCGGCTCCAGCGGCCCCGCCCATCAGCGCACCTACAAGGTCGCGGTCAAGCTGGCCGGAAACGAGATCGGCCGGGGTGAGGGACGCAGCAAGAAGGCGGCCGGACAGGCGGCCGCGGCCGCTGGTCTCGAATCACTCGGCGATTGATCCCGCAAATAGCGGTATTGAGCGCTTCGGCCGTCCGATGGGATGGTCAGTTTTAACGGCATATGTATCTGCGCTCGGTAACCATGAAGGGGTTCAAGTCGTTCCCCGAGAAGACGGAGCTGAAGTTCGATCCCGGCGTCAGCGTGATCGTCGGCCCGAACGGCTCCGGCAAGTCGAACATCACCGACGCGGTCCTCTGGGCGCTCGGCGAGCAGAGTCCGGGCGCGATTCGCGGCACCTCGATGCAGGACGTGATCTCGGTCGGCGGCAAGGATGTCGGCGCGAGATCCTCGGCCGAGGTCGAGGTGGTGATCGACAACTCCGAGGGCAAGATCGACACCGAGCTGTCCGAGATCGCGATCACCAGGCGGCTCGACCGCAACGGGGACGGCGAGTACCGCCTGAACGGTGCCCGTTGCCGTCTGGTCGACATCGTCGAGATCCTCTCCGACGCCAACCTCGGCAAGGAGATGCACTCGGTGATCAGCCAGGGCCGGGTCGACTCGATCGTCCACTCGAAGCCGCGGGAACGTCGCCAGCTGATCGAGGAGGCGGCCGGGCTGGGCAAGTACCGCAAGCGCCGCCGCCGTTCCGAGCTGAAGCTGAACGCCACCCGGGACAACCTCGACCGGGCGCTCGACGTCGAGCGTGAAGCCCGGCGCGCGCTTCGCCCGCTGAAACAGCAGGCCAACTCGGCCGAGATCGGCGCCAGGATCGAACGCGAGGAACTCGGCCTGCGGGCCAAGCTGGTCGCGGAGGAGCTTCGTTTCGGCGAAGACCGCCTGGAGGCGGCGCGTGAGGCGGCCCGACAGGCTCGGGGTCTCAGGGAGGGCCTGGAGAAGGAATCGGCCGCGGTGTCCGAGCGCCGCAGCGCCGCCGAGGAGCGTTTCGCCGAGCGGGATCGTGAACGCACCGCGATCTGGGGGCTGTTGAACTCGCTGCGTTCCGGCCAGGAGAAGATCTCGATCGGCACCTCGGCGGTGGTCGAGCGGGGCCGGATCCTGGAACGCCGGCTGGAGAACCTGCGGCTCGAGCTCGCGCCGCTCACGCTGGACGTCGGGTCCAGCGGCAGTGCCAGCGAACGGGCGAAGGCGCTGGTCGAGGAGCTTTCCGAGGTGGACGCCGGTCTCGCGACCGCGGCCGAGGGTCTGCGGCAGGCAAGGGCGGATGGGCGCGAAGCCGACCGGCTCGACGCGCTGGGCCACGTCCACAAGGGCGCGGAGCGCGCGGTGCGCCACGCCCGCCGGGCCGAAGGTCTCCTGGGTGAACGCCACCGTGAACGGCTCGCGGAGCGCATGGAGGCGGTCGAGGCTCTGATCGCCCTGGTCGAGGAGGTCCGCGGCGCCGCGGAGGCGACCGGCCAGGCGGTTCGGGATCGGATCGGCCGGGCCGAGAGGACCGTGATCGGCGATCAGGGCGACGCCGACGAGATCGCGGCGGAACTGAAGCGATGCTCGGATCAGGAGGTCGAGATCCAGGCGAAGCTGAGGGCCGTGGCCGAGCAGGTGACCAAGGCCGAGGTCGAGGCCGCCCATCTCGGCGACCGCCGCAAGGAGGCCGCCGGTGAGCTTTCCCGCATCGCCGACAAGCTCGGGGAGGAGATCGCCGAGGCCGACGAACCACTTTCCGACGAGGAACGCGAGCAGATCGACCGCCGCCTCACCAACCTGCGTCTGCGGCGCGAGCGCCTCGGTCCGGTCAACCCGCTGGCCCAGCGGGAGTATGAAGAGGCGATGGAGTACGTCGAGCAGCTGGTCTCGCAGCGCGAGGACACCGAGCGCGGCATGCGCGAGCTCGAGGGCGTGATCCGGGACATCGACGCCGAGATCAAGCGTTCCTTCGACGAGACCTTCGCCGCCACCGCCCAGAATTTCGAGGAGATGATCGCCCAGCTCTTCCCGAACGGCAGCGGCAGGCTGCGTTCGGTCGATCTGCGCCCGGCCCCCGAGGCGAAGTCGGAGGTCGAAGGCGAAGACGACACGGAGGCCGAGAGCTCCGCGGACGCGGAGGCCGAAGAGGACGACATCGCCTCGGACTTCGGCGTCGAGCTCGAAGTGACCCCGGAAGGCAAGCGCATGCGCCAGATGAGCCTGCTCTCCGGCGGTGAGAAGGCGATGACCGCGCTGGCCTTCGTCTTCGCCGTGTTCCTCGCCAGGCCCTGCCCGTTCTACATCCTGGACGAGGTCGAGGCGGCGCTGGACGACACCAACATCAACCGTTTCCTCGAACTGGTCCGCCAGTTCTCCGACCGGACCCAGTTCGTGATCGTGACCCACCAGAAGCTGACCATGGACGCGGCCGACGTGCTGTACGGAGTCAGCATGGGCGGCGATGGTGTGACCAAGGTGATTTCCCGCCGCCTGCCGCGAGACGTGAAGTCGCTCGAGGGCGTCTCGCTTGAGGAAGTGGCCTAGCGGCCTCGGACGGCTCGTTCCGTCAAGATTCCACCACCTTGCCGACGACCTGGAACGACATTCTTGACCTCGGGGACCGTGCCACCCCGGAAATCGCGACCGCCCGCGTGGAGGAGGAGGCCGAACCCAAGCGGCGCGGCGCCTTCAAGCGGCTGCGGGAAAGCCTCTCGAAGAGCCGCAAGGCCCTTTCGGAGGAGATCACGTCGAGCCTGTTCGACCGGATCGACGAGGAGACGTGGGAGCGGCTCGAAGAGGCGCTGATCCTCGCCGACGCGGGAGCCACGACCACGGCCCAGGTGGTCGAGAAGCTCGAGCACGAGGTCGATTCCGGCCTGGTGCCACCCGACGGACAGGCGATCAAGGCCCGCCTGATCGAGATCCTGGCCGAGATCGCTTCGACCAACCGTTCGCCGATCGATCTCAGCAACGATCCCGCGGTCCTGCTGATGACCGGGGTGAACGGCACCGGCAAGACGACCAGCATCGGCAAGATCGCCTGGCATCTGAAGAACGAGTTCGGCCTTTCGGTCCTGCTGGGCGCGGCCGATACCTACCGCGCCGCCGCGGCCGAGCAGCTCACGACCTGGGCCGACCGGGCCGGCGCCGGCATCATCCGATCCAACGAGGGCGCCGATCCCGGGTCGGTCGCCTACGACGCGGTCAGTGCCGCCAAGGCGCGCGGGGTGGACGTGCTGATCATCGACACCGCCGGCCGTCTCCACACCCAGGGCAACCTGATGGACGAGCTGAGCAAGGTGCGCCGGGTGATCGAGAAGCAGATGCCGGGGGCCCCGCACGAGACGCTGATCTCGATCGACGCGACCACCGGCCAGAACGGCCTGCGCCAGGCCAAGGCCTTCGCCGAGGCGACCGACGTCGACGGGGTCGTGCTGACCAAGCTGGACGGTACCGCGAAGGGAGGCATCACCCTCGCGATCGCGACCGAGCTCCAGATCCCGGTGAAGCTGATCGGGGTGGGCGAGGGCCTGGAGGACCTGCGGCCCTTCGATCCGATGGAGTTCGCCAGCGCCTTGCTCGCGGAGGACTAGCCAAGCCGTTTACCGAACCCGGCGCGGGTCCGGTCACCCGGTAAGGTTGCCCTCTAAATGTTCGACCAGCTTTCAGAACGACTTCAGTCCACGCTTTCCGACGTTCGCGGCCGCGGCAAGGTCTCGGAGGCCGACATCGACAAGGCGATGCGGGAAATCCGTCTCGCCCTGCTCGAAGCCGACGTCAACTTCAAGGTCGTGAAGACCTTCACCGCCACGGTCAAGGAACGCTGTCTCGGTGCCGATGTACTCGGCAGTCTGAACCCGGGGCAGCAGGTGGTCAAGATCGTCAACGAGGAGCTGACCGAGCTGATGGGTGGCACCGGTCGCGATCTCGTGTTCGCGAACAAGGGCACCACGGTCATCATGATGGCCGGCCTCCAGGGGTCGGGCAAGACCACAGCCACCGCGAAGCTCGCGAAGCTCCTGACCAAGGAGGGCAAGCGGGTCGCGCTCGCCGCCTGCGACGTGTACCGGCCCGCCGCGATCCAGCAGCTGGAGACCGTCGGCAAGCGGGCCGGCGCGGTCGTCTACCAGCAGGGCACCGATGCCGATCCGGTCGAGATCGCCGGTTGGGCGCTGAAGAAGGCCGAGGAGGAGAACCGCGACGTCTTGATCGTCGATACCGCGGGCCGCCTCCACATCGACAACGAGCTGATGGACGAGCTGGTCCGGATCCGCAAGAAGGTCAAGCCGATGAACGTGCTGCTGGTCGTCGACGCGATGACCGGTCAGGACGCGGTCGGCGTGGCGGAATCGTTCGCCGAATCGGCCGAGTTCGACGGCGTGATCATCTCCAAGCTCGATGGTGACGCCCGCGGCGGTGCCGCGCTCTCGGTCAAGGCGGTCACCGGCAAGCCGATCATCTTCGCTTCGACCGGCGAGAAGCTCGAGGATTTCGAGCGGTTCCACCCGGATCGCATGTCCGGCCGCATCCTCGGCATGGGCGACGTGCTGAGCCTGATCGAGAGGGCCGAGGAGCAGGTCAGCGAGGACGAGGCCGAAGAGCTTCAGAAGAAGATGGCGAACGAGACCTTCACGCTCGAGGATTTCCTCAAGCAGATGCGCCAGGTCCGCAAGATGGGTCCGATCGGCAACCTGATCGGGATGATGCCCGGCATGGGGGCGATGAAGGGGCTGAAGGACGTCGATGTCGACGATGGCGAACTGGACCGGGTCGAGGCGATCATCCTCTCGATGACCCCATACGAACGGGCCTATCCGGAGATCATCAAGGGATCGCGCCGGCGCCGCATCGCCGAGGGTTCGGGAACGAAGATCCAGCAGGTCAACAACATGGTCAAGCAGTTCGGTCAGATGCGCACCCTGATGAAGTCGATGGCCAACGGAAAGATGCCGGATCCGCAGCAGCTGGCCCGCATGCAGGGCGGCAAGGCGCCCCGCGCTCCGAGGCCCAAGATCCGTCGCCGCTGAGAACGTTGTAGGATTCCGCGACCAATGGCTGTCCGTATAAGACTTAGAAGAGTTGGTTCCAAGAAGAACCCGATCTGGCGAATCGTTGTCGCCGACAAGCGCTCCCCGCGTGATGGGCGTTCGATCGAAACGATCGGGCAGTACAACGCGCAGACCGAGCCGTCGACCATCGTGCTCGACGAGGAACGTGCCAAGTACTGGCTCGAGAAGGGCGCCCAGCCCTCCGAGCGCGTCGCGGGCCTGCTGCGCATCAAGGGCATCAAAGCCACCGGCAGCTGAGCCCCATGCAGGAGATGCTCCTATACGTCACCCGGTCGCTCGTCGAGGATCCGGATGCCGTGGAAGTCGTGGAGCTCGAAGAAGACGGTGACCTCGTCTACGAGATCACCGTCGACCAGGATGATCTCGGCCGGGTGATCGGCAAGGGCGGGCGCGTCGCGAACGCGATCCGCACCGTCGCCAAGGCCGCCGCCGTCAAGGAGCAGCGCCGGGTGCTCGTCGACATCCTCGACTGATCCACCCTCTCCCGAAGGCGGTCCCCGACCGTGAAGCTGGACATTTTCACTCTCTTTCCCGAAGCCTTCGATTGGTTCCGGGATCAACGGCCCGTGCGCAAGGCGATCGAGCATGGCGCCGAGCTGAACCTGCGTGACTATCGCGACTGGACGCCGCTGAAGGGCGGGCGGGTCGACGACGCTCCCTACGGCGGCGGTGCGGGAATGGTGCTGCGCGTGGATGTGGTCGACGCGGCCCTCGAAGGGGTCTATGGCGAAGGCGAGCGCCCACGGACCGTCCTGCTCAGCCCGTCCGGGCGGCTGCTCGACGACGCCCTGGTGACCGAGCTGACCGCGGAGCCGGGACTGGCGCTGCTCTGCGGCCGCTACGAAGGTTTCGACCAGAGGGTTCACGATCACCTGGCCGACGACGAGGTCTCGATCGGCCGCTATGTGCTGGCCGGTGGTGAGCTGCCGGCGATGGTCGTGGCCGACGCTCTGATGAGACGGCTTCCGGGCGCGCTGGGCGATGCCGACAGTGCGATCGAGGAGTCATACAGCGAGGCGCTGGACGGTTTGCCGGAGTATCCGCACTACACGAGGCCCCCTGAATACAGGGGCTGGGGTATCCCCGAGATCCTCGTTTCGGGCGATCACGCCAAGGTTCGCGAGTGGCGGATGGAGCAAAGTGTGGAGCGGGGTAGGGCACGAGAAGGACGCCGAGGCGACTGAGTCGGTAGCATTGCCGCTCCGCGGGCCACCCGGCCCGTCTTTTTGAGCCATGAGCACAGTAATCCAAGACATCGAAGCCAGCCAGCTCCGCAAGGGACTCCCGTCCTTCGCGCCTGGAGACCGCGTCCGCGTTCACTTTCTCGTGATCGAGGGCAATCGCAAGCGCCCGCAGGTATTTGAGGGTGTTGTGATCAAGCGACAGGGATCGGGCGTTCGTGAGACGTTCACCGTTCGCAAGAACTCCTTCGGTGTCGGTGTCGAGAGAACTTTCCCGCTGCACTCGCCGAAGATCGAGAAGCTAGAAGTCGCTTCCCGTGGCCGTGTGCGCCGTGCCAAGCTCTACTACCTCCGTGACCGCGTCGGCAAGGCCGCCCGTGTCGCCGAGCGCCGCTGGGGCATCGACGAGGAGATGGTCAGCACGACCGAGGCTCCCCAGGATGCTTCGGGCGAGGTTCAGGAGCCGATCGAGGAAGTCGCGGCCGATACGGCTGAGGCGACCGAAGCTCCGGAGGCAACCGAAGCCGCCGAGACCGAAGCCGCCGAAGCTCCGGCCGAAGAGGCCACCGAGGCTCCGGCCGAGGAGACCACCGAGTCTGCGGAAGAGACTCCGGCAGCCGAGAGCGAAGCCGCTCCCGAAGCTGACGCAAGCGAAGCGCCCGCCGAGGATGGCGAGCCGGAAGCGAAGGAACAGGCCTGAGCCCGAAGATCCCCAAGCCAAAGACGGCCGGGGGGAGCTTCATCGAACTGGTCGTGATCGTTGCGATGGCCCTCGGGCTGGCGCTGCTGATCCAAGCCTTTTTGATCAAGCCGTACCAGATCCCGTCGGGCTCGATGGAGCCGACGCTGGATATTCACCAGCGCATTCTGGTCAATCGCTTCATCTACCACTTCACCTCGCCTTCGACCGGAGACGTGGTCGTGTTCCATCCGCCGGTCGGGGCTGATGACAACAAGCCGAACGGCATGGCCTGTGCCGTATCGGTGGGGCAGGACGAGATCTGCCCGGAGGCCCTGCCGGAACAGTCCAAGGACACCTTCGTCAAGCGGATCGTCGCCGGGCCGGGCGACACCATCTCGGTCAGGGGCGGCATTCCGATCGTCAACGGGAAGCCGGAGGAGCCGGACGGCTACGAGATCACTCCCTGCCAGGTCGGCGGGGCAGGCTGCGACATGCCGAAGGAGATCACGGTTCCGGATGGCCACTACTTCATGATGGGCGACAATCGCGGCAGCAGCTACGACAGCCGCTTCTGGGGTCCGCTGCCGGAGGATTGGCTGATCGGCAAGGCGTTCGGCACATACTGGCCGCCGAATCGCATCGGTGGCCTCTAAGAAGTCGATTCCCGATCCGGCTGGGCTCTTCGCCCATGACCGCGAGCTGGGGTCGGCGTTCGTCGCGGGTGCTGACGAAGCCGGAAGGGGCTGCCTGGCCGGGCCGATCGTGGCCGCGGCGGTGTCGTTCGACCGTCGCTGCCTGGAGGATCTGGGCGGCGGGCTGCTCAACGACCTGAACGATTCGAAGCGGATGACCGCGAAGGCGCGTGAGCGGCTTTATCCGGTGGTCATGCGCTGCGCGGCGAAGGTCTGTGTCGTCATGCGTTCCTCGCGCTACATCGACGCGAACGGGCTTCATGTGAGCAACAAGGAATGTCTGGGCCGGGCCCTGGCGGGACTCGACGTCGAACCCGGCACTATCTGCCTGGTCGATGGTTTCTTCCTGCCGGAATGCCCGGTCGAGCACCGGCGCCTGGTGAAGGGCGACAGCACGAGTGCGGCGGTGGCCGCGGCCTCGGTGGTCGCCAAGGTAACCAGGGACAGGTGCATGACCAGGGCCGGCGCGCTCTACCCGGCCTACGGCTTCGAGGGGCACAAGGGATACGCGAGCGCGGCGCACCGGGACGCGATCGTCGAGCACGGACCCTCGCCGATCCACCGGCTCTCGTTCGCCTCGGAGGCGTACGGGGAGTTGGGGCGGGCCGCCTAGAACGCGTTCTCCAGGTGGTCGTAGGCGGCGAGGCTGCCGTCCCGTTCGAACAGCACGCCGACCACATCGAACCTGACTTCGCGAAAGGCGATGGTCCGGCCGTGAGAGGCGATCCAGCCCGAGGCCAGGCGTCGCAGGCGGCGCTGCTTGTTGGGTCCGACCGCGAGCACCGGCAACTGCGGCCCGTTCAGGGAGCCGCGGTGGCCCGCCTTGACTTCGACTATCACCAGGATCGGCCCGGATCTGGCGATCAGATCGATCTCTCCCGCCTTTATCCGCCAGTTGCGGGCGAGGATCTGCCAGCCCCGGGCGCGGAGGCGGCGGGCGCAGATCTCTTCGGCCCGTTGACCCGTGCCGCGGCGCGGATCCGGTCTTGCGTGGGTGCTTCTCGGAGTTGACATGGGATGAATCTAGGAGGCGAAATGCCGCCTCCCGACGCCTCCGTCCAATTCGTTTGCTCCTCGTCTGAGAGTTGTTGGGCATGTGCGGCAACGAGTCAGGAAATTCCTCCTAGGTTGGCCGCATGCTCGCCGAGACGACCGCCTTCACCATCGATGGAATCAGTGCCAGACCGGTGCGGGTCGAGGTGGACGTCCAGCGCGGACTGCCCAACTTTCAGATCGTCGGTCTCCCGGACACGGCCGTCCGGGAGGCACGGGAGAGGGTGCGGGCGGCACTGGTCAATTGCGGCTTCGAATTCCCGCTGAAGAGGATCACGGCCAACCTCGCGCCGGCGGATCTGCGCAAGGTGGGCCCCGGCCTGGACCTTGCGCTCGCTGCGGCTCTGCTCGGTGCCGCCGGTGAGATACCGGCCGACCGCCTGGACGGCTGGGCATTCGCGGGAGAGCTGGCACTCGATGGAACTCTCCGTCCGGTCCGTGGTGCGCTGGCCATGGCGGAGGCGGCGAGGGCATACGGAAACACCGGGATCGTGGTGCCTCCCGCCAACGGGGGTGAGGCGGCCTTGGCGCATGGCGTGGATGTACGCACGATCGCCGGGGCCGCCGAACTGCGGCAGCTGTCGGAGGGCGTCTTTCCCGGTGAGCGCCCGGTTCCGGTGGATCTCAGCCGGGGTTCGAGTCTGCCCGACATGCGGGACCTGCGAGGGCAGGATCACTTCCGCCGGGCATTGGAGATATCGGCGGCGGGCGGACACGGACTGCTGGTGATCGGGCCTCCCGGCGCCGGCAAGTCGCTTGGCGCGAGAAGAGTCGCCTCGATCCTGCCCCCGCTCGGTGCCGATGAAGCACTGGAGGTCGCCCGCATCGCCAGCGTGAGCGGTGGCGGGCTCTCGGCGATATCCGGAGTACGTCCATTCCGTGCTCCGCACCACACCGTGACCCCGGCCGGTCTGGTCGGGGGTGGGACACCACCCAGACCGGGAGAGATCACTCTCGCGCACAGGGGCGTTCTCTTCCTCGACGAGATCTGCGAGTTCCGGCGGTCCTCATTGGAGGCGCTCAGGGAACCGATGGAGACCGGCGAGGTGAACATCGTCCGGGCCGGCGGCCGTCAGACCCTGCCGTGCGCGTTCACCCTGGTCGCGGCGGCCAATCCGTGTCCGTGCGGAAGAGGCGAGGAGGATCCGGCATGCGACTGCAATCCGGCTGCGGTACGGAGGTACAGGGCGGTTCTGAGCGGTGCGCTTGCCGATCGGATCGACATCAACCTGGCCGTGCGTCAGCCCGGAGCCGAGGCGATGTCGGGGCCGCCCGGCGAAGCTTCGGCCGAGATTCGCGGCCGGGTGATCGCGGCGCGCTTCACGATGGAGGAGCGGTACGGATCGGCGCGGACGAACGCCACCGCCACGGCGGCCGAGGTGGCGGGATTCGAGACCGATGCGGACGCCGCACGGCTGCTGTCCCAGGCCCACTCCACCGGGCGCATGAGCGGCCGTGCGCATGACCGAACCCTGCGGGTCGCCCGCACGATCGCCGATCTCGAGGATGCCGCCCGGATCGGCGAGGACCACATGGCGGCGGCGCTGCAGATGCGACGGAGGGAGGCATGATGGCCGGGGCCGGGGTGACGGCCGAGTCCGCCTGCGCCTCCTGCCTGCGGCGGTCTTGGCTGATCGCGAGGCTGTCTCCGAACATCGAGGTTTCCTGCGACGACCGTCCCGGCAGGCGTACCCCGGAGCTGCTGCGGCTGGGCGACTCCGAACTGGTCGAAGCGGTGGCACCGCGACAGGTTGACGTGATCCTCTCGGAGAACGCCGAGCTCGCCGAAGGGTGGATGCGCGGAGTTCTCGCCGACACCGGATGCTGGGCCTGCTGCGAGCACGACGAGCGGTTCCCCGACGGACTGGGCGATGGGGCGGATGCTCCCCGGACGCTGATCGGACGCGGTGACGGGTTTCCGCTGGCCGAGATCACGGTGAACTCGGCGGTCACGCTGGTCGGCTCGCGCCGGGCGACCGGCTACGGACTGGAGGTCGCACGGAGTCTCGGCAGGGAGATCGCCGCGACCGGGTTGACGGTCGTCTCCGGCATGGCCCTGGGCATCGATGGGGCCGCGCACCGAGGGGCGCTCGAAGGCGGTCGCACGGTCGCGGTCCTGGCCTGCGGTCCCGACCGTGCATATCCCGTGTCACATTCACGGCTCTACCGCCAGATACTCGAGCGGGGGCTGGTCATCTCGGAGGTCCCGCCGGGCACGAAGCCCCGCCGATGGGGATTCCCGGCACGCAACCGCATCATGGCGGCGCTCTCACAGATGACCGTCGTGGTCGAGGCCGCCCACCGTTCCGGGTCGCTGATCACCGCGGAGATGGCGGGCGACGCGGGGCGGGAGGTCGGTGCGGTGCCGGGTCAGGTCACGATCGGCCCGGCCGCCGGTACGAACGAATTGATCGCGAGCGGAGCCGCCCTGGTCCGGGATGCCCGGGACGTGATCGACCGGGTGATCGGGATCGGGGCCCTTCCTCCGGCGGTGTCCGGGCCGGAGATCGATCAGGGGCTGGACTCGATTCTCGACGCGGTCGAACGCGGCTGTGACACGGTCGACGCGGTCGCCGATCTTCTCGCTCGTGACGCGACCGAGGTGGCGATCGGCTTGGCCAGATTGGAGGTGCTGGGATATCTGGACTGCTCGATCACCGGCACCTACACCCGAACCGCCCAGCCCGGCTGCCGGCGGTCCTAGAGCCCTATCCTTCGGCCGATGACGCAACGTGAGATCCCGACTGTGCTTTCGATCGCCGGCTCCGACTCCGGAGGTGGCGCGGGCATCCAGGCGGACATCAAGGCGATCGCCCGCTGCGGCGCGCACGGCATGACCGCGATCACCGCCCTCACCGCTCAGAACACCGTCGGCGTGACCGCGATCGAGCCGGTCAGTCCGGCGATGATCATCGAACAGATCCGGGCGGTCACCAGTGACATCGGGGTGGACGCCGTCAAGATCGGGATGCTCGGATCGGTCGAGACGATCGAGGCCGTGGCCCGGGGACTCGATCTGCTCGGCGACGTGCCGATCGTTCTCGACACGGTGATGGTCGCCGAGAGCGGGGCGGACCTGCTCCGGTCGGACGCCAGGTCGGCCCTGATCGAGATGATCCTGCCGCGGGCGACGGTCGCGACACCGAACATTCCCGAAGCCCGGGTGCTGACCGGCCTGGACGAGACGGCGGCCCAATCGGCACTGGCCGAAGGGGTGCTCGCCCTGGGGCCATCGATCGCCGTGGTGACCGGCGGGCACAGCACCGGGATGATCGATGTCTTCTTCGACGGCGAGCAGATCGTCGAGATCGAGGGCGCGATCTACGAAGGAAGCTCCAGCCACGGCTCGGGATGCACGCATTCATCTTCGCTGGCCGCGATGCTCGCGCTCGGGCTGGATCCGCTGGCCGCGACCAGGTCGGCCCGGGCATTGGCCTCGGAGGCGGTGGGCAACGGGCTCGACTCGGTCGGCGAGGGTCCCGGTCCCGTCGACGTATTCGGGCTGACCGGAGCGGCACCGCATTGATCCCGCATGACGATCCGAATCGGCGACTAGGCTAGCTCGCATGTCTACCAACGGCTCCCAAACCTCCAGTTCGCTGCCGCGTCCCCGCTCCGCGGCCGTCTTCGATGGACCCGACCGCTCGGCCGCCCGGGCGTACATGAAGGGCATCGGGTTCACCGACGAGGACCTGAAGCGGCCGACCATCGGGATCGCCAACACCTGGACCGAAGCGATGCCCTGCAACTACGGGCTGCGCGACCTGGCCGAGTACGTGAAGCAGGGAGTGCGCGCGGCCGGCGGGACACCGATGGAGTTCAACACCGTCGCCGTGTCCGACGGGATCACCATGGGCACCCAGGGCATGAAATCCTCGCTGGTCAGCCGCGAGGTCGTCGCCGACTCGATCGAGCTGATGGCCCGCGGATATCAGTTCGACGCGATCGTCGCGCTCGCTGCCTGTGACAAGACGATTCCCGGAGCGGTCATGGGCGTGGCCCGGATCGACGTTCCCTCGATCGTGCTCTACGGCGGCTCGATCAAGCCCGGCAGGTACGAAGGTAAGGACGTCACCATCGTCGATCTCTTCGAGGCGATCGGCGCACATGCCGCCGGCAACATCAGCGACCGGGAACTGCACGAGCTCGAGGATGTCGCCAGCCCCGGCTACGGGGCCTGCGGCGGCCAGTTCACCGCGAACACGATGGCCTGCGCCTTCGAGGCCCTGGGGATCTCCCCGGCCTTCTCGGCGATGGTTCCGGCGGAGGATGTGGACAAGCACGAGGTCGCGAAGGGAATCGGCGAGCTGGTGCTGAAGGTGCTGGCCGAGGATCTGCGGCCCAGCAGGATCATCACGCGGAAATCGCTGGAGAACGCGATCGCCTGTGTCTGCGCCTCCGGCGGATCGACCAACGGCGTGCTCCACCTGCTCGCGGTCGCCCGCGAAGCCGGAGTGGACCTGGACATCGACGTGTTCGAGGAGATCTCCCGGCGCACGCCGCTGCTCGCCGACCTGAAGCCCGGCGGCCGCTACGTCGCCACCGACCTCTACCGGGCCGGTGGCGTGCCGCTGATTCTCAAGCACCTGAAAGACGGCGGCCTGCTCCACGAGGAAGAGATCACGGTCACCGGAGAGACCATCGGCGTCGAGGCCGACAAGGCGGTCGAGGAACCGGGACAGGATGTAGTGCTGCCGGTGGATGCCCCGCTGAAGGCCCAGGGCGGGCTGGCGATCCTGCGCGGCAACATCTGTCCCGACGGCGCGGTCGTCAAGGTGGCCGGGACGGAGCGTCGCAGCCACACCGGCCCGGCCCGGGTCTTCGAACGCGAAGAGGACTGCTTCGCCCAGGTCAAGAAAGGCAACATCGAGAAGGGCGACGTCATCGTGATCCGCAACGAAGGTCCGTCGGGCGGGCCCGGAATGCGGGAGATGCTCCAGGTGACCGCCGCGCTCGTCGGCGAAGGCATGGGTGAACACGTGGCTCTGCTGACCGACGGCCGGTTCTCCGGAGCGACCCGTGGCCTGATGATCGGCCATGTCGCTCCCGAAGCGGTCAAGGGCGGACCGATCGGCGCGATCCGCGACGGGGACATCATCACCGTCGATATCGATCAGCGCCTGCTCTCGGTCGATCTCACGGTCGAACAGATCGATGAACGCCTCAAGGCGTACTCACGGCCCAAGCCCCTGTTCGAGAGGGGAGTCATGGCCAAGTACGCGAACAACGTCAGCTCGGCCTCCCTGGGAGCGATCACTTGAAAAGGACGATCGCGGCCCTCACCGCGATCATCGTCGGCGGGCTGCTGTTCGCCGGCGGCGCCTCGGCGGAGCGGAACTTCAAGTGGCTCTGCAAACCGGGCAAGACGAACGATCCCTGCATGTCTTCGCTGAAGGAGACGGTGGTCACCGCGACAGGTGAGACCTCGGTCGTCGATCCGAAGCGCAACCCGAAACCGCGGGTCGACTGCTTCTACGTCTATCCGACCGTCAGCAGCCAGGTGGGCCCGAACGCCGATCTCACCGAGGACCCCGAGCTTGACGCGATCGCCAGGCAGCAGGCCGCCCAGTTCTCACGGAACTGCCGGGTGTTCGCGCCGATCTATCCCCAATACACGGTGCTGTCCATCGCCACCGGCACGATCACCCCCACGGTCATCGATACCGCGTATGCGGGAGTCAAGGCGGCCTGGAACGAGTACCTGCGCCGATACAACCGGGGAAGGGGCATCGTGCTGCTCGGCCACTCGCAGGGCACCGGTCACCTCGGCAGGCTGCTCGCCGACACCTTCGACAAGAAACCGGACCTGCGCAGACGGCTGGTGTCGGCGACCCTGATCGGCGGCAACCTCTACGTCCCCAAAGGCAAGCTGGTCGGGGGCCAGTTCAAGAAGATCCCGGCCTGCTCTCGTCCCGCCCAGCCGGGCTGCGTCATCGCCAGCTCCAGCTTCCCGGCCCAGCCACCGGCGAACTCCGCCTTCGGACGCGTCACCGGGGCTCTCGTCACCACCGGGCTCGACCCCGAAAAGTACGAGGTGATCTGCGTGAACCCGGCCCGGCTGGACGGCAGCCGCGGGATCCTGAAGCCCCGCTACACCACCGGCGGCTTCCCGGGCATCAACGGGAATCTCCAGCCCGCATTCTCCGACGCGCCGACCCCATTCGCCTCCTTCCCCGAGCTGTATCGCGCCCGCTGCGAACGGGCGGACGGTGCCCACTGGCTCCAGGTGGACGACATCTCGACCCCGGCCGACCAGCGGCAACGGCACACCGAAGGGCTCGGGCCGACCTGGGGGACCCACCTTTCGGAGATGAGCGATCAGATGGGCAACCTCGTCGGCGCGGTCAAGGCACAGACCGCGAAGTACATCAAGAAGGCTGAACGGGAGCGAAAGAAAACCCGGCCGAAAGCGAAGTGAACCCGCTTCAAGCGGGTTGTTGAGAGCAAGGCGGTTTCGAGGGAACGCGGTATCCTCAAAAATGAGGGTTGGGACAACGCGGCCGGTCCGGCCGACAAGGGTGAGGAGAGTCAATGCTTGGTGTGAATTCTTTGGGACGAGTGGTGGCACTGATCGCGGTCGTCGCCGGCTTCGCCGCGGTTGCGTTCGCCGGTCCGGCCACGGCGGCCGAACCGACGGTCTGGGCCTGCCTGCCGGGACAGACCGATGACATGTGCGCCGGATCGGTCGAAGGGAACATCCTTCCCGCTCCCGGCAAGACCGGCGGACCGCTGGGCTACAAGAAAGCCGAGTCTCCGCCCGTCGACTGTTTCTACCTCTACCCGACCCAGAGCCCGCAGGACACCCCGAACTCCGATCTCGCGAAGGATCCACCGATCAGGCGGGTCGTCGTTCAGCAGGCACGCCAGTTCTCCCGGGTCTGCAACGTGTACGCGCCGATGTACCGGCAATCCACCAGCCCTTCGTCCAATCTCGATGAACCGGCCAACATCGCCTACCAGAGCGCGCTCGACGCCTGGAAGGACTACCTGGCGAACTACAACAAGGGCCGTGGCTTCGTGCTGATCGGCCACTCCCAGGGTTCCTCCCACCTCGGTCGCCTGATCGACGAGGAGATCGATCCGAACCCCGAACTGCGGGCGCAGATGGTCGGAGCGATCCTGCCCGGCGCCAACATCCACGTTCCGATCGGTCAGCTGGTCGGCGGCATGTACCAGAACGTGCCGGCCTGCTCGAAGCCGGGCGAGTTCGGCTGTCTGGTCGCCTACTCCATGTACCGCTCCTACCCCGGGGCGGTCTCCGGATTCGGCCAGCTGAACGCCGGCTACTGGTCCTTCCCCGGAACCAGGCCCGACCCGGCCCAGTTCGAAGTCGTCTGCGTCGACCCTTCACGGCTCGACGGCGGTGACGGTCGCCTACGGCCGCTCGCGAACCTCGACTACGTCTCGAACGATCCCCCGGCGAGCGAAGGCGCGACCCCGTGGGTGTCCATGCCGGACTACTACAACGCCGAATGCATGCGACAGGCCGGTGCGCACTGGCTCAACGTCACCAAGGTCGATGCCCCGGGTGACACGCGGCCCGACCTGGCATCCCTGGTCTCGCCGGGCAACGACCTCCACCTGGTGGACGTGAATCTGGCCGAAGACAACCTCGTGAGCATCGCGCGGGCGCAGTCCGATTCCTACATCGCGGATCTCGCCGAACGCGAGAAGATCGCCGCGGCGAAGGTGAGGAAGGCCGCCGCGCAGAAGAAGCTCACGACGCTCAAGAAGTCGCTGAAGAAGCGACGGGTCGAGGTGCTGAAGTCCAACCGGATGATCAAGAGCTCGGCGAAGAAATGCGCCAGGGCCGCTTCACCGAAAGCGGCCGCATGCAAGGCCAAGAAGCGCTTCACCCGCAAGAAGATCAGCGCCGGCAGGCAGATCAAGAAGCTGAACAGGCAGATCTCCGGCCTGAACAAGGAGATCAAGCGGCTGGACGGGATCATCGGCTGATCCCCGGGCGCGGCGCCCTCGGGTGCCGCGCCCCCGCTTTGCCCGTCAGTTCTTGCGTGAGATGAAATCCTCGAGGATCTCGTTGAAGCTCGACGCCCGCTCCAGCTGCACCATGTGGCCCGAATCGTCGATCAGGTGAAGCTCGGAGTGGGGGATGCGGCGTTCGTAGGAGTACGCGGCCGCGACCGGAACCAGACGATCCTGGTTGCCCCAGATGACCATGGTCGGCAGGGTGATATCCCCGAGACGATCCCGGGTGTCGTATCCCGCCAGGGCATACGCCGCCTGGAGCAGCCCCGGCGACTTGATTCCGTATGAGCCTAGTTCCCAGAGCATCTCGCGACTGATCATCGAAGGGTGGGCGATGATCCCCTTGAAAGAGGCGGAACGGAGGCGCTTGCGGCCCAGGTTGCGTTCCAGCCGACTCTGAGCCAGCGGCAGCACCAGCTTCAGCGCGGTGCGGGTGATCTCCTTGCGGCTCTGGGGAATCGTCGCGAAAGTGATGCCCGCCGCGGCGACCAGCGTCAGGCTCGAAAACCTCTCCGGTGCCTGGATCACGGCCTCGGTCGCGATGAACCCGCCCATCGAGTGCCCGACCAGGGCGGTCTCGGAATCCAGATCCAGCTGGTCGGCGAACTTGACGATCAGATTGCCATAGGCCTTCATCGACAACGGCAGCGGCGGCATCGGGCTCGCGCCGAACCCGGGAAGGTCGAGCGCGACCACACGGTGGTTTCGCGCGAAGTGGGGGATGTTCTCCAGCCAGTTGCGCCAGCTGCCGCCGAGCCCGTGGACGAACAGCACCGCCGGGCCCTCACCCATCTCGACGTAGCTCACCTCGGTCTCGCCGAGCGCCGAATCGACCGTCACCGCATGGAGCCGCTCCCGCCAATCGATCCGCAGCCACTCACCATCCGAGACTCCGTAGTCGTCATGGGTGGGAGGCGGCGGGTTCTCTGGGGCTGTCTCTGTACCGGACACGCCATTTGACTTTAGCGTCCGGAGTCCGGCGCCCGAGACGGACTGAAAGAATGAAACCATGCCGACCGCGGAAGGAGAAGGCGCCCGCCGGGTACTCGTCACCGGCCTCTCGACCTACTGGGGCGGGCGGCTCGCCCACGCGCTGGAGTCGAACCCGGAGATCGAGGCGATCATCGGTGTCGACTCCAAGGAACCGACCCGTGAGCTCGAACGCACCGAGTACGTCAAGGTCGGAGCACAGCACGGTCTGATCGAGAAGATCGTACGGGCGGCAAGGATCGACACGGTCGTGGACACCCGCCTGATGGTCGACTCCGAACGAGACCCCTCGGGCTCCAGGCCGGACTCGATCCATGAGAACAACGTGATCGGGACCCTCAACATCCTCGCCGCCTGCTCCGCCGCGGACTCGCCCGTCCGGCGGCTGGTTTTCAAGAGCTCCGCGCACTGGTACGGCTGCGCCCAGGACGACCCGGCCTTCTTCGCCGAGGACATGGTGCGGACCCATCCGCCCGCGACCCCGATCGAGCGTGATCTGGTCGAGGCCGAGGCGGCCGTCGACGACTTCCGCCGCCGCCGTCCCGAGGTCACCGTCTCGGTCCTGCGTTTCGCCAACGTGCTCGGCGCCGAGGTGGACACCTCGCATGTCCATCTCTTCTCCCTGCCACTCGTACCGATCATCGCCGGCTTCGATCCCCGCTACCAGTTCGTCGACGAGATCGACGTGGTTCACGCGCTCGAACACGTGACGATCAACGACCTGCCCGGCGTCTTCAACGTCGCCGGGGACGGGGTCCTGACCCTCACCGAGACGATCTCGCTGCTCGGCAAGCGGCCGCTGCCTGCCCTGCCCCCATGGGGAACCGGACTCGCGGCATCGGCCGCCAGGCGGCTCGGCATCTCGATCCCGGACGAGATGATCAACCAGCTCCGTTTCGGCCGCGGCCTCGACAATCGCCTGTTCAAATCCACCGGATTCCACTACCGCCGCACGTCGCGGGAATCGGTGATCCGCCTGCGGGAAAGGCTGCGTCTCAACCCGGTCGCGGCGGGTGTCGCGAGCCGCTACCGCTACGAGCCCGAGGTGGAGGAATTCCTGCGCCACAGCCCGCATGTGATCCGTGAGCCCTCCAAGGACGTAGGTCGTGAGGATGCGGCCATGTTCGATCCCTCACCTCCCGTCCAGGAATAGCCATCGCGGCGGCCCGGCCGCCGCGATCCTGCAATGGGGCTTGCGACCGGTAAGAGGAATTTGCCCATTGTCCGTGGTATCTACAATTACGGAGCATTTCCGTGTCGGTTCTCCTAGCCCGGTTTTCGCCGGAATGAAGGTTTGAAATGGGACGAAAAGCACAGGTTCTGATCGCCGCAGTAGTCGTGTTCCTCATCGGGGGAGCGGTGGCCGCCTACGCCTACGACGGCGCCAACAAGGACGAACTGGCCGAAGGTGTGACCATCAACGGCATCGATGTCGCCGGCATGGACCGCGAGCAGGCGGCCGAGACCGTAAGAAACCAGGTTCTCGCCCCTCAGCGCAAGCCGGTGAAGGTCACCTTCAAGAAGCAGACCTACAAGCTGCCGGTCAACGATCTGAACATCCAGGCCGACATCGACAGCGCCATCGACCAGGCGTTCGAGAAGAGTCGCGAGGGTTCGCTTCCGGGCCGGGTCATCCGCGAGGTCACCGGCGGCAGCGTCGACGCCCGGATCCCGGTCGCGGTCACCTACTCGAAGAAGGCCGTCAACCAGTTCGTCCGCGAAGTCGCCGACGGGGTCAACCAGGACCCGGTCGACGCCTCGGTCGCCGCCGGACCGGACTCGCTCACCGTGGTCAAGGCGGCCGACGGCCACAAGCTCCGCGACAATCTGCTGGAGAAGCAGCTCGCCGGCCTGCTCGACTCCGGCGAAGGCGACCGTGCCCTGGCCGCCAAGGTGAACGTCACCAAGCCCGAGGTCACGACCGCCGAGGTCGCCTCGAAGTACCCGACCTATCTGACTCTCGACCGCGGCAGCTTCCAGCTCAAGCTCTGGAACGACCTGAAACTGACCAAGACCTACACGGTCGCGGTCGGCCAGGTCGGTCTCGAGACCCCGGCGGGCACCTACACCCTGCAGAGCAAGCAGGTGGATCCGGTCTGGACCGTGCCGAACTCCGACTGGGCCGGTGACATGGCCGGCCAGGTCGTTCCCGGCGGCGTTCCCGAGAACCCGCTGAAGGCGCGCTGGATGGGCATCTTCGACGGGGCCGGCATCCACGGCACCGATGACACCGCATCGCTCGGTTCGGCCGCTTCCCACGGCTGCGTGCGGATGTCCGTGCCTGACGTGATCGATCTATATGACCGGGTCGATGTCGGCACCCCGATCTACATCGGCTGATCCCGCCCAGGATTCCGGTCCCCGTCTCGCCCCCGAATGGGCGACGGCGATCGAGGTCTACGAACGGGATCTGGTCGCGGTCGGCTCCTCGCCGAAGACGGTCACCGCCTACCGCCGTGATCTCATCCAGGTCGCGATCTGGGCCGACCGGGTGCGGCTCGCTCCCGAGGCGGTCGGGCACCGCGACCTTCGCCGCTACGCCGCCTCGCTCTCATCGCAGGGCCTTGCGCCTTCCACGATCGCGCGCAAGCTCGCGGCGATCCGGGGGCTCTACACCTTCCTGCTCCGGACCGGGCGGGTCACCCAGAATCCCGCCGATCTGGTCTCCGCCCCCAAGGCCGAATCGAAACTGCCGACCGTGATGACCGCGGAACAGATGGCGATCCTGCTCGACCGGGTTCCGGCCCGGACGGCGCTTGAGATCCGGGACCGCGCGATGCTGGAGCTGGCCTACTCATGCGGGCTGCGCAGCGAAGAGGTGATCACGATCAAGGTCGGGTCGGTCGATTTCGATTCGGAACAGATCGATGTGATCGGCAAGGGATCGAAACACCGCCGCCTGCCCATGGGGGAGCCCGCCCAGCGGGCCCTGGAGGTGTATCTGGCGAAGGCCCGCCCGAGCCTGGTCGCCGATCCCACCGAGGAGGCGCTCTTCCTTTCGCGAAACGGCCGCCGTCTTTCCCCGTCCGACGTCTCGCGGCGCCTCTCGATCTGGGTCCGGGAGGCCGCCACAGCCGGTGGTATCTCGCCGCATGCCCTGCGCCACTCCTTCGCGACCCACCTGCTGGAGGGCGGGGCGGACCTGCGCACGATCCAGGAGCTGCTCGGCCACTCCTCGATCTCGACCACCCAGGTCTACACGCACCTCGACGCCGCCCGGCTGCGGGACGCCTATGCCGGCAGCCACCCGCGCGCCTGAACCTCCGCAGGATAGGTTCTCGGCATGAACCAGTTCGCCTCGATGGGGGCCATCAATTGAAGGTGATCGTCAACGTCGACGGCGGGGCGCGGGGCAATCCCGGGCCGGCCGCGATCGGTGTGATCGTGCGTGACGAAACGGGCGGGGTGCTGCTCGAACGCGGTGAGAGAATCGGCCAGGCGACGAACAACGTGGCCGAGTACAAGGCGCTGATCCTCGGGATCCGGCTCGCCCGCGAGCTCGGCGCCGACCGGGTCGAGCTGATCGGGGACTCGGAGCTGATCATCAAGCAGGTCCAGGGCAAGTACAAGGTCAAGAACGAGGGGATGAAGCCCCTTCACGCGGAGGCCAAGGCGGCGCTCGCGGACTTCTCCGAGTGGTCGGTGAGACACGTCAAGCGGGAGCTGAACGGCGACGCCGACCGGCTGGTGAACGAGGCCCTGGACGGCTGAGCACCGCTTGGCGAGCCCGATGGCCGGGCCGGCTCGTTCAGGTCCGGTCCGGCTGCCTACGGCGTCTCTTTCAGCCGGGTATACTCGCCCGACTTCGCGGCTGTAGCTCAGCTGGCTAGAGCGTCTGCTTGCCATGCAGAAGGTCGAGGGTTCGAATCCCTTCAGCCGCTTGCGAGGCACCGTCCCTTCGGGGTCGGTGCCTCATCTTGGCGCCTTGGCGGAGTGGTTACGCAGCGGCCTGCAAAGCCGTGTACGCCGGTTCGACTCCGGCAGGCGCCTCTTCCGGAGTAGTCGCGCCTCTTCAGCCCGAGGCGGGCGTTCTGTCGCGGTATCTCCCCGCGATAGGTGGGCTGTCGTGCGACAGAACGATCGGATGCGGGTGGGACGGCACCCGCCTCGTTCAGCGCCTGACCTTCGCGGTCTTCGCCGGAGCCTGGGTCTTGTGGAAGCCGGTGATCGCTTCGGCTCGTGCCCTCAGGCGGGTGTTCCGCTTGATCTTCTTGATCCGGATCGAGGCCTGGCACTTCGATCCGGTGACGATCTTCGAACCTGACTTCTGCCAGATGGTCTTCTTTCCCTTCTTGACCTTGCGTTCGAAGACGACCCGCTGCCATGTGACCTCGGGGCAGGGGTGGAGGGTGGCGGTCACCTTGACCGGCTTGCCCTTCTTGGTCTTCTTCACCTTCTGTGGGCTGAGCTTGATGTAGAGCTTGCGCTTGGCCGTGGTGATCGTCTGCTGAGGCCCGAAGGAGACGTCGGTGCCGCTGACCGCCTGCTCCTCGACCCCCGGCTTCGAGTAGTCGCAGACCCCGCTGGGGAAGATCGCGTTCAGGCGACCGATCTGGCTCGGATTGGGATTGCCGTAGTCGGCCGGATCGACCGGCTTGGTCTGGCACTTTCCGATCACCGAGTCGAGCGGTGCTCCCGCCTGGTTCACGGGCAGGCTGTGTGGCGGGTACTGGTTCTCGCACTGGTTGTTCGCGCCGATCTGGGCGACCGCGTCGATCCGCTGGCCGGTGATCCAGCAGGCGTCGACCGCGTTGGCGGGCTTGTTGTTGACGACCTTCTCCGGCTTGGGGGCACCGGAGTCGTCGGCCGCGATCGCGTCCATCCAGGTGCCGAGCGTGTCGATCGCGGTATCGCTCATCGCGCTGGTGCTGGATCCGCCCTTGGCGCGGAACATGATCTGGTTGGCGTGACCGCCGTTGAAGCGATCGAGGCGGGCGCGCATGCGGTAGGTGTTGAAGTACTGGTGGACGTTCGCCTCGTCGTCCACGTAGGTGCGCTCGTCGACGATCGGAATCGAAGTGATGCCGCCGGCTCCCTGCTGGAAGCGGCCGGTCCGGTAGGCGATCTTCAATGCCTCGCCGTCGGCCACGGACCGCTGCGGCGAGAAGTCCCCGTTGTCGTCGTAGCCGCCGATGTTCTGGTTCAGGTCGAGGAACTCGTTCAGGGTCAGGGTTCCCGCCTGGAGGCCCTTCAGGCCGTACTGCACCCCGACGTTGTCGAGCGTGCGGCGGGCCTTGCCGGTGTTCGGATCCTGTCCGTACACGTTGACCATGTTGTCCCAGAGCGTGCAGCGCACGCCACCGGGATTGGTGACCGCGTTGAAGATGATCGAGGTCGGAACCACGGCCTCGATACAGCCCTCCGAGGCGTTAACGACATCGGCCCCGTTGGCGAGTGCGGCGCAGCCGTTCGGATTGCTGAGCCCGGAGATCGCTTCGCGCTGGGCGTTGCTGAGCGCGGCTCCCTCGGCGGTCCCGTAGTAGCGGTCGATCAGGCGGCAGTCGGGATAGTCGGGCGACGAGTTGTCGGGAAAGCTGGCGGCCGGGTTGATGCCGTCCAGCAGGCCCGGGTAGTTCTGGGCGATCATCTGGATCTGAACCGAACCGCCGGAGCCGCCCTGGCCGGCGGTCCAGACGGGCTTGCGGCCCAGGGTCTCGATCGCCTTCTCCTTGACCATCGAGGTCGTCTCGGCGGAAAGCACGTCGTTGCAGCTCGTGTTGAACACGTTCAGGCTCGAGCTGAGGACCGCGTAGCCGCGCGACAGCTCGGCGTTGTTCAGGGGGTTCGGGACGGACTGGCCCTGCTGATGGCCGGTCGAGCAGCCGCCGCCGTAGTTGTAGAAGAAGCGCTGGTTCCAGCCGTTGCCGGTGACCCCGCCCGAGGCCAGGACGGCCCAGCGGTATACGGCACGGTTGACGGTGCCCTGCTCGACTCGCACGACGTAGTCGACGGTCTCGCCGGTCCTCGTGGTCGTCTGGGCGAGATCGGCGGGACGCGAGGCCGGGTCGGCCAGCGGCTTGAAGCCGCCGTCGGTGCTGCGGTAGCTGTAGGAGACCGTGGTCGGGGCGGAACAGTTCTCGTCGGTGGGAGGACCGGCACCGAGAGCTTCGGTCGTACAGATGTACGGGCTCTGGTGGGGGCCGGAGAACAGTGGTCCGGCGTTCGGGCTGTTGAAGAGATCGTGCCGGGTGGCGTTCGGCAGGCCCGAGGCCCAGGCCGAGATCACGTTGCCGCCGCTCCGCAGACCGGAGACCAGCCCGACCAGCTTCCGCGGATCGTTCGGATCCGGCTTGAAGGATGAGGTGACGACGCTGCCGTTCCGGCGGATCACGACCTTCGAGGGATTGGTGCCGGAGGGGGCGGTCACGGCCATCAGCGCGTCGCCGCCGGTGACCCGGTTCGACTGGCTGGAAAGCGTCTCGATCGAGATCGACGCGGCCGAGGCGCCGCCGGCGGTGAAGCCCAGGCCGGCAAGGGTGGCGACCAGTAAGAAGATGTTCCTCAGTTTCACGATTCCGCTTTCCTCATCGATCGAAAATGGTCAGTTGGCGCCATGCCAATCGAAACACGACCGGCGGCGGCAAGTTGCGCCTCCAGACATCATGCGAAATTCCCGTGCCCGACGGGGAATACGCGGGGAATGTGTGGGGAATCGGGGGCAAATGTGCCACATGGAGTGGCGCACCAAAAGTCGTAAATGGCTATAGTCCTCGCCTCCGGGCGCATAGCTCAGTTGGTAGAGCGCCACCTCGACACGGTGGAGGTCACTGGTTCGAGCCCAGTTGTGCCCACTCCGGAAAAAGCCCCGCAAAGCGGGGCTTTTTCGTGCCCTCAGGAGTCGTTGGAGGGTGGATCGAGCGAGATCTCGACCTGCCCCGGTACCACCGACCGAACCGCGTCGCGCCGCTCGTACATGCGCAGATCGGCCCGCTCGATGATCACCGCGGAATCGAGGTTCTCGGTCCAGGCGACACTCGCCACCCCGGCGGTGACCGCCGCCTCCAGTCCGGCCCGATCGAGATTCGCGGCGACCTGGTCCTCGATCTCGGCCTCGGTCGGCGCCTCGCCGCTCGCCATGATCACGAACTCGTCCCCGCCCCAGCGGGCCACCAGTCCGCTGTCGCCACAGGTCTCGGTCAGGCCGCGGGCGATCTCCCGCAGCACCTCGTCCCCGTAGTCATGGCCCCTGCGGTCGTTGATCGACTTGAAGAAATCGACGTCGGCATAGGCGCACCAGACCGTCCCGCCCGGGTCGGCGGCGGCGCGGAGGCCGTCGATCCGGGCGGTCAGTCCGGTCCGGTTGAGCACACCGGTGAGGGCATCGTGGTCGAGCTGGTCGCGCAGCCTCCGGGTGAGAGTGTCCTGGGCCTCACGTTCGATCCGCAGAATCCAGAACACGCCCAGGGCGATGAAACCGCCGATGATCACCAGCGTGGTCGCGTCGCCCCGGGAGACGAACCTTCCGGTGTGAAGCTCGGCGGCGGCCATCCAGGTCGCGAAAAGCAGGAGCACGATCGCGCCGAAGACCACGGGACTGCGAAGGGTGAGGCCCGCGGCGACGGTGAGGGTCATCGTGTAGCCGCAGGTGATCCAGATGCTGTCGGGCCAGAGGTCGCCGGTGACGAAGTTGGCACCGGCGGCGGCGATCAGGCCGAGCGCCATCGCGGCCTCGAGTCCCGCCGGCGACACGATCCTGCGGGTCAGACAGAGCACACTCAGGACGAGACAGATGACCCCTCCGACCAGGCAGGTCGCGATCAGCCAGTTTTCCTTGGTCTCGCTGATGTCGGGCACGTCGATCGTGCCGTTGTAGAGCAGCACGAGCGCGATCAGGCCGAGCGCGATTCCGTCGGTCGCGGCGTGCGTGTGGTTGCGGAGCAGCCGGATGATCAACTCTCCTCGAGCATCGCCACCACCCGGGCCGGGGCGGCGCTGCCACCGACCAGCGGCAAGGGGAGGCAGGAGACGGTGAAGCCGGTGGGGGGAAGGCGGTCGAGATTGACCAGGCGCTCGATCTGGGAGTAGGGCAGATCGACCTGGTGCGCCTCCCAGAAGACACCCTTCTCGCCGGAGGCCCTCGCTTCCTCGGCCTGCATCCAGAGCGGCCGGTCCCAGCCCCAGGCGTCGATCCCCATCACCCGGATGCCGCGCTCGAAAAGCCATTCGGTCGCGGCACCGGACACCCCGGGGCCATGGGCCATGTACTCGGGCATGTCGATCCAGCGATCGCAGCCGGTCCGGACCAGCACGATGTCGAGCGGCCGCAGTTCATGGCCGGCCGCGGCCAGGGCCCCTTCGAGGTCTTCCACTCCGATCACGTCACCATCGGCACGGCCGTCGAAATCGAGCACGACGCCGGGATTCACGAACCACTCGAGCGGCAGCTGATCGATGGTCTGTGCCGGTTCGCCGCAGATGGTCGAGTTGTAGTGATAGGGCGCGTCCACATGGGTCGAGTTGTGGGTTCCGAATCTGGTGAAGAACTCGTTCGCCCAGCCCTCGCCGTCCCGCAGCAGCTCCGGGCCGACACCGAACAGCTCGCCGATCACCGTGGCACCTTCGGCGTGATCGCTGAACTCGACCTCGGTTCGCAGAACGTCCAGCGTCCCTTCCGGACTGGGGACGATCGGAGCTGAAAGGTCGACGATCCGCATTGCCGGACTATATGCCGCTCTGGGCGTCTCTACCATGCCTTGATGCCCGGCGATCTCTCGCTCTCGGTTCAGAAGCACGCGATCGCGATCGGCGCACGCCTGCTCTTCGGCCTGCCCGACCGGCTGCTCGCCGGGATCTTCGGGACCCCTCCGGACGTCGCCCGGGGTCTGCGGCCCGATGCCTGGGCGCTTTCGCGGGTCAGTGATCTGATCGAGGGATCCGCGGCCGTGGATCCGGTGGCGATGCGGGCCGAGACCGAGAATCTCGCCTGGGCCGCGTCCGACCGGACGACGCTGCCGGTGGAGGTGACGAATCTCGACATCGGAGATGCCGGCGCGCCGCTCGGAGCCAGGCTCTACCGGCCGCGCGGCGTCTCCGAGGACGGGCCGCTGCTGGTCTATTTTCACGGCGGCGGCTGGGTGGTCGGGTCCCTGGACAGCCACGATTTCTCCTGCCGCCGGCTGGCCCACGCCGCGGAGGTGAGAGTCCTCGCGGTCGAGTACCGGCTGGCCCCGGAGCATCCCTTTCCCGCCGCTCCCGACGACGCCCTGCGTGCCTGGCGGGCGGTGACCGCGGATCCGGGGCGTTTCGGGGCCGATCCGGAACGGATCGCGGTCGGCGGCGACAGCGCCGGGGGCAACCTCGCCGCGGTCCTCTGCCAGGACCTGCGCGCCGCCGATCTGTCAAGTCCCCTGTTTCAGCTGCTGATCTACCCGGTCGCCGAGATCGGCTCGGACTGGGGCTCCTACCGTGAGTTCGAGACCGGCTTCTACCTGACCAGGGAGCGCATGGATTGGTACGAGGAACGCTACGCGCCGGGTGGGGCCGGGGCGGACGTGCGGGCCTCGCCGCTGAAGGCGGAGGATCTCTCCGGGCTGCCCCGGGCATACGTCATCACCTCCCTCGCCGATCCTCTGCGGGACGAGGGGGAGGCCTACGCGAGACGGCTGATCGAGGCCGGGGTCGAAACCCGGCTCGACCGGTTCCCGCTCGTCCACGCCTGGTTCAACCAGACGGTGTCGAGATCATCCCGGACCGCGCACCGCATACTCGCGGACCGGATCAGGGAGCTTTTCGGGATCTAGGCCGGTTCGGGTTCCGGCACGCGCCGGGCCAGGGCCCGGCGCCGGTACATGCGCTGATCGGCCCGTTTCAGCAGCTCGGCCAGCCCGACCGTTTCGTCCGGCTCGCGCCGCGACACGCCGACCGAGACCGTGGCGGTGCCTTCGACCTTCTGGATCTCGGAGTTGACGATCCGTTCGAGCGTGTTCTCGGAGGGGGCGACATCGAATCCGACCACGACGAACTCGTCGCCTCCCCAGCGGGCGATCAGATCTCCGGGAACGCCGCCCTCGGTCAGCGCGGTCGCCACCTTCTCCAGGACCTCGTCGCCGAGATCGTGGCCGTAGCGGTCGTTGATCGTCTTGAAGAAGTCGACGTCGATGTACGCGGCCCACGCGGTGTCGTGCTCCCGCCGGCCCCGCTTGTACTCGGCGGCGAGATGCAGCAGCCCGTTGCGGTTCAGGATTCCGGTGAGCTGGTCGTGGGTTGCGGTCGCCATCAGCTCCTCGTTCAGCAGCGTCACCCTCCGGCGCTCCGACTTGAACATGAGCAGGATCGCTCCCGCCGTCACGGCGCCGAGGATCATCAGGACATAGCTGTCGAAGATGAAGTCGCGGGAATCGACCGATGACTCGATCACGACGACCCATGTGGTCAGGGCGGCGGCGATGTAGACGCAGAAGGTGCTCCAGCGGCGCAGCGAGACGCCGCCGGCGATCATGATCACCACCAGGTAGGAACAGACCTGCCACCAGGGATCGACGTCGAGCAGACCACCGTAGATCGTGTTGGCGAAGGTGGCCGCCAGCCCGGTCAGCATCGCGATCTCGATCGCGCTGGTCGATTCGGGCCGCTTCAGACGAACGAACAGCAGCATCGCTCCGGTGACCGCACCGACGATCACGCAGCCCGCGAAGTAGGGGATCGGCTGATGATTGTTGGGGTCGATCAAGGCGGCGAGGCCGATCACCATCGTGATCGCGCCGATCGTGATCAGGGTGACCGTGACCCTCATCGTGTGGTAGCGATGGCTGATCAGCTCCGGCGAATCGCCGCCCGGCCGGCGGCGCGGAACCCGTCCGAACCGCGGCGGGTGCTCTTGCTTCTCTGTTCTGGCGGCGCGGAGGCCCATGCGCCCAATAGTAGGCGGGATCTGCTTTCGGTTCCCGAGAAGCGCCGCCGGCAGCGGAACCCGCCCCGCCGCCCGCACACTCAATACGATGGTCCGATGTCCGTCAACGCCGATCAGATCACCGTCCGCCTGCCCGATGGAACTCCGCTGGAGCTCGAGCCCGAAGCGACCGGGGCCGACGCCGCCCTGGCGATCGGCGAGGGCCTGGCGCGCGCGGCGCTGGCGATCAGGGTCGGAGACGAGATCCGCGATCTCAGCGCCCCGGTGAACGACGGTGAGGAGATCGCGATCATCACCTCGCGGGATCCCGAAGGCCTCGAGCTGATCCGCCACGACGCCGCCCACGTGATGGCGACCGCGGTCCAGGAGCTCTACCCCGGCACCAAGGTGACGATCGGCCCGGCGATCGAGAACGGTTTCTACTACGATTTCGAGTTCCCCGAGGGCGTCAAGATCACCGACGCCGAGCTGCCCGGGATCGAGGCGGCGATGAAGAAGCACATCAAGGCCGACGAGAAGTTCGAGCGGCGGGACGTCTCCGTCGCCGAGGCGATCGAGATCTTCAAGGCGCAGGACGAGAACTTCAAGGTCGAGCTGATCGAGGATCTGATCACCAACGAGGGGGCCGAGACCGTCTCGCTCTACCGCAACGGCCCGTTCGAGGATCTCTGCCGCGGGCCGCATGGTCCCGGCACCAAGCGGATCAAGGTGATCAAGCTGAACTCGGTCGCCGGCTCCTACTGGCGCGGCGACGAGAACCGCGAGCAACTGACCCGGATCTACGGCACGGCCTTCTTCGACAAGAAGGACCTGGCCGATTACCTGGAGAAGATCGAGCAGGCCAAGGCCCGCGACCATCGCCGCCTCGGCCCCGAGCTCGACCTGTTCATGCTGCGGCCCGAAGCTCCGGGCATGCCCTTCTGGCTGCCGAACGGCACGGTGCTGCTCGGGCTGATCGAGGACGAGGTCCGTGAGCAGCTGGACCGGCGCGGATACCAGGAGATCGCCACCCCGCAGGTGATGGACGAAGAGCTGTGGCATCGCTCGGGCCATTGGGACAACTACAAGGACGACATGTATTTCATGGAGGTCGACGACCGCCGGTTCGCCCTGCGCCCGATGAACTGTCCCGGTGCCTGTCTCGTCTACGGCCATGAGCGCCACTCGTACCGTGACCTGCCGCTGCGCCTGGCCGAGTTCGGGCGGGTCACCCGCAACGAGCGGGAGGGGGTGCTCCACGGCCTGCTGCGCGTGCGCGCCTTCACCCAGGACGACGCCCACGTCTACTGCACGGTGGATCAGATCGAGTCCGAGGTCGCCGAGATCTGCGAGGCGATCGACGAGCTCTACGGCCGCTTCGGCTTCGAGGACGTCTCGGTCGAGCTCTCGACCCGTCCGGAGAAGTCACTGGGCAGCGACGAGCTGTGGGAACAGGCCGAATCGACCCTGAAGCGGGCCCTGGACGCACAGGACCGCGAGTACACGATCAATCCGGGGGACGGCGCCTTCTACGGCCCGAAGATCGATTTCCATGTGACCGACGCCCTGGGCCGCTCCTGGCAGCTCGGCACCTGCCAGCTGGACTTCCAGATGCCGGAGCGTTTCGAACTTTCCTTCACCGACGCCGACGACGGCCGTCAGCGTCCGGTGATGATCCACCGGGCCCTGCTCGGCTCGATGGAGCGTTTCGCCGGGATCCTGATCGAGCATCACGCCGGCCGTTTCCCGGCCTGGCTCGCGCCGGTCCAGGCGATGATCGTGCCGGTCGCCGACCGGCACATCGAGTATGCCCGGCAGGTCGCCGAGGACCTGCGGGCCGAGGGTGTCCGGGTCAAGGTCGAGGAGCGTTCCGAATCGGTCGGCAAGAAGATCCGGGCGGCCGAACTGGGGCGCTATCCGTACATGCTCGTGGTCGGTGACCGCGAGGCGGAGGCGGGGGAGCTCGCCGTGCGATCCCACGACGATGGCGAGCTCGGTTCTATGAGCGTCGAAAAGTTCTGTATGCTGCTTGACACTTGAAGCTAAGCCTTGAAAAGAACTCGTTCCAGTTCGCGCCAGCGAACCAACTTCCAGCTTGTCCGTCCGCTTGAACCTTCCGTTGGCCGTTAATTAATGCCGGTTCCGCGTAGGTTCGACCGACGTCCGCCCGAACGGGATTCGACTCGTATCAACGAGCGCATCCGTGTTCCCAAGGTGCGATTGATCGGAGCCGATGGTGAGCAGGTCGGAATCGTCTCCACCGACGATGCCCGGCAGATGGCTCGTGACGCAGATCTCGATCTGGTCGAAGTGGCCGCCGGGGCCAAGCCCCCGGTCGCGCGCCTGCTCGACTACTCGAAATACAAGTACGAGCAGGACCAGAAGGCCAAGGCCGCCCGCAAGCATCAGACCCAGGTCAACGTGCGGGAGATCAAGCTCCGGCCGAAGATCGCGGTCCACGATTACAACACCAAGAAGGGCCACGTCACCCGCTTCCTGAAGCACGGCGACAAGGTCAAGGTGACGATCATGTTCCGCGGCCGTGAGCAGGCCCACCCCGAACGCGGGCGTGACCTTCTCTACCGCCTTTTCGAGGATCTCGAGGGTCTGGCGACGATCGAGTCCAAGCCGCTCCAGGAAGGCCGCAACATGAGCATGCTGCTCGGTCCCTCCAAGGAGGCCGCGAAGATCGCCGAGGAGCAGAAGAAGAGCGCCAAGGGCGAGAAGAAGCAGGACGAGCCACCGGCCGCTCCGGTCAACACTCATCCCCAGGCGGTCGCTCCCGACGCGGTTTCGGAAGGTGTGACGGTCGAGGACGAATCCCCGTCCGATGATGCCGACACCGGCGCCACGGACGATTCGGCGACCACCGGCGAGTAGCCGCCGCCCTCGGCGCCTACGATTCCCTCATGAGTGAGGGAACCGGGATTTCGACAGAGAAGATTGAGCTGCCCGACGGCGTGACCGTCGGACATTGGTCCGACCGCGAGGGCTGGACCGGCTGTAGCGCGATACTCGGGCCTCCCGAGACCGTCAGCGCCGGCGAGGTGCGCGGCGGCGGGCCGGCCACCCGGGAATTCGAGCTGCTCTCACCGGCCACCTCGACCCCGGGCGCCCACGCGGTGCTGCTCTCCGGCGGCAGCGCCTTCGGCGTGGGGGCGGCCAACGGGGTCGTCTCCTGGCACGAGGAACGGGGCCTCGGTTTTTCCACCCCGGTCGGCGCCGTTCCGCTGGTCACCGCGGCGGCCTGTTTCGATCTGCCGATCGGCGATCCCAAGGCCCATCCCGGGCCGGACGGCGGGTACGCCGCCTGCGAGGCCGCCGGCCCCGAGTTCGAGCGTGGCTGTGTCGGCGCCGGAACCGGCTGCACGGCCGGCAAGGTGGGAATGGATGGCTGGACCAAGACCGGCCTGGGCGCGGCGACCCTGAGGGTGGGCGAAGCGGTCCTGACCGCGATCGCCGTGGTCAATCCGTACGGTGAGGTGACCGGGGCCGACGGCGAGGTGATCGCCGGAAGCTGGCGGGACGGCGCCTACCGCCGCACGGTCGACGTGCTGCTCGAGGCGCCCCAGAAGATGCCGCTGGGGGAGAACACGACCCTGGTCTGCCTGGTCACCGACGCCAAGCTCACCAAGAACGAGGCCTGGATCATCGCCCGGTCGGCCGCACCGGGATTCGGCCGGGCCCTCTCACCGACCTCCACCGCGGTCGACGGCGATCTCGCGATCTGCATGTCCACCGGCAGGCATGAGGTCGATCCCTTCCTGCTCTCGATCTTCGCCGCCGAGGTCACCGCCGAAGCGATCCGCGACGGTGCCCGCCGGGCAACCGATGCCGCCGGCATCCCGGCGGCATCGAGCCGTCTCAGCTGACCTCGCGAAAGGGCGTGAAGCGACCGATACGTCCTGAGCAAATGATGAGATGTCCCTGATCTCAAGGATGAGAAGAACGAAGGGACAAGCGAATGAAGATCAGGATGCTCGTCGTTGTCAAGGCATACCCGGTTATCGATCAGGAGTCAATGAATGAGGCTGTTTGTGTGGCGGGGCTGTCGGTTGATGAACGTCCGCCACGATGGATACGGCTCTTTCCACTCGACTTTCGTGGACTAAATGTTGCCCGTAGATTCGAGAAATACGACATCATCGAATTGAATGCGAAGCCATCTCGTAAGGACAATCGTCCCGAAAGTCTGACTCCGGACCTGGAATCCATACGGGTGGTTGATTCCGTGCCGATCCGAAACGGATCCTGGAGGAATCGCCTCGACCATCTGGAGAGTGCGGAGGTCCCGTCGATGTGCGACCTGATCAAGCGACAGCGACTGGATCACACTTCGCTCGGAACGTTCCGGCCTCTGAAGGTACTTGGCCTCGATGTCGAGCGCCAGTCCGCGACCTTTAGTGCCTCACAACTCGGAGTTCTCTCCCAACCCTCACTTTTGGGTGACCGGATCGGCGATAGCGATCGCGTCCCGCTGAGACCCCTTCCGTTGAAGTTCAAGTATCGATATCTCTGCGGGGCCGCGGACTGCGGGACACACCGGCAGACAATCGTTGACTGGGAATTGGGGGCTCTTTTCATGAAGCTTCAGAAGAATGGAGAACCGTTGGTCGAAATCGAGTCCAAGATCAGATCTAAGTATTTGGACGAATTCGCAGGTTCGGATCGAGACTTGCGGCTTGTTGTCGGAACGATGAAGAGATACGCAAACTTCATCGTCATCGGGGTTACCTCGCCGGTGGCTGCCAAACAAGAGCAGTCAGAGAGACTTTTCTGAAATGGGCGGCTACGCTGTTCAGTTGATGGGTGAAACGGACAACATTGCCGAAATCATGACAATCGGGTACGAAGGTCGTTCGATTGACGAGTTTCTGGACACCCTGGAGACTGCTGGTGTCGAGCGTCTGATCGACGTGCGGGAACTTCCACTCTCACGGAAGCCCGGCTTTTCGAAGACGGCCCTGTCTGAGGCGCTGGCCGGAAGGGGTATCCAATACCTCCATTGTCGTTCGCTCGGCAATCCGAAAGAAAATAGGGACCTTTATCGATCAGGCGAGGTGAGCGAGGGGGCGCGCATCTATCGGCGGCACCTCAAAAATGGTTCGTACGAGGATTTCCTCGACATGGCCAGAGATTTGGACAAGGGTCGCACCTGTCTCTTGTGCTTCGAGCGAGACCACTCGATCTGCCATCGAGACGTCATCGTCGAAGAACTGGAAAGCCGATCATCGGCTCTCCAGGTTCGGCACCTCTAGACCTCGCGGGTCGCGATCAGCTCCGCTATCCGTTCCGAGGCCCGGCCGTCCCACAGTGGGGGCGGGGTGGACGGATCGCCGGCCTTCTCGACGAGCAGGCCGGTGATCTCCGGGATCCGGGCGGGATCGAGGCCGAGCATGGTGTTGGTGCCGAGTTCTACCGTCACCGGACGTTCGGTGTTGTCGCGCAGGGTGAAGCAGGGGACTCCGAGATAGCTGGTCTCCTCCTGGATGCCGCCCGAGTCGGTGAGCACCGCGGCCGCGTCGGACTCCAGCGAGAGGAACTCCAGGTAGCCGACCGGATCGACCAGGTTGAGTCCCGGGGCGATCTCGGCGCCCTCGGCGTCCAGTTTGGCCTTGGTACGGGGATGGACCGGGAAGAGCACCGGGATGTCGGCCGCGACCAGGTTGAGGGCGGCGATCGCCTCGAAGAGCAGCGGGCCGTCGACCAGAGCCGGCCGATGAAGGGTGACCAGGAGGTAGCCGCCGGGGGTCAGGCCGAATTCGCGGCAGGCTTCGAGCGGCTTGAAACGGTCCTGAAGGGCGACCAGACTGTCGATCATGGTGTTGCCGACGAAATGGGCCTTCTCGGCCGGAATGCCCTCGCGGGCCAGGTTGCCGAGGGCCTCCTCGGAATGGACGTAGAGATCGTCGGCGATCGCGTCGGTCAGGATCCGGTTGATCTCCTCGGGCATCGTCCGGTCCCAGCTGCGAAGGCCGGACTCGAGATGGCCGACCGGGATACCGAGCTTGACCGCGGTCAGGGCGGCGGCGACGGTCGAGTTGACGTCTCCGGGAACGATCACCATGTCGGGGCGGTCGGCGATGAGCAGGGGCTCGAGGCGCTCCATCACCCGGGCCGTCTGCTGGGCGTGGGTTCCGGAACCGATCTCGAGCATGTGATCGGGCTCGGGAACACCCAGCTGTTCGAAGAAGATCTCCGACATCATCCGGTCGTAGTGCTGGCCGGTGTGGACTATGACCTGGTCGGAATCGGGCATGCGAGTACGCAATGCCGCGATCAACGGGGCCATCTTGACGAAGTTCGGCCGCGTGCCGAGGACGTGAAAAATGCGCATTGGAGCGCAGAGTATCCGTCGCGGTCGGAGCGAGAAGGATGCTCCTTGCGAAACTTTGATTGAATACGCCGTCGCATGCCGAAGATGAAGACACATTCCGGAGCCAAGAAACGGTTCAAAAGGACCGCTACGGGCAAACTCCGCGGTCGTAAAGCCTATTCCAGTCATATCCTGGAAAAGAAGTCGCCGAAGCGCAAGCGTTCGATGGCTCAGCCGGTCTTCGTCAAGGCCCAGGACGCCCCGCGCGTCAACAAGATGCTGGGTGGTAAGTAATGCCCCGCGTAAAGCGTTCTGTAAACGCTCGTAAGAAGCGTCGCAAGGTTCTTGAAGAGGCCAAGGGCTACTACGGCCGCAAGAACTCGTCGTACAAGCTGGCCAAAGAGCAGGTCATGCGGTCGGGCGCCTACGCCTACCGTGACCGCCGGGTCCGTAAGCGCGACTTCCGTCGTCTCTGGATCACCCGTATCAACGCCGCCGCCCGTCAGGAAGGCATGAGCTACTCGCAGCTGATCCACGGCCTGGACAAGGCCGGCGTCGAAGTGAACCGCAAGATGCTCGCCGACATCGCCGTGCATGACAGCGAAGGTTTTCGCCGATTTGTCGAGATCGCCCGGGAGGGTGCCGCCGCCTAGCGCGAACGGCACTTGATTCCCCTCGGGCGGCTTCGCGATTGCGAGCCGCCCTTTTTTTTACCCGAATCCAGCAGAATCGCAGACAGATGATCACCAGCCCCGACAACGAAAAACTGAAACTGGTCCGCAAGCTCTGCCAGAAGAAGTACCGGGAGAAGCTCGGTCTCTTCGTGACCGAAGGCGAGGATCTCGCCCGGGCCGGCCTGGCCGCCGGTGCCGAGCCGAAGTTCCTGCTGGTACATCCCGATTTCGAGATGGAAGGAGAACAGGTCGAGCCGGACCTGCTGGACCGGGCCTCCGGCCTCGCCTCGGGCACCAAGGTGCTCGGCGTGTGGTTCCAGAAATGGGCCGAGGAGATGTCCGAGATCTGCGTCTACCTCGATCAGCTGTCCGATCCGGGCAACATGGGCACGATCATCCGCTCGATCGACGCGCTGCTCGACGCCACCCTCGTCGTCGGGCCCGGGACGGTCGATCCCTACGCGCCGGCCTCGGTGCGGGCGAGCATGGGCTCGATCTTCACCCAGCCGCTGATCAAGGCCCCGATCGAGGCGACCCCGGCCCCCCGGGTGGCGATGGTCGCCTCCGGCGGTGAACCGCCCGCCGAGCACGCCGCACCGGTCACGATCTGCCTCGGATCCGAGCGCGAAGGGCTTTCGGCCGCGGTCTTGAATGAATGCGAAGAGGCCTGGACCATTCCCCTGCGGGAGGGCCGGGCCGAATCTTTGAATGTCGCAGCCGCGGCGGCGATCGCTTTCGAGCGGATATCGTCGCCGTCCGCGACCGGTGAACCGACTCAGAGCGAGGACGAGAGCGAAGAATGAAAGAGCGGATTGAACAGATCGAAGCCGAAGGGACCACGGCGATCGCTGACGCCGGTACCGCGGCCGAGCTCGAGGAACTGCGGGTCGGCTATCTCGGCCGCAAGGCGGAGCTGACCACGATCCTCCGGGGCATCGCCGATCTCGAACCGGCCGAGCGGGGTCCGGTCGGGGGCGCCGCGAACAAGGTGCGCAAGGCGCTCGAGGCCCTGCTGGAAGAGCGGACCGAGGCTCTGGCCGCGGCCGAACTGGAGGCATCACTCGCCACCGATCGCATCGACGTCACCCTGCCCGGCTCTCCGGTCAGGGCCGCGGGTCACCTCCATCCGATCACCAGGACCAGGCGGCTGATCGAAGACGTGATGATCGGCCTCGGCTACCAGGTGATGGAAGGACCCGAGGTCGAACACGACTTCTACAACTTCACCGCGCTCAACCATCCGGCCGACCATCCCGCCCGGATGCTCCAGGACACCTTCTACGTGGAGCCCGGGGGAGGCGCCCCCGACGGGGTCGGCGCGCAGGACGTGCTGCTCAGGACCCACACCTCGCCGATGCAGGTGAGGGCGATGGAATCGGCGCCGCCGCCGCTCTTCATGATCGTTCCCGGCAAGACCTACCGGAGGGACTCGGACGCGACCCACAGCCCGATGTTCCACCAGGTCGAAGGGCTCGCCGTGGCCGAAGGCATCACCCTCGCCGATCTGAAGGGCACCTTGCTCGCGATGCTCCGGGAGATCTTCGGTCCCGATCGCGAGATCCGCATGCGGCCCCACTTCTTCCCCTTCACCGAACCCTCGGTCGAGTTCGACGTCTCCTGCTTCAAGTGCGGCGGCTCGGGCAAGCTGCCCGGCGGTGACCGCTGCAATCTCTGCAAGGGAATCGGCTGGATCGAACTCGGCGGGGCCGGCATGGTCGATCCCAACGTCTTCGGATTCGTGCGGGAGGCGGGCTACGACCCCGATCTGGTCACCGGATTCGCCTTCGGCTTCGGTATCGAGCGGATCGCCATGCTGCGGCATGGCGTCGGCGATCTGAGGCTCTTCTTCGACAACGACGTTCGCCTTCTGGAGCAGTTCTCATGAGAATTCCGTACGCCTGGATGGCGACCTACTGTGACCCCGGACTGAAGCCCGAGGTGCTCGCCGAGAAGCTGGCGATGACCGGGACCGAAGTCGAAAGGGTGGTGACCACCGGCCCGCCCAGCGCCGACAATTTCGTGATCGGCAAGGTGCTCGCCACCGAGCCGCATCCCGACGCCGACCGGCTGCGGGTCTGCACGGTCGACACCGGAGACGAATCTCCGCGGAACATCGTCTGCGGCGCGCCCAACGTGGCTGCCGGGCAGACCGTGGTCGTCGCCCTGCCGGGTGCCGTGATGCCCGGTGGCATGAAGATCAAGAAGGCGAAGCTGCGCGGTGTTCCCTCCGAGGGCATGATCTGCTCCGAGACCGAGCTGGAGCTCGGCGAGGGCAGTGACGGAATCATGGTCCTGGAGGACGGCATCGCCCAGCCGGGCACCCCCGCCGGTCAGGTACTGCCCGTATCCCAGATCGTGCTCGAGCTGGAGGTGACGCCCAACCGCACCGACTGCTTCAGCCTCTACGGAGTGGCCCGTGAAGCCCACGCGATCACCGGTGCCGCCCTCGCCGCGTCGCCATGGGAGGGCAAGGAGATCGCCTCCGGCGACGCCGTCGAGTCCCTGGTCTCGGTCGAGGTCGAGGATCCGGAGCTCTGCCCGCGCTTCACCGCGCTCGCCTTCGAGGACGTCAAGGTGGGACCCTCGCCGCTCTGGCTGAAGGCCAGGCTGATCGCGGCGGGACAGCGGCCGATCAACAACGTGGTCGACATCACCAACTACGTGATGTGGCTCACCGGCCAGCCGATGCACGCCTTCGATCTCGACCTGGTTCCGGACGGGGCGCTCACTGTGCGCTCGGCCCGCGAAGGGGAGAAGGTCACGACCCTGGACGGCATCGAGCGCGAGCCCGGCCCGGACACCGTCCTGGTCTGCGACAGGAACGGTCCGGCGGCGATCGCCGGAATCATGGGCGGCGCCGTATCCGAGGTTTCGGAGGCGACCACCTCCGTCCTGATGGAGGCCGCGACCTGGAACGGCCCGAACATCCTGCGCAGCTCGCGGGATCTCAACCTTCGCTCCGAGGCCTCCTCCCGGTTCGAGAAGCAGCTTCATCCGGCACTGACGGTGCGGGCCCAGATCGTCGCGGCCGAGCTCATGGCCGAACTCTGCGGCGCGACCGTGGTCGAGGGCATGGTCGACGTGGCCGCCCCGATGCCGGATCCGGCCCCGATCCGGCTGCGGGCCGGACGGGTCGAACGGATACTCGGACTCGCGATCGAACCCGATGCCCAGGTCGAGGCACTCGAGCTGCTCGGCTTCACGGTTGAACGGGAGGGCGATGACCTGCTGGTCACGGTCCCGCCGGACCGGTTCTACGACGTCACGCGCGAGATCGACGTGGTCGAAGAGGTCGGACGGGTCAACGATCTCGACCGGCGCCTGCCGGCCACGCTGCCGTCCGGCTCGGGCCGGGTCGGTGGTCTCAGCCGCCAGCAGAGCCTGCAGCGGCGGGCCGAGGACTCGCTGCGCGAAGCCGGATTCGACGAGATCGTCGGCTGGAGCTTCACCGATCCGGGTGAGACCGATCGGCTGCGCATCACCGTGCCGGACCCTCGGGCGAACGCGGTCAAGCTGTCGAACCCGCTCTCCGAGGACCAGTCGGTCATGCGCAGCACCCTGCTCGGATCGCTGCTCGGTGCCGCCCAGAGGAACCTGGCTCGGGGAGCCGAATCGGTGGCCCTTTTCGAATCGGGACGGGTCTACCTGCCGGCCGGCGAGTTCGGTCCCGGCCCGTTGGGCGGCAACTTCCCCGGCGAGCAACGGCCGCCGGTCAACGAACCCCATCACTTCTGTGCGCTGGCGACCGGCTCGATCGATCCCGCCTCCTGGGCACACGACGCGGTCACCGCGGACTTCTTCCAGATGAAGGGCGTGCTCGAGCGGCTCGCCGCCGGACTGGGAACCACGGTTCAGGTGATCGCCGGCGAACAGCCGTTCCTCCATCCGGGACGCTCGGGTGAGGTGCTGATCGACGGCCGCGGTGCCGGCTGGATCGGACAGCTTCATCCCACGGTCGCGGCCGAATGGGACCTCGGGGAGGCCGTCGCGTTCGAGATCGGCCTGGCCGACCTGCTCGAGGCATCTCCGCTCGGCGAAGAGAAATACGTCGACTTCACCGCCTTCCCGCCGGTCGACCGCGATCTGGCCGTGGTCCTGCCGGACTCGGTCGAGGCCAGTGGGGTTCTGGAGGCCGCCCGGACGGCCGGCGGCAAGCTGCTGAAGTCGGTGACGGTCTTCGACGTCTACCGGGGCGATCAGGTCGGCGAGGACGAGAAGAGCCTCGCGCTCAGATTCCGGTTCCGGGCCGACGACCGGACCCTGAGCGACGACGAGGTCGCGCCGCAGTGGCAGAAGATCATCGCCGCGCTGGAGGGGCTGGGAGGCAAGCTCCGTGGCTGAGACACAGCCGATCGGACCCGACGGCGCCAAGGCCCGGGTGATCGTCGCCGGGGCCACCGGCTACGCCGGTGCGCTCGCGGCCCAGCTCGTCTGGAACCACCCGGCTCTGGAATTGGCCGAGATCACCTCCCGGTCGGAGACCGGAACCCGGCTGAACGAGCTCTACCCGCGCTACGACGTGTCCCTGGCGCTGAAGGAGCTGGACCTGGCCGACCTCGAGGACGTCGAGGTCGGGATCGTCGCCTACCCGCACGGTGCGGCCGCTCCCGTGGTCGCCGAGATGAGGGGCATGGGCATGATCGTGGTCGATCTGTCGGCCGATTTCCGGCTCTCCGACATCCCCACCTACGAGAAGTTCTACGGACCCCACAGTGAACCCGACCTGCTCGACGGTGCGGTCTACGGCCTGCCCGAACTGGAGCGGGAGGCGGTCGCGATGGCCGATCTGATCGCCAACCCGGGCTGCTACCCGACCGCGTCGATCCTCGCCCTGGCACCGCTGGCCGAGGCCGGGCTGATCGACGACGTCGTGATCGACGCCAAGTCCGGAGTCTCCGGTGCGGGCAGGGGACAGGGTGAGGGAACCTCGTTCGTCACCGTCACCGAGAACGTCGGGGCCTACAAGCCGGTCGGGCATCGTCACCGGCCCGAGATCCTCGAGAAGCTGAACAAGCTGGCTCCCGCTGATTCCAAGCTGGAGAAGCTGACCTTCGTGCCGCATCTGGTGCCGGTCGACCAGGGCGAGCTGGTCAGCTGCTACGTCAGCGTGAACCGGGATATCTCCCAGTCCGATCTCGGCACGATGTACGAGGCCCGCTACGCCGACGAGCCCTTCGTGACCGTGCGCGACCTGCCGCCCGGCATGAGGGACGTGCGAGACACCAACCAGTGCCACATCCAGGCACTCGCCGGTGACGACCGGATCGTCGTGTTCGCGGCGATCGACAATCTCTGGAAGGGAGCTTCGGGACAGGCGATCCAGAACCTGAACCTGATGCTCGGCCTCGACGAGGGAATGGGGATCTCATGAGCGAAGACTTCTTCAGGTCGCGCTGGGTGGAGACTCCCGAGAACATCGAGCGGCTGGACGACACCGTTCTGCCCGCCGGATTCCGGGCGGGCGGGGTCCCCTGCGGCCTGAAAGGCGACGGCAAGACCGACCTCGGCCTGGTCGTCTGCGATTCCGCCGAGGTGTCCTCCGCGATCCTGCTGACCAGCAACGCGGCCGCCGCGGCACCGATCCGGGTCTGCCGGGACCAGCTCGCACAGGATTCGGTCCGGGCGGTGATCGTCAACTCGGGCAACGCCAACGCCGCCACCGGCGAACAGGGCATCAAGGACGCGCTCGCGATGCGGGAGCGGGCCGCCGCGGAGCTGGGAATCGACCCCCGTACCGTGGCCGTCGCAGAGACCGGCGTGATCGGTGTGCCGATGGACATGGATTCAGTGCTCTCCGGTATCGGCGGCCTCGCCGCCGGACTCACCGCGGAGGGTGCCGTGCCGTTCTCGGAAGCGATCATGACCACCGACAAGTGGCCCAAGCGCTGCTCGCTGAAAAGCGGCGGCGTGACCCTTTCCGCCCAGGCCAAGGGCGCCGGCATGATCGAGCCGGGCTTCGCGACCATGCTCTGCTTCGTCCAGACCGATGCCGTGATCGAAGATCCGGAACCGCTGCTCCGGAGCGGTGTGGCCGACTCGTTCGAACGGATCACCGTGGACGGGCAGATGAGCACCAACGACACCGTGCTGCTGCAGGCATCCGGCGAGTCGGGACTGCCGCTGCCCGATGGCCTGCTCGAAGCGGTGCTGCTCCAGCTGTCCCTGGAGGTCGTGCGGGACGGCGAGGGCGCGACCCGGGTCGGCCGGATCGAGGTCACCGGGGCCGAGGACGGCGAGGAGGCCGAACTGGTCGCCCGCCGGATTGCGAACTCGCCGCTGGTCAAGACCGCCCTGCTCGGCAAGGACCCCAACTGGGGCCGGATCGCCCAGGCCGCGGGCGCCGCGCTCGCGGGCCAGGACATCGGCGAGATGGGCCCGGACGTGATCAAGGCCGAGGGGCTCGCCGGGGATGAGACTGAGGCCGAACTCTCGCTGCGGCTCGACCGGGGCGACGGCCGGGCGCATGTCTACTTCAGCGACCTGACCCACGAGTACATAGTCATCAACGCCGAATACACCACCTAAAGGACGAGATGGACCAAGAGAAGGCCAAGGAGCTGGCACAGTCGCTCGATGACGACAACGTCACCGTGCTGCTGGAAGCGCTCCCCTACATCCGGGAATTCCACGGCAAGACCGTCGTCATCAAGTACGGCGGCGCGGCCATGCGAGAGGAATCCCTGCGAGAGGCCTTCGCCAAGGACGTGGTCCTGCTGAAGTACGTCGGCATGAACCCGGTGATCATTCACGGGGGCGGTCCGGAGATCTCCGAGGTGATGAACAAGATGGGCCTCGAGGTCAAGTTCCATCACGGTCTGAGGGTCTCCGACGCGGAGACGGTCGAGGTCGCGAAGATGGTCCTGCTGGGCAAGGTCAACGCCGACCTGGTCCGGCGGCTCAACCGTGCCGGACAGCCGGCCGTCGGGCTCTCGGGAGAGGACGGAGCGCTGTTCGAGGTCGCCCCGGTGGCGAACGCCGCGGACGTCGGTTTCGTCGGTGAGATCGAACGGGTCGACGTCGACGTGATCAACCACATCTCGGAGGACTACATCCCGGTGATCGCCTCGGTCGCATCCGATCGCGACAGCAACTCGTACAACGTCAACGCCGACGAGGCGGCCGGCAAGGTCGCGGCCGCACTCGGTGCCTACAAGGCGGTCTTCCTGACCGACGTGGTCGGCTGGCTGGAAGATCCCGAAGACGAATCCACCCGCATCTCCCAGACCACGGTCGAAGAGGTCAAGCAGGCGCTCGACGGCATCCAGGGCGGAATGCGGCCCAAGATGACCGCCTGCGTCGACGCGATCCAGGGTGGGGCGCAGGCCGCGCACATCATCGACGGACGCCGGCCGCACTCGCTGCTGCTCGAGCTCTTCACGGTGATCGGCATCGGCACGATGGTGAACCCTTGAGTGCCGCCGACAAGGCGCTCTTCGAGAGGGAAGAGCGCTTCGTGATGCAGACCTATCCGCGCAAGCCGGTGATCTTCGAGCGGGGCGAGGGTGCGCTGCTGTTCGACGAAAGCGGCAGGGAGTACATCGACCTGCTCGCCGGAATCTCGGTGGCCTCGGTCGGTCACTCCAACCCGCAGGTGGTCGCCGCGATCTCCGAGCAGGCCGGACGCCTGATGCACGTCTCGAACCTCTTCTACACCCGGCCGATGGTCGACCTGGCCGAGAAGCTTTCGAACTCGTCGCTCGGCGGCCGGGTCTTCTTCTGCAACTCGGGAGCCGAGGCGAACGAGTGCGCGATCAAGATAGCCCGTAAGCACGCCCATGAGCGCGGTGCCGGGGAACCGGAGATCGTCTCCTTCGAAAGCGACTTTCACGGCCGCACCTACGGTGCGCTGTCCGCGACCCCGGGCCTGGCGAAGGATCCCAAACTGGGACCGATGCTGCCCGGATTCCGTTCGGTGCCGTTCGACGACGCCACCGCGCTGCGGGAGGCGACCGGCGGGAACACCGCGGCGATCCTGATCGAGCCGATCCAGGGGGAGGCGGGAGTCTTCGCCGTATCCGACGAGACCCTGAAGGTGGCACGCGAGATCTGTGACGAGACCGGCGCATTGCTGATCTTCGACGAGATCCAGACCGGCATGGGCCGGACCGGATCGCTGTGGGCCTACGAGCAGGGACCGGTCAGGCCGGATGTGATCACGAGCGCCAAGGCACTCGGCGGCGGCACGGCGATCGGCGCCTGCATCACCAACAGGGCGACCGCCCCGGTGCTCGGTGTGGGGGACCACGGCTCGACCTTCGCGGCCGGACCGGTCGCGGCCTCGGCGGCACTGGCCGTGCTCGATCAGATCGACCGGCCCGAGACTCTGCGCCGGGTCAGGCAGCTCGGTGCGATCCTCACCGAGAAGCTGGAGAAACTCGACGGCGTGGTCGAGGTCCGTGGCCGCGGCCTGATGCTCGGAGTGGCGCTGGCGGAGGGAATCGACTCGGCCGCGCTCAACGCCGACCTGCTCGAACGGGGCCTCGTGTGTAACGCTCCCCGGCCCGATTCGCTCCGCCTGCTGCCGCCGTTCGTGCTCACCGACGAGCAGGCCGACCGGGCCGTGGCGATCATCGAAAGCGCTCTTTCCCAGGCTGTTGCCGGTTGATCCACCGGATAGCATCAGCACCGACCAACTTTACGGAGGTACCCCGAGATGAATGACGATCCGACACGAGTGATGAGAAACGACGACCAGCCGCCGCGCCGCCGGCGCGACGAGGGCCGCCGCCATGACCAGTACGAACCCGAGGAGAAGCAGAAGCATCTCCGGTACCTGATCATCGGCCTGCTGGCCGTGATCGTCGGCCTGGTCATCGCCGTGATCGTGATCTCCGGCGGGGACGACTCGAAGCCCGAGAACACCGGCCTGACCGGACTCACCGGCGTGACCGAATCCACACCGAGCGAGACCACCGGCACGACCGACGCCGTTCCTACCGAACCCACCGGCACCACCGGAACGGTTCCGCCGGACTCCGGAGACAACGGCTCCGGCGGCGTCACCCCGGAAACCCCGTCCGAGCCCGACACCGGAACCACCACGCCCGGCAGCGGCGGAGTCAGTCCCGACACCGGCACCGGAACCGGCTCTGGCTCAGGCAGCCAGAGCGGTGGCATCACCCCCTGAGCCGAACCGCTCACCCGTCCCGAATCAACGAGAAAGCAAATGACCGAAATCAACCTGGATTCCCTGCCACAGCCGATCGCCACATACGAGGCGAGGCCCGAAGACGTCAACCGAGTTCTGCTGCTCTACTCGGGCGGACTCGACACGAGCGTCATGCTCCACTGGATCCAGGAGGCCTATGACGCCGAGGTCGTGACCCTCACGGTCAACCTCGGACAGCCCGGTGAGGACTACACCGAGATCCTCGACAAGGCCAAGTCGATGGGTGCGGTCGAGACCGTGGTGATCGATGCCCGCGAGGAATTCGCCGAGGACTTCGTCCTGCCGGCGATCAAGGCCAACGCCCTCTACGGCGGCGGATATCCGCTGTTCACCTCACTCGGCCGGCCGCTGATCGGCAAGCTCGGGGTCGAGGTGGCCGCGCGCACCGGCTGTGACACGCTCGCCCACGGCTGCACCGGCAAGGGCAACGACCAGGTTCGCCTGGAAGGCACCGTCGCCACCCTGAACCCGGATCTCAAGATGATCGCTCCGGTGAGGGCCTGGCAGATCGGACGGGAAGAGGAGCTCGAGTACTGCCGCAAGCACGGCATCCCGCTGAAGGGCGGAACCTCGGCGGCGCCGTACTCGATCGACGACAACCTCTGGGGACGCTCCTCGGAGGGAATCACGATCGAGGATCTCAGCTCGCCGCCGCCGGACGACGTGTTCCAGCTGGTCACCCGTCCCGAGCTGGCGCCCGACGAACCGGAAACGGTGCGCATCGGGTTCGAGGCGGGCCGACCGGTCAGCTTCAACGGTGAGCGCATGGATCTCGTTTCCCTGCTGGAGGCCGCGGCAGACGCGGGCTGCCGCCACGGCGTCGGCATCGTCGACCACATCGAGGACCGCATCGTCGGCCTCAAGGTCCGTGACATCTACGAGGTCCCGGCCGCGACGATCATCCTCACCGCGCATCAGGAACTCGAGAAGCTGGTCTCGACCATCCACCAGAACAACTTCAAGAACACCCTGGACCGTCACTGGGCCTACATGGCGTACGCCGGCCTCTGGAACGAGCCGCTGCGCTACGACCTCGACGCCTACATGGACTCGGCCAACGAGTTCGTCACCGGCGAGGTCGCGGTCAAGCTCTACAAGGGATCGGCGACTCCGACCACCCGCGAGTCGGCCTACGCGCTCTACGACGAGAACCTCGCCTCCTTCGGTGCTTCCGGCGGCGATTTCTCCCAGCAGTCGAGTCCCGGATTCATCGAACTCTTCTCCCTCCAGAGCCGGATGGCTCACCGCGTACGCAACCGAGAGGAAAGCGAATGATCTACAAGCTGATCGGCAGGACCGTCGTCTGGTTCGGCATCCGGTTCCTGAAGAAGAAGTTCGTTCTGAGGACCGCCGTGCTGACCGGGGCCGGTGTGGTCGCCGGCATCACCGTGGTCGGCGTGGCCGGGTATCTGGTCACACGCGACGTTCCCGAAGGCTGAACAGAGCCGAAAACCTCTTTTCGCAAGGGATCTTGCGCCGGGCCGCCGAGGTGGGGGCCCGGACGGGGGTCTTGGCTACGGTGTGAGTCGGTTTTGGCTTCGACTCAAACACTCATAGCTCTCGGGTCCCCGGCCTGATGGCGACGCGAATTCCGATGAAGGCCGCCCTCGCGGCCGTTTTCGTCTGTGCGGCCACGGCCGGCACCGCGTCCGCCGCGATCGACGATCTCGAACGCAACTCGGACCAGGCCCGCGAACGGATCGAGCGGGTCTCGGAATCCCTCGGGCAGAACCGGGCGGCGCTCGATGCCGCTCAGGAGAAGTCCGCCGCCGCGGCCGCACGTGAATCCGAGATCGGCAGCCTGATCGCCAACGGGGCCGAGCGATCGGCCGAACTCGACGCCCGGGTCACCGCCTCCGAAGAGAGCCTCGCCCAGTCGCGCAAGCGGCTGCGCCGCGCCGAGCGCCTGCTGGCGGACCGGCTGGTCGCGATGTACATGGCCGGTACGCCGGACACGGTCGATCTGGCGCTCGGAGCCAGTGACTTCGGCGACCTCGTCGCCCAGCGCGAGTATCTCGACTCGATCCAGGACGCCGACGAGCGCCTGGCCGAGCGGGTGCGCGCCGTGCGCGACGAGTTCGAGGACAGGACCACGGACCTGACCCTGGCCAAGAGCAGGGTGGACGCGCACAACGCGGAGCTGGCCTCGGCCCAGGCCGGGATCAGTGCGGCCAGAGCCGCAGCCGAGTCGACCGCGGCCGACCTCGCGGCGGTGAACGAGTCCCGTGCGGCCGAGATCGAGTCCCTGAAGTCGGACATCAACTCTTGGCAGAAGCAGATCGAGAAGGCCGAGGCCGCCCCGCCGCCCGAGGCCGAGGAACAGGTCGAGCAGCAGCTCGGCGGTCCCTACTCGATCCCGACCTACATCGTGATGTGCGAATCCGGCGGTGACTACTCGGCGCTCAACCCCTCCAGCGGTGCGGGCGGCGCCTACCAGATCATGCCCGAGACCTGGGAGGCCTACGGCGGCGAGGGACTGCCGCACGAAGCCTCGAAGGCCGAACAGGACCGGATCGCGGCCCTGATCTACGCCGACTCCGGCACCTCGCCCTGGGTCTGCGGCTGATCCCGTCCCGGCTCAGTCGCCGAGCCGCTTGACGATCACGTTGAAGAGACCGTCGACCCGGCAGGTCTCATCGGCCGCGGCCCTGGTGATGCCGGGGCCGCCCGTGGTCACGGTGGCCCGGTCGCATTGGCCGCCGATCCGGATCACCCGGATGATCTTGTCGCCGCGGTCGAGCTTCTTGAAGGCCTTCACCTTGACGTCGAGCGGCAGGTTGATCGGCGTGAAGACATGGGGCAGGGCGGTGACCGCGGTGCCTTTCGGTTTCGACCGGACGAACCCGCCGATGCAGCTGAGGTCCTGAGAACCGCCGCCCCGGCGGGTCATCGCGATCGAGATGCCGCCGTTGCCGCGGCCGTCCGGAACCAGGTTGGAGAGCGAACGGCCGCCGAAGGAATCGCATTCGGGCTGCTCCAGCTTCACCTTGGCGACGGGCGGGCAGTTGTTGGTCTCGCGGTAGTTCCGGATCCTGCTGGTCTGCTCCACGTTCCCGGTGGCGAACCGGGAGGCGATCTTGTTGCGGAACAGGGATCCGCTCACCTTGTCGTTGATCTCGAGATCGACGCTCTCGGTCATGGTCCAGGCCTGGCCGGGCACGCAGTCGCCGGTCGTGTCCTTGGTGGTGGTGATGGTCACGCCGCCGGCCACGTGAATCTTGGCGCGGAAGGTCTGGAGCACCGAGAAATCCGGCAGGTCGGGCGCGGCCTGGGCAGGGGAGGGGAGAATGAGGAGAGAGGCCGCGAGGACGAGGAAGAGGGGAAAGCGTTTCATTCCCGGATCGAATCATCCGCCGGGGTGGGCCGCATCGGTGATTCCACGTAATCGGGGCGTGCCCGCCGCCGTCTAGCCGGCGGCGATCGCGGCCAGCTCGGCGGGGCGGAGCAGGGCCCGGAGCATTCCGGGCTCGAGGATCGCGATGCCGCCCTTCTTCATCTTGATCCGCGCGCCGGTGAGGCGGGCCACCTCCATCGAGAGCACCGGTTCGTGGCCGACGATCAGGAGGTCGCCGCGTCCGGCCGCCAGATCGATCGTGTCGTACTCGCCGTAGCCGATCGAGTCGACGATCTCGGGCTTGATGCCGAGCGCGTGGCAGGCCAGCTCGGCGGTGTCACGGGCCCGGACCCGCGGGCTGGCCAGGCAGGTGTCGATGGTCAGGTCGAGCGCGGCCAGGGCCCTGCCGGCGGCGGCCGCCTGGGCCTCGCCCTTGGCCGTGAGACGGCGTGCGGCGTCGCCTTCGCCGCTCTCGGGTTCGGCGTCGCCGTGTCTCAGCAGATAGATCATCGGACCATGTTATTGCGACCCCGCAAAGTCCGGAAATCGCCGGATCGGGACCGGGTTGATGTCTGACCGAGTTGCCATCATGGAGGCCCGTGAGTAACTCTTCCGCATCCAAACCGCAGGTCGCTCATCTGCATGTTCACAGCGAGCATTCGGTGCTCGACGGGGCGTGCAACATCAAGGAGATGGCGGCGCGCGCGGCGGAGCTCGACATGCCGGCGCTCAGCCTGACCGATCACGGCGTGATGAACGGATCGCTCGACATGTACAAGGCCTGCCGGGCCAACGACGTCAAGCCGATCCTCGGCATCGAGGCGTACTACGTGGACGATCGCCACACGGTCAAGGAGATGCCGAAGTACGAGCGCAATCACCTGACGCTGCTGGCGGAGAACGACACCGGCTTCCGCAACCTGGTCGAGCTCAGCTCCGAGGGTTTCCTCGAGGGAATGCACCGCGGCAAGGCCAACATCGACATGGAGCTGCTGGACCGCCACTCGGAGGGCGTGATCGTCCTGACCGGCTGCCTGCAGGCGCGCTTCGTCAAGCGGCTGGTGGAGGAGCGGCCCGATGAGGCCCGCGAGCATCTCGACGAACTGATCCAGGTCTTCGGACCCGAGCAGGTCTACATGGAGGTCCAGAAGAACGGGATCGACGATCAGGACCGGGCCAACGCCCAGATCGCCCGGATCGCCCGTGAGGTCGGCCGCCCGCTGGTCGCCACCGCCGACGTCCACTACCTGAGGCGCGAGGACTACACCAACCACACGGCGCTGCTCTGCGTGCAGACCAAGTCGACGCTCGACGCGCCGAAGATGACCTTCGATACGAACGAGTTCTATTTGAAGGACGCCGACGAGATGACGGCGGCCTTCACCGAATGGCCGGAGGCCGTGCCGATGACCCTGGAGGTCGCCGAGCGCTGCAACGTGGAGATCCCCCTTGGGGAGATCCTACTGCCGAAGTTCCCGATCGAGAGCGGTGAGGACTCGAAGGAGATGCTGCGGCGGATAGCGCTCGACGGCCTCAAGGTGCGCTACGGCGACCCGATCCCGTCGGTCGCGATGGAACGGCTCGATTTCGAGTTGGGCGTGATCGAGGAGATGGGTTTCCCCGACTACTTCCTGATCGTCTGGGACTTCGTCAAGTACGCCAAGGAGAACGGCATCTCGGTCGGTCCGGGCCGTGGCTCGGCCGCCGGATCGATCGTCGCCTACGCGCTGGCGATCACCGACATCGATCCGGTCGAGCACGACCTGTTCTTCGAACGGTTCCTCAACCCCGGCCGTAAGTCCATGCCCGATATCGACATCGACTTCTCGGTTCGCGGGCGCGACCGCATGATCCAGTACGTGACCGGCAAGTACGGTTCGGATTCGGTCGCCCAGATCATCACCTTCGGCAAGATGGCGCCACGGGCGGCCGTCCGGGACGCGGCCCGGGTACACGGCTACGACTACAAGATGGGCGACACGCTCGCCAAGCTGATTCCCGAACCGATCATGGGGCGTTCTCCGTCCTTCGCCGAGTGCCTGAAGCCGGGGGAGGACCTGGCCAAGACCTATGAGTCCGATGCCGACGCGGCCAAGGTGATCGACACCGCCCGCGGCCTCGAGGGCAAGATCCGCAACACCTCGATCCACGCCGCCGCCGTGGTCATCTCCGGCCGGCCGTTGAAGGAGATCGTGCCGCTTCAGCTGGTCGAGGACAAGTCCGCCGCGGCCGCCAAGGACGAGAACGGCAAGCCGATCAAGCAGTACAAGACGGTGACCCAGTACTCGATGAATCCGGTCGAAGAGATGGGCCTGCTGAAGATGGACTTCCTCGGCCTGCGAAACCTCGATGTGATCGACGACGCGATCGACATCATCAAGCGGTCCAAGGACGTCGAGATCGACATCGGTGAGATCCCGCTCGACGACGAGAAGACGTACCGCATGCTGGCGAAGGGTGACTCGACCGGGGTCTTCCAGTTCGAGTCGGAGGGTATGCGGGACGCGATGCGGCGGGTCAACCCGACCGAGTTCGACGACCTGATCGCTCTCGGCGCCCTGTACCGCCCCGGAGCGATGGCCGAGATCCCGCTCTACGCGCGCGGCAAGGCCGACCCGAGCACCGTCGAGTACGCCGACCCCAGACTGAAGGACATCACCGAAGGAACCTACGGCTGCCTGGTCTACCAGGAGCAGCTGATGGAGATCTCGAAGAAGCTGGCCGGTTTCAGTCCGGCGGAATCGGACGATCTGCGCAAGGCGATCGGCAAGAAGAAGCGCGACATGATGGCCAAGATGGAGGGCATGTTCATGGAGGGCACGGCCGCCTCCGGAACCGACCCCCGTGTTTCGGCCAGCCTCTGGAAGTCGATGACGAGTGCCGCCGATTACTCCTTCAACAAGTCGCACGCGGCCTGCTACGCGCTGATCTCATACCGGACCGCCTACCTGAAGGCGAACTACCCGGCGGAGTACATGGCGGCGGTGATCTCATCGGTGATGAACACCAAGGACAAGGTGCCCGCCTACATCTCGCGCTGCGCGGAGATGGGCATCAAGGTGATGCCGCCGGACATCAACATCTCCGATCACAGCTTCGTGGTCGATGGCACCAACATCGTCTTCGGGCTCGATGCGGTCAAGAACGTCGGCTACCAGGCGGTCGAGGCGATCGTCCATGCCCGTGAAGAGCGGCCCTTCGACTCGCTCTGGGACTTCTGCGAACGGGCGGACTCCAGGGCCGTGAACAAGCGGGCGATCGAGTGTCTGATCAAGTGCGGCGCCTTCGACAATGTGCCCGGATCACGCAAGGGCATGCTGGAGATGCTGCCCGAAGCCCAGGCGGCCGGCAACAAGGCGCAGGCTGACGCGCATCTCGGTCAGGGATCGATCTTCGACATGGGCGGCGGCGACGGCGGCACGGGCTCCGGGGTCCAGCACGCGCCGATCACCGAGGTCGAGTTCGAGCAGAAGGAGATCCTCGCGCTGGAGAAGGAGACCCTCGGGACCTTCCTGTCCTCGCATCCGCTCGATGGGCTGCGGGAGGCGCTGATCGCGAAGTCCGACTGCAGGCTGTCAGAGCTCGGTGGCCGCGATGACGGATCCTGGGTCACGATCGGCGGCATCATCACCGAGTACAAGAAGCTGCGCACCAAGAGCGGTTCGACCATGGCCTTCGCCACCCTCAGCGACATCGAGACCGAAGTCGAGCTGATCGTGTTCAAGGCCGACCAGTCGGAGAAATCCGCGGCGATTCAGCTGGATGAGGTCGTTCTGGTCAAGGGGCGGGTCGATCAGACGGAGAAGGGGACCAAGGTGGTCGTCCAGGACGCGCAGGAATTCAACCCGAATCCGGCCGAGATCGAGAAGGCGATCGAGAAGGCCGCGAAGCGGAACGAGCCGTTCACGGTGAAGGTCGATTCGAGCCAGCTCTCCCTCGACGCGCTGGAGGAGATGAAGATGATCTTCGAGCATCACCAGGGTGATGCCGAGGTCCATCTGGTCGTGGTCAACGGTGATCGTGAGCGGCGGCTCAAGCTCGGCTCGGACTACAAGGTGCGGCAATCGCCGGGCCTGCGGAGCGAACTCGAGCAGATGTGGGGCGGCAGCAGCGCCCGGGCCGCCTGAGCGCTTCGCATCACGTCTCGGTTTCCGAGTTGACTGACCAATCGGTCAACGTCACATAACCTCGTCATCGATCCATGTAACATTGATCCATGACCGCTACACAGACTTCCGAAGAACTTCTTGAAGAAACGGCTGGAACGGCTGATGAGAAGCCGAAGTTCAGCCTCGAACTGAACCAGGACCAGAAGGACATCCAGGAATGGGTGCACGGGTTCGCCGAGGGCGTCGTACGCCCTGCCGCTCACGAATGGGACGAGAAGGAAGAGTTCCCGTGGGAGGTGGTCGACGAGGCCGCCAAGATCGGTCTCTACGGTTTCGAAGGCACCGCCCAGTTCTTCGCCGACGAATCCGGCCTGACGCTGCCGATCGTCAACGAAGAGCTGTTCTGGGGCGACGCCGGCATCGGCATGGCGATCATGGGCACCGGCCTCGCCGTCGCCTCGATCTTCGGCCAGGGCACGCCCGAGCAGATGGGTGAATGGATCCCGCAGTGCTACGGCACCCCCGGTGACATCAAGGTCGCCGCGTTCTGCGCCTCCGAGCCCGACGCCGGCTCCGACGTCTCCGCGGTCCGCACCACCGCCAAGTACGACGAAGCCAATGACGAATGGGTGATCAACGGCCAGAAGGCCTGGGCCACCAACGGCGGTATCGCCAACGTCCATGTCGTGATCGCCTCGGTCGACCGTGAGCTCGGCTCGCGTGGCCATGCCGCGTTCATCATTCCGCCGAACACCCCCGGCTGCGAGCAGGGCGCCAAGGTCAAGAAGCACGGTATCCGCGCCTCCCACACCGCCGACGTCCACCTCGACGACTGCCGCGTGCCCGGAAGCTGCCTGCTCGGCGGCAAGGAGAAGCTCGACGAGCGTCTCGCCCGTGTCCGTGAAGGCAAGCGGGGCAAGTCGCAGGCCGCGATGGCGACCTTCGAGGCCAGCCGTCCGATCGTCGGCTCACAGGCGATCGGCATCGCCCGTGCCGCCTACGAGTACTCGCTTCAGTACGCCAAGGAACGCGTCCAGTTCGGCAAGCCGATCATCGAGAACCAGGCGATCGCCTTCACCCTCGCCAACATGAAGACCGAGATCGACGCCGCCCGTCTGCTCGTGTGGCGCGCCTCATGGATGGGCCGCACCCAGGTGCCGTTCACCCAGGCCGAAGGATCGATGTCCAAGCTCAAGGCCGGCGAAGTCGCCACCTGGGTCACGGAACGTGCCATCCAGATCCTCGGAGGCAACGGCTACACCCGCGAGTTCCCGGTGGAGCGTATGCACCGAGACGCGAAGATCTACGACATCTTCGAGGGAACCGCCGAGATTCAGCGCCTCGTGATCTCCCGGGCGATCTCGGGACATCACATCAAGTAGGTCCCCGAAGCTCGATAGACGTACTGCCGAAAAGGGCCGCCCGTTAGGCGGCCCTTTTTCTGTTGGTGGGATGGTGGGCGAGTGGCACCCGGGACGCACCTATGCACGCCTGGCTTCGTCGTCGGTGGTGAAGCTCGCTCGTTTACGGGGGTAAAGTCGTTTCGCTTCACCACCTCGTTCCTCGCCAGGCGAGCCTAGGAGCGCCCCGTGCACCACTCTTAGGTGGAGTTGAACGGCCGAGCCGCGGGGGCTCGGTTGAGTCTCGGGGCCGGGGGCTGTCGCGGGGGCTCGGGTGGAGTGTCTCGGGGCTGGGCCGGGTTTCGGGGCTCGGGTGGAGTCTTGGCGGCTGGGGTGGTGTTTCGGGGGCTCGGGTGGAGTCTCGGGGGCTGGGTGGTGTTTCGGGGGCTCGGGTTGGATGGGCTTGTGGTCTGTGCGCGAGAGGCTGGCGGTGGTTGCCTGGCGGTGTTTCGACTGGCCGGTGGTTGGGGTGGAGACGATCAGCACGCTATATG
>DATJUB010000034.1:0-31375 GCA_035502775.1 Solirubrobacterales bacterium | reverse complement strand
GGTGCGTTTTGGACGCCTATGGCGTCCAAAACGCACCCACCATTCCGGTCTTGTCCGGAGCGTTCGTTTCACGAATTTTTCTCCGGCGTGTGTGAATTTGTCACCTTGAGTTCTTGAAGATTCCTTTACTTTCTGAAGCGTGAATTTTTCAGCTTCCAATCCGGATCCTCGCCGCTGGCTCATCCTCGCGGTCATCGCCAGCGCTCAGATGATGGTGGTGCTCGACGCGACCATCGTCAACATCGCCCTCCCGAGCGCCCAGTCGGCTCTCGGCATCAGCGATGTCGACAAACAGTGGGTGGTCACCGCCTACGCGCTCACCTTCGGCGGCTTCCTGCTGCTGGGCGGGCGTATCGCCGACTACTGGGGAAGGAAACGCACATTCATCCTCGGCATGCTCGGTTTCGCCGCCGCCTCGGCGCTCGGCGGGCTCGCCACCAACCAGGAGATGCTTTTCGCGGCCCGCGCCCTTCAGGGAACCTTCGGCGCAATGCTCGCCCCGGCAGGCCTCGCCATTCTGACCACCACCTTCCACGACCCGGACGAGCGGGCCAAGGCCTTCGCCGTGTTCGGTGCGGTCGCCGCCGGCGGCGCCGCGGTGGGCCTGCTGCTCGGCGGCATCCTGACCGAGCTCCTCAACTGGCGATGGTGCCTGCTGGTCAACACTCCGGTCGCGATCCTGGTCGCGCTCGCCACCTATCGCATCGTCAGCGAAAGCAAGTCGGGCGGCAGCGGCCACTACGACATCCCGGGCGCCCTGCTCGGCACCTTCGGTCTGGTCAGCCTGGTCTACGGCTTCACCAAGGCCGGCGAGACCAGCTGGGGCAACTCGACCACGATCATCTTCCTGGTCGCGGCCGTGGTCCTGCTCGGCGCATTCGTGCTGGTCGAGCTGCGATCGAAGAACCCGCTGCTGCCGATGAGAATCCTGCTCGACCGCAACCGCGGCGGCTCCTACATGACCAGCGTCCTGCTGGGTGCGGCGATCTTCGGCGCCTCACTCTTCCTCACCTACTACTTCCAGCAGGTGCTGGGCTACACCCCGATCCAGGCCGGTCTCGCCTCACTGCCGATCTCGCTGGGAGTCTTCGCCGCCGCCGGTGGGGTCGGCAAGGTGCTGACCCGCTTCGGACCGCGGCCGATCATGACCCTCGGCGCGGTCTTCGGAACGGTGGGCATGCTGTTGCTCGCCCAGATCGAGGTCGACTCGAACTTCTGGCTGCTGGTCTTCCCGGGCGAGCTGCTCTTCGGTGCCGGCATGGGAATGATCTTCGTGCCGCTCTCGAATCTCGCCCTGATCAACATCGACGCGAACGACGCCGGTGCCGCGAGCGCCGTGCTCAACGCCAGCCAGCAGGTCGGCGGATCGCTCGGCACCGCGCTGCTCAGCAGCTTCTCGGTGGCCGCGACCAACGCCTTCTTCGCCGACAACAAGGGCATGCCCAACCTCCAGTCCGAAGCGCTCACGCACGGGTTCAGCGTTGGCTTCTACTGGGCCGCGGGCCTGATGTTCCTCGCCGCGGTGATCATCTTCGTGATGATCAAGGCGAGCAAGGACGACATCGTCGAGCAGGACGTAGCCGCCGTACCGGTGGGCTGAATACCCCGCGAATGGCCGGAGTCCTCCGGCCGTTCAGGGGTCGTTCAGATCCCGTCGGGGCCGGCTCAGTAGCCTGAGCGACCGTGGACCTAATCCAGAGCATCATTCTCGGCCTCCTGCAGGGGCTGACCGAGTTCCTGCCGATCTCGTCGAGCGGACACCTCCTGATCTTCCCGGCCCTGGTCGGCTGGGAGGACCCGGGCGCCGCCTTCACAGCTGTGATCCAGCTCGGCACCGAGGCGGCCGTGCTGATCTATTTCCGGCACGACCTCTGGAACATCGCCACCACCTGGCTGCGTTCGCTGCGGGATCCGTCGCTGCGCAAGGACATCAACGCCCGTATGGGCTGGTACCTGATCGCCGCGACGATCCCGATCTCGATTCTCGGTCTGGCGTTCTCGGACCAGATCGAGACCGCCGCCCGGAATCTGTGGCTGGTCGGCGCGACCCTGATCATCTTCGGCATCATCCTCGGCCTGGCCGACAACATCGGCTCGCGCAAGCGAGAGGTGGATGACCTCTCGGTACGCGACGGTGTCCTGATCGGCCTGGCTCAGAGCATCGCCCTGATCCCCGGCGTGTCCCGTTCGGGGGCGACGATCAGCGCCGGTCTCTTCCTCGGACTGAACCGGGCCGCGGCGGCCCGGTTCTCGTTTCTGCTCGCGATCCCGGCCGTGGTGCTCAGCGGGTTCTACGAGCTGACCAAGATCATCCGGGGCGAGGAGGCGGTCGGGGTGCCGTTCGTCAACGTCGCGGTCGCGACCCTGGTCGCCTTCATCACCGGCTACGCGGTGATCGCCTGGTTCCTCCGCTACCTCTCGAACAACTCGTTCGCGATCTTCGTCGGCTATCGCCTGCTGCTCGGCAGCGGCGTGCTGATCCTGATGGCCGCCGGCGTGATCTCGAACTGACCCGGCTCTATTCAGGTGGAGTTTCCCTGCCGGAGCGCATGTCGGTGAGGGCGGAGCGCATCAAGTAGTTGGCCACAAAGGCGAACGGAACGGCGAAGAGAAACGCGATCAGACCCACCACGCCGATGCCCTCGTTGGATAGCGCCTCCATTTCGTCCCCGGAGACGAAGGAGACGAATGCCAGAAAAGAGAGAAAGATCAGGAAGAGTGCGACCAGAAACATGACGCCTCCGGTCAGCCACTTCGCCGCGATCACGCTGCAGTCTTCCGACCGGCCCCGAAAGGGATGATCACTAGCGGTCCGCGCCGCGGAACTTCGGATTGTTGCTGATCATGGGTAAGCCGAGCGCCATCATGAGCGCGATGAACGGTCCGGCGATCACGAGGTACATCGTGCCGATGAGCAGGTAGCCGAAACTGCCGGTCTCGGCGCCGGAGTCCGGTGAGATGAAACCGCTGACGCATCGAACCGCGAGGATGATGAACAGGGCGGCAATCAGGGCCGCGGCCAAGATCAGGATTGCTCTGACGACGAAACCGAGTTTGGAACGGGGGCGGCCCATCAGGACTCTCCCCGAGTTTGGAGGTGATTCGAGTCTCCCATGCTGAACGTCATCGTGACCATGGCGGGCATTCTTCCCTATCCGCCGGTCGGCCCCTACCTCGGACCACGGGGCAGTGCGAAGTAGCCGGTGACGATGAAGGCGAGCCCGAGGGCGATCTCGGCTCCACCGACCAACAGGTAGGTGGATACCGGACTGTCCTGGTAGTCGGCGAAGAGGTTGCCCAACGCGCCCCACGACATCACGATGCAGAACAGCCCGAAACAGATGGCTGCGATGCCCACCAGCAGCCTGAGCAGGTTTGCTCCGCCGTCGATGTTCATGGTTGACGGCTCCCTGAATGAATCTTCTTGATCATGCTCCGAGGTACCCGGAGCCTGCGCGGGGGTTACCTCAGACCGCGGTGAGCAGGACTTCGAGGGCCAGCCAGCCGACCAGCATCGCGACCGTCGGGATCTCGAAGAAGGTCATCGCGAAGGGGATCGGCACCAGTGCGAGGATCCTCGACCTCGGTGCCAGCGCAAGATGGATCAGGCCGAGGGCGAGCACCGGCAGGAAGAGGCTGATCGCGAAACTGCCGGCGGGCTGATCCACCCCGCCGACCAGGAAGCCGGTCGACACGGCGAGCGCGACATAGATCGCGAGATAGATGAGGCTGCCGAGGCGCCGTTCGACGTACAGGCCGAAGAGCCAGAGTCCGATCAGGGCCAGCATCGCCTGCCAGAAGTTGAGGTGCGGGATCTCGCCGGCCACGTAGAGCACGAAATTGACGGCGATCAGGGCGACCGTCGCCCAGATCGGTCCCTTGACGTCCTGCGTGTCTTTGAGGGGAATCAAGCCGCCGCTGAGCCGAGGGCGGCTTCGCGGGCGCTCTCGTCCGCGTGGTACGAGCTGCGGACCAGGGGGCCGGCCGCGACCGATTCGAAACCGAGATCACGCGCGGCCCGCTCGAGCGCCTCGAACTCCTCCGGATGCCAGTAGCGGATCACCGGCAGGTGATTCTCGGTCGGCCGCAGGTACTGGCCGACGGTGAGGATCTGGACGCCGTGCTCTCGCAGGATGCCGAAGGTCTCGACCATCTCGTCGAACTCCTCGCCCAGGCCGACCATCAGTCCGGATTTGGTGATGACCTGGCCCTCACCCATCTCCCGCGCCAGGCGCAGCACCCGGGCCGATCGCAGGAACTCCGAGCCGCGGCGGGCCTTCGGATAGAGGCGGGGAACGGTCTCGACGTTGTGGTTGAAGACATCGGGGCGTTCGTGGATGACCCGGGCCAGCGGCATCTCCTGACCACGGAAATCCGGGGTCAGGATCTCCACCTTGCAGTCCGGGGCGAGAGTACGGATCGCACGGATCACGCTGACGAACGCGGTCGCGCCGTAGTCGGGCAGATCGTCGCGGTCGACCGAGGTGATCACCGCGTGCTTCAGGCCGAGGCGCTTGACCTGGTTCGCCACCTTCAGTCCTTCGAGCGGATCGCTGAAACTGGGCTTGCCGGTCTGGACGTTGCAGAACCCGCAGCGGCGGGTGCAGACATCGCCCAGGATCATGAAGGTGGCTGTGCCGCGTTCCCAGCACTCGCCGATGTTGGGGCAGGCCGCCTCCTCGCAGACGGTGCTCAATCCCTCGCCGCCGATCTCGGCTTTCAGCTTGCGATAGGTCGGACCGCCGGGCGGTGGCACCTTCAGCCAGGAGGGCTTGCGGGAGCGGAACGGGATCGCGCCTTCGACATCGGTGCTGGCACCACCGGGATTGGCGCGAGACCGGGTGACATGAATGCGGTCGGCGGTTTCGGGCGGAGGGGTCGTCATCTCGTCCCCCAAGGCTACGCGGTTGCCGAAACGGGGGTTCCCAGGCCGATCTCGGCCGGGGAGACAGGCACCGGATCGCGGCCCAGGAGCGCGGCGAGCTCGTCGCAGACCGCCTGGCCGACTTCGTCCACCGAAGGGGCGTTTCCCGTTTCCAGGGCGATCGAGGTGACCTGACACTGCTCGATGCCGCAGGATGTGATGTCGTCGAACGGCGAGAGATCACAGGACACGTTCAGCGACAGCCCGTGGCTGGAGATTCCCCGGCTGATCCGCAGGCCGATCGAACCGATCTTCCGCACCTCGCCGCGGGCCACCCCGGGAGCCATCGAGACCGCGGTCGCGTCGTCCGGGATCGGATCCTTCCGGGAGACCCAGAGGCCGGTCAGTCCCTCGATCCTCGCCGCTTCGACCTCCCACCTCGTGAGCGCCGCGGTCATGGCCCGCTCGAGGGCCGAGACGAAACCGGCCACATCGATCCGGTCGACTTCCTCGGGCTGCTCGCCGATGCCGCGCAGGTCGATCACCGGATATATGACCAGCTGTCCCGGACCGTGGTAGGTGACCTTTCCGCCGCGCGGCGTGTCACAGACCTCGATGCCCCGCTCGGCATAGTGGCCGGGGGAGCGCAGCAGGTCGGCGGGCTCGGTGCGGCGGCCCTTCGTGTAGGTGGCCGGGTGCTCGAGCACGAGCAGGAGATCGCCGAGACGACCGGCCCGGCGCGCTTCGACCAGATCGGCCTGGCTCGCGCTCATCTCCAGATAGGGCCTCCGGCCCAGCCGGACGACTCCGATCTGGTTCTCCTTCAGCGGCGCCAAAGCTTCCAGGCATGTCGTTTGCGGCTGCCGCCGACGACCCCACGGGCACCACGGAGGCCGACGCATCCCACACAGCCGACACAGTCGATGCAGTCGGTGCAGCCGACACAGGCGACGCAGCGGCGGCAGTGAAAGCAGCCCAGGGTGAACAGGCTGCCGCTGACCAGGGCCGAGAAGAACGTTCCGAAGCTGAACGTGACCATGCTGCTGAACGCGGTTCCGGCGCTGGCCGCCACCGCCGAGCTGAAGGCCGTGCCGGCCGAGGCGGCCACGGCGGCGCTGTTTCGCGTTCCGGCCGACGCGGCGACCGCCGCACTGTTCTTCGTGGCGGCACTGGAGATCACGGCCACGCTGCCGGACCCCCCGGCGCAATCGCCGTCGCAGCCTTCTCGACGGCAATCGCAGCTCATGCGAGCAGGCCCGGTTCTTCCAGGTTGCTCTTGACCTCGGCCAGGAACTCGGCCCCGTCGGCCCCGTAGAGGATGCGGTGATCGCAGGAAAGGCTGATCTCCATCAGGTGGGCGGAGGCGATCTCGCCATCCCGGACCACGGGCCGCTCGGCGATCTCACCGACCGCCAGGATCCCGGCCTGCCCGGAGTTGATCACCGCGTCGAAGCCGCGCACGCCGAACATGCCGAGGTTCGAGATCGAAAACGTACCGCCGGCGAGCTCGGGCGGGGTGATCTCACCGCTGCGCACCCTTTCGGCGAGGCGGCGCGATTCGGCCGCGATCTCCCGCAGGTCCTTGTGGTCGGCGTCCCCGATCGTCGGAACCACCAGCGAGTTCTCGGCGGCGACCGCGATGCCGACGTTGATCCGGGAGTAGAGCTCGATCCGGCCGTCGCGGTAGGAGCCGTTCGCCCGGGGATGGTGACGCAGCGCCATCGCCGTGGCCTTCACCACCATGTCGTTGAATGAAGGCACGACCTCACCCTCGGAGGCCGCGGCCTTGAAGGCAGCCCGGACCTCCACCGCCCGCGACATGTCGACCTCGGTCCGCAGGTAGAAGTGAGGAGCGGTGGCCTTCGATTCGGCCATGCGGCGCGAGATCGTCTGCTGCAGCCGGGTGAGCTCGACGATCTCGACCTCGCCCTTCTTCGCTTCGGTCTCTTTCGGTCGGCGGCCTTCCGAAGGGGCCGGTTCGGGTGCGGGTTTGGTTTCTGTCTGAGTCAAATCGGCCTTGACGATACGACCATTCGGCCCGGAGCCATCGACTGCCCTCAGATCGATGCCCCGGTCGGCCGCGATGCGCTTCGCGAGTGGGGACGCCTTGATCCGTCCCGCACCCGGTCCGGGCACGGTCGAGGTCTCGGGGGCGGCCCGCGGGGGTGGATCTGCGGGTGTCTCGGATTCGGACGCGGACGCGGTTTCCGGTGCCGGCCGGGACTCGGGTTCAGCCGTGGCATCGCCGGTCTCGGATCGGTCGCCGACCGTGGCGATCGTCTCGCCGATCGGCCTGGTCTCACCCTCTCCGACCAGGATCTTCAGCACACCCTCGAGATCGGATTCGTAGACCATGCTCGCCTTGTCGGTCTCGATCTCGACCAGCTCGTCGCCAATCGCCACCCGGTCGCCGTCCGCCTTCAGCCAGGAGAGCACTGTTCCCTCCTCCATCGAATCGGTCAGGCGGGGCATCACGATGTCCATCAGCGGGCTCCTGTCGTCGTGGCGAGAACGGCCTCGATCACGTTCTCCTCGTGGGGCATCGCGGCCTGTTCCATCCGCCGCGAGTAGGGCATGTGAACGTCGGCTCCGGTGACCCGCTGCACGGGGGCGTCCAGATAGTCGAAGGCCTGTTCGGTGATCAAGGTGGAGAGGTTCGCCCCGACCCCGCCGTGCGGCCAGCCCTCCTCGACGATCACGGCCCGGTTGGTTCGGCGGACCGACTCGAGGATCGTGTCGAGATCCAGGGGCCGCAGCGTGCGGGGATCGATCACTTCGGCCTCGATGCCGTGTTCCTTCGCCAGGGTCTCGGCCGCGTTGGCCGCGACGTGGGCCATCTTCAGGATGCCGACGATGGTCACGTCGTCGCCCTCACGGCGGATCGCCGCCTCGCCGAAGCGCTGGATGTGGTCACCTTCCGGCACCTCGCCGCTGATCCCGTAGAGGCTTTCGTGCTCGATGAAGATCACCGGATTGTCGTCCCGGATCGACGCCTTCAGCAATGCCTTGCCGTCGGCCGGGGTGGACGGGCAGGCGACCAGCAGCCCGGGAATCTGCAGGTAGAGGGCCTCGAAGCTGTGGGAGTGGGTGGGTCCGAGCTGATGGCCGCCGCCTCCCGGCATGCGGATCACCATCGGCACCCGCACGTTGCCGTTGAACATGTACGGAATCGCGGCGGCGTGATTGACGATCTGGTCGAGCGCGAGCAGCGAGAAGTTCACGGTCATCAGCTCGACGATCGGCCGGAGCCCGGCCATCGCGGCGCCGACACCGGTGCCGACGATCGTGTTCTCGGAGATCGGTGTGTCGCGCACGCGGCGCTCGCCGAAACGGTCGAGCAGCCCTTCGGTCACCTTGAAGGCGCCCTGGAACACACCGACGTCCTCTCCCATGATGAAAACGTCCTCGTCGCGTTCCATCTCCTCGGCGATCGCGTCTCTGAGCGCTTCGCGCATCCGCATCAATTCCGCACCCCCGGCCGCGGCCGCTCCTCATCTCCCTCGTCGACGTGTTCCGCGCCGGACTCGGCGAGATCCTTGGCGACCTGCGGCGCGTCCTCGCCGTACTCGCCCCGGTGGGGTTCCGGCGAGCGTTCGTCCACGGCGTACCAGCCCATCGTCTCCCCGACCACGTAGAGCTCGTCGTAGAGCGTCTCCAGGGGAGGCTCGGGTGAGGCGTCGGCGAACTCGACCGCATCCTTGACGGCCCGGTCGGCATCCGACCTGATCCGTTCGATCTGTTCGCCGTCGAGCACGCCCTTGTCCAGGCAGAGCCCGGCGAAGGTCTCGATCGGATCCTTCTCGCGCCACTCCTCGACCTCTTGCTTGTCGCGGTAGACCTCGGGGTCGGCCGCCGAGTGCCCGCGGTAGCGGTAGGTGAACGCCTCGAGAAGGGTGGGCCTGCCCTCGTTCCGGGCGATCTCGAGATGGGCCGTGACCTTCTCCCGCACCGCGAGCACGTCCATGCCGTCGATCCGTTCGCCGCGGATCCCGTAGCCCTCGGCCTTCTTCGAGAGATCGGTGACCGCCGAGTGGCGTTCGATCGAGGTGCCCATCCCGTAGAGGTTGTTCTCGACCAGGAAGACGATCGGCAGTTTCCAGAGAGCGGCCAGGTTCATGGTCTCGCCGAAGTTGCCGGTGTTCGAGGCGCCGTCGCCGAACATGCAGACCGTGACCGTGTCCTCTTCCCGGTACTGGGAGGCCAGGGCAAGCCCGGCCGCGAGCGGCAGGTTGCCGCCGACGATTCCGTAGCCGCCCATGAAGCGGCGCTCGCCATCGAAGATATGCATCGATCCGCCGCGCCCGCCGCTGGTGCCGTCCACCCGGCCGAACAGTTCGGCCATCACCGAGTTCGCCGGGGTTCCGCGGGACAGCGCATGGCCGTGGGTGCGGTAGGTGCCGATCAGGTAGTCGTCGTCACGCATCACCGAGGTCGTGCCGACGATGGTCGCCTCCTCGCCGATCGCCAGGTGAAGGAAGCCACCGGCCTTGGCGCGCTGGTACTGGCGTCCCGCTTCCTCCTCGAACCGGCGGATGAGGCTCATCCGGCTCAGCAGTTCGATGCAGGTTTCGCGATCCGGCAGCTTGGCCATGCACCTACCCTAGCGCCCCGCCCATCTCGGCTTTTTGGCTTCAAATGGCGGCGGCCGTGCGGTCAGCAAGCTTTCCGCAACGAGTTCGAAACGTCCTCTGGGCAGGCTCTCGGCCAGATTCACCCCGTCCCCCCGTCCACTCCCGTCCACCGAAATGAGAACCACCGTGAAAAAGTCGTTGATCCTCGCCGTGATCCTGATGGCCATGGCATCGTCGCCGCGGTCCGCGGCCGCCGATCCCGGAGGCGAGATTGTGCGCGGAAGCTTTTCGGTTTCGGTGGTGGGCCAGGGCAAGGTCACGGGCACCGGCATCAACTGCCCCGGTGAGTGCAGCTCCGAGGCCCGGTGGCGAGACGACGAACTGCCGCCGACGAACCGTCTTACCGCGACCGAGACGATCGGCGGCTGGACCTTTCAGGGCTGGAGCGCCGGCTGCGAGGTGCCGATCAGCAACCGCTTCTGCGACGCCTCGTACGGCGAACTCGGGGAGGTCGTCTATGTCGCCCGGTTCGCCGACACCGAGAACCCGTGGGTCGCGCTCGGTCCCATCCCGAGAGCCGTGGTCAACGGGAACGTCGCCGCCGGCGTGACCGCGGCCGACAACGATCGTGTGTCGCGGATGGAGTACCTGGTCGACGGAGTGGTGCATGTCTCGGATACCAACGGGCCATGGCCGAGAAACCTTGACGTCTCCGCCGTGCCGGAGGGCGAACACACGCTCCAGGCGCGCGCCTTCGATCCCGCGGGCAACTCCACGACCAGCTCCGCTCAGAGCTTCCGGATCGACCGGACCCCACCCGAGATCAGCCTGGACGCGCCGGTGACGGCGACGAACGCGGCCGCACCATCCTTCTCTTTCACGTCCCTTTCGCCGGATCTGGAGTCCGCCGGCTGCGACATCGTCGCGCCGGACGCCCCCGACTCGGTGGTCCCCTGCGAGGCCGGGGTGCCGTTCACCGAGGAGGTGCCGGACGAGGGCGCCTGGCGGTTCCGGGTCGTCGCGACCGACCAGGCGGGCAACCAAAAGGCCACGAGCCATGATTTCGTGGTCGACCGCACCGCTCCCGAACTGGCGATCACCTCTGGCCCGGCCGACGGAGCCACGGTCGAGAAGGGTGACATCAGGTACGACTGGACCGTGTCCGACGGCCTCGGTGTCACCCAGATGTGCTCGTGGGATGACGCCGCGGCGGCGCCGTGCGATCGCTCCGCCGCCAAGTCTCTGCTCAAGGGTGACCACGGCTTCGCCCTGACGGCGACCGACCTCGCGGGCAACGTCTCCACTCTCGGCAGGACCGTGAAAGTGCTGAGGAACGGGACCAACGCCAATCCCGATCCCGACCCGGAATTCCCGGTCGAGGACAGGACCGCTCCGGTGATCAGGCTGACCTCCCCGAAGCAGAGGCTGAAGGCATTGAAGAAGGGCCTGAAGGTCACGGTGAGCTGCTCCGAGGCCTGCTCCGGAACCCTGACCGCCAAGGCGACCAGGCCGAACCGGCAGACCAGGGGCATCAAGCTCACCGGCAGGGTCGGCATCTCCGCCGCCGGAACCGCGGCGATCAGGCTGATGCCGAGCGCGAAGGCGAAGAGGAAGCTGAAGCGGATCAGGAAGCCGCTGAAGCTGACCGTCGTCTCGAAGCTGGCCGACGCCTCAGGCAATGCCGCGAGCTTCAGCCTCAAGACGAAAGTCCGCAAGTAGAGCGAATCGCATGATGCCGTCCCGCCCACCGAAACGAGGAACACGATGAAGAAGACGCTGATTCTCCTTGCGATCCTGCTGGTGACCGCTCTCGGTCCCCAGGCGGCGTTCGGTGAGCCCGGGGGTTCCGCGACCCTCGCCGACACGCAGGATCCGGACGTGGAGCTCAAGCCGTGGGCTTCGACCGTTTTCGGTGCCACGCTTCCGGCCGGGGTCATCGCCTTCGACGACGACCGGGTGAGCACGGTGGAGTACGCGATCGACGACCGGGTGGTCGCGACCGCGCACGCTCCCAACTTCGATGTGATCCTCGATCTCACCGGTCTCAGGGCGGAGGTCCACAACCTGAAGGCGAAGGCGTACGACCCCTCCGGCAACGTCGGCATCACCCGGCCGCGCAACTTCCTGATCGACCGGACCCCACCGGAGGTGGAGGTGGGAGGCCCGGTGATCACCAACGCGGTCACCCCGCAGTTCACCTTCTCCTCGCGGTCGGCCGACTACTTCCGCGCCGGCTGCGTGATCCAGGACCGTGGGCCCGACAAGGAGAATTTCGAGTGCGCACCGAACGTGCCCTTCACTTCCGCCGAGGCCCTCGGCGAGGGTGAGTGGCAGTTCGTGGTCCACGCCGACGACGCCGTCCGCAATACGACCACCGTGCGCCACCTGTTCGTGGTCGATCGCACGCCGCCCGCTCTGGTGTTCACGGGCGGTCCCGCCGATGGATCGACGGTGACGAGCGGGGACGTCAGCTACTCGTGGACCGCCGAGGATCCTCACGGCTCCGACCAGACCTGTTCCGTCGACAGCGGTGCCTCCGTGGCCTGTGATGCCGGGATGGACCTGTCGCTGGCGGTCGGCGATCACACCTTCGAGGTGAGCGCGGCCGACGACGCCGGCAACGAGAGCGGGATCGTCCGCCGCGTCACGGTCCAGGGCCGCGGGCCTGTGGATCCGGACCCAGACCCCGACCCGGACCCAGACCCACCGCTCATCGACGTGACCGCTCCGGTGATCAAGCTGACCTCCCCGAAGCAGAGGCTGAGGGCATTGAAGAAGGGCCTGAAGGTCAAGTTGAGCTGTTCCGAGGCATGCTCGGGGCCGGTAGTCGCCAAGCCGTCCAGGAAGGGCCGGGCGACCAAGGGCATCGGGTTCGCCGCCACCGCGAATCTGGCCCATGCGGGCACCGCCAAGCTCAGGCTGAAGCCGACCGCCAAGACCAAGAAGAAACTGAAGCGGCTCAAGAGGCCCCTGAAGCTGACCGTCGTCTCGAACCTGGCCGACCGCGCCGGGAACACCGCCGGTTTCACCCTCAACACCAAGATTCGCAAGTAACGCGAACCACACCAACCAAAGGAAACGATGAAACACAGATTCAAGACTTTCGGGGCCACCTGCGCCGTCGCGGCACTGCTCGCCCCGGCCGCGGCCGACGCCGCCCCGAAGGGCCCGCCGCTGCCGAAGGCCGCGGGAGGCGCCAAGGTCAAGGTCTTCTCGACCGGCGTGGCGATCCCCACCCAGGTCGCGTTCTCGGGCAAGACGGCGTTCGTCGCCGGTGCGGCCGAAGGCCCGATGAAGGGTGGCCTCTACGCGGTCAAGCCCCGCTCCAAGAAGGCCGTCCTGGTCAAGAAGAGTCCCAAGAGCGCCTTCGGCGTCGCGGTCAAGGGCGGACAGGTCTATGTCAGTGCCGGCCGTGACGTGATCCGCTTCACCGGATGGAACGGCAAGGGATTCCGTAAGTCGAAGAAGATCTTCGCCGGCCCGAAGAAGTTCACCGGGTTCAGCGGTCTCGCTTTCGGACCCGACGGTCGTCTGTACGCGGGCGTCGCCCTCAACCAGAAGTACGACCACGCCGAGGATCCCTCGCTCTACGGCAACAGCGTCGTCTCGATGACCGGAGACGGCAAGGACGTAAAGGTCGTCACGACAGGACTGCGCCAGCCGTGGATGCTGACCTTCGCCAAGGGCAACCCGAATCCGTTCGTCTCCGATCTCGGACCGGACCTGCCGGCCAACAACGGTGCTCCGGATCTGATCGTCAACGCCGCTCCCGGCGATGACTACGGGTTCCCGGCCTGCGACTGGCTCGACGCCGCGAAGTGCGAGGGCTTCACCGAACCACTGGTCAAGCTCGACGCGGTCCCGGTCAAGAAGCGCAAGGTCCAGCAGTCACCGATGGGCATCGGCTCGATCGGCGACGACCTCTACGTGGCGCTCTTCAGCGCGATGAAGGTCGTCCGGCTGAAGACCGACGGAACGGGCATCAAGCCGTTCATGACCGGCTTCGTCGCCCCGGTGCTTTCGGTGGCGACCAACAAGGGCAAGGTTTACGTCGGTGATCTCACCGGCTCGATCTACGAGGTGAAGGGCTAGACCCTACCCCCAGTTCTCACCTCTGTAGCGGAAGCGGCGTCCCGGACGGGGGCGCCGTTTTTCGTTGTGGGAACAACTCTCTGTAGGTTGTTGAACAATCAGTCCGCGGTCGTCCGCCGCGGAGAGCTTCAACAGAACCGGGGAACATTGAAGAAGATTCTCAGTATCGTCGCGGCCGCCTTCGCGGCCCTGTCCATGACCGCGTCCGCGAGCGCGGGAGACATGCCTCCCGGGCCGCCGCCACCGCCCGTGGCAGCAAACGGCAACGCCGTCCAGACCTTCGCCACAGGCGTGCCGGTCCCGACCCAGATCGCTTTCGGCGGCGGGAACACCTTCATCGCCGGTGCCCAGGAGGGTCCGTACAAGGGTGGCCTGTTCGTGGTCAAGCCCGGATCGAAGGTCGCGACCAAGGTTCCCGGATCGCCCGCCGCGGTCTTCGGCGTGCTCTGGAAGCGCGGCAGGCTCTACGCGACCCAGGGCACCGAGCTCGCGGTCTACAGCAAGTGGAACGGCAAGCGCTTCAAGCAGAAGCGCCGGCTGGTCAAGGGCCCGAAGACCGGGTTCAGCGGCCTCGCGATGGGACCGGACGGACGGCTCTACACCGGCGTCCAGCTGAAGCAGGAGTTCGACCACAAGGCGAACCCGATGAAGTACGCCAACACCGTGGTCTCGGTGAAGACCTCCGGCAAGGGATTGAGGGTCGAGTCCAAGGGGCTGCGCCAGCCCTGGATGCTGACCTTCGCCAGGGGCGAGAAGAGCCCGATCGTCTCGGTGCTCGCCCAGGATCTGCCGGCCGGAACCACCGCCCCGGACCTCCTGGTCAGGGCGAAGCGCGGCGCCAACTTCGGATTCCCGAAGTGCAACTGGGCGGTCATCGCCGACTGCGGCGGTTTCACCAAGCCGTTCATGATCCTCGAGAAGGGTGAGTCGGCCCAGTCCCCGATGGGATTGGCGGCCGACGGCCGGAAGCTGTTCGTCGCCATGTTCGGCGGCCTGCCGGGCAACGGACCCGGGATCGCGACCACCGACACCTCAGGCTCCACGCCCGCCCCGTTCCTGAGCGGATACGTGGCTCCGGTCCTCTCGGTGGCCCTCCACAACGGGTTCGTCTACACCGGAGACCTAACCGGAACGATCTACCGAGTCAAGGGCTGAGCGGTTCGATTCGATGCGCGGGCTATCGGGGGTTCTGTCTCCCGATAGCCCGCGAATAGGGGGTCAAACGGCCGGCGGAATGCCGGGATCGCGTTTGGCCCCGTTCAGTTCTAGGCGTGTGTCGCCCACTTGTCGACCGCGCGGGCTCCCTCGAGCACCGCTTCGGAGATGGTCGGGTGGGGATGCATGATCTGCTGGAGCTCCTGGATCCCGCCCTCGAGGGCCATCACGGCGACCAGCTCGGCGATCATGTCGCAGGCCCGGTTGCCGACGATGTGGGCTCCGACGATCTCGCCGTACTTCTTGTCCACGACCAGCTTGACCATGCCGTCACGATCGTCATAGACCGTTCCGGCGCCGACGCCGCCGAGCTTGAACTTGCCGACCTTGATGTCGTGGCCGGCCTCCTTGGCCTGGGCTTCGGTCAGTCCGACGCTGGCGACCTGCGGGTGGCAGAAGGTGGCTCCGGGAACCAGGTCGAGGTTGACCGGCTGGGGGGTCTCCCCGGCGGCGTGCTCGGCCGCGACCACACCCTCCTCCATCGCCTTGTGGGCCAGGGCGGCACCGCGCACGAGGTCGCCGATCGCGTAGACCTTCGGGTTCGAGGTCCGCTGGAACTCGTCGACCTTGACCTTGCCGTTCTCCTCCAGCTCGATCTTCGCCGCATCCAGCCCCAGGGCCTCGATGTCGGGCTTGCGTCCACCGGCGATCACCAGGTAGTCGACCTCGGCCTGATTGTCGCCGTAGGTGAACTTGACCGAGCTGTCGCCGGCCTCCACGTTCTCGACCGGGGTGCCGGTGGAGACCTCGATGCCCTGCTTCTTGAAGGTGCGCTCGACGACCCGGACCACGTCCTTGTCCTCGGCGGGAAGGATCTGGTCGAGCATCTCGATCAGCTTGACGTCGGTGCCGAAGCGGATGTAGGCGGAGGCGATCTCGGAGCCGGAGGCGCCGGCACCGACCACGGCGATCGAGCCGGGCTGCTCCGGCAGTGACCAGGCGCCCCAGGTGTCGAGCACCCGGTCGGAGAACTCGACACCGGGAATCGCCTGGGCGACGGATCCAGTGGCGATGATCACCTTGGCGGCGGCGTAGGTCGTGTCGCCGACCTTCACGTCGCCTTCCGCGGTCAGGCTGCCTTCGCCCTCGATGAACTCGATCTTGTTGTTCTTGAACAGGCCCTGGACTCCGTTGGAGAGTCCGGCGGAGACATCGCTGCGGCGCTTGCCGAGGGCATCCCAGTCGAGTTCGGCGCCGGTGACCTTGACGCCGATATCGGCACTGTGCTGGGCGTGATCGAGCACCTCGGCCGTGTGAAGCATGGTCTTGGCCGGGATGCAGGCGTAGTTCAGGCAGCGCCCGCCGGCCTTGTCCTTCTCGACCACGGCGGTCTTCTTGCCCAGTTGGGCGGCCCTGATTGCGGCAACGTATCCGCCCGGTCCACCCCCGATAACGATTACGTCAAAAGTGTTCTCAGCCATTGTCAGCCGAGACTACCGAACTGCTTCCCTCCGGTTCCGCCGATATCCCCCGTCTGTGGGGGTGATCCGGGCGGAACCGGAGGAGGAAACGCGGACTCAGTCCTGTTCGGGTGTGACCGCGCTCTGATACTTGAAGCCGCGCTCGTAGAAGCCGGTCCTCAGATCGCTGTTCTGGTCACCGAACATGGCGATGATCTTGTAGCCGCGGCGCTTGACGATCTCGGCGCGCTGCGAGTTCTTGATGATCCCCTTCTCGACGATCGGGGAGGTCCTCATGTAGAGGCCGGTCAGCGCCTTGTAGCCGATCGACTTCAGGTTGGCCTCGGCGCTCGCGCGGAGCTCCGCGGTGTCCGGACGCGCGGTGATCGCGAAGGTGGCGAGACCGCGCTTCTGGGCGAGCCTGTACAGCTTCAGCATCTGCGGGATCGCGGTCTGGTCGCCGGCGATCAGATGGTCGAATTCGCCCGCGTCATAGTCCGGCGCGTTCGATCCGTAGAGGTAGGTCGAGACGGCGGTCTCGTCGAGATCCATGGCGATCGCCAGCTTCGGCAGGTTCGCGCAGCGCTTCTTGGTGATGCGCTTGGCCTTCTTCGCCTTCGGGTACTTGACCCGCGGCAGGGCCGGCTTGGTCACGGGTCCGAGACCGGCCTTCGGTGCCTTCACGATCTTGTCGGGCAGCTGGGACTTCGGAACGGTGACCGGCACGGTGTAGTCGGCGGCCGGGTCGACCCCCGGATCCTTCTTGCCGATGCGGAATCCCTTGGCCCTGCAGGTCTGGACGATCTTGATCGTCGGCTGGGTCCGCTCGATGATGAACTTGCGCGCGTGGGCCGCGACGAAGTCGAGATCCTGGGTGTACTTGCCGGAGTCGAAGTACTGCTGACGCTCCTCCGGGGTGTAGTCGCTGGCCGACGCCTTCGCGGCGGGACCGGCGATGGCGAGCGCGAGCAGCAGTGACGCGACCAGAGCGAGTGGCAGGAAGAGGGGAAGACTGTGCGGCCGCGAACGGCCTGAGAGGGAGTTGTTCATATGTTGTGAAAACTACCCCGGAGGCCAGAAGTTGCGTTCAGCGGCTGTTCGGCCCCTGTGGCATCTGGATCCTGGCCATCGCCTTGACCATGAAGAAGAAGAGCAGGCAGAGGCCGATCGCGAGCAGCGTCGTGCTCACCATCTGCAGCAGCGTGCCCGCCACCACGAGGCCGAGCACGCAGGCCAGGATCAGCAGGACGAGCAGCATCTGGAAGCCCAGCACCGCCCAGTAGCGGGCTTTCCACATGCCCCAGGCCATGAGGCTGAAGATCGCCGCGAGGCTCGCCCACTGGGCGATGTTCACCTTTTCGCCGTTGACCTCGGCCCCGGTGAACAGGGCGACCGCGGCGGAGCCCCACAGGATCAGGGCGACGATCAGGGCGAAGACGGCTCCCACGGTGACCACCGTGGGACGCTCGCCGGGCTCGAGCGGCTCGAGCGATTCGCGCACCTTCTGGTTCTTGATCTCGGCCTTGGCGTAGCCGCGCTTCATCGCCTCTGCGCCGTCTAGTGTCGGCTCTTCGGGCGCGGGTCCGTTGCCGTTCTGGCCGGGACGGCTCTTCCTCCGGTTCGCCCGGCGCGGCGACTCAGCCACCGGGAAGCACCTCTCCGCCGACCGCAGCGAACGCACGCCGGAGCGAGCGGACGACCGCGGCCGGATCGGCCGCGTCACGGATCGCCCGGACGACGCAGACGCGGCGGGCACCGGCGGCGAGTACCTCGGCCACGTTCTCCTCATCGATGCCACCGATCGCGAAGAAGGGCAGGGTCGTGTGGGTCGCGGCATGGTGGACCAGCTCCAGTCCCACCGCGGGGCGTCCGGCCTTGGTCGGGGTCTCCCAGACCGGGCCGACGCTGATGTGGTCCGGGGCCTGTCCGGCGGCCGCCGAGATCTGTTCGGGCGAGTGGGTCGAGAGCCCGATCAGCAGGTCGGCCCCGACGATTCGGCGGACCTCCTCGATCGGCATGTCGTCCTGGCCGACGTGCACCCCGTCGGCCCGGCAGGAGACCGCGAGCTCGGGATCGTCGTTGATCACGAACGGCACGCCGTAGGTGTCGCATACCCGGCGGAAGGTCTGAGCGGAGCGTTCGATCACCCGCACATCGCCGCTCTTCTCGCGCAGTTGAACCAGGTCGACCCCGCCGTCGAGGGCGGCCTTCAGCAGCGGTTCCGGGTCCTCGCCGTTCGGGCGGGCGTCGCAGACGAAATAGAGGCGGGCGGTGCGCAGGCGCTCGCGCCGGAGGGCGCCGATTCCGTCTGCGGGGGAAAAGCTCATGGGAGCAGTATCTCAGCGAGCAGCCGAGCGAGGAGCCGATACCATCGAGAGGACCTGCGGGAGCCCGGACATCGGGCTGAGAGGGCGGCGAAAGAGCCGCCGACCGCCTGAACCTGATCCGGGCAATTCCGGCGAGAGGGAGTGGGCGGTTCGGGATCCGGGTATCAATGAACTCGATCGAGTCCGAACAGACAGAGCAGAACTTCGACGCGGTGATCGTCGGGGCCGGGATGATCGGTCTCGCGATCGCCTGGGAGCTGCATTCGCTCGGTTCCTCGGTGCTGGTGGTCGATCGCGGCCGGCCCGGCGCGGGAACGACCAGCGTGGCGGCCGGCATGCTCGCCCCGGTCGGTGAACTCGACTTCGGTGAGCCGGCGCTGCTCGAGATCAACATGCTCTCGGCCGGCATGTATCCCGAGTTCATCGCTTCGGTGGAACGTGCCTGTGGTGGCACTCTCGGATATCGACGCATGGGCGGCCTGCACGTCGCCCTCGACCGCGACGAGGCCGCCGAGCTGAGGCGGGTCCACGATCTGCAGCTGGCCTCCGGTCTGCGGGCGGAGTGGCTCGGGCCGGGCGCGGCGCGTGATCTGGAACCTGGCCTCACACCCTCACTGACCGGCGCGGTGCTGGTCGAGGACGACGGCACGGTCGATCCCCGGGTGCTGGTCACCGGACTGCTGGAGGCGCTCGAACGGGAAGGGGTCGTCGTGAGGTCCGGGGTGAAGGTCACCGGGATCCAGCAGAAGCGGGGCCGGGTCGAAGGGGTGGAGCTCGAGGGCCGGGAGCGGATCGCCGCCCGTACCGTGATCGCCGCGGTCGGTGCGGAGTCCGGCCGGGCCGAGTGGCTGCCGTCCGATGTGCGCCCGCCCGTTCGTCCCGTGAAGGGGCAGATCGTCGAGCTCAGGGGCGATCCCGCCGATCACGTCTGCGACCGGATTCTCGCTTCCGAGAGGGTCTACCTGGTGCCGAGGCGGGATGGCCGTCTGATCATCGGTGCCACGGTCGAGGAACTCGGATTCGACGACCGGGTGACCGCGGGAGGCATCCACGAACTGCTCCGGGAGGCGTACCGGCTGCTTCCCGAGGTCGCCGAACTGGAGTTCGTCGACGCGGTCGCGGGCCTTCGCCCGGGCACGCCGGACAACCTTCCGGTGGTCGGTCCGACCAGGATAGAGGGCCTTCTCCTCGCCACCGGCCACTACCGCAACGGCATTCTGCTGGCACCGATCACGGCCCGGGCGATCGCCGATCTGGCCGACGGCGGCACCCTTTCCGGTCCGATCACCGCGGCCTCGCCGGCCCGGTTCGACAAGGCGAAGACGAAGGCGGGAGCATCGAGATGAACATCGAACTCAACGGAGAACGGCGCCAGGTCGAGGCCGGCCTCACCCTCGAGCGGGTGATCGAGCTGGCCGGAGCCGATCCGGCCAAGCGCGGCATCGCGGCCGCGCTTCAGGGCGAGGTCGTGCCGAGGGCGATGTGGCGGGAGACGGTCGTCCGGGAGGACGACTCGGTCGAGGTCGTCTCGGCGATCCAGGGCGGCTCGGAGGGCTGGCAGCTCGGCGGCCGCCAGTGGGGATCGCGGCTGATCGCCGGAAGCGGCGGGTTCCGCTCGCTGGAGGCGATGTCGAGCGCATTGGAGGTGGCCGGCACCGAGATCATCACGGTCGCGCTCCGCCGCCTCGATCCGGCGGCCCAGGGTTCGGTGATGGAGGTGGTCGATCGTCTCGGTCTCTTCGTCCTGCCGAACACGGCCGGCTGCTACACCGCGCGTGACGCGGTGAAGACCGCGAAACTGGCCCGTGAGGCCTTCGGCACCGAGTGGATCAAACTCGAGGTGATCGGCGACGACCGCACCCTGCTTCCGGATTCGGTCGAGCTGTTGCGGGCCGCCGAGGATCTGGTCAACGACGGCTTCACGGTGCTCCCTTACACCAGCGACGATCCGATCCTGGCCCGCCGGCTCGAAGCCGTCGGCTGTGCCGCGGTGATGCCGCTGGGTTCGCCGATCGGCTCCGGCGCCGGGATCCGCAATCCGTACAACATCGCGATCATCGTCGAAAGGGCCGAAGTACCGGTGATCCTCGACGCCGGGATCGGTACCGCCTCCGATGCGGCGCTGGCGATGGAACTGGGCTGTGACGCGGTTCTGCTCGCCTCGGCGATCTCCCGCGCCGAGGACCCGGACCTGATGGCCTCGGCGATGAAGTCGGCGGTCGAGGCCGGCCGCGCCGCGTTCCTGGCGGGCCGGATCCCCAAACGCCTCTACGCCGAAGCCTCAACTCCCGAAGAGGGCCTGCCGGGCTTGGGTTGAAGGCAGCAAGCGCCGCTTTCGCTTCGGAGGTGTCGCAATCGGAATCGCACAGCGAAGCGAAGCGATTCCGATTCCTTGTTAATGCCCCCTCTCGGATTCGAACCGAGGACTCACAGGTTAAAAGCCTGCAGCTCTAACCACCTGAGCTAAGGGGGCCCGGCAATTCTGCCACCCATGGCCACGACGTGCCTCCCGATCGGTTCGTTGTTTTCTATATTCGGCCGATGCGCCAGAACCTGATGCGTCTCTTCCTCATTCTCGCTCTCTCCTTTCTCGGTTTCACCGGGACCGCGAACGCCGGCACGGTCGTCGCCGATTCGGGATTCAAGGTCGATGTGAACGGGTTCTCCTTCCCGAACTACGGCGATGGGGACGGCGCGGTCAACCTCGATTCGAACCAGATGCAGCTCCTGTTCGGCAATGCGGTCTGCCTGAGCGGCAAGGGTTCACGCTGCGTACTCACGCATGCGGCCCGCGCCTGGATGGAGGAGCAGAACACGAGCATGGGCGGTGGTCACTGCTACGGATTCGCGGTGCTGGCGAACCTGATCAAGAAGGGTCAGCTGCCGAGATTCGGGTACCAATCGATCGAAGCGTTCGGCGGTGGTCCCAACGCGTTCGACCTCAACTTCAACAACGCCAAGCTCCAGCGGGCGATCGCCCGCGCCTGGGCGTTCCAGACCGTTCCCAAGGTGCAGAACAGCTGGGTCACGGGAACCCCCGAGAAGATCCTCCAGTATCTGATCCGCAACCTGGGAGGCACCGGTCAGGAGAGCTATGCCTTCAACATCTTCCAGCCGGGCTTCTCTCAAGGTCACGCGATCACCCCGTACGCGGTCGAGGACATGGGCGCGGGAATCTTCCATGTCCGCGTCTACGACAACAACTGGCCCGGCGACGCCGGCCGGTATCTGGTGATCGACCGCAACCGGAACAAGTGGTCCTACTACGCGGCGACCAAGCCGGGTGAGCCCGGCGCCCTCTACGAGGGGGACGCGAAGACCAAGACCCTCCAGGTGTCGCTGGCGACCCCGGGTCTCGGGGTCCAGGCCTGCTCCTTCTGCGTGGGCCGCCGCGGCGCCAACTCGAAGCACAACCAGATCTCGCTGGCCTCGGCGGCCGACCGGGGCGCCCATCTCCTGATCACCGACCAGAAGGGCCGCAGGACGGGCTTCATCGACGGTCGGCTGGTCAACCAGATCCCGGGCGCGAAGGTGCTTCCCAGGACCTCGGGCGGACCGGAGCCGGCCGCCGACGGGGGAATCGAGAACATCGGCGACTCACTGGAGCCGACCTATCTGATTCCGAAGAACCTGGAGCTCCGCATCAAGGTCGATGGTTCGGGTCTCGACCGGATCGACCGGGAGAGCGTCACCGTGGTCGGCCCGACCTTCGATGCGACCGCGGAGGATCTGCGGGTGGGACCGGGCAGGAACGCCGTGCTCCGGCTTTCCCCCGAGCGCCAGACCCTGATCGTGACCGAATCCGGTGTCAAGTCGAACCCGTCGGTGACCTTCGGGGCACAGGGCGAGAAGGCCTCCTACCGGATCGAGGTGTCCACTCCGGGAGCCCCGGCGCGCAGCACCTTCTTCTTCGCCAAGAAAGTCAGGTACAACCTGCTCCAGATCGGAGCGAAATCGAAGGCCCGTCAGCGCTACGAGGTGTCGATCCTGCGGTACTCGGCCAAGGGCGAGGCGACCTTCAGCCGCTCGTACGCGATCAGCGGCAGGCAGCAGGCATACCTGTACTACGGACCGCTGGCTTCCCCGAAGGGGGTCGCCAAGATCGCGATCGGCGAACCCGGCCAGCGTCGGGTCAAGGTGCTGAAGGTGAAACGGACCGAGTAGCGCCGGCCGGCGGGAAGGCCGGAACCGGTGGGGGTCACCCCTGATTCCCGGCATGGGGCCCCTGCCCCCATGACAGTCGGCGACGCGGCTGGCAGGTTGATCGAATTGACCAATACTCGAGGAGAGTGAAGTTGAATTCGACAATCAGGCGCGCCTCCTGGCGCGCATTTCTCACCACCGCCGTGATCGCCATGTTCGGTCTCGGTCTCAGCGCTCCGGTTCACGCCCAGGATCCCCCGGACTTCAAGACCTCCTGGGGATCGAAGGGCACCGGAAACGGGCAGTTCGAGTCACCGTTCGATCTCGCCACCGATTCGGGCGGCAACGTGTATGTGACCGACGTGTCGCTCGATCGGGTCCAGAAATTCAACAAGGATGGAATCTTCATCAAGAAGTGGGGTATCTCCGGCGAAGCCGCGGACCCGCTCCAGGAAGGCCATCTGCTCAGCGCGCCGATGGGGATCTCGATCGACAAGTCCAACCGGCTCGTCCTGGGCGACGCCCACAACGACCGGGTCAAGATCCAGGACACCAACGGCAACCTGATCAAGATGTGGGGCGGGTGGACCCCGAACCTGCTGCCGGGCAAGTTCTACGTCCCCCGGAGCGTGACCCAGGATCCGTTCGGCAACATCTACGTCTGGGATCGCTGGGAGCGGATCCAGCGGTTCACTGCCGACGGCAGCTTCGTGCTGCAGTGGATGATGCCCGACGATTTCGGGCTCGGCGGTTCCGGAACCAATGGCGCCTCGATCACCTCCGACCCCGGAGGGAACATCTTCGCCACCTCCTGCGAAAGCAACCGGGTGATCAAGTACTCGCCGCTCGGATTCATCCTCGACCAGTGGGGCACCAAGGGCTCCGGTGCCGGCAGATTCGACTGCCCGAAGGGCATCTCGTCTGACCGCAAGGGCAACGTCTATGTCGTGGACGGCAACAACTCACGCGTCCAGATGTTCGCCCCGGACCACAAGTTCCTGACTCAGTGGTCGAGCACGGGCAAGCCGGGCGGACAGTTCGTAGCCCCGCACGGAATCCATGTCGACGGCCGGGACAACGTGTTCATCACCGATACCGGCACCGACAAGGTGCACAAGTTCTCGTTCGATCCGCCGCTGCCGTAGGGCGGTGCGGACCCGGCGCGGCCGGCCGAAGGGCCGGTCGCGCGGGTTCCGTCCTTCTCAGTGGCGGAAGTGGCGGTGACGGGTGAAGACCATCGCGGTCTCCGACTCGTCACAGGCTTCGATCACTTCGCCGTCACGCTTCGATCCGCCAGGCTGGATCACCGAGGTCGCACCGGCCTCGATCGCCGCGGCGGGACCGTCGGCGAACGGGAAGAAGGCGTCGGATGCGACGGCGCTGCCGGTGAGCAGATCGTCGGCCTCGTCGCCGTGGGCGTCGCGGCATTTCTCGATCGCCAGGCGGGTGGAATCGACCCGGCTCATCTGGCCGGCACCGATCCCGAGCGTGACCCCGTCCTTGACCAGGACGATCGCGTTCGAACGTACGTGGCGGCACACGGTCCAGGCGAAGAGCATGTCGGCCCAGGCGTCCTCGGAGGGCTTGGCCTTGGTCACGACCTCCATCATCTCGCGCTGTTCGGGCTCGCCGTCGCGATCCTGGATCAGGATGCCGCCACGGACCCGCTTGATGTCCTTCTCGGCCGGATCGGGCTGGGGGCTCGCCTGATCGGTGAAGATCCGGATCGCCTCCTTCTGCTGCAGGACCTCCAGCGCCTCGTCCTCGTAGCCGGGGGCGACCAGGACTTCGACGAAGTTCTTGTGGAGTGATTCGGCCAGGGCCTTGTCGACCGTCCGGTTGATCGCGATCACGCCGCCGTACGCGGAGACGGGATCGCAGTCACGGGCCCGCTCGTAGGCATCGAGTCCGCTGTCGCCAATCGCCACACCACAGGGATTGTTGTGCTTGACGATCACACAGGCGGGGCCTTCGAGGTCGGCCAGCAGCTTGCGGGCCGAATCGAGGTCGAGCACGTTGTTGAAGGAGAGGGCCCGGCCGTGGAGCTTGGCCATATCGGTCAGCACGTGGCTGTCCAGGCCAACCTCGGAGTAGAGCGCGGCCCGCTGGTGCGGGTTCTCGCCGTAGGACAGGTCGAGCTGCTTCTCGAAGGCGATCACCCGGTGTTCCGGGAAGGCCTCGTAGGACTCGGAGAACCAGCGTGAGATGGCGGAGTCGTAGCGGGCCGTCTGGGCGAAGGCCTCGTTGGCCAGCCAGTGACGGGTCGAAGCGGAGACCTCACCGCCGGTCTCGTCCATCTCGGCCAGGATCGCGTCGTAGCATTCGGGCTTGACCGCGATGACCACGTCCTCGTGGTTCTTGGCGGCGGCGCGGATCATGGTCGGGCCGCCGATGTCGATGTTCTCGATCGCGTCCTGGGGGCTCACACCCTCCTTGGCGATCGTCTCTTCGAACGGGTAGAGGTTCACGCAGACCAGATCGATCGGCGGGATGTCCTCGGACTCCAGCACGGCGACATGGCTCGGGTCAGAGCGGCGGGCGAGGATCGCGGCGTAGATCTTGGGGTGGAGGGTCTTGACCCGGCCGTCCATGATCTCCGGCTGCCCGGTGAACTCGGAGACGTCGATCACCTCGATGCCCGCGTCACGCAGGGCCTGCGCGGTGCCGCCGGTCGAAAGGATCTCCACACCTGATCGAACCAGTCCGGCGGCGAAGTCGGTCACGCCGGTTTTGTCTGAGACCGAGATCAGGGCGCGCTTCACCTTGATCGGGCCGTTGGTCGGATCGATGTTGTCCATCTCCACCTTTACTGATCGATGATTACTTGACGGGGACTGTCGGCAGCGATCCTAACCCTGCCCTGGCTGATCATGCCGATCGCCTCGGGGTAGATCTCGTGCTCGATCGCGTGAATCGCCTCTTCGAGCTGCTCACGTTCCCAATTTGCGGGAATTTCCACGGCCCGCTGCAGGATCACCGGCCCGGTGTCGGTGCCCTCGTCGACGAAATGAACGGTGACCCCGGTGATCCGGACGCCGTGTTCGATCGCCTGCCCGATCGCGTCGAGCCCGGGGAAGGACGGCAGGAGCGCGGGGTGCACGTTGACGATCCGGCCGCGGAACCGGGACACGAACTCGGGCGAGACCAACTGCATGTAGCCGGCCAGAACGACCAGATCGGCGTCGAGCGAATCGATCCAGTCGGCCATCGCCAGGTCGCGGGCGAGTCGGTCGCCGTGGCGTTCCCTGGTGAACACACCGGTCTCGACCTTGGCCGAACGGGCGCGCTCCAGAGCGAAGGCTTCGGGCTTGTCCGATCCGACACCGGCCACGACGATCCCGTCGCGGCCATGCAGGGTGTCGAGGATCGCCTGCAGGTTCGTGCCTCCGCCGGAGGCCAGGACCACGAGACGGAATGTCGGTTCGGCCGAGTTCACTCCGTCATCCTGCCGCATTTCGTTTCCTGGCGGCAGGGGGAGAGTTTCACGTTCCCTCATCTCGACGGACCATGGAGCTTGAGTTCAGCAGGCACGCGAAGAACCGGATGAGAAGACTTCGCGTCTCCAGTTCGGAAATCGAAAGGATCGTCTCTGGGCATCGTCCCTACGATCTGGATCCCGCGGGAAGACCCAGGTACCTTGGGGTTGTGGGAGGCAGGACGGTTCGCGTGGTGCTTGCGGTTGACAGGCCGAACCTGGTTGTTAGCCTTCACGAAAGGAGAAATCAGTGAAAGCGGACTTTGACAGCGAGGCGAATGCGCTCTCGATCGATCTCATCGAGGCTCGGCGATGGGATGCTTCGCTGGAGATAGACGGCGATTTTTGCCGGGTTGCCTTTGAGCGCGGTGTGGCCGCGAATATCGAGTTGCTCAGCCCCGCCGACCATTTGGATCTGTTGGAGGAAGCTTCTGCCAAGGCGGGCATCGAGCACGCTCTGGTGGATGCCGCCGCCAGATCGGCGCTCGCCGCTCCGAACCGGCTGGTGACGATCGAATTCTCCGCGCCCGCCTAGCCGGCGAGGTGGTCAGCGGACCGGCAGGACCGCGAGCTGCTCGAGGTCGAACTTGCCGTCGGCGTCGGCGGGATCGTCGCCTAGCGGGTAGTTGCCGGTGAAGCAGGCGTCGCAATGGACCGAGGCCGGTGTGCCGACCGCTTCGTAGACGCCTTCCATAGAGAGGTAGGCGAGCGAGTCCGCTCCGACGTGCTCGGCGATCTGCTCGACGGTCCGTTCGTGGGCGACCATCTCCTCACGGCTCGACATGTCGACCCCGTAGTTGCAGCCGTAGCGGATCGGCGGGGCCGAGATCCGCAGGTGGACCTCCTTGGCGCCCGCGTCGCGCAGCATCTTCACGATCTGCCGGGTGGTGTTGCCGCGCACGATCGAGTCGTCGACCACCACGACCCGCTGACCCTCGATGATCTCGGTGAGCGGGTTGAACTTCATCCGCAGACCATGCTTGCGCAGCTCCTGGCCGGGCTGGATGAAGGTGCGGGCGACGTAGCGGTTCTTGATCAGCCCGTCGTCCTGGGGCAGGCCGGAGGCGCGGGCGAAGCCGCGGGCGGCCGGGGTGCCGGAGTCGGGAACCGAGATCACGAGGTCGGCCTCGACCGGCGCCTCGCGCCACAGGATCTCCCCCATCTTGCCGCGGACCGTCTGGAGGCGCTGGCCTTCCAGGATCGTGTCGGGCCGGGAGAAGTAGATGTGTTCGAAGACGCAGTGGGCGACCCGCTCGGACTTGACCACCTGGCGGGACTCGAGCCCGCGTTCGCTCAGTGAGACCATCTCGCCCGGGTTGATCTCCCGGACCAGCTCGGCGCCGATGATGTCGAAGGCGCAGCTCTCGGAGGCGATCACGTAGTTGCCGTCGAGCAGTCCGAGCGAGAGCGGGCGGATTCCGTACGGATCGCGGAAGGCGACGATCGCGTGCTTGGTCATCACGACCGTCGAGTAGGCCCCGCTCAGTTGCGGCATCACGTTCGCGACCGCGTCCTCGATGTAGCGGCCGTAGTCGCTGGAGATCAGGGCGGCGATGATCTCGGAGTCGGTGGTGCCGCGGAAATTGAGGCCCTTGCGGCGCAGCTTGTTGTAGAGCTCGACCGCGTTGGTGAGGTTGCCGTTGTGGGCGAGCGCGAGCTCACGGCCGTCGTCACGCCAGATCGGCTGGGTGTTCTCCCAGCCGCCGCCGCCGGTGGTCGAGTAGCGGACGTGGCCGATCGCCATGTCGCCGGTGAGTGCCCGCAGCTTGTCCTCGTTGAAGACCTGGGAAACGAGGCCCGAATCACGCATGGTGGTGATGTGGCCACCTTCACAGGTGGCGATGCCGGCCGATTCCTGGCCACGATGCTGGAGGGCGTAAAGGCTGAAGTAGGCGAGTCTGGCTACGTCATGTCCTGGCGCATATGCGCCGAACACACCACACTCATCACGCGGTCCTTCGCGATCCAGGAAATTCTGCTCGCTCAAGGTTTGGAGGCCACCTATTGCTGGATTGGAAAAGAGGCGTAGGCGGTCTACCTACATACGCAGAGTAGCAGCGGTGGGCCCTCGGACCGCCGAGATTTCCGCAAAACCCGGTTTTTTCGACCGCGAACTGAGCGTGAACCGTTGACGGAAGGGTTCCGGTGTGTGCGCAATTTTGCGTATAGGCAAGGGTGGAGGGCGGCGTTAGGCTCGTTTGAGGATGCCCGTCCGAATGGGGAAAACCACCGTCGCCGCGGCGATGATCGCCGGATCCATGTTGCTGGCCGGACTGTTCGCGAGCCCCGTCCAATCGGCTGGGAATCCCGCCAAATGCCGGAAGATGGTCGCCTCGGTCTTCACCTTCAAGAAGAAGGTGAAGGTGAAGAAGCGCAAGGCCGCGGTCAGGTTGATCTGCGGTGCCGCCAAGCGCGGGCCCGCCGGGCCTACGGGTGCCACCGGGCCGAAGGGCGAGGCCGGATCGGCGGGTGGGGTCACCGGGCCCGTCGGACCGACGGGATCTCAGGGATCGACCGGAGCCAGGGGAGCCACGGGTGAGAATGGGCTGTCGATCATCGGACCGACCGGACCCCAGGGCCTGATCGGACCGACCGGACTCCAAGGTCTCATCGGACCGACTGGACTCCAAGGTCTCATCGGACCGACCGGACTCCAGGGCCTGATCGGACCGACCGGACTCCAGGGCATTCCCGGGATTTCGGGTCTGGCCGGCCTGATCACCGGAAGCTCTTCGGGAACGGCCGCCGGGGCGTCGGCGATCAGCCCGTTCATCGGGTGGGATTCCACGTCACGCAATGTGGGTTCCGCGTTCGATCCGATAACCGGCATCTACACGGTGCCCGAGACCGGCCAGTATCTGGTCGACATGACCGCGATCGGGGGTCCGGTGAGCGCGGTGCTGTCGGCACTGGGCGGCGGTCAGAGCACAGAGATCAAGCTGATGAAGAACGGGTCCACGCTTGACTCGGCGAGTGCCCCGGTTCTCAAGGTCAACATCTCATTCGTGCTCAGCCTCAATTCGCTGCTCAGCGACTCACCGGTGGTCGTCTCGGAGGTATACAGCCTCAATGCCGGCGATCAATTGAGATTCGCGGTGGACAACAACACCGCAACCCCGGTTTCCTACAAGCCGAGCCTCACAATCACAAGGATTCCGTAGCGCCGTGTCTTCCCCATGGGACCGGACATCGATCTCAGCGGCCGTGGAACGGAATAGGATCGGACCGTGATCTCGTACCTGCCTCGCACCGTGTTTTCCGTCCTTCTGCTGGCCATGCTCGTCGTGGTCGCCACCCAGGTATCTCCGCCCGGAGCCACGGCTTCGACCCCGGCCGAGATCAAGCAGTGCCGCCAGGGCGTCTACTCGGTATTCCGTTTCAAGCCGAACGTGCCGCGGCAGCAGCGGCGCAAGGCGGTCAACGTGATCTGCACCAGCATGGAGATCGTCGGTCCTCCCGGACCTCCCGGGCAGCCGGGACCGAACGGCGAACCGGGAGCGCCGGGCACTCCGGGAGCCCCGGGAGCCCCGGGAGCCCCGGGAACCCCCGGTGGTCCCGGACCCACGGGCCCGACCGGCTTCGGTGTGACCGGCCCTCCCGGTCCGACCGGACCAACCGGCCCGGTGATCGGCGTGAGCGGCAGCACCGGTGCGACCGGAGCCCAGGGCGTGACCGGACCTATAGGCATTCAGGGTCCGACCGGAAACACCGGGGCCAATGGGGCCACCGGCGAGACCGGCCCGACCGGATCCACGGGCTCCACGGGAGCCACCGGAACCACGGGAACGACGGGCGCCACCGGGGCAACCGGCGCGTCCGGCGTCGATTCTCTGGTCGAGGCGCATCTGGACATCCCGACCAGTGTCGGACCCGTGCAGGCGATATCGCTCGCGCTTTGGCAGTCGGACTACAACCCCACGGGAAGCTTCAACCCGGTGACCGGAATGTTCACGGCCCCCAGCTCAGGCAAGTATGTGATCGACGGCACGGTCGTGGGCGGCCCGAACTCGGCCGTGAGTTTCTCTCAGACCGCGGGGGCTTCGTTGAGGACGATGGTCAACGGGATACAGGTCGACTCGACTCCCATGGCGGAGCTCAACGTCAACGTTGTCCTGGTCCTATCCCTGCGAGCGCCGATCAACAACGCGCAGACGACCAACCGCACGGTGGTCAACCTGAATGCGGGCGATCAGGTGCAGCTCGAGATCAACAACCAGTCCAATTTGTTCCAGGAGTTCTTCGGCGACCTGTCGATCAGCCGGCTGCCATAGGAGTCGTGCCGGACAGCGTCCGCGTTCGCATCTGGCCGGTTGCCGGCCATGGCTGTCGGGTAGAACAGGACCATGGCCGGTGACACCGGGTTCAGTCAGCAGGACGCGCAGTCCGATTTCTCGCGGGCCCGCCGCCACCAGGTCATGCGCCGTCTCGCCAGCCGGCTGCGGCGCGAGCCCGATGACATCGATCTGATCCTGCCCTTCGACGAGGTTCTGGCCGCGCTCGGCAGGAAGGGTGAGCGCCACCTCGGAGTCCAATCGATCGACCTGGACTCGATCGTCGGCACGATCGACGGCGGCCGCAGCTTCGACCGGAGCTTCCGGCCGACCTCGCACCGGGTCCGACAGCGCTGGGAACGGATCGCGGTCGCGATGCGGAAGGGCGAGAGCATGCCGCCGATCTCGGTCTACCGGATCGGGCGAATGCACTTTGTCGAGGACGGACATCACCGGGTGTCGGTCGCGCGGCAGATGGGAATGGACCGGATCGACGCCGACGTGACCGAGATCACGACCGTGGTCGATCCGGGTGACTTCCGGATATCGGACCTGCCGCTGAAGAGCCAGGAGCGCCTCTTCTTCGAACGGGTGCCGCTTCCCACGGCGGAGCGGGACCGAATCGAGCTGCGCGAGGGCCGCCGGTACGCGCAGCTGGCGGAGAGCGTCGAGGCCTGGGGTTTCCGCGCGACCCAGGCCCACGGCCGCTACATGAGCCGGGCCGAGGTGGCTGAGCTGTGGCTCACCGAGGAGTACGAACCGGTGGTCGAGATGCTCCACGACGCCGATCTGGTCGGCGACGGCACCGAGACCGAGGCTTTCATCGTGATCAGCGGCCTGCGCTACACCCTGCTCAGCACGCATGACTGGAACGAGGAAGTGATCGAACGGGTCCGGGAGGCGATAGAGAGCGGCGAGCTCCGCCGCTGACCACCTTCCGGTCAGCCGCCACCCGGGCGCCCGCCAGACCCGTGAACTGGGGGCGATTTGGCAGCTGTCAGCGGCCAAATAGCCCCC
>DATJUB010000033.1:0-17690 GCA_035502775.1 Solirubrobacterales bacterium | reverse complement strand
CGTACCTTGAAGCTGTGTTTGCCGGGTTTCAGTTTCTTGAGTTTCTTCGGTGATCCGCAGTCGGTCCAGCCGGCCTTGTCGAGGCGGCATTCGAACTTCGAGCCGGTCAGCGAGGAGGTGAACTTGAAGGTGGCGGTCTTCACCTTCACTTTCTTGCCCGGCTTGCCGGTGATCTGGGTGTCCGGCGGGAGCGGCCCGGGCGGGACCGGACCACCCGTGGCCAGCACCTCGACCTTGCCCGTCTTGACGGTTTCGTTGCCGGCGCCGTCGGTGGCAGTGACCTTCACGTCGAAGGTGCCGGCCTTGGTGAAGGTGTGTTTCACGTAGTGGCCGGCGGACGTGCCGCCGTCACCGAAGTCCCAATCGACGGTGACGCCACTGCGGTCACCGGCCTCGGCACCGAGCACGATCTCCTGGTCCTGAACCGCCTTCGGCTGGACCCAGATTTCGAGCTCGGGGGGTGTCATCTCCATGATCGACGTTCGCAGCCCGGCCCGGTTCCAGTCGTCTTCCCGAAAGTCGATCCAGAGTGCGGCCGCGTCGCCGTTGCCGGAGTAGGCGATTCCGTCGGGGGTGATCGTCGAATCGGGCTTGGTCGTATCGAGCAGGGTGGGGGACCCGACCGGAGTCAGATCGGAATCAAGTTCCCGGATGAGGATCTGGTCAGGTCCGTCCTGGGGAGTCACGGTGTAGAGGACGGAACCGCCACCGCCGGGAGACAGCGCGACCGAGCCCGCGTACGCGTAACCACCGGGGCTCTGGGCGACCAGCCGGACCGGGCCGAGAGTGCCGTCCGGCGCGATGGTCCGGACCGATTGCGAGTTGTTGGAGCCATCGGTCACCGCCTGGCTGAAGGGAACCGCGATCACTCCGCCGTCGCCGACGGCGGCACTGTCGTCCTCGATGGTCGAAAATCGATCGTCATCGTCGTCGCTGACGATGGATGGGCCCGCCCCGAGCGGATCGCTATTCGAATCCAGCTTCCGCATCCAGATCTGCTCGGCCGTGCCGTCCGAGGCCTGGTAGACGGCGGTTCCGGTGCCCTCCGAATCGATCAGGGCCTGGGTCCTCACGATCTCCGCCGGTCCCGGGTCCAGGACCTTCGGGGCGGAACTGTCACCGGAGGAGTCGACCATCAATCCTTCGAGCCGGGAATCGGGTGCGTCGTAGTCCACTGCCACGAATCCACCGCCGCCGTCCGCCGCGGCGGACTTGGGATCGTCCATGTTCCCGCTGGTGGCGAAAGCGGTCTCCGGCGTGATCGTCGTCTGTCCGGGCGCGATCACCGCCGTTCTGAGCAGGCTCTCGTTTGCGCTGAGGTCGTAGTAGCGCCAGGCCAGCAACGCGTTGCCGTCGGCCGCGGCGGAGAGAGAAACCCTGCTGACGTGGTCTCCTGAATTCGGCGGGGATGCATCGAGCGTCTGGGCGGGGGACACGAGCCTGCCGTCCTCGTCCAGCTCGCCCGCCTGGGCCCGGCCGCGGTAGTCGCAGCTCGGAGAGCAGTACATGTCCTGGTAGTTCCAGACCGCCCGGATCGTTCCGTCGTCTCCGGTGGCGACGGAAGGGCTGAACGGGTCGTTCATGCTGGATGGGCCCTCGAACCCGTCGGCCACGGTGTTCACCGGGCTGAGCGTGCCGTCGGGATAGGCGACCCGCGAGACGATGTCGTGGCTGGAGTCCTCGTTGACCTTGGCCCAGACATAGATGAAGCCACCGTCGGGCAGTGCCGCTACATCGGCGTCGCCGGAAGCGACCGGACTGTCGGTGACCGGCGGGGTGAGATCGATCACGGGACCCCATCCGGCCTGTGCCGGCGCGGCGAAGGCCAATCCCGCGGCGAGCGCCGCGGCCACGATCACCCATTGCACGGTCAGCTTCTTGCTCCCTACCCCATTCATGAGGCCAAAATACCAGCCATCGTTGAGTATGGCGAGGTTTTCTCGCCCGCCTCCGCTCGAAGCGGGCGGCCTCAGCCCAGCTTCGGTGACGTCCAGGGTTCGGCGAGCTTGCCGGCGATCAGTTCGGGCAGGCCCTCGATCGGGACCCGGATCTGTTCGAGCGAGTCGCGGTCGCGGAGGGTGACCTGGTTGTCGTCCTTGGTGTCGAAATCGACGGTGATGCCCCAGGGGGTGCCGATTTCGTCCTGGCGACGGTAGCGCTTGCCGATCGAGCCGCCCGTGTCGTATTCGGTCTGAATCCCCGCCGCCCGCAAGGACTTGTTGATTTCCATCGCCTGTTCCGGCATGCCCTCCTTGTTGAAGAGTGGCATCACCGCGACCTTGATCGGGGCGAGGCGAGGGTGGAGCTGGAGCACGGTGCGCTTGCGGCCCTCCACCTCTTCCTCCAGATACGAGTCCACCAGGAAGGCGAGCGCGGCCCGGTCGGCGCCGGCGGCGGGCTCGATCACGTGCGGCAGGTAGCGCTCCCCGGACTGCTGGTCGAAGAACTCGAGCTTCTCACCCGAATGCTCCTGGTGCTGGGTCAGATCGAAGTTGCCGCGGTTGGCGATGCCCTCCAGCTCCGACCAGCCGATCGGGAAGAGGTACTCGAGATCCGAGGTGCCGGACGAGTAGTGCGAGAGCTCGTCGGCCTCGTGCGGGCGGATCATCAGGAAATCGGGACGGATGCCGAGATTCAGGTACCACTGGTGCCTGATGTCGATCCACTCGCGCCACCACTTCTCGGCGTCGGCGGGCGGGACGAAGAACTCCATCTCCATCTGCTCGAACTCGCGGGTGCGGAAGATGAAGTTGCCCGGGGTGATCTCGTTGCGGAAGGACTTGCCGATCTGGGCGATGCCGAACGGCGGTGACTTGCGGGCGAAGTTGAGCACGTTCTTGAAGTTGATGAAGATGCCCTGGGCGGTCTCGGGACGCAGGTAGACCGAGTTGCCGTCGTCGGCGACCGGACCCATGTGGGTCTCGAACATCAGGTTGAAGTTGCGGGGCGGGCTGAGCTCGCCGCCGCACTCGGGGCAGACGATCGGGTCGTCGTAGCTGCCGCCCTTCTCGACGTTGGCTTCGCGCAGATGATCCTCGCGCCAGCGCCGCTTGCACTTGCCGAGACACTGGACCAGGGGATCGGTGAAGCCCTCGAGGTGGCCGGAGGCCTCCCAGACCTTGGGGTGCTGCAGGATCGCCGAGTCGAGGGCGACGATGTCGTCGCGTTCGGTCAGCATCGAACGCCACCACTCGTTCTTGACGTTGTTCTTCAGCAGGACGCCGTAGTGGCCGTAATCGTAGGTCGAACCGAGCCCACCGTAGATCTCCGAGGACGGGAAGACGAAACCTCGCCGCTTCGCGAGCGCGACGATCTCGTCCATGGTGACTTCAGTGTTCTTGTCGGTTGCGTAATCGGCCATGAGCGAAAGGTATACGGACGCCTGTGACCGCGCGCTGCGATAATGGGTGGCCGATGCCGATTTACGAATACAGATGCGACAACGAGCACCTCGTGGAAGTGGTGCAGCCGATGACCGATGACGCCCTGACCGAGTGCCCCGAATGCGGTGCGCCGACCCGCCGGGTGCTCCACTCGCCGGCGATCCATTTCAAGGGCTCCGGATTCCACAACACCGATTACGGCACCCGTTCCGGCAACAAGGCCAAGCAGGCTGCCGCGGCCGCCAAGAAGGAATCCTCGAGCGACTCGTCTTCGTCTCCGTCCTCGGATTCGTCTTCGTCCTCGGATTCGTCTTCGTCCTCGGATTCGTCCTCATCCTCCTCCGAGAAGAAGAGCGACAAGCCGGCGAAGAGCGGTTCTTCGTCAGACTGATTTCTCGTCACGGCCACCCGGCCGGCCGCTGAACGGATACCTTCTCCCTAGAGGAGGAGGAAACGAGGATGTCCGAAGCGCATGATGGCGATTCAGCACACCTGGTCCGGCAGCTGACCAGCCTCGACGCGCAGTTTCTCGCGGTCGAGGACGCCCGCAACTTCAGTCACATCTCCGGTCTCGTGATCCTCGATCCGTCGACCGCGCCCGGCGGCAGCCTCGCCCTGGCCGATGTCCAGCGCCACATCGAGGAGAGACTCCATCTCCTGCCCCCGTTCCGTTGGCGGCTGGCCGAGGTTCCCTTCGGCATCGATCATCCCTGGTGGGTCGACGATCCCGATTTCGACATCGAGTTCCACGTGCGGGAGCTGGCGCTGCCCGCACCGGGCGATCACGCCCAGCTCGCCGTGCAGGTCGAACGCCTGATCTCCAGACCACTGGATCGATCGAAGCCACTCTGGGAGATCTATCTGGTTCAGGGACTCGAGAACGGCCGGGTCGCGATGGTTCCCAAGATTCATCACTCGGTGGTGGATGGAGTGTCCGGGGCCGAGATCATGGGCACGCTCTACGACCTGGAGCCGACCGGGCGCGACGTGTCCGCCCCGCCCAGGTCGATCGGCAGCGAGCGCGTTCCGTCCTCGCTGGAGCTCTTCGGCAAAGGCGTGGTCGCGGCCCCCAAGCGTCTGGCCGAGGCGGTGGTGAAGGTGCCATCGACCCTGCCGTATCTGGTCGACGTGCCGACCATCCGCAGCCTGCCCGGGCTCGATCTGATCGGCCGGGTCGCCGAAAGGGCCAAGCGGGCGGTCCCCACAGGTGACGGCGCCGTGCTCAATCGGACCAAGGCGAAGGCTCCGCGAACGATCCTCAACGGCTCGGTTTCAGCCCATCGCCGGGTCTCTTTCGGCTCACTCTCACTACCCGCCGTCAAGCTGATCAAGGATGCCTTCAAGGTGAAGGTCAACGACGTGGTCGTCGCCCTCTCGGCCGGCGCCCTCCGTGAGTTCCTGCTCGCGCACGACGATCTGCCGGAAGAGCCGCTGGTGGCGATGATCCCGATCTCGGTGCGCACCGAGGCCCAGGTCGGAACCTACGGCAACCGCATCTCGATGATGATCGCGCCGATCCCGACCGACGAGCCCGATCCGGTGGTCCGCCTGATCCGCTCGCATGCCGAGATGGCCCAGGCCAAGGATCTCCACGGCGCGCTGCCGGCCGACCTGATGACCAACGCCAACAACTTCATCCCGCCGGCCGTGTTCGCCCGCGCGGCCCGGGCGATCACCTCGGTCGGGGCCTCGGACAGATTCCGTCCGCACTTCAACGTGACCCTCTCGAACGTTCCCGGCCCGCCGATCCCCCTCTACGTCGCCGGTGCCAAGCTGGAGGCCAACTACCCGATCTCGGTGGTCACCGACGGCATCGGTCTCAACATCACGGTCCTCAGCTACATGGACCATCTCGATTTCGGAATCGTCGGAGATCGTGAATTGGCCCCCGATCTGGACCTGATCATGGACACGCTGCGCCGCGACCTCTACACACTCGAGCAGCGGGCGAAAGCGAAGCTGAAGGCCGAAAACTAGCCGGAACGATCAGCTATGTGTACCGTGTGTACACTTATGCGATGAACCAGATCGGAATCCGGGAATTGCGGCAGGACCTGAGCAGTCAGGTGAGGAAGGCGGGATCGGGCCAATCGGTGGTCATCACCATCGACGGCAAGCCCCGGGCACGGCTCGTTCCTTTCATCGAAGACAGGACCGGCGTGACCATGGACGAGCTGATCGCGACCGGTCGTGTGATCCCGGCCCGCCGTCGCGGCGACAGCCCGCCACCGGCCCCGCCCATGGTCGAGGCGAACCGCTCCTCGAAGGAAATTCTGGATGAACTCCGGGAAGACCGGATCTGATGATCGCGCTCGACTCATCGGCGCTGATCAAGCGCTACCAGCGGGAGGAGCACTCGGACTGGATACGCGCGACCATGGACGATGACGGTGACTGGTGCGGATCGATGCTTCTGGCCACCGAGTCCGCCGTCGCTTCGGCCCGCAACTCTGCCGCGAGCGACGAGCTGTCCAAGGTGGACCTTCGGATGAGGGCCGACCTGGACCATTTCCAGCTCGTACCGGTCGACGGCGACTGCCTGGTCCGAGCGATCGAGATCGGAAGGGCCCACCGGCTGAGGACTCTCGACGCCATTCACCTGGCGGCGGCGGCGAGGCTTCCGGCCGAGTGCCGGTTCGTCACCTTCGACGAACGCCAGGCCGAGGCGGCGGCCGAGATCGGTCTTGACCTACTGGCTCCTGATCAGTCCTGAAGCGCCTTGGCGGCGCGCTGCCGCTCGGACTCCGGTATCTCGAGACTGCCACCCGGGCCCGGACCCGACGGGATCAGCACATCGGGCTTCGATGATCCGGCGAAAACCGTCGAGAGGGCCAGCTGAGGCATGCCGATGAAACCGATGTCGGAGACGAAGGCCTTGGGCGCGGTCCAGCCGATGATCGGTCCCTTGATGAAGTTGTAGGGAAGGCGCAGCGGAGAGGTGAGGCGGCCCTTGATGCCGTTCAGGATCGTCTGCTGGGCCGCGGCGCGATCGAGGTCGTCGTAGCCCTCGGTGTAGGCGCTCGGCTCGTTGCCGGGGCAGGGACTCGGCTTGCGGGTCCGGGCATAGGCGAGGGCCTGCTGGCCGTCGAGCGTGTTGTCACCCTTCTTCAGGTCGACCGTCCAGCCCCCGTTCGCCTCACCACCCGAGATCTCGGCGCAGAGCCGTTGCGGCACCTCCACCTTGACCCCGCCGATCGCGTCGATGAAATCGGCGAAACCGTCGAAGTTCATGATCACGATGTGATCGATCGGGATATCGAGGAAGTTCGAGACGGTCTCGGTCAGCAGCGCCGCGCCGCCATAGGCGTAGGCGCCGTTGATCTTCTCGGAGCCGTGTCCGGGAATCTCGGCATAGCTGTCCCGGGGAATCGAGAGCTTCTTGAACTTGCCGCCACCCGCCCGCACCACCATCAGCGTGTCGGCCCGGGCCCCGCCGCAGCCATCGCTCGGCGCTTCGCCCGTGGCCTGCTGCTCGTAGCAGCGTTCCTCCTGGGCCGCGCCCGGCTCCAGAGTGTCGGGACTGCGGCTGTCGGTACCGACGATCAGGATGTTCTGGGCGCTCGGCAACAACCACGGATTGCCCTGGAGCGCGTTCTTCGCGTCACCATCGAGCTTCATCGACTGGATCTGGGCCGAAACCGCGAACGAGAGGAAGCTGAGCGCGATCCAGCCGACGATGCCGATCAGGACCCACTTCAGCCAGCGGCGCTTCCGGCGGGGGCGCTTGCCGAATCCGCGGTCGGGGCGATCGTCGAACCGGGGCAGCTTCGGTCCGCCACCCTGGCGGTGGACCTCGTAGGGCAGGTCATCGCGATCGGCGCGCGGCGGCGGGGTGCCTCCCTTGCGGCGGGATTTCTCCCTCAGACTCTCCAGGTCGGGCTTGCCGAAACGTGAAAACAGGCCCCGGCGGGACTTGTGGACCTGGTATTCAGGGCGTTCGGAGCGTCGCTGTTCGTCGTCAGATGACATGAAGGGTTAACAATGGTGCGGATGAATCAGATCGAAACGATAGGAGCGGACCTCGGCGGTACGAAGTTGGCGGTCGGAGTTGTCGATGGCCGGCCGGAAACGGTGTGGAACAACGAGGTTCCCTCCACGGGGTATTCGCAGGAGGCGGTCATTGACCTTCTGGCGGAACAGATCAATTTAGCTCATGAGGCCCGTCCGGATGCCGGGGCGGCCGGCATCGGCATCCCCGCGACGATCGACTACGACCGTGGATACGCGGTCAGCACCGTGAATCTCGACCTGGCCGATCTACCGGTCCGGGACCTGATCTCCGAGCGGGTCGGGCTGCCCGTTGCGATCGACAACGACGCCAACGTCGCGATGCTCGCCGAAGCGCTCTTCGGGGCCGCGAAGGGTGCCCGCAACGCGATCATGATGACCCTCGGCACCGGGATCGGCGGCGGCGTCTGGCTGAACGGCGAGATCTTCCGCGGATCGAGCGGGGCCGGGGCCGAACTCGGCCATACCGTGGTCGACATCGACGGTCCGCGCTGCCAGGGCAACTGTCCCGGCCGGGGATGCATCGAGTGCTACGCCTCCGGCACGGCGATCGGCAGGCAGGGAAGGGAGGCCGCCGAGGCGCATCCCGACTCGGCTCTCGGCCGGCTCGCGGCGGCCGGCGAGGAGATCGGGGGCCGGCAGGTCACCGAGGCCGCCCGGCAAGGTGACGACGTGGCGGTGGCCGTCATCAATACGGTCGGTCATTACCTCGGTAACGCCATCGTCTCGCTGTGCAACGTCTTTCAGCCCGAGGTAGTGGTGCTCGGCGGTGGCGCGATGGCGATGGGAGAACTCATTCTGGAACCGGTACGAAAAGAACTTCAGGAACGCGGTCTGCGCCCGAACCGCGACGCAAAGGTGGTTGCCGCCGAGCTCGGTCCGGCCGCCGGCATGATCGGCGCCGCCGCGATGGCGAGGATCGAAATGGAGAGGAACGGCTGATGCCGGGCCGCCTGACGATCGCGCCGACCCCGATCGGAAACATGGACGATGTCTCCAAGCGCGTCCGTGACGCGCTGGTCGACACCGACTACATCGCCTGCGAGGACACTCGCCGCACCGGCCGTCTGCTCGAGAAGCTCGAGATCCGGCCGAAGCCGAGGCTGGTTTCCAACCATGAGGGCAACGAGCAGTCCCGGGCGACCGAGCTGGTCAAGCGGATCGAACGAGGCGAGCGGATAACGCTGGTCTCCGATGCCGGCATGCCCGCGATCTCGGATCCCGGCTATCGCCTGATCCGCGCCTGCATCGATCGCGGCCTGGAGGTCGTGGTCCTGCCCGGACCATCGGTGATCCCGGTGGCCCTGGTCGCATCCGGACTGCCGACCGACCGCTGGCGCTTCGAAGGTTTCCTGCCGAAGCGCTCCGGGGAGATGGAACGGGTCCTGAATTCGGCCGAGACGGTGGTCGCCTTCGAATCTCCGCGCCGCATCTCGAACTCGCTGGCTGCCCTGGCCGAGATCGCGCCCGAACGCGAGGCCGCGGTCTGCCGGGAGATGACCAAGCTCCATGAGGAGGTCAGCCGGGGCACTCTCTCCGAGCTCGCGATGCGGTTCAAGGGCGACGTCAAGGGCGAGATCGTCCTGGTGATCGGCCCGGCCGAGTCCGCCGGCCACGGGCAGGACATCGGGTTCGCGGTCGAGGCGCTGAAACGCCTGGTCCAGTCCGGCGCGCGTCCGAGGGCCGCCGCGACCGTGGTCGCCACGCTCACCGGAACCCGGGCCAACGATCTCTACAAGGCGCTCACGGGACGTGAGCCTCGGCGATGAGCCGGGTCGCGCCGTCAGGCAAGGTCGCGCCGTCAGGCAAGGTCGTGTTCGTCACCTGCGAGCCGCGTCAGCCCGACTGGGAGGACGATCAGCTCGCCGCCGATGTCCTGAACGCCCGCGGCATCGAGACGAGCTTCCTCGCCTGGGATGATCCCGGCGCCGAATGGGACGCTTTCGACCTAGTGGTCGTGCGTTCGCCGTGGGACTATGGCGAGCGGCTGGACGACTTCCTGGCCTGGGCCGACTCGGTCGGTCCCGAGCGGCTCCGCAACCGCCCCGAGGTGCTTCGCTGGAACACAGACAAGCGCTACCTGGCCGAGCTGGACGGGGCCGGCCTGCCGGTTCCTCCGACCCTGCTGATCGCGCCGCACGGCCCCGTTCCCGAGTTCGGCGGCAGGGTCGTGATCAAGCCGGTCACCGGCGCGGGCGCTCGGGACACCGGCACCTTCAGCGACGAGTCGCGGGAGGACGCGCTCGAGCTACTGGCCCGTCTCGGGGACCAGGACGAGGTGGCGATGATCCAGCCCTACATCGACGCGATCGACGAGGCGGGGGAGACCGCGGTGCTGTTCTTCGGCGGCCGCTATGCCTACGCCCTGCGAAAGCGCGCCTTCCTGCCCGAGGTCGGTGTCGCCGCCACCAAGCCCGGCACGAAGATCGCGGCCGCGATGTACCAGGACGATCTGGTCAGCCTGAGCGAGGCGTCCGAGGCAGAGATCGATCTCGGCCTGAAGACGATCGCCTGGCTTTCCCACCGTTTCGGGAGCATGCCGCTCTACGCGCGGATCGACATGGTTTCGAGCCCCGGCGCGGGCCCGGTGCTGATGGAGGTGGAGCTGACCGAGCCGAGCCTCTACATGGAGCGCACCGCCTCGCTCGAGCGTCCCGGGGCGGAGCTGTTCGCCGACGCGGTCGAGGCCGAACTCGCCTGAGCCGGTCCGTATTGTGGTCTGGGCATGAGTTATTACGTAACCACTCCGATCTACTACAGCAACGGTGAGCCCCATCTCGGGCATGCCTACTCGACCATGGCCGCCGACATCCTGGCCCGCCACATGCGCCAGCGCGGCGAGGACGTGTTCATGCTCACCGGGACCGACGAGCACGGGGAGCCGATCGCCCAGGCCGCCGAGAAGCAGGGATTGACACCGCAGGAGCTGGTCGATCGCAATGCCCCCAAGTTCAAGGATCTGGTCGAACGGGTCGATTCGACCCATGACTTCTTCATCCGGACCACCGACCTCGGTCACATCGAAAGGGTCCAGGCCCTGGTCGAGCGGGTCCGGGACAACGGCTACGTCTACGAGGGCACCTATGAGGGCTGGTACTGCCCGCGCTGCGCCGATTTCAAGAACGAGTCCGAGATCGGACCCGGCGACACCTGCCTGATCCATGAGATCCCCCTGCTGCGCGAGAAGGAGGACAACTGGTTCTTCAAGCTCTCCGCCTTCCAGGACAAGCTGGAGGAGATGTACGAGAACGATCCCGGCATGGTCATGCCCGACTTCCGCCGCAACGAGGCGCTTTCGTTCATCCGGGGCGGTCTGCGGGACGTCTCGCTCTCCCGCTCGCAGCTCAGCTGGGGAGTGCCGCTGCCCTGGGATTCGGAACAGGTCATGTACGTCTGGTTCGACGCGCTCAGCAACTACTACACGGCGCTGGGCTACGCCCGCGAGGGCGAAGATCTGACCGAGCGTTTCTGGCCGGCTTCCTGGCACATCCTGGCCAAGGACATCCTGAAGTTCCACGCGGTCTACTGGCCGGCCTTCCTGATGGCCGCCGGACTCGAGCCGCCGAAGCGCATGTTCATCCACGGCTACCTGCTGATGGGTGAGAAGAAGATGTCGAAATCGCTCGGCAACGTGCTCGATCCCTTCGAGGTGATCGACCGCTTCGGTGCGGACGCGCTGCGCTTCTACTGCTTCCGTGAGGTCAGCTTCGGCCAGGACGGCTCGATCTCCACCGCCGGTTTCGAGAAGCGCTACGAAACGGAACTGGCCAACGACTTCGGCAATCTCGCCTCGCGCTCGCTGGCGATGGTCGCGCGCTACCGCGACGGCCTGGTGCCGGACACCGCGCCGGACCCGCTGCTCATGGCCGATTTCGAAGGTCTCGGAGGGCGCGTCTCGTCCCTGCTGGACGAAGCGCAGATCAGTCAGGCCCTGGAGGAGATCTGGGTCCTGGTCCGGCGGCTCAACCGCTACGTCGAAGAAAGCCAGCCCTGGGTTCTCGCCAAGGAGGAGGGCGATTCCCAGCGGCTCGATCAGGTCCTCTACAGCCTGGTCGAGGGTCTGCGGGTGCTCGTCCTGCTGCTCCATCCCTACCTGCCGAACTCGACCGCGGTCCTCGCCGAGGCGCTCGGTCAGGAGGATCTCGAGCTGGCCGAGTTCGGCACGCGGCCGGGCGGCCAGAGCGTCGAGAAGATCGATCCCCTCTTCCCCAAGCTCTGAGCCCCGTTAGGATCGAAGTCCACGCGATTTCCACAGAGGGGCAGGTATGAAAACGCTTAGGAAGACCATTCTCACCGCCGTGCTGGCCTTGGCCGCGAGCCTGGCGTTCACCACCGCGGTGAGTTCCGCCGGCATCGTCGATCAGGCCGTTCCGCTGAAACTGAAGGTCGTCACCGCCGACGGCAAGAAACGGATCAAGGTCGCGAAGAAGCTGCCGGTCCTCGTGTCCTGCTCCAAGGACTGCTCGTTCAAGACCACGGTGACCCTGATCACCCCCGCCACCTCGGATCCCAAGAGCATCAGCGGCAACCTGCCCGCCGGCAACATCCTCACGCTCCGGTACCGGCTGACCTCCTACGGTGTCCGCTACGTCAAGCGGAATGTCAGCGGGTCCAAACTGAAGGTCAAGTTCTCGGCCAAGGACACCGAAACCGGAGAGCGCGTGATCAAGTCCCGCACCTTCCGTTTCTACAAGTAGCGGCACCGGATGGTAGATACGCACTCGCATATCGCGAGGTGCCAGGAGAGTCCGGAAGAGATCATGGAAGCGGCCGGTGCCGCCGGCCTGACCAGGATCCTCACGGTCGGACTCGACGAGGAGAACAACCGTGAACAGATCGCCCTGGCGGAGCGGTTCGAGCCGGTCCATGCCGCGGTCGGTCGGCATCCGAACGACGCCGACGGTTTCGACCAGGCCGCCGCGGACGACATCGCCGCGCTCGCCGGGCACGAGAAGGTCGTGGCCATCGGCGAGACCGGACTCGACTTCTACCGCGACACGGCCGACGCCGAGAACCAGCGGATCGCCTTCGCGGCGCAGATCGAGATCGCCTCGCGCATGAACCTGCCGATCGTGATCCACGTGCGGGACCAGCCGGACAAGGAGGACGCGGTCGCCGAGGCGTTCGCGATGCTGGACGCCGCCGGTGACGGCCTCGAAGTGATCCTTCACTGCTTCTCCGCACCGGGCTGGGTGGGGCGCGCCGCCGAGCGGGGCTGGTACTGCTCGTTCGCCGGAAACGTCACCTACCCGGCCAATGAGGCACTGCGTGAAGCGGCGGTCAAGGTGCCCGAGGATCTGATCCTGGCCGAGACCGACGCGCCCTACCTGACACCGCAGTCCAGGCGCCGGCATCGCAACCAGCCGGCCTTCGTGGTCGAGACGGCCACTCTGCTCGCCGAACTCCGCGAGGTCAGCTACGTGGAGTTCGACCGGACCGTGACCAGCAACGCGCGGCGCGTCTTCGGTTGGTGAGGCTGGGCCAGAACTTCCTGGCGGACCCCAATCTCCTCGACGCGATCGTCCGCGACGCCGGGGTGAACGAGGCCGACCGGGTGCTCGAAGTCGGGGTCGGGGAAGGGGTCCTCACCGAACGTCTCGCCGCGATCTGCGGCCAGGTTCACGTGATCGAGCTCGACCGGGGTCTGGAGCCGTTCATCCGGCACATACTCGAGATGCCGAACGTGAACGTGATCTGGGCCGACGCGGTCAAGTACGACCTGGCCCTGCTCCAGCCGCCGCCGACCGCGATGGTCGCCAACCTGCCCTACGCGGTGGCCACGCCGGTCATCATGCGCACGATCTTCGAACTGCCGACCATCCGGACTTGGTCGGTGATGGTCCAGAAGGAGATCGCCGACCGGCTGCGATCCGAACCCGGATCCAAGATCTACGGAGCCCCCTCGGTGCTGGCCCAGCTGGCGGGCGAAGTGACCATGGTGCGCAAGGTCAGCCGCACGGTCTTCAGGCCCCAGCCGCGGGTGGATTCGGCGATCGTCTCGATCAAGCGGCTCGGACCGGGGCCGGACGAACACACGAGAACGATCGTGCGGGCGGCCTTCAGCCACCGCCGCAAAGCTCTGCCGCGATCGATGGACATGGCGATCGGCGGCACGCTCGAACCCGCCCGTGCCGCGCTCGAGAACCTGGGGCTGGATCCGGGCATCCGGGCCGAAGCGGTGACCCCCGAGCAGTTCGCCGCGCTTTCGGCCATGATCGACCTTCCCCCCGGCGATTCGTAGACTCTCCCGGTATCCAGATGGAACTTCGCGCCCCCGCCAAGCTGAACCTCTGCCTCTATCTCGGTCCCCTGAGGCCGGACGGGCTGCATGAGCTCACCTCGATCTTCGAACCGCTCTCGCTGAGCGACCGCCTGGTCGTCACCGAGTCGGAATCCGGGGCCGACGAGGTGATCTGTCCCGGAGTCGAGGGCGAGAACCTGGCCGCGAAAGCACTCAGGCTGATGCGTTCCGAGGGCTGGGAGCGGGATCCGGTGCGGATCGAGATCGAGAAGCGGATCCCGATCCAGGCGGGCCTCGGCGGTGGCAGCGCCGACGCGGCCGCGGTTCTGCGGATGGCCGTCGGTGAGGTCGACGATCTCGCCGGCCTGGCGATCATGCTCGGGGCGGACGTGCCCTCGCAGATCGATCCGGCTCCGTGCCTGGTCGAAGGGGTGGGCCAGAAGCTCTCCTCGCTGCCGGAGCCGGCCGAGCACTGGATCGTGCTGCTGCCGTTCGAGCGGGGACTCTCGACCGCCGACGTGTTCCGTGAAGCCGACCGGCTCGGCTCGGGCCGCGGCCAGGAGGAGATCGACGAGATCTCCGGGCGGCTCTGGGCCGTTGCCAGCGGTGGCGTGTCGCCCCTCGCCTACCCGGCGCTGCTGATCAACGACCTCGAACCGGCGGCGATCTCGCTGAAACCGGAGATCGGCCTGTACAAGCAGCGGCTGGAGGCCGTGGGGGCCGGGTTCACCGGCATGACCGGAACCGGTCCGACCGTGTTCGGGATCTTCCCGACCGAGGACGAGGCCAAGCGGGCGGCGGAGGAACTCGGGCCGGAAGCGATCGTCTGCCGGGCGGGCAGCGGCCTGTGAGGATCCCCGAGACCACCAAGGGCAAGGGCCTCGCCCTCGCCGGGCTGGCCGTTGCCGCGGCCGTGATCTTCGTCCTCTACCGGAAGTTCTTCCCGCACTTCGATCTCCAGCAGCTGCTGGACGATTTCGCGAACCTGCTCGGAGCGTGGACCTATGTGGTGATCGCGGTGCTGTCCTTCCTCGAGACGGGTGCGTTCGTCGGCCTGCTGGTCCCGGGTGAGACGGCGCTGCTGGTCGGCGGCGCGGTGGCCGGACAGGGGGTGATCAACCTCTACCTGCTGATCGCGATCGCCTGGATCTGCGCGGTCCTCGGCGACTCGGTCAGCTTCTATCTGGGGCACCGTCTGGGGCGCGAGTTCATCATCAAGCACGGCAGCCGGGTCGGGATCACCCCGGAGCGCTACCACCAGGTCGAGGTCTATTTCGAGAAGCACGGCGGAAAGACCGTCCTGATCGGCCGGTTCCTCGGGTTGATCCGCGCCCTCTCGCCGTTCGTGGCCGGCAGCTCCGGCATGCGCTACCGGGCGTTCATCCCCTACAGCGTGCTCGGTTCCGGCCTCCAGGTGACCCTTCACATCATGGCCGGGTATCTCTTCGCCAGGAGCATCGACGCGGCCGCCGAGTACGTCGGGCTGGTCGCCCTGATCGTCGGCACCGTGATCGTGGTCAGCGTGATCGGGGTGGTCGGGTTCCGCTTCCTGCGGGTGCCCGAGAACCGGGTGAAGCTGGTGGCGGGCATGGAAGAGAACCGGGCCGGGCGATGGCTAGTGAATCTCGGCCGGCGGCTGCGGCCCCAGTGGGACTGGCTGGTCGCGCGCCTGACCCCGGGCGGCGCGTTCGGGCTCGAGGTGACCACCCTGCTCTCGATCATCGCGGTCTCGTCGTTCATCGTGGTCGCCTACACCGAGATCATCCTCGGCGACGGCGGGCCGACACCGGGGGATCTGACCGCCTTCGATTTCGTCGACGCGATCCGGACCGGCTGGATGGTCGATATCGCCCAGGTGATCACCGATCTCGGATCCACCCCGGTGATCATCGGTCTGACCGCGATCACCGGCACCTTCCTGTACGCCGGCAGGAAATGGGCCGAGCTGGCCGTGCTGCTGCTGGCCACGGTCGCGATCTACGTCGGGGTCGACGTGCTGAAGGAAACCGTCGACCGCCCCCGTCCGAGCGGCGCGCTGACCGGCTACTCGAACGCCTCCTTCCCGAGCGGGCACGCCGCGCACTCGGTGTTCTATGTCTGGCTCGCCGTGACGATCGCGGTCCGCCTGAGGCCGAACATGGCGCGCAAGACCGCACTCGTCCTGACCGGCATCGCGATCTCCGCGCTGATCGGTCTGAGCCGCGTTTTCCTCAGCGTTCACTACCTCAGCGATGTCAACGCCGGCTGGGCATTGGGCGCTTTCTGTTTCGCTTTTTTCGCGGTCGCGGCCCTGCTGACCGGCCAGTTGCGCAAAAATTAAGTCGATGGTGCTCGCCGTGTCCAACAATGCCCTGCTTTTCGGAGCCGCGACCGTGGTCAGTCTGAGCGCGTTCATCGGCCTGATCCTGATTCCCGCGGTCAACTCCTACGGGCGCTGGCACGAGAAGCTCGCGGCCGGTTTCCTTTCGCTCTTCATCCTCGGCACGCTGGTGACCATCGGCGTTCTCGCCGGGATCTACTACGTGTTCGTCACTCACGACATCATCGACGTCTTTCCCTGGTCCAGCGGGTGAGTCCGGCGGCCGCTTCCAAGTCTGCGGGAGCGGCGCGTCTCGCCGGCCCCGTCCTGGCCGGAAGGGGGCTTCCGGGACTTGCCCGCGCGGCCGCCGACGTGCTCGGGCTGCCGGTCGCTTTTCTCGACCGCTCCGGGATCGTTCTCGCGGTGGCCGGTGCCACCCAGCAGCAGGAGGGCAGGCTGACCGAGGCGGGCAAGGGCGTCGAATCGATCGAGCTGGTGCTGGGCGACGACGCGGTCGGGGCGATCCGTTACATCGGTGATGGCGTCGATTCCGACCTGCTCGAGATCCTGTCTGCTTTCGCGGCACTGGAAGTGGAACGGGCGCGTTCGGCCGAGTGGGGCAACGAAGCGGCTGTCTCGGACGCGGTGAGGGCGATTCTCGACGGAACCGTGACGGAACCCGAAGAGATCGTGAACATCGCTCAGGACGTCGGCTGTGACATCAGCCGGGGTGGTGGAGTGCTGATGGTCCGTGCCCACTCCGGTTCGGCCCAGGAAGGGGACTGGAGGGCGCGCGTACTGGACATGACCGTGAGGACCATCCGCGCGGTCGCATCCGGTTCGATCGCCGCGATGGGAGAAGCGGACGAGGGCTCGATCGTCGGCATCATCGTGCCCACCGCCGACGACGAACGGCTGGTCAAGGTAGAAGAGGCGCTCGATCGCGAACTCCCCCGGTCGCTGAGCGGCCTGAACGTGACGATCTCGCGTTCCCGGCCGGTCACGGAACCGACCGAGTTCGAACGGGCCGGACGCGAAGCCCACCTCGCCCTGAACGTGGGAGAGGCCGAGGGCCGCTCGCCGATCGCCTTCGAAGAGACCGGCGCCTACCGGCTGCTGCTCGGCACCAGCAAGGAAGAGCTCCACAGCTTCTATTCCGAGACGGTCGAGCCGCTGGTCCAGTACGACGAGCAGTACGAAACCGACCTGGTCGCGACGGTCGAGGCCTATCTCGACAGCGACGCCAACGTGCCCGCGACCGCCAAGCAGATGTTCACCCACAGGCACACGATCCGGTATCGCCTGGAACGGATCCGTGACCTGAGCGGACACGACGCCACCGCCACCGAGGGCCGCGAACGTCTCGGCCTCGGCATCAAGGCGATGAGGGTGCTGGGAATCGCCTCTCCGCGCGGACGCTCAAGAGAACGCAAGCCCTCCGCCTAGCGGCCAGGTCGCCCGAACCCGACCACGGTTCTGTCGGTCATTTTTCCCGCCATGCCCTGGATCGTGGGACGACAGAACCGGGGCACGGGAGGCCGGTGGGTCCGTGGGCGGTAATCGTCTCCACCCTCGTCAACCGAAAACGCCGGGGCTGTTGGGCCCCGGCGTTGGTTGATTCGGATGCTTGTTGGTTCTCGTTACTTGACTTTGCCGACCCTCTTGACGGTGACGAAGCCCTTGTTCTTGCCGTTGGCTGTGACCTTGGCGCGGAGTGAGTTCGGGCCGCGAACGGTCTTTTTCTTGCCGTTCTTTCGGA
>DATJUB010000032.1:0-7651 GCA_035502775.1 Solirubrobacterales bacterium | reverse complement strand
CCCGGATCGCCCCCAGATGCCGCTGGTCGGGCTAGACCTTCAGCTCGTACTCGAGCCAGGTTCCCTTTTCGACATCGAAGCTGTCGTAGAGCGCCTGGGCTCGCTTGTTGTCGGGTGCGGTCGACCAGGTGAGGGCGGAGGCACCCCAATCCCGGGCCAGATCCTGGCCGGCTTCGATCAGGGCTCGTCCCGCGCCCTTGCCGCGGGCGGCCTCGGACACGTAGAGATCGTTCATCAGCACCACATTGGTTGCCGAAAGCGAGCTCTTGTGCCGGTAGAAGCACCCGAAACCGACCAGGGTGCCGGTCTCGTCGTAGGCGCCGAGCAGCCAGCCACTGTGACTGTCGCCGATGAAGCGGGAGAAGAATCGGCGGTTCCGTGCCTCGTCGATGTCCTCAACTTCATAAAAGGTCTGGTAGGCGGCGAGCAGAGGAACGACCTCGTCGAACCCCGCATCGTCCACCGGCTTGATTTCGATTGACATGCCCTGACCATATCCACGCCGGCAACATCTTTCCCGCGAGAAGGGGCGCGTGTCCCGGCGAGGTATGGACGAATCGAACACCCCGGTTTCCCCTGCGGCTAGAGTGGAGACCGGCGAGTCCAATCACCACCCAGGAGGGTAGACCGCTGGCACGTCCGTCCGATAGCAACGAGCAACTCCTCTGCAGCTTCTGCGGGAAGTCGCAGCGCCAGGTCAAGAAGCTGATCGCCGGTCCGGGTGTCTACATCTGCGACGAATGCATCGATCTCTGCAACGAGATCATCGACGAAGAGATGGTTTCCGCGACCTCGAAGGCGCCGAGCCTGAATCTCGACGAACTGCCGAAGCCGCAGGAGATCAACTCGATCCTCGACGAGTACGTGATCGGCCAGTCCGCCGCGAAGCGGGCGCTCTCGGTCGCGGTCTACAACCACTACAAGCGGGTCCGCATGTCGGAGCACGAGGATCCCGAAGTCGAGCTCCAGAAGTCGAACATCATGCTGCTCGGACCCACCGGCTGCGGCAAGACACTGCTCGCCCAGACCCTCGCCCGCATCCTCAACGTGCCCTTCGCGATCGCCGACGCGACCGCCCTCACCGAGGCAGGCTACGTCGGTGAGGATGTCGAAAACATCCTTCTCAAGCTGATTCAGGCCGCCGACTACGACGTAAAGAAGGCCGAGACCGGGATCATCTACATCGACGAGATCGACAAGATCACGCGCAAGGCGGACAACCCCTCGCTGACCCGCGACGTCTCCGGCGAAGGCGTGCAGCAGGCCCTTCTGAAGATCCTCGAGGGCACCACCGCCTCGGTGCCACCACAGGGCGGGCGCAAGCATCCGCACCAGGAATTCCTCACCCTTGACACCACCAACATCCTCTTCATCTGCGGCGGCTCGTTCTCCGAGCTCGACCAGGTGATCGAGCGGCGGGTCGGCAACAAGGGCATCGGTTTCGGCGCGATGATCGGCAGTCAGGAGGACCCCGGCGACCTCTTCGAGCAGGCACTGCCCGAGGACCTGATCGAGTACGGCCTGATCCCCGAGTTCATCGGCCGCCTCCCGGTCGTGGCGGCGCTCCACCAGCTCACCCGCGACGATCTCGTGCGGATCCTGACCGAGCCGCGCCACGCCCTCTCGAAGCAGTTCCACCGTTTCTTCGAGTTCGACGGAATCGAACTGGTCTTCGCCGACGACTCACTCGAAGCGATCGCCGACCGGGCCCTCGAACGCGAAACCGGCGCCCGCGGCCTGCGCTCGATCATCGAGAACACGCTGCTCGACGTCCAGTTCGAGCTGCCCTCACGGACCGATGTCACCAAGTGCGTCGTCACCCGCGAAACCATCGAGAAGGGCCAGGCCCCGATCCTCGTGACCGGGGCGGCCAAGGACCTCCACGAGGCCGCCGACGAGTTCGACGACTTCGGAGAGCAGACCGCCTAGAACTTACGCCTGAAAAAAGGAGGGCGCCCGCCGGCAGGAAAGCGTCGGGCGCCCATCCAGGCGTCAAATCCAGCCCCGGCAACGATTTCCAATGATAGTCATTGGAAATCGTTGCCAGAGGGCTGTTTGCGTTGTGTTCTCGGTGGGTCGAGTGTTGACTTTCGCTGCCGGATCGCGGCGAAGAGGGGCGCTCAATAAGATCGGCGCCAGTGGATGACGCGGCCCGACAGAAGCTGGAAGAGACCACCCGGTGGCAGCCGGGAGAGGTCGAAGGCACGATTTTCAGCGAATGGCTGGAAGGTGGCTACTTCCATCCCGAAGCCACCGGAAAGGCCGAAGACAACTTCTCGGTCGTGATCCCGCCGCCGAACGTGACCGGCGTGCTTCACATGGGACACGCGCTCAACAGTTCGATGCAGGACGCGCTCGTCCGCATGAACCGCATGAGTGGCAAGAACACGCTCTGGATCGTCGGCATGGACCACGCCGGGATCGCGACCCAGTCGGTGGTCGAGAAGCGCCTCCGCGAAGAGGGGATCGACCGCCATGAGATCGGGCGCGACGCCTTCGTCGAACGGATCTGGTCCTGGAAAGACGAGTACGCCAACCGGATCAGGGAGCAGTACCAGCGGCTCGGCGCCTCGGTCGACTACGAACGTGAACGCTTCACGCTCGACGACGAGTACGCCCGCGCGGTCCGCAAGATCTTCACCTCTCTCTACGAGAAGGGCTACATCTACCGCGACAACTACATGGTCAACTGGGATCCGGGATCGCAATCGGCGATCTCCGACCTGGAGGTCGTGAACCGCGAGATGACCGACACGCTCTTCTCGGTCGACTATCCGGTCGAGCACAGCGACCGGGTGCTGACCGTGGCGACCGTACGCCCGGAGACGATGATGGCCGACACCGCCATCGCCGTGAACCCGAACGACGAGCGTTACGCCGACCTGGTCGGCAAGTTCTGCATCCTGCCGCTGGTCGGACGGCGCCTGCCGATCATCGCCGACGAGCATGTCGACATCGAATTCGGCACCGGCGCCCTGAAGATCACGCCCGGCCACGATGTCAACGACTTCGAGATCGGCCGCAAGCACGGTCTCGAAGAGATCAGCGTGATCGGCGAGGACGGCCGCATGACCGAGGCGGCCGGCGAACGCTTCGCCGGAATGACCGTCGCCGAGGCGCAGGTCGCGGTGGCCGAAGCCCTGCGCGAGGAAGGAGCGCTCAGCGCCGAGGAGGAGTACGTCCACTCGGTTCCGTTCTCCGAGCGATCCGGCGAGCGCATCGAGCCCCTGATCTCACTGCAGTGGTTCTGCCGCATGGACGAACTGGCGGCCCCGGCGATCGCCGCGGTCGAGGACGGCCGGGTCAACATCACCCCCGGGCAGTGGAAACGGGTCTACCTCGACTGGATGAACGAGATTCGCCCCTGGTGCGTCTCGCGCCAGCTCTGGTGGGGACACCAGATCCCGGTCTGGTACCGCGGCGACGAAACCTATGTCGGGGAAGTGGCGCCCGAGGGCGAAGGCTGGGTGCAGGAAGAGGACGTGCTCGACACCTGGTTCTCGTCCGCGATCTGGCCTTTCGCCACACTGGGCTGGCCGGAAGACACCGCTGAGCTCGAAGCCTTCTATCCGACCGATTTCCTGACCACGGCCCGCGAGATCCTGTTCCTCTGGGTCGCGCGCATGATCATGACCGGCATCGAGTTCGCCGGTGACGTGCCGTTCAAGGACGTCTACGTCCACTCCGTGATCCAGGCCCGCGACGGCCGCCGGATGTCAAAGAGTCTCGGCACGGGTATCGACCCGCTGAGCGAGATCGACGAGCACGGCGCCGACGCTCTCCGCTTCGGCCTGCTGGCGATGTCCTCGACCCAGGATGTCCGCTACTCGGACGCCAAGGTCCAGCAGGGCCGCGACCTGACCAACAAGCTCTGGAACGCCTCGCGCCTGATCCTGATGAACGTCGACGAGCCGGCGGACCGCACCGTTCCCGCCGAGCCCGCCGCACTCGAGGACCGCTGGATCCTGTCGCGGCTCGAAAGCACGATCGGCTCGGTCACCAAGCTGCTCGGTGAGTACGACTTCGCCCACGCGGCCCAGGAGATCTACTCCTTTGTCTTCTCCGAACTCTGCGACTGGTACCTCGAGATCGCCAAGCCGAGGATCTATGACGGGGACGACGAGATCAGCCAGGTGCTGCTCCACACCCTCGAACGTACCCTGGCCCTGCTGCACCCGATGATGCCGTTCGTGACCGAGGAGATCTGGCGCTACCACCCGTACCGGGAAGGGCACCTCGCGGTACATGCCTTCCCGATCGCCGACGAAGATCACCGCAATCTCACCTGTGAAGCCGAAGTCGCGGCCGCGATCGGCCTGACCCAGAAGCTGCGGGGATGGCGGGACATGGCCGGCGTGCCGCCGAAGATCGTGCTCGACGCGACCGGTGGCGGCGACGGAGTCCCCGAATTCGTTTCCCGTCTCAGCCGGGTGAACCTCGGGGCGGCCGAAGGCGAGCCCGTGGCGACCGTCGACGGTCACGGGATCCTGCCCTCCGACGGTCTCGACATGGACGCGCTCACCGCGAGGCTCACCGCCCGCAAGGCCAAACTCGAGATCGAGGTCAAGAAGATCGAAGGCAAGCTCGGCAACGAACGCTTCGTGAGCAAGGCACCGGAAGAGGTCGTCGCCGAGGAACGCGAGAAACTGACCCGGATCCAGGCCGAGCTCGCCGAGCTCGGCTGATCACGGCGGAGACGCGAGCGGTTTCGTGAGCGGCACCTTCGATCCGGAGGAGTACCTCAACTCACTCGAAGCGATCGGATGGAAACTCGGGCTCGACCGCATGAACCTGCTCAGCGACGAGCTGGAACGACCGCAGGACTGCTACGACACGATTCACGTGGTCGGGACCAACGGCAAGTCGTCGGTGGCACAGATGGGTGCGGCGCTGATCGAGGCACATGGCTGGAACGCCGGCTGTTCGCTCTCACCGCACCTCGAACACTGGTCCGAGCGGGTCCTCGTCGGCGGTGAACAGATCGCGCCGGAGGCTTTCGCGGCGGCGGTGAAGGAGACCGCCGCGGCGGCCGAGCGGGTCAACGCCGGGCTCGGGGGGGAAGAGGTCGTGACCCAGTTCGAGGTGGCGACGGCGGCCGCCTTCGTGGCCCTCGCGGACGCGGAAGTCGACGCGGCGGTGATCGAAGCGGGGCTGGGCGGCCGGCTGGATGCCACCAACACGATCGAATCGAAAGTCACCGTGCTCACCTCGATCGGGCTCGACCACACCGAGTGGCTGGGGGAGAGCGAATCGGAAATCGCGGCCGAGAAGCTGGCGGTGCTCAGGCCCGGAACCAAGCTGGTGATCGGCAAGCTCCCGGAAGAGGTGGAACGACAGGCACGCGAACATGCGGGCAGGCTCGAGTGTGAGGTCATCGATGCGGGACACCGCGCGCCGATCGACCTGGATCTCGCCTCGCTGGGCGGCTTCCAGCGAGACAACTTCACGGTTGCCATGGCCGCGGTCGAAGCGCTGATCGGCCAGCTCGATCCGGACGCGGTCCGCGAAGTGGCCGGATCGCTGATCGTGCCGGGCCGCCTGGAACAGGTCGGCGACGACCCGCCGATCTATTTCGACGTGGCCCACAACCGTCCCGGCGCCGCGGCCCTCGCGGAATCGATTCCCGAAATAGCCGAAGGGCGACCGGTGGTGGCCCTGATCGGCATCCTCGCCGACAAGGACGCGCTCGGCATGCTGGAAGAATTGGCCGGATCGATCAACTGGGCCGTGTTCACCGAGCTGCCCGAGGAAACGCTCGAACATTGGGGCAGGCCGGGCGCAAGAACTTTCCCGGCCGGTGATCTGAAACGGACCGGCGACGAACTCGGCCTGCTTTCCGAGAAGGTCGCCGACCCGTCCGAGGCCCTCTCCAGAGCTGTTCTGCAGGCCGAAGATCTCGGCGGGGTGGTTCTCGTATGCGGATCCCACTACCTGCTCTCCGCGGTACTGAACACTTAGCAATCCTCGTCCCAAGAACTGCCCAGGACTCCGGTATCGCCGGGTTATGCGACCATTGGGGAGTGAATCGTCAGGCTGGCTCTCAACTGCTGTCGATGATGGCGCTGGTCGCTGCCGTAGTGGCAATAGTGATCCTCGTCTTCTTCGGCATCGGGTACCTATTCGGAAGGATGTTCCTCTAGCAATCTCATGCCACTCGCCATCTTCGGAATTGAAAACACTGCCCTGAACCTGGTCGTGACCTTCGCGATCCTCTGCGTGGTCGCCATCTGGCTCGCCCTGATCGTCTTCACCTTCACCGACGCCCGTCGCCGGATCTCCGATCCGTTCCTGATCGGCTGCGCGACCGCCGCCTCGTTCTTCCCCTTCGTCGGCACGATCGTCTACACGATCCTTCGTCCGGCCGAATTCCTGGCCGACGCCCATGAACGCGACATCGAAGTCCGGACCTCCGAGGTTCGCCTCAGGCACCTCGAAGAGCATTCCTGCCACAAATGCGGCTTCCCGACCGAAACCGAATTCATGCGCTGCCCGTCCTGTCGTACCCGGCTCAAAGAGGAATGCCCGACCTGCTCCAAGCCGGTCGGCATGGACTGGAAGCTCTGTCCCTACTGCGAGACCGCACTGGTCGCGCCACCGAAACGCTCCTCGCGAAGTTCGTCCAAGAGCTCGAAGAGCTCCGGTTCGAAGGAACGCCGCCGCGAACAGCCGACCGGGGAACAGAAGCAGGCCATAGGCCGCCGTTCCTCGAAGGGAACCGCCGGCCGCAGCTCCTCGGGCCGCAGCTCGGCCAAGCCCGGCACCCGGAGTTCCGCCAACTCCGGTTCCACGGCCAAGCCGAGCTCCAGCCGTAAATCTTCCTCCGCATCCCGGTCCGATGAGACCGTGGAAAGCGCCGCCGCCAGGCCGTCGCCCGACCCGGACGCGAAGCCGTCAAGCGGATCGACCCGGCGCACGCCGCGTTCGACCCGCCGCAAGCCGATCAACAGCGGTGATGACGGAGCGACCTCGAAGCCGATCAACAGCGGCGACGCCCCGGCACCCAGCCGGACCCCCGAGTCGCGCTAGCCGCCACTCCCATCCCAGACAAAACCGATACGGAGCATCAAGAACCCATGCCTCAAACCCTGATCCTGGTCAAGCCCGACGCCTTCGCGCGCAACCTCACCGGTGAAATCCTCGCCCGGTTCGAGAACAAAGGGCTGAACATCGTCGCCCTGAAGAAACTGACCGCCACCGAAACGATCGCCAACGAGCACTACGCCGAGCACAAGGACAAGCCGTTCTTCGGTGAGCTCGTCGAGTTCATCACGGGCGGTCCGCTCGTAGCCGCCGTGCTCGAAGGCCCGGAGGCCGTCAAGGCCGCCCGCCAGCTGATCGGCGCCACCAACCCGGTCGAAGCCGCCCCCGGAAGCATCCGCGGCGACTTCGCCCAGGAAGTGACCTTCAACATGGTGCACGGCTCTGACTCCGACGAGTCGGCGGCGCGGGAGACAGCGATCTGGTTCCCCGAAGGGGTTTAGGGCTGCTGCCTTAGTTTCTGCAGATGTGCCGAAAAGGGCCGCCCCGGTGGGGCGGCCCTTTTCTTTATTTGGGACGGTGGGCGAGCGGCGCCCGGGGCGCTCCTATGCACGCCTGGCTTCGTCTGTCGCTCACCGGGCTCGCTCATTGTCATGGGACAAATCGCTTCGCC
>DATJUB010000031.1:0-17071 GCA_035502775.1 Solirubrobacterales bacterium | reverse complement strand
AACGTCTCCACCCCTGCGTGTGTGGCTCCGGGCGCCGGTTCGGTATGGGGCGTTTACGGCAGAGGGTCGGGTGCCGGGTCGCTTCGCTCCGCGCTGCGCGCGTGGGGGTTCTTTGGTTCTGGGGGTGTTTTGGGTGCTGACAGCACCCAAAAAGCCCCCAGAACCCCTCACGTCCGTTGCTCGGATTGTTCTGGGTCGAATCTGATGGTTATTTGGTGCCCTATTCGACCCAGAACGGTTGGTTGTTTCGTCTTGCTGGGCTTCGCCCGGGCGAAACTCGGCTCTCGTGAGCCTTTACGTGGTTCGAGCCTCTACGTGGCTTGCTTTCCGATCACCACCGTGGCTTCTAGCTCCGCGGAGGTTGAGAGTGTCGGGTGGAGGCCGGCTTTTTCCATCGCGTCCATCGTTCCGGCTGCCTGTCTATCGCTCGTCTCGATCAGTAGGCGGCCTGCTGGCTTCAGCCAGTCCGGGGCCTCGGAAATCACCCGTCGCTGAAGGTCGAGACCGTCCTCGCCTCCGTCCAGGGTCATCGGCTCCTCGTAGAGGCGGGCTTCGCGCGGCATCAGATGGACCTCCCGGCTCGGCACGTAGGGAGCGTTGGCGGTCAGCAGATCCACCCGCCCGCGCAGGGAGCTTGGCAGCGGCTCATAGAGATCGCCCTCCCAGACGCGCCCGTCGACCCGCGACACGTTCTTCCGGGCGCATACGACCGCGGCCGGCTCGAGATCGGCGGCATGTAGTTCGACCCCGGCGAGTGCGGTCGCCACGGCCACCCCGATCGCCCCGGAACCGCAGCAGAGATCCAGCACAACCGCCCCGGGCGTGCCCAGCCCGATCGCCTTCTCGGCCACGAACTCGGTCCGGTGCCTGGGAATGAAAACACCGGGCGCCACCGCGATCCGCAGCCCGCAGAACTCCGCCCAGCCGAGGATCAACTGGAGCGGGACGCCGCCGACCCGCTGCCTGACCATCTGCGCGAGCTCCGCGGGCGAACCCGCCGATTCCGTCATCAGGGCCGCCTCGTCCTCGGCGAAGACGCATCCCGCGGCGCGAAGTTCTTCGGTGATCGTGTCCAAAGTGTCGGTTGAGCTTGACGAATAGGATCGTCCCATGAATTTGCCCGTCACCTCCGCCAAGACGCGGTCCACGCCAGAGGACGCGGTACGGCTCGCACGCCAGCACTACCTGGCCTGCGAAAGGGTCGACATGCAGTCGCTGGCCGCCGAACTCGGCATCGGCCGGACCACCCTGTACCGCTGGGTGGGGGATCGCGAAAGCCTGATCAGCGGCATGCTCGCGGCGATGGTCGCCGAAGTGATCGCCGACTCGGTCGAGCAGGCCGAAGGCGAAGATCTGGAACGCGTGATCGACGGCATGAAGCGATTTTCCGAGACCTCGGCGGGCTTCAGGCCCCTGAGGCACCTGGTGCGCACCGAACCCGAACTGGGACTCCGGGTGATGATGGCCCCCGGATCCGGTGTATCGGTCGCGATCTGCGATGCCCTTCGAGTTCAGCTCGAACTGACCCGGCCGGACTGGGCGGGAGAGAAGGCCGGAGAGCTGGCCGACGTGGTCACCCAGATCGGCATGGCCTACGTCTGGGTCAACATCGCCAACGATTCCGAGCCCGACATCGACCGGGCCACCCGGGCGATGCGGCTGCTGCTCACCGCGGCGGACCGGCCATGACCTCATTTCCGCTCATCCTCGCCTCCGGATCCCCACAGCGGCGCGAGATCCTCGAACGGCTCGGTCTCAAGTTCGAAGTGGTGGTTTCCGGGGTCGAGGAGATCACCCACGGCGACCCGGCCGAAGTCGTCCTGGCCAACGCGCTGCTGAAGGCCCGCGCGGTCGCCGCACCGGGTTCGATCGTGATCGGCTGTGACACCGACGTGGTCGTCGAAGATCACGTCATCGGCAAGCCGGAAGACGAGATCCGGGCCCGTGAATACCTGGCGCAGCTCTCCGGCCGCAGCCACGACGTCTTCAGCGGATTGGCGGTCGCGGGACCCGAGCCGGACCAGATCCGGACCGGGGTGGCCCGTTCGAAGGTGAGGTTCCGGGAGCTGCACCCACCCGAGATCGACCGCTACCTGGCCAGCGGCGAGTGGCGGGGGAGAGCGGGCGGCTACGCGATCCAGGGCCGCGGATCATCGCTCGTGGCCGGCGTCGAGGGCGATATCTCGAACGTGATCGGCCTGCCAGTCGGCCTTTTGCTCGATCTCGTGCCGGAACTGGACAGCTAGTTCGCCGACCGGCTCTCCCCGGTACAATCTCTGGTCCGCGAGACCTGTTTCTCGGGGTTGTGTCCCTCCGCCTTGCAAGTACTCGAACAGCCATGGTCTGGATGGCACCATTCGCGCTGAGAAGTGAGAAAGTCACTGTTCGCGCACCTAGCTCGTTGTCCCTTCCGCCTGCCCGCAGGCATCCCGCAATCCAAGGTCTGATCCGTGTACCAAAAGCAAGTACGCCGCCGCCGAGCGGTCCTCATAGGGCTGGTCCTCCTCGCCTTCGTGCTGCTCACGCTCACTTTCGGGCAGGGATCGGGTGCTCTGGGCGGTGGTCTCGGCACGATCTTCGGGCCGGTCCAGGACGCCGCGAGCCGCGCCTTCAAGCCGGCCAGGGACCTGGTCAACTGGTTCGACGAGACGATGGAGGCCCGCGGCGAGCGTGAGCGCCTCACCCGCGAACTGGCCGAGGCCCGCACCGAGGCGATCGCCGGGAAGGTCGCGCAGGAAGAGAACAACCAGCTGCGAAAGCTGGCCAAGCTGAAGCGGATGGGGGCCATTCCGGACGCGTACTCGCCGGTGACCGCCTCCGTCGTCACCCGGTCGCCCACGGTCTGGTTCTCCACACTCGGGCTCGACAGCGGCTCCGGCGACGGCATCGAGATCAACGACCCGGTGGTCACCGGCGACGGGCTGGTCGGCCACATCAGCGCGGTCACACCGGGATCGTCGGTGGTGACCCTGGTGACCGACAGCTCCAGCGCGGTCAGCGCCAAGGTCGTGCCGGGCGGGGCCCAGGGCGTGGTCAGGCCGAAGGTGGGTGACCCGGAACAGCTCGTGATCGAGTTTCTCGACCAGACCAAGAACATCACCAAGGGACAGACCGTGGTCACCTCGGGATGGCGCGGCGAAGGTCTCTCATCGCTCTACCCGGCCAACATTCCGATCGGTGAGGTCGACCGGGCGCCGATCGACGAACGCGAGGCGATCCAGAGCGTCGAGGTCCGGCCATACCCCGACATGCGCAACTTCGATCTGGTCCAGGTACTGACCGGGGGAAACCGCGGATGATCGTCACGACCAAGGTGGCCCTGCGGATCGCGGCCCTGGTGCTGCTGTTCTCGCTGCTCCAGACGGCTTTCTTCTCACTGGTAGAGGTGGTGCACGTCTCCTTCTGGATCCTCCCGGCCTGTGCCGCGATCTTCGGCCTCCTCGGGGGCAGCATGGTCGGGGCCACGGTCGGATTCTCGATCGGATTCCTCTCCGACGGTCTCGCCGACGGTCCGCTCGGCACCGCCTGCCTCGTGTTCATGGGGATCGGGTACGCGGCCGGCCTGTACAGGGAACGGGGCGCCCATCCGACCCGCCTGGAGATGGCCGGCATATGTGCCCTGGCGACCTTCGCGGCGAACGTCGCCCTGGGGCTCTTCACCGTGCTGCTGGGCTTCGACGCCCTGCTCAGCAAGGACCTTCTTGTCGATGTCGTTATCCAGGCTCTCTATGGTTTCTTGTTGGCTTTTCCCATCTACGCCCTGATCACCAGGGTCCTGAGGCCCGCTCTGATCGACGAGCGCGGCGGCCGGCGACGGCGCTCACCGACCGCTTTGGAGACCTGAAGGGTTATCTGAACGCAGAACCATGAAATTTCAGCCGGTCATCCCAAGAACCAAGCGACGCAGCGGAACCGCCCTCCGGGTGGCGGTAATCGGCGGCGCCGGCCTGGTCCTGTTCGGAATCCTCTTCTTCCGGCTCTGGTCGCTCCAGGTGGTGACCGGCGACCGCTATCTGGCCGAAGCGAACGACAACCGGACCAGGGAGGTCCGGGTCCGTGCCCCGCGCGGCCGGATCCTCGATCGTGAAGGCGACGTGCTGGTCGACAACCGGACCAGCATGGCCCTCCAGCTCGATCCGATCGAGATTCCCACCGACGTGCAGGCACGTCGCCGCATCTTCAAGTCGATCGCCGGAGTGATGGACAAGGACCTCGGCTGGGTGCGGAAGAAGTATCGCGACGAGATCGCCGACAACCCGCCGGGCAGCCCGGTCACCCTGGCCTCCGACGTCGACGACGATCTCGTCTACTACATCCAGGAGCACCAGGCCGAGTATCCGGAGATCCAGGTCAACCGGGTCTTCGTGCGCAAATACCCGCAGGGGCTGGAGGCGGCCCACCTGCTCGGCAGCGTCGGCGAGGTGACCGCCGAGGATCTGGAGGAGAGCGATCTGCCCGACCTGGCGGCCGGTGACACGCTCGGCAAGACCGGGATCGAACAGACCTACGACAGCCTGCTGCGCGGCGCGGCCGGAACCACCAAGATCCAGGTCGACTCGACCGGCAAGGTGAAGGGCCAATTGGCTCAGGACATGCCGAAGCCCGGCCGTTCCCTGCGGCTGACCCTCGATCCGAAGGTCCAGACGGCGGGCGAAGCCTCCCTGGCCTCCTTCGGTCTCCCCGGGGCGTTCGTCGCGATGGACGTCAACACCGGCGAGATCCTCGGCATGGGTTCGACCCCGACCTTCGATCCCGCCGAGTTCACCCGGCCGCTCACCCAGAAACGGGTCGACGAGCTCTACGACGAGGATGGGGGAGCGCCGCTCTTCGACCGGGCGATCGGCGGCCAGTACCCGGTGGGCTCGATCTACAAGCCGATCACCGCCCTGGCGGCCCTGGACGCGGGAATAATCACACCGTCGACCGTGGTCAACGACACCGGCAAGATCGAGATCGCCGACCAGCCGTTCCAGAACGCGGGCGCCCAGCCTCACGGGCCGGTCGATCTCCGCCGTTCCCTCGAGGTCTCGTCGGACATCTACTACTACCTGCTCGGCGCCAAGATGAACGGCTCCGACCAGCTCCAGGACTGGTCCGCGCAGTTCGGCATCGGGGAGCCGACCGGGATCGACGTGCCGGGGGAGTCGGCGGGCTTCCTGCCGACCAAGGCCTCGGTCAACGAACGCCAGCGGCAGGCCCCTGACCTGCTCGATCCCTGGTACATCGGCCAGAACATCCAGCTCGCGATCGGCCAGGGCTACCTGCAGGCCAGTCCGCTGCAGATGGCCGTGGCCTACTCGGCACTCGGCAACGGCGGCAAGGTGCTGAAACCACGGATGCTTCTCCAGACCGAGGACGCGGCCGGACGGGTGCTCGACCAGGGCGATCCCGAGGTGGTTCGTGAGATCCCGATCGACCCGGCCGACCGCCAGGTGATCATGGAGGGCCTACACGACGCGGCCCAGGAGCCCGAGGGCACTTCCTACCCGGTATTCGGCGGTTTCCCGGTCCCCGTGGCCGGCAAGACCGGCACCGCCGAGCGGCAGGACAAGGCCGACCAAGCATGGTACGCCGTGCTCGCCCCGTATCCCGATCCGGAGATCGCCGTCGTCACGACCGTGGAAGAGGGCGGTTTCGGCGCCGATACCGCCGCCCCCGTGGCCCTCCAGATGCTTTCCGCCTACTTCGGCAAGCAGGCGAAGGCCGTCTCGGGCGGAACCGGGAACGTGGAGTGATGGAATCCTCCCGAGCCACCCGGGGCGGTGTCCGCCCGTATCACGAGCGAACCCAGCTGCTCGACTGGCTGGGCATCCGGAACATGGATGGATGGATCGCCTTTTCGGCTCTGGGGCTGATGGCCTGCTCGTTGTTCACCCTCCACCAGGCAAGCCGGGGCGCGATCCCCGGGGCACCCGACTATTACCTCCAGCGTCAAGCTCTGTACGGTTTGGTGGGAATTGTTGCGATGTTCGCTATTTCCAGGGTCGATTACTCCCGCTTCCGCGAATTGCGGGTGGGCATCTACACGTTCCTGTGCGCATCGATCTTTGCCGTCTTCACCTTCGGTGTGGCGGCGAGAGGTTCGACCAATTCGCTCGAACTCCCATTTTTCACGTTTCAACCGGCCGAGCTCGGCAAGGTTCTCCTTGTCCTGTCCCTGGCCGGCTTCGTCATTGACGGGGTCCGTCGCGGCTCCGAAGGACAACGGACGATCCGGATCCTGGCGCTCGGTTTCGCGCCCACCGGCCTCGTTCTCCTGCAGGACCTCGGCACGTCTCTCGTGTTCGGGGCGATCACGATCGCGATCATGGTCGCGGCGGGGGTGCGCTGGACGCATCTCGCGGCGATCGGTGCGGCACTGGTCGTCTTCATCACCACGGTCCTCGTGCTCATGCCAATGGCGGGTACTCCGGTTCTCAAGGAGTACCAGCAGGAAAGACTCACATCCTTTCTCGCCCCGTCCTCGAATATCGGGGATGCGGGCTATCAACAGAACCAGGCCAAAGTCGCCGCGGGATCCGGTGGAACCACCGGTCGCGGAGATCAGGCCACACAGTCACGCCTCGGCTTCGTGCCCGAGCGCCACACGGACTTCATTTTCGCTGTGGTCGCCGAAAGGTACGGATTCGTCGGGGCGGCGCTGGTCTTATCCCTTTTTGCCCTCCTCTTCTGGCGGGCGCTGCGTCTGATGACGCTCTCGAAGAACTTCTACGGAACCCTCGTCGCGGCCGGCATCGCCGCCGCGATCATGTTCCAGGTCTTCGTCAACGTGGGAATGAACCTCGGCATCATGCCGATCACCGGCATTCCATTGCCGCTGATGAGCTACGGAGGTTCGGCGGTCATCGCCACCTTCCTGATGATCGGGGTCCTGCAGAGCATTCACATCGAATCGCGCGCTGGTCAGAAGGGCCCCTGGATTCGCTGAATCCCTGGGTACCAATCTGAACGGACAAGTTTCAAGAAATGAAAAAGACGATTGTTGTATCGGCCGACCGCGGCGAGACCCGCGTGGCCGTGCTGGAAGCCAAGACCGTGAAGTCCCAGCGGGAAGTCGCCGAGGTGTACATCGAACGGCGCGGCGGACGCTCGCTGGTCGGCAACATCTATCTCGGCAAGGTCGACAACGTGCTTCCCGGCATGGAGGCGGCCTTCGTCGACATCGGCCTGGAGCGGAACGGCTTCCTCCATGTCGATGAGATCCTGCTGCCCGACGGTCAGCAGGCGCCGAAGCGCGGACGCGGCCAGGGACGCCGGATCGACGAGCTGATCAAGCCGAAGCAGGAGATCCTGGTCCAGGTGATCAAGGACCCGATCAAGAGCAAGGGCGCCCGCCTCTCGATGAACGTGACCATCGCCGGCCGCTACCTCGTGTACGCGCCCTCGGGCTCCGGGGTCGGCGTGAGCCGCCGCCTGGCCGACAAGGAGCGCGAGCGCCTGCGCCGGATGGTCGGCCGCACCTATGACGGCCCCGGCGGCCTGATCGTGCGGACCGCCGCCCATGGCGCCAAGAAGGCCGATTTCGTGAGGGAGATCGCGTATCTCCACCGCCTGAACGAGGTACTCGACAAGCGCAAGGAGGGGGTCAAGGCTCCCTCACTGGTCTTCCAGGAACAGGATTTGCCGGTCCGCGTTCTGAGGGACGTCTTCCTCAACGAGTTCGACCGCGCGATCATCGACGACCAGAAACAGTTCGACCGGGTCACGAGCTTCTTCCAGCGCACCGCGCCGGAGCTGGTCGAACTCGTCGAGATCTACGAGGGCGCCAAGCCGCTCTTCGAGAAGTGGGAGATCGAGAAGGCGATCCAGTCAACCCTCGGGCGGCGGATCAACCTGCCCTCCGGCGGCTACCTGATCATCGATTACACCGAGGCATTGACCGTGATCGACGTCAACTCGGGTTCCTTCACCGGTCGGGGCAAGGGCGGACTCGAAGAGACGATCACGCGAGTCAACAACGAGGCCGCGGCCGAGGTCGTGCGTCAGCTCAGGCTGCGTGACATCGGCGGCATCATCGTGATCGATTTCATCGACATGGCCAAGGGCAAGAATCGCGACAAGGTGCTGGGCACCCTGCGCGGCGCGCTCGACGCCGACAAGTCGAAGAGTTACCTGGTCGAGATCTCACCGCTCGGGCTGGTCGAGATGACCCGCCAGAACATCACCGACGGCGTGCGCGAGATCCTCACGGTCAAGTGCCCGACCTGTGACGGCGACGGCGTCGTGCTCTCGGCCGAGACGGTGGCGCTCGAAGGTTTGCGCAAGATGCAGGAGATCGCGCATGAGAACCCGAGCGACGAGGCATTCCTGATCAGGGTCCATCCCAAGGTCGCCGCACTGCTCAACCATCCCGACAGCGGCCTGGCCGAACTCGAGGCGGAATGTGGCAAGGAGTTCCACTTCGAGGGCGGAGAGGCCCTCTCGATCGACAACTTCGAGCTGATCGAGTCGGGCGAGAAGGCGAAGATCCAGGAGCGCGCCCTGCCGTTCCGGCCCGAGGAAGAGGTCTTCGTCAAGATCGAGGAGCCGCACATGTACAACGCCGATGACGCGATCGCGCGCATCGACTCGTACATCATCAGCGTGACCGGAGCGGCCGGCGTGGTCGGTGAACGCAAGCTGGTCAAGATCGAGTCGGTCGAGCGTGCCGCCGCGGTGGCGACCCTGCTGCCCGAGGCCGATCAGCCCGAGGATACGAGCAAGAAGGCGGAATCCCCGAAGCCCGGCCGAAACCGGCGGGGCGGAGGCGGAAACGGCGGCAACGGCGGTTCCGGTTCGAATGGACGCTCGGGCGGCGGCGGCCGGGCGAAGTCTCAGCGGACCAAGGCGGACGACGGCAAGTCGGAGCCCGGCGGTGCGTCCTCACAGGAGTCCGACCCAGAATCGGGAAAGGCCGGGAAGGCCACCGTCAAGGCCGAAAACCCCGGTGGATCGGGGTCACAAGGGACTGAAGACGAGAAGTCGGTAAACTCCGGGCGGTTCGGCCTTCGGCGCGGACGACGCAGGCGTGGTCGCAAGTCCAAAACAGACGCCGACAGCTGACGAGAACAGATAAGGATTTGAGAGTTCAACTATGTACGCGGTCGTAAAAAGTGGTGGTAAGCAGTACCGGGTCGAAGAGGGCACGGTATTCGTCGTTGATCGCCTGAACGCTGAGCAGGGTGACAAGGTCACTCTGGAACCGGTCATGTTCCGGGGCGATGACGTCATCGTCTCCGCCAAGGAACTGGAAAAGGTCAAGATCGAAGCGACCGTGACCGAGCACCTCCGTGGCGAGAAGATCAAGGTCTTCAAGTACAAGGCCAAGAAGGGCTACAGCCGCAGGGCCGGACACCGGGCCGAGCTGACCAAGCTCGAGGTGACCTCGCTGGGCGGTGCCAAGAAGAAGGCCGCGCCGAAGAAGGAAGCCGCCAAGAAGGACGAGGCCCCCAAGGCCGAAGCCGCGGCGACCGAGGCCAAGCCGGCCGAGAAGGCCGCTCCGAAGAAGGCGGCCGCCAAGAAGCCCGCCGCGAAGAAGCCGGCCGCGGAGAAGAAGCCCGCCGCTGAAAAGAAGCCGGCGGCGAAGAAGCCCGCCGCCAAGAAGCCTGCCGCTGAGAAGCCGGCGGCCAAGAAGGAGGACGAGAACTAATGGCACATAAGAAGGGACTCGGCTCCTCAAGGAACGGCCGCGACTCGAACCCGAAGATGCTCGGCGTCAAGGTGTTCGCCGGTCAGAGCGTCAGCGGCGGCGAGATCATCGTCCGCCAGCGCGGTACCCAGTTCTGGCCCGGAGACGGCGTCGGAATCGGTCGCGACCACACGATTTTCGCCACCCGCCCCGGAAAGGTCGATTTCCGGCCCGGACGGCGCGGCCGCGTGATCTCGGTGGAGCCCGTCGAGTAATCAGGCTCGAACGAAGCTTTGAGGGGGCCCGCTACGGCGGGCCTTTCTCGTTAAGGCTTCCCCGAACCCGTACGCTGATTCCGTGCTTTACGACAAGGCGAAAATTTACGTCGAGGGTGGTGGCGGCGGCGACGGCAGCATCTCCTTCCGCCGCGAAGCCCACGTGCCCCGCGGCGGTCCCGACGGCGGCGACGGCGGCCACGGCGGCGGTGTCGTCCTGCTCTGCGACTCATCCCGGCGTGACCTCGGCGCGCTGAGGTCCAAGCACTTCCGGGCCGAGCGCGGCAACCACGGCGAGGGCGCGAACAAGCAGGGCGCAAGGGGTGAGGACACGGTCATCCTGGTCCCACCCGGCACCCAGGCCGTTTCGGTCAGTGGCGCGGTGATCGACCTGACCGAGTCCGGACAGACAGCCGTGCTGGCCCGCGGCGGTCGTGGCGGACATGGCAACAAGCGTTTCTCCACTTCCGTGCGGCAGGCCCCGCGTTTCGCCGAGAAAGGCACGAGCGGAGAGGCGGGCTGGGTCGAGCTGCGTCTGAAGCTGCTGGCCGACGCCGGCCTGATCGGGCTGCCGAACGCCGGCAAGTCCTCGCTGCTGAGTCGCCTCACCCGGGCCGATCCCAAGGTCGCCGACTATCCGTTCACGACCCTGGAGCCGGTGCTGGGCACGATCGAGAACGACGACCGCCAGGTGGTCCTGGCCGATATCCCCGGACTGATCGAGGGCGCGGCCGACGGTGCCGGCCTCGGCCACGAGTTCCTCGCCCACGTCGAGCGATGCGCGATGCTGATCCACGTGGTCGAGCTGGCCCCCTCCGATGGCGAGCCGATGGACAACTACCGCACGGTGCGAGCCGAGCTCGCGGCCCATGACGCCGGCCTCGAACGGCTGCCCGAACTATTGGTGCTTTCCAAGTCCGATCTCTGGACGGAGGCCGACATGGCCGACCAGGTCGAGGAGTGGAGCGAAGCGCTCGGGAACGCGGTCCTGGACATCATCCCGGTGTCGGCGGCCACCGGCGCCGGGCTGCCCGCACTGAGCGAGGCGATCATCCGGTTCGTGCCGGAAGAGGTGAAGGTGCCGGTGATCATGGGTGCCGACGGGATCGAGGTCGACTTCGAGTCCGAACACCTCACCTACCGCCCGAAGGGCGAAGGCGGGTACTCGGTCGAGCGTGAATCCGATGGGTCCTTCCGGATCCACGGATACGGGGTCGAGGTGCTGTTCGACCGGTTCGACACCAGTAACGACGAGGCCCTCGGCTACCTCGAGACCCGCCTGAAGGAGATGGGTGTGATGGCCGAACTGAAACGGGCCGGCTTCGAATCGGGCGACGAGATCAAGGTCGGCGAGTACGAATTCGAGCTGTATTAGAAGGCATCCCTTGGATGGTGGCACTCTTGACTCTCGGTCTCATCTAGGCTGAGAGGCGTGACCCTCGTAGTCAAACTCGGATCTTCGATCGTGGCCGCCGACGACGGCAGCCTGCGCACCAACGTGCTCGATTCGGTCTGCGAACAGGCCTCGAAGCTGCGGCGATCCGGCGAGGATCTGGTGATGGTCACCTCCGGCTCGGTCGCCCGGGGGATCCGCATCATGGGCCTCCAGGCCAGGCCGCGGGCGATCGACGAACTGCAGGCCGCGTCGGCGGTCGGGCAGGGAGATCTCTTCCGGGCGTACGAGACCCGGCTCGAGAGCGGCCAGGCGGCTGCCGCCCAGGTTCTCCTGACCGCGTCCGACGTGGCCAGCCGGACCAGCTACCTGAACGCCCGCCAGACCCTTCGCCGCCTCCTGGAATGGGGCGTCATCCCGATCATCAACGAGAACGACACCACCGCCACCGACGAGATCACGTTCGGTGACAACGACTTTCTCGCGGCCCAGGTCTCGATCATGCTCGAAGCGCGCCTGCTGGTCCTGCTCACCAACACCGACGGCGTCTACACGGCCGATCCCTCGACCGATCCCGACGCGGTCCTGATCTCCAGCGTCGACGATTTCACCGAGCTGGCCGGCAAGGACATCGGGGACCGCACCTCCGTGTTCGGCAGCGGCGGCATGCGAAGCAAGGTGGCCGCCGCCGAGATGGCGACCGAATCGGGCATCGAGGTGAGGATCTGCAACGGCACGGTGGACGGCAACCTCGCCAAGGCCGCCGCGGGCGAACCGGCGGGAACCTCGTTCGCGGTGCGGCGGCAGCCGTCCTCCGGGTTCAAGCAGTGGCTGAAGTACGCGAAGCCCGCCAACGGGCGGATCGAGGTCGATGCGGGCGCGGCGCGGGTGCTCAGCCAGAAGGGATCGAGCCTGCTGCCGGTCGGCGTCACCGGTGTCGAAGGACGGTTCGAGGCCGGGGACGCGATCGAGGTCGTCGCCGACGGGATCCTGATCGGCAAGGGAATCGCCAACTACTCCTCCGACGAGGTCGGACGGATCAAGGGCATGAAGAGCAGCGACGTGCTCGAACTGATGCCGCAGGCGGCCGAAGAGATAGTGCACCGCGACTACTTCGTCCTGGCCTGAGCGGCCGCCGGTCCGGTCTCACCCGGGACCACGGGCGGGGCGAATGGCTACCCTTGCAGGTATGGACGCCACCTTGACCGATATCGCAGCCGATTGTGCCGCGGCCGAAAAGGCCGCCCGAATTCTCGCCACGGCGCCGACCGAGGACAAGAACCGGGCGCTGGACGCGATCGCGGCCGGGCTGGTCGAAGCCGTCGACTCGATCCTGGCCGCCAACGAGGAGGATCTGGCCGACGAGCGGGCACAGGGCCTGAGCTCGGCGCTGATCGATCGCCTCACGCTCAACCGGAAGCGGATCGAGAGCATGGCCGCCGGAGTCCGGGAAGTCGCTTCGCTCGAGGATCCGGTCGGTGACGTGCTCGAGGAGAAGTCACTCGACAGCGGCCTGGAGCTGAAGAAGGTCCGGGTTCCTCTCGGGGTGGTGGCCGTCGTCTACGAAGCCCGTCCGAACGTCACGATCGACTGTGCGGTGCTGACCATCAAGAGCGGCAACGCGATCCTGCTCCGGGGCTCCAGCTACGCCGAGCGGACCAACACGGCGCTCGCCGACGTCGTTCGCGCCGGACTCGCCGAAGCCGGCCTGCCCGCCGACTCCGTGGTCTTGTCCACCGGTGGCGGCCGGGACGCGCTGGCCGGTCTGGCGACCCAGGAGGGCACGATCGACCTTTTGATCCCGCGGGGCGGGGAGGGGCTGAAGAACGCCCTGAAGGCCGTCGCCACCGTGCCCGTCCTCTACGCCGCATCCGGAAACTGCCATGTGTACGTTCACGCCGACGCCGATCTCGAGATGGCGCGTTCGATCGCCTTCAACGCCAAGGTCAGCCGGCCCGGAGTCTGCAACGCGGCGGAGACGCTGCTGGTCGACAGTCAGGTCGCGGCCGCCTTCCTGCCTGACGCGCTGGCCGAACTGGCCGCCGCCGGGGTCGAGCTGGTCGGTGACGAGCGGGTGCGTGAGAACGCGGGTGACACCGAGGTCAAGATCGCGGTCAGCGACGACTGGGACACAGAGTTCCTGGATCTGAAACTGGCGGTCGCGGTCGTGGATGATCTCGAGGCGGCGATCGAACACATCAACCGTCACGGCAGCGGTCACTCGGAGGCGATCGTCACCGAAAACGCCCAGGCCGCCGACCTTTTCTCCGGCAGCGTCGATGCCGCGGCGGTCTACGTCAACGCGTCGACCCGCTACACCGATGGCTTTGAGTTCGGGATGGGTGCGGAGATCGGCGTCTCGACCCAGAAGCTGCACGCCCGTGGTCCGATCGGGCTGCGTGAGCTGATGACCACCAAGTACGTGGTCCGCGGTGACGGGCAGGTACGTGGCTGAACGCTCGCTAGGGGTCTTCGGCTCCGCGTTCAACCCGCCGCATCTGGCGCATCTGATCTTTCTGGCCGAGGCGAAATGGCAGCTCGGGCTCGACCGGCTGATCGTCGTCCCGACCGGGGATCCGTATCACAAGAAGATCGACTCTGACCCGGGCGCGGAGGTCAGGTTTCGGCTTGCCGAAGCGGCTTTCGGGGGCAAGGATGGGATCGAGGTGAGCTCGATCGAGCTGCGCCGGGAAGGTCCGTCCTACACATGTGACACTCTGGAAGAGATTGCTGATCCACTCGGGAAATACGAGACTCACCTCTTGATGGGGGCCGACGCCGCCAAAGGATTCGCGGGGTGGAGGTCTCCGGAGCGGATTCTCGAGCTGGTCCGGATCGGCATCGCGGTACGGCCGGGCACCGGCAGGGAAGAGGTCGAGCCGGTGTTCGAGAGCCTCGGCGCGGCCGACCGGGTCGAGTACTTCGAGATGCCGCAGGTGGACATCTCGTCGAGCATGATCCGGCGGAGGATCGGGGCCGAAGAGCCGTTCCGCCACCTGGTGCCGACGAAAGTGGCACAAATGATCGAGAATGGGGACACGTATGGGACTGAGTAGCCAGGAATTGACAGAAGAGATCGCGCGCATGGCGGACGCCAAGCTCGCCGAAGACATCGTCGCGCTCGACATGCGCGACCTCGTCACCTACACCGACTTTCTCGTGGTCTGCACGGCGCGGAACGAGCGGCAGGCCGAAGCGATCGCCGACGACATCCACATCCGCATGAAGCAGACCGAGTCCCGCCTCCCGGTCAACCCCGACCGTTCCGGCGACGTCGGCTGGACCGTGCTCGATTACCTGGACTGCGTCCTCCACGTCTTCACGGCCGAGGCCCGCGAACGCTTCGACCTCGAGGAGCTTTGGCACGAAGCACCACGCCTGGAGCTGACCCTGGATCCGCCGCGGTCCGCTCAGGCACCGGCTGCCTGAGCCGAATCGCACCCCGCAGAGCCTTCGCGCGCAATCGCTGTAAAATGCGAGCCGCAGCACGTTCGGGGCTATAGCTCAGCTGGCAGAGCGCTTGCATGGCATGCAAGAGGTCCCCGGTTCGATCCCGGGTAGCTCCACTAAGAAAAAACCCCGCCGGATGGCGGGGTTTTTTGATGCTCGGATCGGTGTTCCGCCTCAGGTGGGAGGCAGCAGGAAGTTCGCGTGGCTGATCAGGGTCCACTTGCCGCCGGACTTGACGAAGGTCGAGAGGCGGGGGATCCAGCCGCCGGGCACGGGCTCGCCGTTCACGGTCTGGACCGTGTTCGCCTCGAAGCGGATCACCCGGACGTCGCCCTTGCGGGTCGCGACGATGTTCCTGATCTTGTAGCTGTCCACGACCGACGGGTTGGCCAGGTACTGCTTCTTGTTGAGGTAGCTGCCATCGCCGCGCTGGAGCAGGAAGGCGGAGTCGAGGAAGCGCTTCAGGCCCGCCTTGTTCTCGGCCTCCAGCAGCAGCAGGAACTCCGACGCGAGCACCTTGTTCGACGGGTTCCCCTTGAGGATCCCGTTCTGCGGTGAAGCCTCGGCGGAACCGGCGAAGGCGGTCATGCCGAACAGCAGGGCGAAGGCGCAGGCAAGCGCCGCGAGCGGCTTGCGGAAGGTCGTGAATCTCAGATTGGTGCTCATCGGTCTCCTCGGTTACGGAACAGTGTCGGGTGAGATTATCGGCCGGATCCCGAAACGCAAGCATCCGGTTTTCGTAGACTCGCGGCATGGTGCTCTCCTCGTCTGATGGTCTGCGAATGCCCGCCGAGTGGTCCACACACGAAAGAACGCTCGTGGCCTGGCCCCAGCGAGAGGAGGCCTGGCGCGGCACGACGATCGAGGCCGCCCGCGACAGCCACACCGAGGTGATCGCCGCGATCAGCCAGTTCGAGCCAGTTCTGGTCGCCGCCGACCCTTCACAGGCCGACGATGCCCGCCGGCGACTTCCGGCCGAGAACGTCGAGGTGTTCGCGGTGCCGATCGATGACTCCTGGCTGCGCGACTCGGGACCGATCGTGGTCACCGGTGAGCGCGGCGCCCGGGCCGGGGTGGACTTCCGGTTCAACGCCTGGGGTGAGGCCTTCACCCCGTACGACAACGATGCCGCGGTCTCCGGGCGGATCCTCGATCACCTCGGAATCGAGCGATTGTCCGAGCCGATGGTTCTGGAGGGCGGCTCGATCGCGGTCGACGGCGAGGGCCTGCTGATCACCACCGAGCAATGCCTGCTCGACCCGACCCGCAACCCGGGCTTGGGCAAGCACGAGATCGACGCCGAGCTCTCTCGCGCGCTGGGAGTCGAACGGGTCGTCTGGCTCGATCGGGGGCTGCTCGAAGACGCCGACACCGACGGCCACGTCGACAACATCTGCGCCTTCATCGAGCCGGGCAGGGCGATGCTCCAGACGGTCGCCGACGAATCGGACCCGAACTGGGCGGCCACCCGCGAGAACGTGGCCCGGCTCGCGGCCGCCGGCGTCGAAACGGTGGAATGGGAACTGCTGCCCCGGATCGAGCGGGAGGATGGCGAGCCGGTGGTCGTGCCCTACATGAACTTCTACATCGCCAACGGGGCGCTGATCGTGCCGGTCGGCGGCATCGATCCCGACATGGACCAGGAGGCGCTCAGCCGCCTTTCGGGACTGTTTCCCGGCCGCGAGGCGATCGGGATCGACGGCCGGGTGCTCGCACTCGGCGGTGGCGGCATCCACTGCATCACCCAGCAGATCCCGTTGTCCGCGGACTGAGCCAACCGCAGCGGGACGCCGCCCGGGATCAGGCGCCGGACTCGGCGTACTTCTTGAGACCTTCGGCGGCGTCGCTGGTCAGCATGTCCTTGACCTTGTCCTGGACCGGGCCCTTGATCAGCAGCCCGAGCATGCGGCCGGTGTCCGCCTCGAGGGCGTAGGTCGCGCGGGTGCGTCCGTCACCGAGATCGGTCAGGACCCATGAGCCTTTCAGCCACTTCAGGTCGCCCTTCTTCTGCTCCCAGGTCATGCCGTCCTCGGGCTGGTACTCGAAGGCCAGGTGGGCGGTCACTTCCCGCACCTTGGCGTCGGACTTGATCTCGACCAGGGCGGCACGGCCCTCGGAGTCGGTCTCCAGCACCTTGGCCGAAACCATGGCCTCCTGCCAGTTCGGAGTGTTCTCGAGATCGCTGATGATCTCGTAGCAACGCTCTTTCGTAGCTTCAACCTCGACGGTGCGTTCAGCCTTGAGTATGCCCATGTGGCAGATGCTACCCGGAAGGGTGACAGGGAGGCAGGTGTACCACGAAGCACCGAGAACTGGGGGCGATTTGGGTGCCGGTGGCACCCAAAT
>DATJUB010000030.1:0-32020 GCA_035502775.1 Solirubrobacterales bacterium | reverse complement strand
TGCTTCTACGGAGAGGTCTAGAGGCTAGACCTGAGAGCGGACGCCCCGGTCCACGAGTTCGGCGGAACGATCGCTTCTACGGAGAGGTCTAGAGGCTAGACCTGAGAGCGGGTGGCAATCGGAACATCACCGCTGGGATCGGTCGCTTCTACGGAGAGGTCTAGAGGCTAGACCTGAGAGAACGAGCCCAGGCGGGGTAGCGCCACCTAATTCTTGCTTCTACGGAGAGGTCTAGAGGCTAGACCTGAGAGCACGCCCGGCAGCGCACATTCACCGAGCTACTCGTAGCTTCTACGGAGAGGTCTAGAGGCTAGACCTGAGAGGGCTCGCTTGAAAAGGTATCGATTTGCAGGAGGAAATGGAGCTTCTGCGAGCGCTTGGGGGAGAGTCGATCGGTGCGGGTGATGGCGATGGTGATCGTATTGAGAAGTTGGTTATTTGCAGGGATTAGTGTCTGCGAGGGCTGGCTGGGTTTCTTGCTTGACCTCAGTGCTCGCGGTGGTTGAGCTCGTCGGTCGTCGAGTCGGGCTTTCTGATCACCATATCTCTGGCTCGGTGGTTGGGAGATCTGGTTCGGTGCCTAGGTGTTCGACCTTCGTGGCGAGCCGACCGGCTGGGGGTCCGAGGTCAAATATGGACACGGAATCTTCTTCGAGCTCGATCTCCTCTCGCAATTGCCGGCGGAGGTCTATCAGTTCCATCTTGGTGAGGTCACAGATATAGACGGAATACTGGAGTCTCTCTCCGAAGTCGGTCACCAGCCCATGTACCTTGCGGAGTCTTTTCGGTGTGCGAATGTCGTAGGTGACTATGTAGCGGGTGCGTTCGGCCATCTCATCGGGTGATCAAGGCTCGATACTGGTCGAGGTCGCCTTCCAGCGCGCTCGCCAACTGCCTTGCCTGGAGTTCCATGGCGCGACGGTACGAGGTCTTGTAGCCGAAAAGAGGATGAGTCGCGGACACCGCCACCCTGCGTTCGTACGACTTGATCATCGCTGCCCGACCACGCTTGTTCAAGGACACCGCACCACCCCGCCTGACGAAATGCCGTTCCTTAACCTCGCCGTTGTTGAGCGCCATGATGACCGCGGAATCGGCGATCAAGGGCCGGAACTCTTCGGCCAGATCAAGTGCCAGCGAAGGTCGCCCGAAATGGGGTTGATGCAGGAAACCGACCTGAGGGTCCAGCCCAGCGGCAATGGCAGCAACCGTGGTGTCACGCAAGAGCAGGGCATAGGCGAAAGAGAGCATCGCGTTCACGGGATCGTTCGGCGGACGCCGGTTCCTGCCATTGAAATCGAACTGGGAATCATCGGAACGAAGCATGGACGGCAGGTTTTGGAAGTAGATTCGGGCAGCGGCACCCTCGACCCCCAACAGGCCGGCTACCCTGTCGCAGGACCGGGCCTGTTTCGCGAGCTTCTTGAGTTGATCAAGCTCATCCGCGATCTCGGCGATGCTGAGACGTCGAAGCAGCGTTCGCTGATTGCGGATCTTGCCTTCGACGAAGGCGGTTGCAAACGGCAATGCCTGCTCCGGATCGGCCGCGATACCGAACTGCAGCTGCCGACGGGCGACCCAGGAACCTCCATGGGCGATCGAGTATCCCGAGAACCAGCCCCCATGTGTGAACCACAGGATCGGGATGTCTTCCTCGAGGCAGGCTCGAACCACCGCCGCGCTGACGGTGACGTTCCCGAACACGGCGAGATGGCTGATGTCGATCATCCGTCGATTGCCGATCTCCTCGCCTTCGTGCTCCAAGACCAGGCGCTTGGACCGTTTCCGGAGAAAGGCGCCGGGAGTATTGACATACAGGGGCTGGGCGGGACTGTCCCCGGCGATCAACCGCCGTGGTGCGGTCCCTTCGCCGGATTTCAGCAGGTTGGTCTCATCGGGAAGGCAGACCGTGACAAGCGAGCATCGCCCACACTTCGGATCGTCGAGCAACGGCGGAGGCGGGCTTGGTCGAAGCACATTGCTCCTCACCTCGGCGACTAGACCCGAGATCCATTCTTCGGCGTCATCGGGAATCTGAATTTCCTTCCGCATGCGCGATTCGGCGAAGAAAACCTCGGCGTGCGGTACCTCGAAACCCTGTTCCCGAAGCAGGAGTGCCTGCGCGGTCAATTGAGCGAGTTCAGGCTCCCAGACAGGAACCTTTCCTTTCCGTGGTGCCCCTTTCTTGGTCTCGACAGGGATCGCCTCACCCGACCCTAGCTCCACCTTGTCCAGCTTGGAAATTAGGCCGAGACGGGCTGAAGAGATGGTCACCGAGGTCGCGGTGCCCGCGGCGTTCGGGTCGTTGTCGACTAAGGGGAGTGAGCCACGTTGCTCATCGACCCGCCTGTGGACATCGCTCCCCTCGGCAGTGTCGGCATTTTCGACGAATGCCTGAGCCTCCCACTCGAGCCACGCCAGTCGAGGACAGTAGACATGCTCGTTGAGGATCCGGACCGGGACTAGTGCCGTATCTGCCGAATCCCGATCGTCTCGGGTCGATGTCACGCGACCCTCCGTCCCCAGCGGAACACCGACACCATCGTGTTTATCGGGACCGAGGTCGACCGGTACACGGCGGTGACTCCCCGCCTGGAGAGAAAATCGACATTGGGCTCGGGTTCGTGGATTTCAGACATGCTGAAATAGGTCTTCAGCTGGCGGGAGTCGAGCCGGGAAGTCCAGATGGGCCAGGACACGCTTGACTGATCTGTGATCAGCGGGCCGCCGACCATTCGTCGCCCCCGGTGGAGCACACCGTATGGGGGCAGTCTCAGGAGACCCAGCCAGAGCAGCTTGTACAGAAGAACAGAATGGCTGCCGACACTCGACGGGTTTCGACCCGTGGTTCCACCGAACGTCTGGACCTCTGGGCTGAGACCCAGCCCGAGTCCCGAACCGCCGTTCTTCCAGAGCGGTCCCTCCACGAGCTCCACTGCCAACGTCTCACGATCAAGCTTCATCTTTTCCTTGACGCTCGAAAGGTCAGCCTTGACGCCGCGGAGGAGCCGATTTCTTCCGGGAACACCACCGTCGTCCAGCGCGGCCTCCGTGACCAGGCAGTCGAGCAGGCGCCTTTCCGCTGCCAGCCCCCGATCACTCACCGCCCGACGAAGGCGGCGAAGTTCGGAAACCGGATCGGCGGCCTCGGACAACATCGGCTTGATGGCTTGCCCGAGCGTGGTCGCCCATGGAATCAAGCCGAGATCGGGCCAAGGGGCCTCGATGATCGCATCGGCCACTTCGTCTGGACTTCTGTTTGTGAAGACCTCCAAGATCAGGCCGATCGGGGCCTCCCGCCATGCGGCGGTGGCGAGGTCGCCAGCATCTTCGAGGGCCGAGAGGAGACCAAGAGTGGCGATTGGCATGTAGGGCGCTTCGGGGCGCATCCATCCCAATTGGAGATCCATCACTTTCCTTCCGATGAGACAGTTCGATCGGCCAACACGAGCAGAGCCTCCAGATAGGCGAGACTCCAGACCCCCAGTCGGGATCTGAGTCGGGTTGATCGGGCCAGCGACTCTCCGTCTTCCCATCCATCATCGCCGTCGCCGTTTGCCACCCCCGAAAGCCCGTCGAGACTCACGCGGAAAGGGCGGGGAGGCGAGCCTCCGATCGGTATCGGAGGTACCGGATGGTTCTTTCCGTGGTGGGAGCCGACCAGGTGGAGCAGCAAGTCGAGATCCACCTTGTCGGGAGCTAGGTCCCCATTGTCTCCGGCTCGAATCGCGTCCCGCAGGACACCGACGGATGCCTGCTCGTGCCGGAGTCTGATCGGCATGCCGGAGGCTTCGCGTGCCGAGTGGTCCCGGCTTCGGTCCTTCAGCCCGAACTGGCTTTTCGCCAGAAGCTCGCCCACGGCCGGCGCGACCCCACCGTGAAAGAGTCCCTGCATGCGGGGGTCGGCCTTGCCGAGGTCATGGGCCAACCCGGCCAAGGTCAGAGTATCGATCAATCTTTGGTCCAAGCTCGCCGCAGAGGCAAACCAGCCCGCCCGGCCGGCAACGGCACGGCCATGAGCCCGAAGTGTGGGCGGTGGAGAGTCCTGCGGTCTCAGTTCGCTTGGATCCTGCGTCGTCGGCAGCAGGATCCATCCCCCGAGCACACTCCCGGGTTCATCCTCTCCGTCGAGGATCGCCGCAGCCCCGGGAGACCTGTCATCCAAGCCATCAGGTGGATCGAACCCTTCCCCGAGGTCCAAGAATTCGTTCATATCGAATTCACTCACAGGCGAGAGGCGACGGATCTGCATCGACGCCGGATCGAGATTCTCGATCGCGGGGTGTCCGGCAAGATCGGAGAGAAGCTTCGTCGCCAGATCACGAAAATCATCGGTGCCCTGTTCCAGGTCGGCCAGGCGGCCGGCCAAGTGGTTGATCCTTCTCAACCGACCATCGGTCATCAGGTTCGGCGAGAAAGCGATCTCCAAGGCGCCATGTGTCAGTCGGATCGGTATTTCGGCACCGTTCTCGGCGGGCCGCAGATCGGCCGCCACATCGGTGTCCTTGGACGAACCGATCGCGATACCGAACTCGTCGAATCCGCCGAGTGCCGTGGGTAGAACGATCAGGTCCCCCGGTTTCAGCTGCCCGATGCCGACGGTCTCCCCGCCGCTGACGCCGGCGCTGTAACCGGGAAGCCACCTGGAGTCGCGAAGGACGAAGTAGGGGATCCCTTCGAACCGTTCGGGGAAGGCCCGTGAATCGAATCCCGCTTCAGCGGGTCCCTGGCCTTCCAAGTCAGCCCCATCCAGAACCTGCCTGCGCAAGGTACTTCCCTTGGCGCTACTGAGGCCGGTGAGGCTGCGCAGCAGGTTGCGGGCGGCGTTCAGGCTGATCGAAAGTTGCTCGGACCGGTCAGGAGGGGCCAGTCTCAGCAGAGCGTCCCGGTATGTCGTCGCCGACTCATCATGTTCGCGGAGATCGCTGCGCCAGCAGATAGACACATCGTTGTTCGGCTCTGAATGGACTCCGTACAAGAACACGTCGATGTCCGGCTCCGCCATCTGATGTGGCAGCGGGTTGGTTTCGACCAGTCGGTCCATGACGTCGTCGGTCAATGCCGGCGCTGGATTTCGTCGAAGTGATGCGGGTGGGGGATTGGCGGACAGCGTTCGGACCGAGACATCCACAGCCCCGGAGTCGGTGGCGGTGGGCAGGTTCGACAGCCATTGCCACGCAGCTTCTTCGTCGAATTCGTACAGCGGAAAGTCTGGTTGACGAACCACGGTGATGCGACCGATCTTCCCGGGGGTCCCCGCGCGGTTCACTCGACCGAACCGCTGGACCATCGCCACCGCTGAAGCCGATTGGGTGACCATCGCGTCGACATCGATGTCGAGTCCCACCTCTACGGTCTGAGTCGCGACCAGGACAAGCGGAATCTCAGTCTCAGCTCCCTCGAAGAGAACCTCGCGCCGGGATGGGAACCCATCCGACGATTCGGTGTCGTCCGGGGCAATCCGGGCATCGAAGATTCCCTGTCGATCGGCTGGCCTCTGGGGCCCGACCAGGAGCATCCTGTCCAGGCTGGTCCTGTTTCTGGCCAGCTGATCGAACACCGAACGCGCGGTTCGAACCGAGTTGCACACGCAGGCGACCTTGGTCGCTCCGTCCTCGATGAAGCCGGAGATAGCCGCAACCAGCGCGTCCATCTGATCCTTGTCACTCTGGCCGTCTGGCTCGACCAAGGTGGCCTGCTTGGGAGCCTCCAGGCGGGGGCGCAGTACGACCTGGTCAGACGGAGACAGCCCCAGCGACGAGGCAGGAGTCGTCGCCTCAGGTGAGAGCGTGGCCGAGAGCCTCACTATCGAGACCGGCGGTGCGACCGGGTTCGGTTCCTCGCGTCGCCACCCGGCAACCTGACCAATCGTTTCCGCGAACGGTTCCGCGAGATGGGCCTCGTCGAGACAGATCGTGGTGTCACAGGCGGCGAGAGCCGCGCCGGTCTGGCGCGATGCCGAGCCCAACCCGAAACCGCGGAAAAGCATGCGTGAACCGATCTGTCCCACGGTGCTGGTGATGATCTCGGCCTGAAGCGGATGTTGAGACGGTGGCGACATCTCGACTCCACCTCGCCAGCGAGACACGAGCAAGGGAGGTCCCAAAATCTCGGGATCGATCGTCTCATCCGCCCTCTTCAGACCTTGGAGTCGTTTCGCCACCTCGAAGAGTGGGTCGTTCGGATCCCCCTGTAGCCAAGAGAGCGAAAGCAGCTCGGCGAGGGCGCGAGCTTGTTCATATACCTCATCCACGAGAATCCGGCGATCGATCGCCCAGACAGTTCGGACCCCGACGGTGCGTTCGAATCCGGGTCGCTCGGCCTGTTCGGCCAATGCCCAGACCAGGGCCTCGATCACTGTGGTCTTGCCACAGCCGGTCGGTACATCAACGATGTCCGGTGGACGATCGTTCGCGGCCAGATGGGCGAACTCACGCTGCCACGGATATGGCGAACGGCCTTGTCGAACCAGCTTCAGGAAATCATCGAAACCGATCATGATGCGACACCAGCGACAATCGGCGTCGCAGGATCCGAATGGTTTCCGGGAGACGCCGCCGGCCGACAGAGACCGAGTCCGAAATGGGATGCCTTGCCCAGCAGTACGGGCCCTTCGATCGGTTGATCGAAAGTGAGCCGCAGATGGCTGTGAGGACCAGTCATCGAGGCCCTCCAGGCTGGGGGAACGGCCTGGCTGGACAGGGGCCTGTCGGGTGCTCCGGCGAAGGGAGCGTTTTTCAGTACCTCTACCTGAACCGGTTCCGGCAGTCCGGCAAAAGAGCAGTCCGCCGCGATCTGGCGAGCCACTCCACGGGGTCCTGTCGAAGTCCTGCGACGTGCGTGAATCACCGGAGTGACCGTCTCCCAAACTCGACTGGGTCCTCGGTACAGCGGTTCCTGAAGGGTTTTCATCGGAGTCCGGCCGGGTGGCGAAAGCCTCAACCAGAGGCGGCCCGCCCCCGGCAGGTCGATAGACCTGCGCTCGTCTCCGAGAACGAAGCGACGCAGTCCGTCTTCGACCAGAAGCCTTTGTTCGAGCACATCGGGTACCCGCGACTCGTGAGGAAGGATCACGGCCAACCCGCGAATGAGCCCATCGGCGGGAATCAATTTGGGTTCGGAATCACTGACAACGCGAGATGCCACCACGCCGACATGTGGAAGCGGAATGAGAGCGACGTGTGGTTCGGAGCCGTGCCCGCAGAGAATCCCTGGCGCCTCGTCGGGAGACCCTGCGGGTCCGTACGTGCCGAGGAGGGCACTTCGGAACGCGCGGGCAACCAGATACGAAGCGGAGGCATGTGGCCACAGTTCGCTTTTTCGGCCGCCACGACTCTCACTCATGTCGAGTTCGAGCATGAGCATGTCGCCCCAGTGGGACTGACCCAGGGGAATCTCTTCGAGCAGCGATTCGATGCGGTCCACGGTCAGGTAGGGCATCGTGGTCCCCATTGCCACGTTCTGTACGTGGCCCGAGTTCTGAACGGCTGTCCTGCCGGTGGAACGTCGGGCCTCATGGCGCCGGTCGAACTCTCTGAGCAGCCGGGGATTCGGGACCCTCACTTCAGTGGCTTCGAATGCAAGCTCTGGGACGGCACGCCAGCGAGGGACAGCGTCGGCTCCAGACGGATCATCGGTGCCGATTGACAAGATGACGGGAGACCGTGAGGTTCCCAGGAAGGTGACTTCTTGGCTCATGATCCTCAATACCTCGAGGTGCTGCGCTCCGAGTCTCAGCTCAGGCCATCGGACCTCGATCTTGTGATCGCCGACCACGGTTCCACTCTTGAAGACCTCTGTCTGATCGCCGGAGAGTTTTCGAAAGGACATGCCCTTCTTCTTGATTTCCGAACTCTCCCTGCTGCGCGGAGCCCACCTTGAAGCGCTGCGGAACTCGGCCACGGTCGGGTGGCCGGAGACCTGGTTGGTCGGTGACTCGGGCAGAGGGGCTTTCAGCTCGGGTGGGTCTGCCTCACAGATCGCAAGGAGGACCTCCCGTGCGGCTTCGGTTTGAACCGCATCCGACTCATGTGCAGCCGCCAGCAGGGCTCCCACCAGCCGCACCGGACTGGGAGGCCATTCGGCCCGGCCGAAGGATTCGGCCGAAAGGGCATAGTAGACACCGAGCGGGAAGCGGATCTCGATCCGCAACATGATCAGACCTGCTTCTTGGCAGCGGAAATCGACTTGGCGACCAAGTCGTTGAGCGTCTTGCCTGCCTGGAGTCGTACATGCCGGTCCTTGATCCCGACCTTGGCTACAGAAGCGTCCAGTTCGCGGCGGGCTGTGGCCAGATCAAGTTCGAGTACCTCGCTCGTTCCGTCCGGCCGGGCCAGCTTGAACTCCATGGGCTCTTGGGGAATCAGAGCCGCTCCCGAGCGGAGGTCCCAGCCTTGATCCGCCCGCAGCAGGAGCCCGAACAGGCCGAGCCAGGCCAGCATGACTCTGACTTCGGTTGCGTTGTAGTTCTCGAAGCCGAGTCGTCGGAGTGAGGGAAAGGAGAGATAGCCCTGGAACAGAGCTTGATCGATCGCAACCGTCTCCTTGGTGCGCTGCGGAGGGATCGAACTGAGTCCCTGCTCGGAGAGTTTCTTTGCGCCCTTTGGGCTGTCGCTTGCTTCTCCGAGGTTCAATGGATCACGGCGAGCGGCCACCGGCTGCTGTACCTGCGGATCGAGACCGAGGAGCGAGGTGGTCAGGCTGCGTGCGATACGTACCTGCCCGTGCGGGCCGGTACGGTGCGAATCCCATGCGCCGAAGAGAAGGTCGTGAGAGGAGGTTTCCAGGAGTGCGTCAAGTCGTTTCACATGCGCCAAGGTCAGATCATGGCCTTGCTCGGTGTCTTCGAAACGGACACTGTTTTCGTCTTCTGAAAGCCTGAGCCAACCGTCGAAAATTCGGTGGGGAGCGGCCAGCGTCGTGACGGTGATCTTCGGTTGGTCTTCGCCCGGTTCAATCGTGGTGGTGGCTACGGGGAGTGGGTACTCTCCGGCGTCGAAAAGCTCGATCAGGGCATCTTCGATCCGGTTTGCAGAGGACCCGACACTGTCAAGTTCGATCGTCTGTCTTTCGATCCCGTCGATCTTGCGGGAGTGAATCTCGAGATTCCCTTCGTAGGCGGGAGGCTTCACGCTCATCCCGGCGGCCGGACGCAGCAGCTGTCTGATCTCGATCCCGGCTGGTCGGTTGGCCACGGGGTCGGAGCTGAGTCCTTCACGTAGTGCCTCGGTGATTTCCATATCGCTCTTCCTTGGTCGATTGCGGAGATTCTTAAATTGTGTGACGGAGGAGTCCGGGCTCTTGCTGGGCGCGGAGCTTGCTCACGTTGAGGTCATCACTGACCTGAAACGGCGACTGACGTCAACACGACGCCATTTTCCAACTCACTTCTACGTTGAGGAACTTCGCGTGAATCTGTCTATGGTTTGTCCGGAGATTTTTCGTAGGCCCATCCGCGGAGCGGATACCCAGTGCCGCTTTGATGGAAGTCATCACCAAGCAGCCAGTAGTAGAGATTTCGATAGCGGTAGTCGGGGTGGAGCTTGAGACCAAAACCTCCGATGACTCCTATAGACGAACTGCGGAGCAACGGGAACACCGCCTCGTCGAACAGCTGCGAATGGTGCCGTTTGTGTCCTGCGACGTATGCGAGCGAGCATCCAGTCACTAGGTCTGCCAGTTGCAGAAGCCTCATGTGGGTTGAGTCCGCTGTGAACATGAATGAGAGGTGATCGAATTGGACGAAGTCGGTCCCGTCACGAAGTGTCTCGAGACAGTTCGCCAAGAACTGATCCTCCTGCTTGCGGTTGCCGCCACTTGGACGGTCGGATATTACGATGGCTTCTCGGTCGACGCCCTTCAGATGGTTGTTTGCTCGCTCGAGCAGGAGCCGGGTCACGTCCTCCTCGGGTGAGGCGGACGTGCTGATCGCATAGTTCGACTTCTTGTCTTCGATGGCAACCAAGGCTCCGACATGAAGTCTTTCAGCTGCTTCTAGACAGTCTCGATAGAAACGTTCCCGCTCTTCTGCAACGAGTCCCTCGCGCATCCAAAGACTCTTCGAAGGTGACCACTTGAATTCCTCATGTTCCGGGAATCCGAAATCGCTGCATATCGTCGTGAGATCAGCTTCCAGTTGAATTGCGCTCTCGCTGGGCACGTGAATCGCCCCGACTGCCGCCAAGGGTCCCATGCCTTCACGTGCCGGCCGATTCTGGGAAGAGTCGTCCATGACTATTAGATCCATTCACTAGAGGATATGGATCAAATGGGCGCAGTAGCACCTCGGCAGCGTTGATCAGATCCGAAGGTGCGCCGGGCGTCGTTCAGCACCTCGATCAGCCGGCCGGTCTCTTGGTTCGCGTTGTAGACGGCGTGGCTCGAGTGCATGATTGTTGCCCGATGGTCATGGCGCTGAGCTCTCGATCAAGAGACAACATTCCTCGAAGAGCTGGGAAACGGTGACGTTGTTCCAGTCGCGAGTCAGTAGATCCATGCGACGCTTTTCCAGGCCGTACTTGTTTTCCAGCAAGAGGACGACTTCCGCCATGGCTAGGGAATCAAGTTCCAGATCTTCGACCAGCCGAGGGTTCTGGGGCATGGCTCCCACGTCTTCTATCGTCGCGATGAGTATCAAGTCTGCCTTGAGCTCGGCAGGGGACAAGCCTGCGCCGGATGGTTTGAATGGCTGCTGGGTCAACTAGTGCCGTCGATCAACGTTGCGTATCGGGCTTTCACTTCGTCCCAATGCTCTCGGAAAAGACTCAACGTGAAGCGGTCCCAGTATCTGCCGGCCGCAAACATGTGGTCCTTTAGCTGTGCCTCCACCTTCAGTTCTGACTTGAGTGCCATCCCAAACTGTTCGAGGTTGAACTCAGGCACGTCGAAGTAGACCTTTCGCAGCGGCCAGTTTGTGAAGGAATAGTTGAGGAAAAGCAGTAGTGCGCTCATGGTCCTCATCGAACGATCTTCAATTGAGAACTTGCTTACGGCAACACTTGCTATCCCGTCCTGAAAGTTGGCGTCGTAGAGCGAGACCATCGCGATCGCCTGGTTGTCAGACGCACTCATTGCGATGAACTGTGCCAATGAGTTTCCCCAAAGGCTCTGGATCCACTGCTCGGGGCTCGGGGTAGATCCCCGAAACCGCCATCGCACTCCGATCTCCCCGCTCATCTCCAGACTGCGAAGAAAGGTGTAGTCCTCGGGCCGGATGGGGCGTAGCCAGACGATGCCATTGGAAGTAGGCGGCGCAAAAAAAACCCTCGATCCAGGTTCTTTCGGTTCGATATCGGGACCGTTTCGGGCTGTCCAGTCGGTGGCGAGACTCATCCGGTTCCGGGTCCGCCGAACTTCCAGTTTCTGCCGTTTTCGGACAGATTGCCTCCGATGTATCGGTCACCGAGGCCCCAGAGCCGATCCGCTGTTTCTTGACGGGTGTGCCATTGGCCGTTCTTGAAAGTCTCAGCATCCGGATTTTTCATCAACGAAGCCTGGTTCGAGTATCCCCAGTTTCCGTTGCCCATGTCAGTTACTCCTGGTCCAGGGTCGTAGACTTCGCCATAGTAAGAGTGGCGTTCAGACACGGTGAATGGTTCCGGCCAAAAGCTTCCTTCCAGATAGCCGATCCATTGGTCGCCGACCCAGACCCACCAGTTTCCGGCGACCTCGCGAAGGCCAAACTTCAGCGTGATGAGGTTATTTGGGGGTGCGGTGGGAACCAGGTTCTGGCCCGGCGTGTACTGAGCACCCGGCACCGGGACGAAATGGCAATTGTAGCAGCTACCTCCTGGAAGCCCATGGCTCTGGTAGTCGTCCTTGTTTACGTAGGTAAAGATTCGTGGCCCGCCAATGGCTTCGGCACGCCAGCCAAGTTCAACCGAGTAATCATGGTTGAGGCCCATGAGGTTTATTTGCGCAATTGAGTGGCTAGCAAAGTCGGTTTCCGGATCGGCGATATTGACCTCGAACGATGCTCCCTCGGCGTACGACCACTCGTGGACAGATACCCACCTGTAGTTTTCGGAGTCGACTTCATACCTCGGGCTGGCGGTGTCTTCAAGTTTTCCGGTTGTTGCTCTCGCGACGCCTGTTTCAGCCGGACTGGGCTTGTAGGCCCTGGCGGGGCAACTTTTTGGGCTGTGCCGGTCAGGGGCAGTGGGTAGGCGACATCCCCTTCGGGACAAGGCGGTTCAGGGAGCTTGTTCACCTCTTCAAACTGACGAATGAGGCTTGTCTGCTTCATGTCTTCCCCTTTCGCCAGAGGCAACGGTGGGGGAGGCTCGAGACGATTTTCAGGCCCGATTGGCTTACATTTAAATGTGTCACGATCGAGCCAACCACGCTCGGTCGACTTGCCGTTCGCAATGCCTGCTCCTACGAGCAAGGCGCTTGCGGCAAGGGCGGCGGTCTTCGTTGGTCTCGAAACTGTCATTTTCTCCTCATGAGTGTTTGTTTGGTCCGGACCAAACAGGCCCGGCTGTGTTCGGGGCTTAGCTCCAGCTTCGGCCTAGATGTCTGGCAAGACCGTGGTGGTCATCACCGCGGACGTGATTTCAACATCGGGCCATTCGAACCCCATGCCTTGGACGATCAACCTGACTGATCGCGTTCCGGTGCCGGCTGGTGCCAAGAAGGCTTCGAAAGGCACTGTCGCGTCGTCCATGGCCGCCATGGTCGTTGGCATCAAGGGAGTTATGGCCCTGCCATCTACGTCGACGTTGAGGATTAGCCCGGACCGAGCATCAGCCGGGAAATCTTCTCCCTTGGAGCTAACGGTCACCGCGCCGGAGATCTTCATGTTCCCGGTGTCATCAATGGGCACGCTGTCCGCGAGAAGGACCAAGTTCTGAGGCGGAGAGCATTTTATTTCGGGGCCGTCTGTACAGAAAGCACTCCGAACGATTGTCGACTCGTTGATTTGCACTCCAGACATTCCGATCGGGAAACCCAACTGCTCGGTCCCGACGGCACCGGCCTTGATCTGGCTCTCACCCACCGCCCCAGTTCTCATCTGCCGAGATCCGATCGCGCCAGGGCGGATCTTCTTCGAGCCAACCGCGTTCGGTCTGATCTGGGCCGTGCCGACGCTGTTCTTCGGCAGGCTCGTGATCCCGGCGTAGGCGCCACCGCCCAACGCGATGAGCATGGCAATGAATGCCAGCGCGATCGCTACAAGGGAAGGGCTTCTTGACCACCTGGGACGTCGTGTCCGGTCCAATTTCCTACGCTCCTCGTTGGATGAGTTCTAGATCATACAACATGTATCCACACTGAGTGTGACAAATGTGCAACATGTCGCGATAGGCAACTCCTATCAGGCGAACCTATTCCGGTCGAGCGCTAGGCCACGAAATGGGTAGATCTAAAGCCCGAAAACCCGCTGGGCATCAAGCAGCGCCGCAACCAACCGGTCGGTCTCTTCATTCGTGTTGTAGACCGCGTAGCTGGCGCGCGTTGTGGCGGGCACGCCCAGCCTCTTCATCAGTATCTGAGCGCAGTGATGTCCGGCGCGGACCGCGACTCCGTGGCGGTCGAGGATCTCGGAGACGTCGTGGGGATGGACCCCTTCGAGTTCGAAGGAGATGATCGCCTCGCGGTTTGCGAGGTCCTTCGGTCCGAAGACGTTCAACCCGGGGACCTCGAGCAGGCGGGGGAGGGCGTACTCGGTGAGTTCGCGTTCGTGGGCGGCGATCGCCTCGAGGCCGATCTCGTCTACCCACTTGACCGCGGCCCCGAGACCGGCGGCCTCGGCGATCGGCGGGGTGCCCGCCTCGAACTTGGCGGGGACCGAGGCCCACGTGATCTTGTCCTTGGTGACCTTGCTGATCATCGAACCGCCGCCTTCGAAGGGGCCCATCTGATCGAGCAGTTCGCGGCGGCCGTGGAGGACACCGATGCCGGTCGGTCCGTAGAGCTTGTGGCCGGTGAAGCCGTAGAAGTCGGCGCCGATCGCCTGGACGTCGATGCTCATCTTCGGGGCCGATTGGGCTCCGTCGATCAGGGTGAGCGCCCCGGCGGCCCTGGCCTTGGCGACGATCTCGGTGACCGGGTTGGTCGTTCCGAGCACGTTCGATACGTGGGTGAAAGCGAAGATCTTCGGTTCGCGGGCCAGGGCCTCGTCGAGCTCTTCCATGTTCAGGCGGCCCTCGTCGTCGATGCCGACGTACTCGAGCCGGGCGCCGGTGCGTTCGGCGATCAGGTACCAGGGCACGATGTTCGAGTGATGCTCCATCTCGGTGAGAAGGATGCGATCCCCGGGACCGAGGTTGTCCTGGCCCCAGGACTGCGCGACCAGGTTGATCGAGGCGGTCACGCTCCTGGTGAAGATGACCTCACGCGGTGAGGCGGCGTTGATGTGTTCCGCGACCGTCTTGCGGGCACCCTCGTAGAGGTCGGTCGCCTCTTCGGAGAGCTGGTGAACGCCGCGATGGACGTTGGCGTTGTGCTCGCGGTAATAGCGGTCGACCGCCTCGATGACGGCGGCCGGCTTCTGGACCGTCGCGCCGTTGTCGAGATATGAGAGCGGCTTGCCCTTCACCTCCCTGTGGAGGATCGGGAATTCGGCGCGGATCGACTCCAGCGACCTGGACAGGGCCGGAGTCGAACTCGCCGGGGTGCTCATGCCGCCGCTTCGACCTCTTCCTTGATCCAGCCGTAGCCTTCGGCCTCGAGCTGGTCGACCAGTTCCGAGCCGCCCTCCTTGACGATCTTGCCGTTGTACATGACGTGAACCACGTCGGGCTTCACCATGTGCAGGAGGCGCTGGTAGTGGGTGATCACCAGGGCGCCCATCTCGGGACCGGTGAACTTGTTGATGCCCTCGGCGACGGTTCGCAGAGCGTCGATGTCGAGGCCGGAGTCGGTCTCGTCGAGGATCGCCATCTTCGGCTTCAGGAGCGCGAGCTGGAGCAGCTCCATGCGCTTCTTCTCACCACCGGAGAAACCGTCGTTGAGGTAGCGGCTGGAGAAATCCTGGGGGATGTTCGCGAGGTCCATCGCCTCACGGGCCTGGGCGGCGAACTCCTTGATCTTCAGGGGCGCCTCGCCACGGGCCTCGCGCTGGGCGTTGAGGATCTGACGCAGGTACTTGCTGACCGCCACGCCCGGAATCGCGACCGGGTACTGGAAGGCCATGAAGACACCGGCCTGCGAGCGCTCGTTCGGCGCCATCTCGGTGATGTTCTCGCCGTTGAAGATGATCTCTCCCTCGGTCACGTCGAGGGCGGGATGGCCCATGATCGCGTTCGCGAGGGTGGACTTGCCGGAACCGTTCGGTCCCATCAGGGCATGGACTTTGCCCTGCTCGACCTTGAGGTCGAGGCCGCGGAGGATCTGCTTGTCCTCGACGCTGACGTGAAGGTTTTTGATCTCTAGCTCTGCCAAGAGATTGGCTCCGTTTCTGTGTTTCTGTTGGGGAAGGCGCGCGTTCAGGCGGCGCTGCCGACGACCGGCCGGCGCTCTTCGGCCGGACGGGAGAATTCGACTAGTTCGGCCAGGGTCGTCCCGGCGAGGGCGCGGTTGACACCACCCTGGACCCGGGTCCAGAGAAGCTTGGTCGCGCAGGCGCGGTCGGTGTCACCTTCATGCGAACAGAGCACCTTGCCCTCCGGAGTCTCATGGAAACACTCCATCGGGGCGATCTGTCCTTCGAGGGCCTCCACGACCTCGACCATGGTGATCTCCTCGGCGGGATGGGCCAGGCTGTATCCGCCATGGGCTCCGCGGGTCGAAGTGACCAAACCGGCCTTGCGCAACTTCGCCACCAGATGTTCCAGATAGGAGAGCGGGAGCCGCTCTGCTTCCGCAACGGCGTTGAGGGAGACAGGACCGGTATTGGGCTGACGACCGAGTTCCACCATGAGGCGAACTCCGTATTCGGCTTTCGTCGAGAAAAGCATCGCCACATATCCTACGGCATCAGTCGGGTTGCCCAGCCGACCGTCTCCGGTGGCGGGCCATGCGACGCCGCAAACGGCGCCAGGGCGACACTTTCAACGATCCGCTCGCCGACGAGCCGAGGGCGCGGGCGAGCAGCGAGCCCTTGAAAGCGCCCGGTCCGGGCAGCTCGATCCGGATCTCGACCTGGCCGGGAGCCCCGCGGACCGTGCGCGTCATTTCCGGGATCAGGTTCTCGAAAAGCTCGGTGGCCGAGGTGTTCGATTCCAGCACCAGCGCGAGGAAGTACTCGACGCCCTCCTCGGCGGCCCTCCGGGCCAGTCGCTGGAGCAGTGCGGTGCCGAGTCCCTTGCCCTGCCAGGCGTCGCTTACGATGATCGCCACCTCGGCCTCGTTCTTCACCTTGGTCTCCGAGTTGCGGACCTTTGTCTTGATGTACCGCGCGACCCCGACCAGGGAGCCGTCCTCGGGATCGATCGCGATCAATGCCTCATGCTCGCTGTGGTCAACCTCGGTCAGATAGATCAGGTCGCTGTCGGTGAGGCGTTCCACCGGAGCGAAGAACCGCTGGTACCTGCTCTCGGGCGTGAGCGTGCTGAAACCTTTCTGGAGCAGCGCCTTGTCGCTCGGGCGGATCGGCCGGACCAGCACCTCGATTCCGGGCCCGAGAGCGACACGCTCGCTTTCGGCGTCGGCGGTCACGGTTCGATGAGTCCCTGCCGGATGGCGTAGCGCACAAGTTCTACGCGGTCGCGCATGCCGAGTTTCTTCATCGCGTTGGCGCGATGGTTTTCGACCGTTTTTTCGGAAAGGTGGAGTAATTCGGCGATCTCACGGGTCGTGTTGGCCTCGGCCACGAGCTTGACGATCTCCTCTTCCCGTGGTGTCAATTCCGAGTGATCGTGTTCACCGCGTTCGAGCACGTCCCTGATCAGGGCCTGCTGGGCGGCGGGGGAGAGGAAGGGCTCGCCGCGCTCGACCGATCGGATCGCCGAGAGCAGGTCGGTGTCGGCCTGCGACTTCAGAACGTAGCCCGAGGCGCCGGCCTTCAACGCCTCGAACAGGTAGCGCTCGTCGTCGTGCATCGAGAGGATCAGCACCGGCACCTCCGGTGCCTGGGCCTTGATCTCCCTGGTGGCCTGGAGGCCGGTCAGGCCGGGCATCTTGACGTCGAGGATGGCCAGATCCGGCCGCCGCTCGATCACCAGATCCCTGGCCTGGATCCCGTCGGCGGCCTCGGCCACCACCTCGAGATCGGGCTGGCGTTCCAGCAGGAGCTTGATTCCCGAGCGGACGATGCCGTGGTCGTCGGCGATCACGATCTTCATGCGATCACTCTGCCGGTCCTCGTTCAGCGGAAGGTAAGTCCGGCACCGTGAGCTTCACCGAGGTGCCGTGATCGGGTCGCGATTCGATCTGGAGATCCCCGCCGACCAGGATCGCCCTTTCCCTCATGCCGCCCAGGCCCAGGCCCGAGGTGGCTTCGGCGAAGGTGAACCCGCTGCCGTCATCGATGACCGAGAGCTCGACCCGGTCGGAGCGGCGGGCGAGGCGCACCCGGATGCTGTGCGCCCGGCTGTGCCGGATCGCGTTGCCGAGGGATTCCTGGGCCACCCGATAGATCACGAGCTGAACGTCCGGGTCGAGCCCGCTCACGTCGCCGTCCACCTCGAACGTGGCCTCGATCTCGCTCTGACCCAGCTGCTCGATCTGTCCGGCGATCGCGGCGCTCAGACCAAGATCGTCGAGCGCGGTGGGCCGCAGTTGGCGGGCGACGGTGAGGAGCTCATCCATCGCCTGGTGGGCGAGGGCGCTGGTCTCGACCAGTTCCTTCTCGAGCTCGGGCGGCGCGGCGGCTTTCGCGGCTTCGAGGCGCAGCAGAACCCCGGTCAGCGACTGGTTCACCTGGTCGTGGAGATCACGCGCGACCCGGGCGCGCTCCTCCTCCTGGGCTTCTAGCGCGGCGCTGGAGCTGCGGCGTCGCTCCGCCTCGAGGCGGCGCATCATGCGAAGAAAAGCCAGCTCCAGGCGCTCGACCTCCTCGGTTTCCGCCTTGCCGTCGATCTCGGGTGGCAGGTTCGCTCCCGGCTGGCTCAGATCTACCTTCTCCATCTCGTCGATCAGGTGTTCCAGCGGGTTGAAGCGGCGGCGCAGGAGGGCGATGTTGAGCAGGCAGGTGATGCCCGCGGTCGCGGCCACCAGTGGCACCAGCACCTCGACGTGATCCCAGTCCAGTCCGGTCACGATCGCGGTCGCGATCGTCGCGAAGGCGACCATGAACGCGTTCAGGGTGAGGACCTCGGAGAACAATGGCCGATGCTTCATCACCCCATCGTGCCATGATCCTCGGAGGTGCCGGACGAGCATCACGAAGCGGACACGAAGATCTACTTGGCCATCAGGGAGGAATCAGTGGGGAAAAACAGGTTGTGGGGAGTCTTGCTCGGCGGGCTGCTGACGATCGTGCTCGGACTCTCAGTGAGCGGTTCGGCCCAGGCCGCCACCTCGAACGTGGCGGTCTCCGCGGATCCGACCGAGGAGAAAGCCGTGACGCTGACCATCTCCGGTCAGGCTGAGGCGAACCTGAAGCTGTGGGTGGTCGTGTATCCCGTCACCCGTACCACCGGCACCAGCTGTCCGGGTGATGATCCGTTCGACCTGCTGACCTCCGCCTATGCCGAGGTTCTTCTCAGAGAGGATCCCCTGGTGGCGGGAAGCTACGGGCGAACGGCCACCTTCACTCCTGAGGACGCGGGCTCATATCTGGCCTGTTCGTACGTAGCCGAAGGCGAGCGCAACGCGGCGACCGCCAAGGCGAGCAGGACCTTTCAGGTCAGGGAGCCGAATGTCACTTCGACCGTGACCTCATCCGCCGACCCGACCGAGGGTGTGCCGGTGACGGTGACGGTCAGCGGTCAGACCGAGGTCAACCGGAAGCTCTGGGTTGTCGTGATGCCCGCGAGGAATCCCAGCTGCCCGGGTGATGATCCGTTTGACCTTCTCACCACCGCGTATACATCGATCCTCGTCAGGGAGGATCCAGTGCCGGCGGGGAACTATCGGCGAACGGCCACCTTCACTCCCGAGCAAGCGGGTCCCTACCTGGTTTGTTCGTATGTGGCCGAAGGCGAGCGAGCCGAGGCGAACGCGAAAGTGACCAAGGCGCTGGAAGTCCGGCGAAAGGGAGCCTTGATGTCGGTCACGGCCGATGGGCCCTTCCGGCATTTCTCGAAGAGTCGGTTCTCGGTCGAGGGCTTCACGGAAGTGGCTGGTGAACTGACGACCTACATCTATCGCGATACGCAACCGTGCCCCGCGATGCCAGACGGCAAGTCGGCCAAGGATCCGGTGGAACCCGGCAAGTTTGAGAGCAGGGGATGGTGGATCGTCCCCGACGTCCCGACCCGCAGTCGGGTCTGTGTCTATCTGTCCGATCGGGACGGAGAGGTCGTTGCGGTCAGCTCGATGGAGGTGTCGGTGAAACGCAACCCGGCCTTCATGCCCAAGCTCATCACGCGCAGGGGGAAAGTGGGATTCGGCGGTCCGCCGACACTCAAATGGAAGTCCGGGATCGGCCCCGGTACCGCCACGGATTTCGTCGAGATGTTCCGCAGGAAGCCCAGGCCGTCCAGTCGCCCGATGAAGGTGAATCTCGATTCGGTGTGGTTCTCGGGCGGCTACAGGGCCGGCTTCTGGAGCCTGAGCTTTGACCGTTCATACGACTGGGGATACGGCCGCTGGTGGTGGCGAATCCGTCGAACGACGGCCACCGGGTATTCGGAGACGAGCCGTCCGCGATTGGTCATAAGCGCACCGTTCCGGCGCTGACCGAGCCGGTCCCCTCTAGGGACCTCACGGAGGGGAACGGGGGATTCCCCCTATGGACGAAAACGGCTCGCGCCGCCATGATGGCTGGCATCGATTCAGTACGCGGTGATGCCTGCCGCTTCAATCTCACCAAGGAGTCTTGATGACAACCACCAAGGGGTCCACCTGGGGCGCCACATTGAGGACGACGATCCTCCTCGCGACCCTTTCGGGTCTGCTCGTCGCCATCGGATACATCGTCAGCGGTGGCAATCCGAGCACGACGCTGCTGTTCCTCGGCATCGCGGTCGCGATGAACTTCTTCTCCTACTTCTTCAGCGACAAGCTCGCCCTGAAGATGAGCGGCGCCCAGCCGATGGAGGAATCCGAGAACGCCGCCTACTTCCAGATGGTCCGGGAACTCTGCCAGCGGGCCGAGATCCCGATGCCCAGGCTCTACGTCATTCCGCAGGACCAGCCGAACGCTTTCGCGACCGGACGCAACTACAACCACTCGGCCGTCGCCGTGACCGCCGGCATCACCCGGCTGCTCTCCACCGATGAGCTGCGCGGTGTGGTCGCTCACGAGCTGGCCCACATCAAGCACCGCGACATCCTGATCCAGTCGGTCGCCTCGACGATCGGTGCCGCGATCACCTACATCGGCTACATGCTGATGTGGTTCGGCAACGACAACAACTCACCGCTCGGCCTGGTCGGCGCGCTGGCCATGGCGCTGCTCGCGCCGCTCGCCGCCTCGATCATCCAGCTCGCCGTCTCGCGTCAGCGGGAGTACGCGGCCGACGCCGGAGGGGCCGCGATCTGCGGCAACCCCGAGTCGCTGGCCAGCGCGCTGCTGCGGCTCGAACAGGGCGCCGAGGCGATCCCGATGAAGGGCCGTGTGAACGAGGCATCGGAGCCGCTCTACATCGTCAAGCCGTTCAAGGCAGGTGGCCTGAAGGGCCTCTTCTCGACACATCCCCCAATCGAGGAGCGGGTCAAGCGCCTCCGCCAGATGCGCCCCTCGCTGTAGCGAACCGCATCGGAACGAAAAAGGGCCGCCCAGATGGGCGGCCCTTTTCTTTGCGCTTCTTGGTTTCTACTTGCGCTTCTTGTTGGCCTTTTTCACCGCGGGCACGTTCAGGTCGGCCCCGTCGGTGCGGCTGTTGCCGGCCTCGTCGGTGAGCTTGACGCTCAGGGCGAGTGACCCGGGCTTGTAGGTGGCTCCGACCGGAATGGTGATCGTCGAGGTTCCGTCCGCGAGTTTCTTCGAGGCGCGGAGCCTGCGCTTGCCCTGGCGCGCGGTGATCGCGGCGGTGACGTTCTCACCGCTGCGGACCTTGACCGTGAGGGCCCGTTTCTTCGCGCCCTTGCGGATGACCTTGGCGGAGGCCAGGTTGGCGTCGAGCACCTGGTCCGGTTCCGGCACGGGAGCCACGTAGGGGAAGACCGCCGGGTTCGGTTCCTCGGTCCTCGCCAGTTCGTACAGGCCCCACGGCGGGTTGGCGTTGACCAGGCGTCCCGGTTCACAGGTGGCCTGGAACTGGGAGAAGCGCTTGGTCTCGTGCTGCCCGGTCACGGTGTAGACACCGGTCGGCACGTTGGCCCAGAGGACGCCGCCGTCGTGGGAGGAGGCCGGCTGCCCGGGGGTCGGGATCACGCTGGAGTTGAAGTAGATCGGGCTGACCACTTCCTCGCCCGTCTGGGTTTTCGCGGCCGCGGTGGCGTCGGCGATCCCGTGGGGCCGGAAGTCGTGGAAGTCGTCGAAGTCCAGGAAGCTGCGGCCTTCCTTCTGGAAGAAGGTCGAGACGATCGCGCACTTCGTAAGGACCTTCGAGCCCGGTTCCCCGGTGGTCTCGCCCGAGACGATGCCGGCCAGGGCTTCGGCGATCGCCTGCTGCGGCATCTGGAAGTTGACCTGGTTCAGGTCCTTGCCGCGGGTGTGGAAGGTCTGGTCGTGGACGGGGTAGTAGCCGGGGAAGGTGGCGTACGGCGTGATGTCGGAATCGTCCGGCACCTCGAGTGTGTAGGCGCCGTTCGGGCCGGCGATCGCCTCCAGTTCGGGGAATTCCTCAACCTTGATCACGGCCCCTTCGAGGCGGGCCAGGTTGCCGGCGAAGATGAATGCGTAGGCGTTGCCGGTGATCGTCACCGTGTCGGCGGCGCGGGCACTTGCCGCGGTTCCGAAAAGCATGGCTGAGATCACGGCGAGAAGGCCGAGCGCGCTCAGGCCCAATCGATTCTGTGCGGTCCCCATAGGGCTGCTCCCTCTTTGAGTTGATTGTGGTTCGTCCTACTGGTCTAACCAGTGTACGGCAAGCTGTCGGGGGCCGGTCCGGCTCAGGTCGGAGGACTTTCTTCCCGATTCCTCTTATATTCAGTGTTCGCGGGTCGCGAACCGAGTCGCGCTATACTTTTTGAAGTAACTACCAAATCCAGATCAAGATTCAAGGGAATGGGCAGATGACTCCGCAAGACCAGACCGTAGTTCAGGAAATAACTCCGCAGGAGGCGTACGAAGAACTGCTGTCCGGTGACGTCTTCCTGCTCGACACCCGTGAGCCGCACGAGCATGCCGAGGCCCGCATCGAGGGCTCGAAGCTGATCCCGCCGGCGATGGTGCCCGGCGAGATCGAGGCGGCCGTGCCCGACAAGTCACAGCGGATCCTGGTCCACTGCCGTTCCGGTGCCCGCTCCGCCGCCGCCGTGGAGACCCTCATGGACATGGGCTACGAAGACGTGGTCAACGTCGCCGGAGGCATCCTCGCCTGGGAGGCCGACGGCCTGCCGACCGCCTCCGACGCCAACCTGACCCCCGAGCAGCGCGATCGCTACTCGCGTCACACGCTGCTGCCCGAGGTCGGAGTCGACGGCCAGGTCAAGCTGCTCGAGGCCAAGGTGCTGCTGCTCGGCGCCGGTGGGCTCGGCGCCCCGACCGCGCTCTACCTCGCCGCCGCCGGAATCGGCAAGATCGGCATCGTCGACGACGACGTGGTCGACGCCTCGAACCTCCAGCGCCAGGTGATCCACAAGCTCTCCACGGTCGGCAAGCCCAAGTCGAGCTCCGCCCGCGAGGCGATCGAGAACCTCAACCCGGACGTCGAAGTCGTCGAGTACAACTTCCGCCTCGACGCGAGCAACATCCTCGACGTGATCAAGGACTACGACATCATCGTCGACGGCGCCGACAACTTCCCTACCCGCTACCTGCTGAACGACGCGACCGTGCGCCTGAAGAAGCCGGTGGTCTCGGCCTCGATCCTGTCCTTCGACGGACAGATCTCGACCTTCATGCCGTACGAGGGTCCCTGCTACCGCTGCCTCTACCCGACCCCGCCGCCGCCGGAGCTCGCCCCGAGCTGCTCCGAGAACGGAGTGCTGGGCGTGATGGCCGGAATGATGGGACTGCTCCAGGCGAACGAGGTCATGAAGCTGGTCCTCGGGATCGGCGAGCCGCTGATCGGCCGCCTGCTGCTCTACGAAGCCCTCGGCACGCGTTTCACCGAACTCAAGGTGCGACGCGATCCGGAATGCCCGATCTGCGGACCGAACGCCCCCGAGGTGCCGGAGTCCGAGATGGGCAAGTTCCCGGACTACGAGGCCTTCTGCGGCGGCCACGTCGGCTCCTAGAGACCCGGCGAATAGCGATAGGATCAAGCGATGCCGACCGTAAAGGTTCCACCAGTTCTCCGCCAGCACACCGACGGCGCCACCGATGTGGACGTCACCGGTTCTAATGTGGGTGAGGTGCTGAACGCGCTCGTCGCCCAGTACCCCGACACCAAGGCCCAGCTCTTCTCGGAAGAGGGTGAGCTGAACCGATTCGTGAACGTCTATCTCAACGACGAGGACGTGCGGGTGCTGGACGGTCTGGAGACCGGTGTGTCCGACTCTGACACCGTGATGATCCTTCCGGCGATGGCGGGCGGCGCCTAGCCTTTTGCGTTTCACCTGGCGGCCATCGGCGGCCGGGTCCGGGGCCGCGGAATGGGTTTCGCTGGCCCTGATAGTGCTGGCCGGACTGCTGGCCGTCATCACCCTGATCGCCGGATACAGCCGGATGGCCCTGTTCGACTCGGGACAGTTCGCCGATCGGGCGGTCAGCACGCTGCAGAAGCAGCCCGTGCGTGACCGGATCGCGACCGATATCACCGACCAGGCGGTCATCGAGGCGAACCAGGACCTGATCGCGATCCGACCGCTGATCCAGACCGCGGTCGGGGGCATCGTCACGTCTTCGCCGATGCGCTCGATCTTCCGGTCGGCCGCCGAAGATTTCCACCGCGCCGTGATCCGCGGCGAGCAGGACACGGCGACCATGCTGCTCGCGGACGTCGGAGCGCTCGCCAAGAGTGCGCTCCGGCAGCAGGGAGTGAATACGAGTGGCCTGTTCCCACGAGGACTCGATACGGAGGTGAATCTGCGCAAGGGCACCGGAGACACCGCCAGGTATGTCGATGCCGCCGAGAAGCTGGCGGAGCGGACCTTCCTCCTGCTGCTGGTCACGGTTCTGGTTCTGGTGGCCGCGGTGCTGATCAGCCCCGACCGGCGTCGAGCAGTCATTCTCGCGGCGCTCGCGATCGCCTCGGCCGGTGCCCTCACTCTGGTGCTGTGCGCGTTCGCCCGGTCCAGTTTCGTCGACGGCTTCAGCAGCCCCAGTGATCAGGCGATCGCCCGGGCGGTGTGGGACGCATTCGCCGGCGACCTGAAATCGTGGGCGCTGCTGACGATCGGGGCGGGTCTCCTGATCGCCGCCGCGTTCGCTTCGCTCATCCGGCCGGTGACGGTGCGGGCAGGTCTCGATCGGGCCTGGCACGCGGTGGCTGACACGCCGACCGTGAGCTGGCGGCGAGCGGTACGTGCCGTGCTCTTCCTGGCCGCCGGACTGCTCTTGGTCTTGGAGCCGCGCTGGGTGCTCGAGGCCGTGGTGGTGCTGATCGGATGTCTCACCCTGTTCTTCGGATTCCAGGAGCTGATGCGGATCATCTACCGTCCCGACGAGGCCCCGGACAGAGGACCCGGATCCGAGGGCCGGCGCAGGCTGGGGATGATGGGCAAAGGTGCGGTGGTGGCCGGACTGACCTTCCTGCTGATCTCCGCCGCCGGAGCCGCGTTCGCGGTTTCGGGTGCGACCAGGCCTGCGGAGCGGTTCGGGATCAATGAATGCAATGGCTCGAAGGATCTCTGCGACCGTCCCTATGACGAGGTCGCCTATGCCATGACCCACAACTCGATGGCAGCCCAGACGATCAGCGGCTGGCTGTTCCCGCAGCAGGAACGTGAGGTCGGTCGTCAACTGAAGGACGGGATCCGTGGGCTCTCTATCGACGCCTATTACGGACGCAAGTTCGGGAACCGGGTAAAGACGGAGCTGGAGGCCAGTCAGCTCCGGCAGAATCTGGTGGCCCTGCTCGGTGAGTCCGGAGCCGACGCGGCCCAGCGGATCCGGGACCGCCTGGTTGAGACACCCGGTCAGAAAGGCGGCCCTCGCGAGGTGTGGCTGTGTCACGGAGCCTGTGAAGTCGGAGCAGTGAGGATGGGGGAGACGCTCACCCAGATTCGTGATTTCCTGACTGCGAACCCGGCTGAGGTGGTGACCGTGATCATCCAAGATGAGGGGGTGACGCCGGAAGACATCGCCGCCGAGTTCGAGAAGGCCGGGCTGATGTCCTATGTGAACCGGGACGTGCTCGGCGGGAACTGGCCTACACTCCGGCAGATGATCGATTCCGGCGGGAGGCTGCTGGTCTTCGGCGAGAACGACGCCGGTGATCCGGCGGTGCCCTGGTACCACGACGCCTTCGAGTACATCCAGGAGACCCCGTTCCACTTCACGTCACGGTCACAGTTCAGCTGTGCGGCCAACCGCGGCGCCGCTGACGCGCCTCTGTTTCTGATCAACCACTGGATCGACACCTCGCCGGCCCCGCAGCCGAGCCAGGCCGAACGGGTCAACCAGGCCGGCGTGCTGCTGGCCCGGGCCCGCAAGTGCGAGACCAGACGGAATCGCTTCCCGAACTACCTGTCGGTGGATTTCTACAAGAGGGGAGACCTTTTCGAGGTCATCGACAAGCTGAACGGCGTCGATACCCGAAGATAGTCCGTGTATACGGGCGGAACGGCCGGATCAGCTGCCGGGAAGGTCGTCCGTGTCGTCCGGGTCGCGGCGGTGGCTGTCGAGGATCTCGATCGCCTTCTCTTCGGCGGCGGCCGGGACGATGATGTCCCTGGAGCCCATCGCGAAAAGATCGGTCATGAAGGAGCCCTCCGGCTTCCTGGTCATGCTGGGGATCCCCTGGTCCCGCAGGATGCCCTGAATCATCTCGGCCTCCGTCTCGTTCTGGGCGAAGGCGACTTTCACCGGTTCCGGGGTTCGTTCCCTACGTGATCTGAAGATCGACATCTTCGACCTCGTTGCCGCGAATCCAGAATCCCTTGACGTAGGGCTCCTCGGGGTTCTCGAGCGAGACGATGAAGTAGACGGAGTCCGGCCAGCCGCTGGCGAGGTTGATGTCGGTCTGGGATGGGTAGGCCCGGGTGCGGGTGTGCGAGTGGTAGATGCCGACGACCTCGTGTCCCTGGTCCAGGATCTTCTTGTAGACCTGAAGCTGCTCCTGCGAATCCATCTCGTAGCGGAGCGGGCTGTGTGCGGTGTTCTCCATGCGGAACACGGTGAGGCTCTCGCCGTCGATGCCGCCGACCAGTCCGCAGCACTCGTTCGGATCGTCCTCTTGGGCGTGCTCGATCATCTCGTCGAGCAGGAGCTGGCTGATCTTCAAGGCCCTACCACCAGTTGGTGGCGTCGATGTCCCCGAGCTCTTCGAGTGACTTGGTGTAGACGCCGGAAGAGAGGTACTTCCAGCCGCCGTCGGGAATCAGGAAGACGATGTTGCCGCTCTCGATCTCGTTGGCGATACGCACCGCGATCGCCGCGACGGCACCGGAGGAGACGCCGGCGAAGATGCCTTCGTCATCGAGCAGGCGCTTGGTCCAGACGATCGCGTCACGATTCGAGACCATGATCTTGCGGTCGAGGACGGAGAGATCGATGATCGGAGGGATGAAGCCGTCGTCGAGGGAGCGGAGGCCCTGGACCAGCTCACCCTGCATCGGTTCGGCGGCGACGATCTGGGTATCCGGGTCGTGCTCCTTGAACCGGCGGCCGTTGCCCATCAGGGTGCCGCCCGTGCCGAGACCGGCGACGAACGCGGCCACGGAATCGAGCTCCTCGAGGATTTCGACCGCGGTGCCGTTGTAATGGGCGTTCGGGTTCGCCTCGTTCCCATATTGGTAGGGCATGTAGTACTGGGGATCCTGGGCCATCTCGAGCGCGACCTCGACCGCTCCGTTCGATCCCTTGGCACCTTCCGAGTACACGATCTCGGCGCCGTACATCTGCAGCAGCTGGGTGCGCTCGGCGGTCACGTTGTCCGGCATCACGACCTTCAGCTTGTAGCCCTTGCGCCGGCAGATCATCGCCAGCGAGATGCCCGTGTTGCCGGAGGTCGGCTCGAGGATGGTCTGTCCCGGGCCGATCGCCCCGGACTCCTCCGCCGCGGCCATCATCGAGCGGGCGACGCGGTCCTTGACCGATCCGGTCGGGTTGGCGGATTCGAGCTTGGCGAAGATGTTGACGTTCTCCTTGGGGGAGAGCGTCTTCAGCTCGACCAGAGGCGTATTGCCGATCGAATCGACGATGTCGGTGAAAGTTCCACCGCAGGGCTTGTTCAGAAGGTCGTAGTAAGGACTCATGGGCTGGATCGGAGGGCTTTGTCCCCCCGTACTTTAGAAAGTGTAGTGGCTCGGACGAGTGGTAGCTGAAATCTCCGCTGTACGTGCGATACTCCCTGGATCGCGCGTCCAACCAAATCTATCCCTGTTCGGAGGAATGCACGCATGAAGAAGTCTCGTTTAGTCGTACTCATGGCGGCCCTGCTCGTCATGTCCGCTTTCGTTCTCGCCGCCTGTGGCAGTGATGACGACAGCAGCAATGACTCGGGAGATACCTCGTCGGCCAGCAGCTCGTTCTCGTCTGAGTTGGTCACCGAAGGTACGCTCACGGTCGGTACAGATACTCCCTACCCGCCGTTCGAATTCGGCAAGGCCCCTGACTACGACGGATTCGACATCGACGTGGTGAATGCCATCGCTGACAGGCTGGGCCTCGAAACCGCGTTCAAGGATGCCGCGTTTGAGACGATTTTCACCGACGTCGCCCAGGGCAAGTTCGACATGGTCGCGTCCGCGTCCACGATCACGCCCGACCGCGAGAAGGTCGTCAACTTCTCGGATCCGTACTACAGCGCTCAGCAGGCACTGCTGGTTCCGGAAGGTTCGGACATCGCCACGGTTGAAGACCTGGCAGGCAAGACCGTCGGCGCTCAGGACGGCACCACCGGTGAGACCTATGCCAACGACGAGACCGACGCCGCCGATGTGCGTGGCTTCCCCAACGGTCCCGCCGCGATCTCCGCTCTGAGGAACGGACAGGTCGAGGCCACGATCATCGATCAGCCGGTTGCGCAGGACGCGATCGACAAGGGCCAGACCGGATTCGAGGTTGCGACCACGATTCCGACGGGTGAGCTCTATGGACTCGCGATGAGCAAGAACAGCCCCGAGCTGCTGACGGCCGTGAATGAGGCGCTTGCGGAAATGAAGACAGATGGTGGTCTGGACAAGATCTACCAGAAGTGGTTCAAGATCAACGCTCCCAAGGACGTGATCGACGGCACCACCACCACCGAGTAGTTCCCCAGCATGAAGCGGGAGGGGCGCCTCGGCGTCCCTCCCGTTGCTTTGCCCATTTTCGTAAGCGACAGCAGGGACTCAGACCTTGGACACAATCCTAGACCTGTTCTTCAATTTCGACTTCATGTGGGACCACAAGGACGAGATCCTTGATGGATTTTGGATCACCATCAAACTCTCACTTGTGGGTGGGTTTTTCGCGCTGATATGGGGATTGATCCTGTCCCTGATCCGGCAACTTCCCGGCAAGGTGCTGGCGCCGTTTCGCTGGATCACCATCGGCTACATCGACGTGCTTCGCGGCATTCCGCTGCTGCTCGTCATTCTTCTCATCTCCAATGGACTGGCGACGCTGGCGTCGGAAGGCGTCATACCGAAAGAGATCGGTATTCCGCAGTGGCTCGGTGAGTCCGATCCTTTCTGGTATGGAGTCATCGCGCTGACACTGACCTACGGTGCTTACATGGCCGAGGTCTACCGCGCCGGCATCGAGGCGGTGCCCCGCGGTCAGATGGAGGCGGCGCGCTCGCTCGGCATGAGTCACGGCCAGGCGATGCGCTACGTGATCGTTCCCCAGGCGGTTCGCAAGGTGGTTCCGCCGCTGCTGAACGACTTCATCGCATTGACCAAGGACACAGCGCTGATCAGCGCTATCGGTCTGGCCGAGACGGTCCAGGTGGGTAGCGACCTGTACTCCCAGTTCTTCAGTTTGTCTGGCTACACCGCCGGTGCGATCTGCTTCCTCGTATTGACGCTCCCGCTGGCACGGCTGGTCGACTGGCAGATCAAGAAACAGGACGAAAAGTTCCAGAGAGGCATTCCGTGAGCGACAGCATCCTGAGCGTCACCAACCTGAAGAAGAGCTACGGCAAGCTCGAGGTCCTGAAGGACATCGACATGGAGATCAAGAAGGGCGAGGTCGTCTGCGTGATCGGCCCGAGCGGATCGGGCAAGAGCACGCTGCTGCGCTGCCTGAACATGCTGGAACAACCCGACGGTGGCACGATCACGCTCAAGGGCAACCAGGTGTTCGGCGACGGCAAGTCCCAGGACCTCGATGTCCTTCGGCGCGACGTCGGCATGGTTTTCCAGTCGTTCAACCTGTTCCCCAACATGACCGCCGAAGGCAATGTGTCGATCGCTCAGAGGAAAGTCAGGAACCGCAAGGGCGATTTCTGCAAGGAACGATCGGTGGAATTGCTGACCCAGGTCGGCCTGGCCGAAAAGGTCGATGAGTATCCCGACCGTCTTTCGGGCGGACAGCAGCAGCGGGTGGCGATCGCCCGGGCCTTGGCGATGGACCCCGAGGTCATGCTGTTCGACGAGGTGACGAGCGCGCTCGATCCCGAGCTTGTCAAGGGCGTGCTCGACGTCATGCGCGGACTCGCCGACGATGGCATGACCATGGTCTGCGTGACCCACGAGATGGCATTCGCCAAGGAGGTCAGCGACCGCGTGATCTTCATGGACGGCGGTCTCATCGTCGAGCAGGGGAAACCGGAGGATGTGCTCGGCAATCCGCAGGAAGAACGTACCCAGAGGTTTCTCGGGCTCGTTCTCGATCACTGAACGAGAAGAGGATTCAATGGACGTATTGACTGCCGGACGACGCATGGGAACGTTCGCGCTGGTGGCCCTGGCACTCGCCGGGGCCGCCTTCGCGGTGGCCGCCGGGCCTGCCCGTGCGGCCGGCGACACTGTTCACATCACCGGCAAGACCTTCCGCTTCGGCAAAAGGGCTCCGGTCCTGGTCGGGGCGGTGATCAAGGTTCGCGAGTTCCCCGGAATCTCAACCGTCTCGGACGCCAACGGCGACTATGACCTCGAGGTGCCCGACAACGCGAACGTGACCCCCTACATCGTCACCGGGTGGAACGCCCCGGCGACCGACGCGGCGACCCAGCACTACAACGAGATCGACCTGCAGACCTTTCACACGCGCGGCGAGAACATCGAGAACGCCAACTTCCAGACCCCCACCGATCTGGAGTACAACGCACTGAAGGCGATCCTGGGGGTCCCGGCGGACGCCGAAGGCCGCCCCGCACAATGCGTGATCGTGACCACGTCGTCGGCGCGCAACGTGCGTGACGTCAGCTACGACACCTACTGGGACCGCACGCCTCACGGTGTCGCCGGTGCCACCTCGCGCACCGTCCCGGCGGTTCCCGGGCCGATCTACTTCAACAACTCGGTGATCCCCGATCCGACCTGGACCTCGTCCTCACATGACGGTGGCATCATCTGGAGCGTGGTGCCGACCGGGACCTACCGGGTCATCACCGAGCATCCGACCACCAGGTTCGCGAGTTTCCTGGCGACCTGTGAACCGGGCCGCGTGGTCAACGCGAACCCGCCGTGGGGTGCCTACGAGCTGGCCCCGGGAGAGTCGCCGCTGGGCGCCTCCAACGTCGCCGCCAAGGTCGAGAAGGCCAAGGCGACACGCAAGGGCAAGCGGAACCGGACCGTTGCGGTGACCGTTCGGACAGGGGAGACCATCGGGTTCGCCGCGACCGTGCGCAAGGCGGGCAAGGTAGTGGCCACGAAGAAGGTCAAGGCACTCGCCGGCGGAACCCGCACGGTCAAGATCCCGGTCAAGGCCAAGGTCAAGCCGGGGCAGGCGAACGTCCGGGTCACGCTGACCGATGCGGCCGATGTCAGCTTCGGCAGCAGCCACAAGGTCAAGCTGCCCAAGGTCGCGAAGAAGAAGCGCTAGAAGTCCGGCGGCATGCCGGCCGGCAGGTCGGCCCGGACATCCACGTCCGGGCTGACCAGGTCGCGCAGGTAGCTGCGCCACATCGCCTCGATGTCGGGCATCGGCAGGTCGAAGGCGGCCTCCAGGTTCGCCTCCGGGCCGTCCCGGCGGAGGCGGGCGATCAGCATCTCGCAGGCCCCACCGCCGCGATACTCCTCGAGCAGGTCGAAGATCGTGCCGCCGAGCAGGATCGCGTCCCGGCGGGACGGTGGGAAACTGGGTCGTGAGCCCTCTCTGAGGCGGCGGATCACCGCCGCGCGGTAGAAGTCGACCTGGCGGGAGAAATGCTGCCCGCCGCCCTCGACCAGCCAGGCCCAGCGCAGGTATCGCAGGAACCGGGTCGGGGTCCAGGGTGGAGGAATGGACTCGTTGTTGGCCGCGAGCACGATCTGGGTGTAGAGCCGTTCCGCGGTTCCGCGCAGAGCCTCCATCGAAGCCTCCCCCGCCGCACGCTTGGTCATCGCGGCCTCGCCCAGCACATGCACTTCGGTAGCCATCGGCCAGCCCGCCAGGTACCGCCGCCCCGCCGGTGCGGCCGACCAGCGGACCGCGGGCAGGAAGGGATGGGCCATGTTCAGCCAGATCGGGGAGGGATGGACGATCACGGTCACGTCGCCGGGCACCGCTTCGAAGCGGTCCTCCAGCTTCAGGCTGAGGTCCTCGAGCCGGTCGAGCAGATCCTCGGCGTAGGCGGTGTCCCCATCCTCATGCCGGGCGGTGAAGGTGAGGGAGGTCGTCTCGATCCAGGTCATCCGGCTAAGCGTATGTGCTCGCCCCGGCAAGGGGTGGAGACGATCGGCACGCATATAG
>DATJUB010000029.1:0-88162 GCA_035502775.1 Solirubrobacterales bacterium | reverse complement strand
TAGTCGGCGCCCCGGCGAGAAAAATACGTCCGACGGGAAGGACATACTCCTCGAACTGCGAACAAGTGTTCGTATCGGTGAGTGACTATCTGACTTTGGAGACGACAATGCGGTCCGTGTGGACGGCAGTGAGGTGACTTTGATGAGCGAGAGACCAAGCAACGACATGGGTGCCGGCACCGACAAGGAGATCAAGGCGCGCAACGCCGCCCTTGAGGCCGCCAAGAGCCAGATCGACAAGCAGTTCGGCGCGGGTTCGCTGATGAAGCTCGGCGATCAGGACGCGCTCAACGTCGAGTCGATCTCGACCGGCGCCCTGCCGCTGGACATCGCGCTCGGCGTCGGCGGCATCCCGCGGGGCCGGATCGTCGAGATCTTCGGCCCGGAATCCTCCGGCAAGACGACCCTCGTCTACCACATCATCGCCGAGGCACAGAAGCGCGGCGGGGTCTGCGCCTTCGTCGACGCCGAGCACGCGATCGATCCGGTCTACGCGCGGCGGATCGGCGTGAACACGGATGAGTTGCTGATCTCCCAGCCCGACTACGGTGAGCAGGCGCTCGAGATCGTCGACGTCCTGACCCGTTCCGGCGCGGTCGACGTGGTCGCGGTCGACTCGGTCGCGGCCCTGACTCCACGGGCCGAGCTCGAGGGGCAGATGGGTGATGTGACCGTCGGCCTTCAGGCCAGGCTGATGTCGCAGGCTCTGCGCAAGCTCGCGGGCAACCTGAACCGGGCCAACACGGTCTGTCTTTTCACCAACCAGATCCGCGAGAAGATCGGCGTCTCGTTCGGCTCGCCGGAGACTCAGCCCGGTGGGCGCGCGCTGAAGTTCTACTCGTCGCAGCGCCTGGACATCCGCCGGATCGAGACCCTGAAGGACGGAACCGAGGCGGTGGCCAACCGGGTGCGGGTCAAGGTCGTCAAGAACAAGGTCGCGGCTCCGTTCAAGCAGGCCGAGTTCGACATCGAGTACGGCCTGGGCATCTCACGAGAGGGCAGCCTGATCGATCTGGGCATCGAGCACGATCTGGTTCAGAAGTCGGGATCCTTCTTCTCCTACGGGGATACCCGTCTCGGACAGGGGCGCAACAACTCGAAGCAGTTCCTGGCCGAGAATCCGGACATCGCGCTGGAGATCGAGACCCGCATCCTCAACTCGCTCGGCATCAACCGGGACGGCGCGGCGATCGAGCCGGTGGCCGAGGCTGCCGCGGACGCGACCGGAGAGGCGATGGACGCGGCCGGCTCACTGTCCGAGAAGCAGGCGGCCTGAGGCGGTCCTGAACCCGAGCCGGTTCTGAATCATGGCTGACGAAATCCTGGCGAAAGCGCTGGGGGCGATCGGGCGCAAGGAGCGTACGGTCGCCGAGATGCGGGAATGGCTGGAAGTGCGGGATGTCGAGAGCGACGAGATCGATCGGGTCGTCAACTTTCTGATCGAAAACGAAGCTCTCGACGATCGCAAGTTCGCCTTCGCCTACACCTCGGACAAGCGCGAGCTGGCCGGGTGGGGTCGGACCAGGATCCGCGAAACGCTGCGCAAGCGCGGTCTGGCCAAGGACCTGATCGAGGAGGCATTGGACCAGGACGGTGGGGAGAGCGAGGTCGATCGGGCCGCTCGCGTGCTCGACGAACGCGGAGCGGACCTGAGCGACGACCGGGGACGCAGCCGGGCGCTGGGCCTCCTGGCACGGCGCGGCTACTCCGCGGAAGAGGCCTACGCGGCGATCAGAAGGAAAAGTTCCGTGGCCTAGAGGCGCTCAGGGCGGAAACCAGCGGTCAAGTACCTTTAATGAACCGTTATGGAATTGCGCTCAATCATCCCTTCGTGGTTGCGCTCCGGCAGGACCGAAGCGGGGGACACAGGCGAGGCGCCCGCGGGCTCGAACGGTCGTTCCCCGTCGGTGATCGGCGCGCAGACAGCGGCCGACCAGCCAGACAAGGCGGCGAACGCGCCGGCCCCGGCCTCCGGGCAGGCGGGTCCCACCGACCCGGGAACCCTGTCCGCACAGGCGGAACTGAGGGCGCGGCGCGAAGAGATCATCCGCATGGAGGAACGCGCACTGCGTGCCCTCGAGTCGGCCCAGTCCAAGCTGCGTGAGGTCGACCGGAGGACCGCTCTGCTCGAGAGCCGGGAGCAGCGGGCCGGAGAAGTCGAAGCCGAACTCGAACGTGCCCGCGCCGTCCAGATGGAAGAACTCGAACGGGTGGCCGGGCTGACCCAGTCACAGGCCAAGAAGGCGCTGCTGAAAGAGGTCGAGGCCCAGGCCAGCCACCAGGCGGGACTGACGATCAAACGGGTCGAGGAGGAAGCCAAGCTCGAATCGGAACGGCGGGCCCGGGGAATCCTGGCGGTCGCCATGCAGCGGCTCGCGTCGGCCCAATCGATCGAAGGCAACACCTACTCGATCCACCTTCCCTCCGAAGACATGAAAGGCCGGATCATCGGCAAGGACGGCCGCAACATCCGCACGCTCGAAACCCTCACCGGGGTCGACATCATCATCGACGAGACCCCGGAGACGGTCGTGCTCTCCAGCTTCGACAGCGTGCGGCGAGAGATCGCCAGGCTGACCCTCGAAAAGCTGATCGCCGACGGACGCATTCATCCCGCCTCCTGCGAGGCGGCCTTCGCCGAGGCCGAGACCGAGATCGATGACGTGATGATCGAGGCGGCCGAGATGGCCCTGCTCGACGCGCGGGTCACCGGGCTCCATCCGGAACTGGTGCGCCTGCTCGGCCGCCTGCGGTTCCGGACCAGCTACAGCCAGAACGTACTCTCACACCTGGTTGAGACCTCGCATCTCGCCGGTCTGATGGCGGCCGAACTGGGAGCGTCGGTCGAAGTGGCACGACGGGCGGCCCTACTCCACGACATCGGCAAGGCGGTCAGCCACGAGGTCGAAGGGACGCATGCCTCGGTCGGCGCCCGTCTGGCCCGCCGATACGACGAGATCGACTCGATCACCCACGCGATCGAGGCTCACCACAACGAGATCGAACCGGTCACCGTTGAAGCCGTGATCGTGCAGGCCGCCGACGCCCTCTCCGGAGCCCGTCCCGGCGCCCGAGGAGACTCGCTGGAGCAGTATGTGACCCGGCTCAGCGACCTCGAGGAGATCGCCCAGCGCCAGGACGGCGTGCGTAAGGTGTACGCGATGCAGGCCGGCCGCGAGATCAGGGTGATCGTCGATCCGGGCCAGGTGGACGACCGCGCGGTCGCGGTGATCTCCCACGAGATAGCGACCGCCATCGAACGCGAGATGCAGTACCCGGGACAGATCAAGATCACCGTCATCCGCGAGCTTCGATCGACCAAGATCGCCCGATAGACGGACGCCCGCCGGAGCAGGTAGGATTCGGCCCTCATGGACATCAAGAACACCTTCCTCTTCTTCGGTATCGGACTCGCCGTCATCGCGGTGGTCGTCAGCTTCGTCGGGCTCCGCTCGAAGAACTTCCCCAGCCGCGGGGCGATGATCGGTCTGATCCTGCTGGGCGTCGTATTCGTCGTCGGCACGGCGGTGTTCGGTGTCAAGCTCCAGATCGAGGAAGCCGAAGAGCGTGAGCACGGCGACAAGCACATCATCGGCGAAGAGGCCTCGGTCTCGCCGATCGTGATTCCCGCGAACCTCACCTGACCGATCCGGCGGTTCGGGAGGACAGCCGTTCCTTCCCGCTAAGCTCGGCCCCATGAAGCGGTTTCACGTCACCACCTTCGGGTGTCAGATGAACGAGCACGATTCCGAGCGCATGAAGGGAATGCTCAACTCACTGGGCTACTCGGAGGTTCCCGATCGCGGTGACGCCGACCTGATCCTGTTCAACACCTGTTCGATCCGCGAGAACGCGGACAACAGGTTCATCTCCCACCTCGGAGAGGCCAAACGCCTGAAGTCCGAAGACCCGGCCCGCATCGTCGGCGTCGGCGGCTGCTGGGCCCAATCGGTCAAAGACGAGGTGTTCCGGCGGTTCCCGTTCGTCGATGTCGCCTTCGGTCCCGGGCAGATCCATCGGCTCGCCGAGTTCCTGAACTCCGACTCGATCACCGCGCAGGGATTCTTCGAGTTCGAGGAGTTCTCCGGCGATCTGCCATCCCACCGCGAACGCCAGTTCCAGGGATGGCTCCAGATCTCCCAGGGATGCAACTGCGTCTGCTCCTACTGCATCGTGCCCTCCACCCGTGGCCGTGAGGAAAGCCGGGATCCCGATCTGCTGATCGCCGAGGCGGAACGGCTCGCCTCCGAGGGCGTGCGCGAACTCACCCTGCTCGGCCAGAACGTGAACAGCTACGGACGCGACCTCCCGGTCGAGAACCGGATCAGGTTCTCCGACCTGCTGCGCCGCGTCGACGCGGTCGAAGGCATCGAGCGGATCAGGTACACCAGCCCGCATCCGAAGGACATGCGCGAGGACGTGATCGACGCCCACGTAGAACTGGCGAGCCTCTGCGAGCACATTCACCTGCCGCTCCAATCAGGATCGAGCCCGATCCTCAAGAAGATGCGCCGGACCTACACCCGCGAGCGCTACATGGACCGTGTCGCGATGATCCGCGAACGCCTGCCGGACTGCGGCATCACCACCGACATCATCGTCGGATTCCCGGGGGAGACCGATGAGGATTTCGCCCAGACCCTCGAGGTGGTCGAGGAGGTCGGCTACGACCAGGCCTTCACCTTCAACTACTCGCCGCGGCGCGGAACCCTGGCCGCCGAGATGGAGGACCAGGTTCCCCATCCGGTGAAGAAGGAACGCATGTCGGCGCTCGTCGACGTCGTCCAGCGCCGCGCCCGGGAACGGGCCCAGCGCTTCGTCGGCCGCTCGATCGAGGTCCTGGTGGAAGGCCCCAGCCGCAACGATCCGACGCGCCTGCGCGGACGCAGCCGCCACAACAAGGCGGTCAACTTCGAGGGCACCGCCAGCCCAGGCCGGCTGGTCGAGGTCGAGATCTCGGCCGCCACCTCGCAGACCCTTACCGGCACGGAGAGGCTGCTCAGCGGGATCACGGCCTGATGGCCGGCGTCGTCGCCGTGTTCGGGCCGACCGCGATCGGCAAGACCGGCGTCGCGATCGAGCTGGCGGCACTGCTGCGGGAACGCGGTGATGGTCCGGTCGCGATCAACTGCGACGCGATCCAGGTCTACGAGGGCCTCGAGACGATCAGTGGCGCCGCGACGGCCGAGGATCGCCGGCGGCTCGAACACCGCCTGATCGGGTTCGTGCCGATCGAGCGGGAGTTCAGTGCCGGCCGCTACGCGGAACGTGCGCACCGGGAGATCGACGGGCTGCTCGCCGAGGGGCGAACCCCGATCCTGGTCGGGGGCACCGGGCTCTATCTGCGGGCCGCGCTGGCCGAGATCGAGTTTCGCCCGGCCGTACCCGACGAGCTGCGGCGGGAAGTCGAGCAGGAGCTGGAAAGGGAGGGTCCCGCGGCGCTCCACGCGACCCTTCCGGACGAGTTCCGGGACTCGATCCATCCCAACGACCGCAAACGCATCGCCCGCACCGTCGAGCTGATCCGGGACGGGCAGACACCGGCACGCGATCATCGCGGCGGCGGTGAGCTCTGGACCGCCGATCTGCGGCAGCCGACCAGACTCTTTGGTCTGGCCGAAGAGGACGAGAGCCTGGTCGCGAAGATCGACCGCCGGGTGGACCGCATGGCCGACGAAGGCGCCGGTGAAGAGGTGGCAGCGGCCGTGAGCGATGGCGCCTCCCGGACCGCGAGAGCGGCGATCGGCTTCGACGAGTTCCTCGCCGGGGACCTCGACCGGGTGAAGCTGCTCCACCGCCGATACGGCCGCCGTCAGATGACCTGGATGCGGCGGATGGACGGGGTGGACGTGATCGACCGGACGGGCCTCACCGACGCGCGGGTGGCCGAGGTCCTGCTCGAGTTGATCGACCGCGACCCCGCCTGAATGCAGGCGGGGCACGTACCGGATAGCTTGCGGGGCCGCATGAAGTTCGAGAAATGGCAAGCACTGGGTAACGACTACGTGATCCTGGAGGAGGAAGGCCTTCTCTGGGAACTCAACCAGCAGCGGATCCAGCGGATCTGCGACCCGCATTTCGGGGTCGGATCGGACGGTGTGCTGCTGATCTCGAAGACCGATGATCCGGCCTACGTGGCCACCCTTCGCATCTTCAATCCCGATGGCTCCGAAGCCGAGCTTTCGGGCAACGGCGCCCGGGAGGCGATCCTGTACCTGCGCCGTCACGGCTGGACCGAGGACGAGGAGTTCAGCATCCTCACCGAATCGGGTCCGGTAACCCCACGGATCACCTCGGACCGCACCTGCTCGGTCGAGATGGGGACCGCCTCGGTCACCTCCAAGGATTTCCCCAGCGGCGACGAGAGCGGCAAGGGCACGGTGACGTCGGCCGGACGCGACTGGAACTTCCAGCATGTCTCGATCGGCAATCCTCAGTGCGCGATCGAGGTCGGCTCCGAGATCGAGGATCTCGACCTGCCCAAGATCGGGCCCGACATCGAGAACAGCGGGCTCTTCCCCAACCGCACGAACGTCTCTTTCTTCCGGGTTTCGGGTTCGCGTGTCCGTGCCCGGATCTTCGAACGCGGTGTCGGCGAGACGCTGTCCTCGGGAACCGGCGCCAGCGGCGCGGCCGTCGCCGCCTACCTGAACGGCGCCCCGAGCCCGATCACGGTCGAACTCGACGGAGGAGAGCTCCTGGTCGAGATCACGCCCGATCTCGAGGTGACCCTCACCGGATGGGCGGAGCCGATTCTCGCGGGCGAACTCGCCCCGGAGCTGGTTGAATCAATGGCCGAATTGACGGCCTGATTCAAGCCCCTCAGTCTCAGATTCCAGACAAGCAAACGATTCAAGGAGATACGTTGGCTCTCACCGATCCGTCCAAGCGCCTCGAGGCGATGCCGCCGTACATGTTCGCCGAACTCGAGCGAAAGATCGCCGACAAGCGGGCCGCCGGAATCGATGTGATCAGCCTCGGCATCGGTGATCCCGACATGCCGACCTACCCCCATGTGGTCGAGGCGATGCAGGCCGCGGTCGCCGATCCCGGAAACCAGAACTACCCGAGCAATCGCGGCCGCGAGGAGTTCCGCCAGGCCTTCGCCGATTTCTACCGCGACCGTTTCGGCGTCGAGATCGACCCGGAGTCCGAGGTGATTCCGGCTATCGGTGCCAAGGAATGCATCTACAACCTCTGCTTCGCCTTTCTCGATCCGGGGGATGTCGCGCTGGCCTCCGATCCCGGCTACCCGGTCTACACCGGTGGTCCGATCCTGGCCGGCGCCGAAGCCGTGCTGCTTCCGCTGGTGCCGGAGCTGGGCTTCGCCCCGGATCTGGACGCGATCGATCCGCTGACCGCCGAGCGGGCCCGGCTGCTGTTCCTCAACTACCCGAACAACCCGAGCGGCGCGATCGTGCCCGACGGTTTCTTCGAGAAGGTGGTCGAGTTCGCGAGGAAGAACGACATCCTGGTCGTTCACGACAACGCCTACTCGGAAACGACCTACGACGGCTACGTGGCTCCGAGCTTCCTCGCCACTCCGGGTGCCAAGGAGGTCGGCGTCGAGGTGTTCTCGCTCTCCAAGGGCTACAACATGACCGGATGGCGGGTCGGGGCGATCCTCGGCAACGCCGATGCGATCGCGACCTACTGGCGGCTGAAGACCAACGTCGATTCGGGTCTGTTCGAGGCCGTCCAGATCGCCGCCGCGGCCGCGCTCAACGGTCCGAAGGAACCGCTGGAGAAGATGAACGCGATCTACGCGCGGCGCCGCGATCTGGTGGTCGACACGCTGCGCACGATCGGCGTCGACGTCGAGAGCCCGAAGGGCACGATCTACGTCTGGGCACCGGTGCCGGACGGATACACCTCGACCAGCTTCTGCGAGAAGGTGCTCGAAGAGGCCGCCGTGGTCATCTCACCGGGCTCGATGTACGGCCGGAGCGGAGAGGGCTTCTTCCGGATCTCATTGACGACGCCGGACGAGAGGCTCACCGAAGCCCTCGAGCGCATGAGAGAACACCTGTCCTAGAGAAACCGAAGCATCCCACGAACTCTGGCAACGATTTCCAATGATAGTCATTGGAAATCGTTGCCAGGGCGTCTGGGTGTGGGTTGGGGCTAGAGCTTTCCTTCTGCCTGGAGGGTGTCGCGCAGGCCTGTTTCGAGGTCTCGTGGGCGGAAGCCGAGTTCCTCTTTGGCCTTGCTCGCGTCGGCCCAGAACGTGACTCCGTCGGCTGAGCTGATCAGCTCGGCGAGGTTCGGGGGCTGATTCATCAGCTTGCCGACCAGGGGTCCGATCGGCCTCAGCATCTTCAGGAACCCGGTCGGCATCGCCCGGGTCGGGGCCTTCTTGCCGCTCACGGCGGCGGTCGTCTCGAGGATCTCACGCATGGTCACGTTGCTGGCCGTGAGGATGTAGCACTCGCCGACTTTGCCCTTGTCCAGGATCAGGGCGAGACCGGCGGCGATGTCGTCGACGTGGGCGAGCCCCGTGCCGAAATCGGGGAAGGGCACCATCGGCAGCTTGCCGCTCAGGAACTGATCGATCGTGCTCGCGATGGCCGAGTGGTCGCCCGGTCCGTAGACACCGGCCGGCTGGGCGATCACGCAGGGAAGACCCTGGTTCTCGATCAGGTCGAGCGCGATCTGGTGGGCCTCGTACTTGGTCTGCTCGTAGTACGAGGTGAAGTTCAGATTCGGGCGCTCGAAACTCTCGGTCGCGAGTTCCCGGTTCGTATTGCCGAACACGGCGCAGGTCGAGACGTAGAGGACCCGGGGGATCTCCGCCTGAAGGCAGGCGTTCAGCACGTTGGCGGTGCCGGTCACGTTGGCCTCGTAGAGAGCCTGCCGCCGCGAGTCGGGAATGCCGACCTCGTACAGCGCCGCGTTGTGGAGCACCGCGTCCGCACCCTTCATCTGGGTGGTTAGCCGGTCCCGGTCCGAAAGGTCGCCGTCGACGAGAGCGCAGCCGAGCGCCGCCAGGTCCGAGGCGCGTTCGCGGTCCCTCACCAGGCAGGTCAGATCGTGTCCCTGATCGATCAGGTGCTTCGCCGTGGAGCCCCCGATGAATCCCGTCGCGCCTGTCATGAAGATCTTCATTGGGTCGGAGGGTATCGCCTGGCAATCCCCCGGGAACCGGAGCGCCTAGGATTGAGGGGATGGCCGCATCCACGAACGGAAACACGGACGGGAAGCCGACCGGCACCCAGATCGACGACGCGCTCGCACGGCGTGCGCGCCAGCGTGCCCTGATGATCGCCGTGGACACCACCGGGGACGGCAGCCTCGACGAGCTCGGAGAGCTGCTGCGCACCGCCGGAGTGGTCACGGCCGGCCAGATGATCCAGCGGCGCAGCGAACCGGACCCCGACCGCTACTTCGGCCAGGGCAAGCTGGAAGAGGCCAAGGCCGAGATCGCGCGCACCGGCGCCAACCTGGTCGCCTGCGACGACGAGCTCGCGCCGCGCCAGGAACGCAATCTCGAGGCCGCTCTCGAAGTGCCGGTGATCGACCGTACCGCGGTCATCCTCGACATCTTCGCCGACCACGCCCACTCGGCCGAGGGCAAGCTCCAGGTCGAGCTGGCCCAGCTGGAATACAACCTCGCCCGCATGCGAGGTCTCTGGACACACCTCGAACGGCTCGGCGCCGGCATCGGCACCCGCGGACCCGGCGAGTCGCAGATCGAGACCGACCGCCGCCTGGCCCGTGACCGCATCGCGATGCTTCGCCGCCGCCTGCGCGGGGTGGAACAGAACCGCGGCGTGATGCGCAGCCGCCGCCAGGACTCGGCCCTGCCGCAGGTCGCTCTGGCGGGATACACGAACGCGGGCAAATCGACCCTCCTCAACGCCCTGACCGGCGCCAGCGTCAGCATCGGTGACCGGCTCTTCCACACGCTCGATCCGACCACCCGGGCCTACGAGTACGAGGGCCGGCGCTATCTGGTCACCGACACGGTCGGTTTCATCGACAAGCTGCCCCATCAACTGGTCGAGGCGTTCAAGGCGACGCTGGAGGAGACCGTGCTGTCCGACCTGATCCTCCATGTGGTCGACGCCTCTTCGCCCGAGGAGCGTCTCCAGATGGAGATGCACGCCGCCGACAGCGTCCTGGCCGAGATCGAGGTCGACGACAAGCCACGGATCCTGGTGCTCAACAAGATCGACCTGCTGACCGACGAGGAGCGGGCCGAGGTCCGCATCGCCCACCCGGACGCGATCGCGGTCTCGGCGACCACGGGCGAGGGCCTGGATGACCTGAAGGCCGCGGTCGAGCACGCGTTCGAGCAGACCATGCTGCCGGTGGAGCTGCTCGTTCCCTACGCGCAGGGCGCCCGCCTTCACGATCTGCATGAGGTCGCGGGCAAGGTGGACCGTGAGGACGGTCCGGACGGCGTCCTGGTCAAGACCAGGCTGCCGCTGGGTGAGGTGCACCGCTTCGCCGATCTTTCGGTCGGCTAGCTCCGCGTCCGCTCAGTCGGCGGAGACCCGCTGGAGCACCAGGATGTGATCGCCCTGTTCCAGATGGTCCGATCCGCCCGAATCGCCCCGCAGGGAGATCGCGATCGGCACCGAGCCGGCCGAGGCGAAGGCCGCCGGGAGGCTCTCGATCGGCAGTGGCTGGCGGCTGGCGTAGGTGAGGCTCTCGACCTCGAGACCCGGATCGTCGAAAAGGGTCTGGGTCGCGACCAGCATCGCCGGATCCACGGTCGAAGTCGCGATGATCTCCGCGACGATGCCGGCGGTCGAGACCACGGTCAGGCTGTCCTCGGCGCCACGAACGGTGCGGGCTCGGACCGAGGCGCTCTGCTCGACGATCACCGGCACCTCGCTGCGCTGGGACACCATCATGCCGCTGATCACCGCGGACGCCTCGTGGCCGTCGGGCGCGGCGACGAAGATGATCGCGGGGTCCACCTGATCGATCGCGTGTTCCAGATCCTCGGGTTCGATCGGCGAACCGGCGATGAAGACCGGCTTGCTGCCGCGCACCTGCGCCGGGAAGGCCGCCGGTGGTTCCGGGTTCAGCAGATGCACTCTGGAGCCGTCGTATCCCGAGTCCGCCAGATCCTCGATCACGGAGCGGGTGGCGTCACTGAACCCGACGAACAGGACCGGACCGGGCCGGGTGGGGCTCACCTTGATCGTCGACGGGTCGATCGGGGACAGCCCGGCGGGCGAATGGCCCGGCGAGTGGGGGATCACGATCAGGCGCTCGTCCCCGCGGATGACCCGCTCGTCGGCCGGCAGGTACTCGGCCTCCGCGGCCGGACCGTCGCCGGAGAGCAGACCGAGCAGGGTGGTGGGCTCAAGCGCGGAGCGCGCCTCGGCGAAGGGACGGCCGGCATGCTCCCCGGCGGCCCGAAGTCTCGGCGAGAGTCCGAGAGACTCGACCGTGTCGAGGAACGAGTCGGCGAACTCCGGGTTCAGGATCGCCTGGCTCAGGGTGCCGCCGATGATGCGATCACGGACCAGTGGATCGAAGTTGGCCGGAAAGCGCCTGCCGCCGGCCGGCTGCGGATCTCCGCCATGGGAGCGCCGCTCGAACCAGAACGCGTTCACGTTGCGATGGCGGCGGATCTCCAGCCCGACGGGCGGGGCCGCGTCACCGAGCGGCGCGAGATGCTCGGCCAGGAGGCTGGTCCAGCCCATCACCGTGACGTCGGCCTCGTCGGGGTCGCCGACCGGAGACAGGATCACGATCCGCTGGGCGTCACCGGCGCAGGCCCGGGCGAAGCCGTCGTCGGCGAGGTCGGCCGCGAGCACGGTGCCGTGCCCCGGGGTCTCACCGAGGATTCGCCTGGCTTCCTCACGGGCGTCGGACATCGATTCCGGCAGCAGTACCACCATCTCCGGCGGTTCGGCCGCCATGTAACGGCTCAGGCGCTCCCGCGTCTCCTTCAGGGTCGGGTTGAATCCGACCACCAGGATGTGGCCCGAGCGAGAGATCGCCGGGTCGCTGCCGTGAAAACGGCTGATCGCCCGCTGGACCATCTCGGTGAGCACGGTCAGCACGATGCCGGCGAAGAAGACGAGGCCGGCGAGCACCTGGATCAGGCCGATCGCCCGTTCGGCGCCGTCGTGATCGTCGGCCAGCGAGCCGGGCTCGAGCAGATGGGCCGTCGACTGCCACAGGGCCTCACCGAAGCTGGGCCACGCGCCCAGCACGAAATGGCCGAGAGCGGCGGTGGAAAGCCACACGATCGCCAGGGCTCCGAGAAGGAACATGAAGCGGCCGGGGGTCGTGCGACTCAGGTATTCCCACCATCCCCGAAGGCTCCGATGCCTCGGATACAGTGAGCGACCATGCATCTCAACTTTCGGATTCTGACTGATGGGGCGATTCTGCCATCCCGTGCGAACGAAGGCGACGCGGGGCTCGACCTCTACGCCTCCGAGTCCGCCCACATCGGCCCGGGCGAGCGCTGGCAGGTGGCGACCGGGGTGGCGGTGGAGATCCCGGACGGCCACGCGGGGCTGGTTCTGCCGCGTTCCGGTCTGGCCCGCCGGCACGGAATCTCGCTGGTGAACGCGCCCGGTCTGATCGATTCCGGCTATCGGGGTGAGCTCAAGGTGCTGCTGCTGAACAACGATCCCGCCGAGGTGTTCCGGATCGCGCCCGGAGATCGCATCGCCCAGCTGGTCGTGACCCCGGTGATGATCGCCGAGCCCCGGGCGGTGGAGACGCTCTCGGAGAGCGAGCGCGGCGAGGGTGGCTTCGGGTCTAGCGGCCGCTGAACGCGGCGCGGCGCGCCGATTGATGCGCGGCGCTCTCGAACTCGTCGGGCAGCGCTTCCAGCTCGATCTCGCCGCCGTGGTGGTGTTCGAGGGCCAGCTTGATCAGGTGGTCGGCCAGCCAGGCGTTCTTGGGCAGCAGGGGGCCGTGCAGATAGGTGCCGAAGAGGTTGTCCTCGGTTACTCCCTCGAACCCGTCTGAGCCGTTGTTGCCATGGCCCGCCTCGACCTTGCCCAGCGCTTCCGCCGAGGAGCCGAGGTAGGTGCGGCCGCCGTGATTCTCGAAGCCGGCGACGGTGCGCGGAGTGCCGTCGAGGTTCACCTCGATCGCCACCGGTCCGATCAGGCGCGGCCCGGGCTCACGCACGGTCTTCAGATCGACCAGTCCCAGGCCCTCGATCTCTTCGTCGGCCAGCTGGTAGGAGCCGCCAAGCAGCTGGTAGCCCCCGCAGACCGCGAGGATCACGGCACCATCCTGCTTGGCCGCGACCATGCTCTCGCGCTTGGTCTCGACCAGATCCGAGGCCACGACCCGCTGGTCGCGATCCTGGCCGCCGCCCATGTAGATCAGGTCGTAGGAACCCGGATCGAAGGATTCGCCCAGGCCGCGGCCTGTCACCTCGAACTCGATGCCGCGCCAGGCGCAGCGCTGTTCGAAGAAGATGATGTTGCCGCGATCCGCGTAGATGTTCATCTGGTCGGGATAGAGGCTGAGCAGGCGAAGCTTCATCGGTCAAAGCCTACGGATCGGGGTCGGCCGGCATCGTGCCGTGCCACCACGATGACCGAGGCGATGTGGCGTTCGGTCTGCGGCACCTCGATCATCCGTTCGACCGCGAACCCTTCGGCGGCGAGCTCGGCCGTCAAGGTGTCCCGGTCGATCACGTCGAGCGTGATGCTGTCGTGCGATTCGGTGAGCCCGCCGTCGGGGGCCACGACCTGTCGCAGCCGCACGACGGTCAGTGAGCGGCCATCATCTTCGACCGCCACCGGGCGGCTCGCGAAGACCCAGTCGTCCAGTTCGCGAACGTCGGGCAGGATCTCGACCGTCCGGCTCTCCTCGGGAATCCACTCGGAGATCGCGAAGGCGGCGAGCCCATCCGGGCGGAGGCGCCGCTTGACGCCGGCCAGCATCCGCAGCCGGCTGCTCTCCCCGCCGAGGATGTGAAGCAGTTGTTGGGGAGCGATGATCGTCTCGAAGAGGTCCCGGCCGAGCGGCATGTCGAGGATCTCGGTGACGTCGCCGGTGATCGCGCTGACCCCGGGTTCGCTCGCGAGGCGGTTCATGTCGGCGACCATCGCCGGGTCACGGTCCACACCGACAACCGTCCGGCCCTCGGCGGCCAGATACCGGGCGACGCGGCCGATGCCGCAGCCGAGATCGAGCACCGAGCCGGAACCCGCGCTCAGCTCCGACCAGGCCGGGAGGTCGGCCCGATAGGCACAGGACTCGACCAGCTGCCAGATCGAGGCCTCGTCCGATTCGAGGTCGGCGAGAATCAACCTTCCCAGTACTGGTCGGCGTCACCTTCGTCGGCGAGAAGCTTGCGCACCTCCAGCAGGGCGGTGTAGGTCGGCATCGCGAAGAGCTTCGCGGGAGAGCCCTTCAGCGATTCGCGGAGTGCCCCCTTCAGGTCGTCGACGACCGTGATCCGGCCGGTGTCCCAGCCCGCGTACTTCAGGCGCAGTGCCATCTCGGCGGCGCGTGTCCCGGTGCAGACCACCGATTCGACCCGGCCGGCGAGCATCTCGAAGTCCGCGTCCCAGATCCAGGACACGTCCCTGCCGTCGGCGATCCGGTCGTTGAGAGCGATCCAGAGATCGAGCTGTCCCGGCTCGAGGGCCAGGGTGCGGATCACCTCGTTCGCTCCCGCCGGATTCTTGATCAGGAGGATCGAAAGCTCGGTCTGCTCCACCTGGATCCGCTCGACCCTTCCGAACACCGCCTTCATCGAGGCCAGGCTCCTGACCGACGACTCGACCGGAATGCCGAGCCTGCGCGCGGTGGCGATCGCTCCGAGAGCGTTGTAAAGGTTGTAGAGACCGGGGAGGGGCAGGTTCAGGATCGCCCGTCCCTCGGGAGTCACGATCTCGGCTTCGAGCCCGCTCATTCCCTTCAGGGTTATGTTCCGGGCCGACACGTCGGGCGCCGGCCGTTTCATGCCGCAACTCGGGCAGGAGTAGTGGCCGAGATGTCCGACGAATGTCCGCTGGTACTCCAGGGCGTGCCCGCAGACACGGCACTGCTTGGCGTCATGGGCATGCTGAAGCTCGGACAGCGCCTGCGAGTCGTCGTCGATCCCGAAGTAGGTGGTCTGCTCCCCCGAGTGGCGGCCGATGTCGGCGACCAGGGGATCGTCGGCGTTGAGGACGAAGCCGGTCCTTCCGGCACTGTCGGCCGCGAGCTTCACCCAGGCGTCGGCGAGGGCCTCGGTCTCGCCGTAGCGGTCCAGCTGGTCGCGGAAGAGGTTGCCGAGCAGGATCGTGTCCGGATGGAGGCGGGACGCGGTCTCCGGCAGCCAGGCCTCGTCCACCTCGAACAGCCCTTCGTCGCCGGTCTGTTCGAGCAGAGCGGTGGCGACTCCCCAGGTCATGTTCGAACCGGAACGGTTGTGAACCGGATGGCGTCCCTCGGCGATCAGGATCGAGGCGAGCATCGATGCGGTGGTGGTCTTTCCGTTGGTGGCGCTGATCAGGGTCGAGCCGTGTTCCAGCTTCGATCCGAGCTTGTCGATCGCGTTCCCGTCCAGCTTCAGCAGCACCCTTCCGGGAAGGGTGGTGCCGCCGCCCCGGCCGGTCGCGCGGCTGAGCCTGCCGATTGCGCGGGCGAGACCGGCCTTCGCCCGGATCAAGGGGCGTCCCCGGGAACGATCATCCGCAGGGCCGAAGGCAGCACCCTGACGCGGGCCGGCAGCTCGGTCAGGGGATCGCCGTCCGCGTACACGGTGAAGGGGCGGCTCGCCTTGAGCTCGATACTCGAGGTGGTCCAGGTTTCGACCACCTCCTCGTTGACGTGGGTTCCCTTGAACACCTTGGGCAGGTTGAGCAGAAAGCTGAGCTTGCCGGCCTCGGTGATCACGACCACGTTGAGCAGCCCGTCGGAGAGGTCGGCGTCCGGCGCGAGCTTCATACCGCCCCCGTAGTAGGCGTTGTTGGCGACCGCCACGGTGTAGCCGCTGAACCGCTTCTGGACGCCGCCCTCGACCAGGGAGAAGCGGGCCGGCTTCCAGCCGAACAGCGCCTTGAGCGCGGCGTAGGCGTAGACCATCGTGCCCTTGAACAGCTTCGCCTCGTTGGCGATCCGGTTGGCCTCGGAATCGAAGCCGAATGAGGCGATGCCGAGGAACCGGTTGCCGTTGGCCTCGCCGACGTCGATCGCCCGGACGTGACCCTCGTCCAGACAGCGGACCGCCTCGGCCGGGTCGGTCGGGATTCCCAGGGCCCGGGCCAGGTCGTTGCCGCGGCCGGCCGGGATCAGTCCGAGCGGGGCGTCGGTGCCGGCCATCGCACCCCCGATCGCGCCGAGTAGGCCGTCACCACTCATGACCACGGGGATCTCGCGTGCGTCGAGCGCGTCGAGCGCGATATCGATCCCATGCGCGGCCGACCGGGTGCGTTCCACCCGGAACACCATGCGACGCGCGTCGAACTCCCGCTCGACCTCGGCCAGAAGCTTCAGAGCCCTTCCTCCGCCCGCGCTCGGGTTGACGATCAGCGCGTAGTTCTTCTCGGATTCGAAGCTCATGCGAACGATTCTTCCTTTCTCCCCACGAAATAGGTTCCATCGGCCGCTTCGCCGGTCTCGACCTCGGAAATCCCGAGTTTGGCGAACTTGCGTCGCGTGACCCCGTCCGGGGTGGAGAACGGAGTGCTCTGTCCCAGACTGGATGCGATGATCACGGTGCCTCCGGGGCGGAGTACACGATCGATCTCGGCGAAGAAGATGGGCATGTTGGTCTGGGCGACGAGATCGAAGTTCTGATCGGGATAGGGCAGGCTGGAGGCGTCGCCCTCGCGGAACGCGACCCGCGCCTCTGGGTCGAGCCCGATCTTCGCGTTGGCCTCGGCGATCATGCGGGGAGAGAGATCGACTCCACGGACTCGTGCCTGGGGGAACTCGCGGGAGAGGAAGAGGGTGGCCGCGCCGGTACCGCAGCCGATGTCGAGGACGCGCTCCGGAGTGCCGGTGACCTTCAGTACGGCGGCCGCCAGTGGAGCGAGATGCTCCGGCTGCCCGGCCCGCGTATTGCTGTCCCAGCCCTTCGCGGCGGCATCGAAGAACCTCATCACGGGACGGCTCACCACGGGCCATAGCCACGGTGTGTGGGCGACGATGCGGCTGATGGTCCTGCCGATCAGGACGGTCTTGCGGTCGGGCGACGATTTGGGGCTGGACACCAGGTGATCATGCCAAGTGCAGCGGTCCTGCCGTCGGAAGACTCGGCCCTTCTACTAGCCTTCCGCCCATGAAGAACCGGGAAAAGCTCATTGGTCTGGTCGTCGCCGGAGTTCTGCTGGCGGCGGTGGTCATCGTCATCGTGGTCGCGCGAGGCGGGGATGACGACGATCCCGGTACGGCGGCGACCCCGGTGACCAAGGAGGGAAACCTCGACGAACCGGGCACCGTGGTGAAGAAGGGTGAACCGGCCACGGTCACCATGGAGACCTCCGAGGGCACCTTCAAGATCGCGCTCGACACCGAACGGGCACCGATCACCGCCAACAACTTCGCCTACCTGACCGAGGAAGGTTTCTACGACGGCCTGGGCTTCCATCGCATCGTTCCCGATTTCGTCATCCAGGGTGGAGATCCGCTCGGTGACGGCACCGGCGGACCGGGATACAAGGTGGTCGAGGCACCGCCGAAGAACCTGAAGTACGACGTCGGTGTGGTCGCGATGGCCAAGTCCGGCGCCGAGGCTTCCGGCACCTCCGGCAGCCAGTTCTACATCGTGACCGGATCGGGCGGCCAGAGCCTGACACCGGACTACGCCCTGGTCGGCAAGGTGAGCGAAGGCATGGACGTGGTCGAGAAGATCGGCGGGCTCGGCGGTCCGGACGAGCAACCGACCCGGGACGTGGTCATCGAGAAGGCCACGCTCGAAAAGGGCTGAGACTTGACGGCGGCGGAACTCGAGCCGGTCCAGTTCGAAGCGGCCGCCGAAGGGCCGCTCCTGCGGGGTGAGAGTTCGGGTTCCGGCCGCGGCATATTCCTTTCCCACGGTCTGAGCGCCACCCGGCGCTATGTGGTCCACGGATCGAAGGTGCTGCCCCGGCGCGGCTACCGCCTCCACACCTACGACGCGCGCGGACACGGCGAGTCAGATCCGGCGGCCGAGTACACCTACGATCTGCTCGCCGACGACCTCGAGGCGGTGATCGCCGAGCGCGGCGGTGATGATGGCCTGATCCTCGGAGGGCACTCGATGGGCTGCCACACCTCGGTGACGTTCGCTCTCCGTCACCCGGAGCGGGTGGCCGCGCTGATCCTGATCGGTCCGGTCTACACCGGAGGCGAGGACGACCTGGATCTCGGCCGCTGGGACGAACGGGCCGACGCGCTCGAGCGGGAGGGACCGGCGGGATTCGCCCGGGTGGTCGGCGAGCACGTCGACGCGAGCGAAGACATTCGCCGGACGATCATGCGGCTCGCCCAGGGTCGGGCCGAGCTTCACCGGCATCCCGAGGCCGTCGCCGAGGCGCTCCGCCAGATCCCGCGTTCGCGGCCGTTCGGATCTCTCGGTGAGCTCGCGGCGCTCCGGATGCCGGTGCTGGTGGTCGGCAGCCACGACGAGATGGATGACGGACATCCGTACGCGGTCGCCGAACGATACGCGGAGGCATTGCCGAACGCGAAGATGATCAGCGAGGAGAAGGGGCAGTCGCCGCTTTCCTGGCAGGGCGGGCGCCTGTCCCGGGAGATCGCCGGCTTCCTGGAGTCGAACGGACTCGAGGCGGCCGCCGGGTAGCCTTGGTGACGATGGATTCCGAATCACAGAGCTCAGTCTCGGCCGATGCGCCCGGCCCGCCGCCGCATCCGGGCATGACATGGATCCCGGGTGGCACCTTCGCGATGGGCAGCGATCGTCACTACCCGGAGGAGAAGCCGGCCGGACCCGTCACCGTTGACGGTTTCTGGATGGACGAGACCGCGGTCACCAACCGCGAGTTCGAACGGTTCGTCGAGGCCACCGGGTACATGACGATCGCCGAGAAGGCGCCGGATCCGGCGATGTATCCGGGTGCGGACCCGGCATTGCTCGTGCCCGGTTCGATCACCTTCAAGCAGCCGCGCCGGCCGGTCGACATGAGCAACCCGATGGGCTGGTGGGCCTGGACCCCGGGCGCCAGCTGGCGCCATCCCTGGGGGCCGAACTCGAACCTCGACGGCAAGGAAGAGCATCCGGTGACCCAGGTGACCTTTCAGGATGCCGACGCCTACGCGAGATGGGCCGGCAAGGAACTGCCGACCGAAGCCGAGTGGGAGCGAGCGGGGCGGGGCGGGATCGAGGGAGCCGAGTTCGGCTGGGGCGATGAGATCGCGCCGGCCGGTGAGGAACGGATGAACCGCTGGATCGGCGAGTTCCCCTGGAAGTTCCGGCCCCGTCCGAACGGTCCGCGCAAGCCCGGGACGGTCGCGGTCAAGACCTACGAGCCGAATCCGTTCGGCCTGTACGAGATCACCGGAAACACCTGGGAATGGACCCAGACATGGTTCGCCGACCGGCATGAGGAGCCGACCTCGCGCTGCTGCGCGCCGAGCAACCCGCGCGGTCCGAGCGTCGATGCCAGCCGCGATCCGCAGAGCGGGATTCCCCGCAAGGTGATCAAGGGCGGGTCGTACCTCTGCGCCGAGAACTACTGCAGCCGCTACCGGCCCGCGGCCCGTATCCCGGAGAGCATCGAGAGCTCCACCTGTCACATCTCGTTTCGGTGCATCGCAAGGCCCTGACCGCTTTTCGGTCTCCGCTTCGCTCGCGCCCGGCCGCCGGGTAGGGTGGCGTCACCGGCACGTCGCCGGGGGTGTTCTGTCCGTGATCGAGAAGTAAGGGGAATCAGATGGAGTCGAGCGGTTCAAAAGTTCCCGGCGGTTCCGCCGCCTGGGCGTCCTGGGTAGCTTTCGCCGGCATCATGATGATGCTGGTCGGTGTGTTCAGCGTCATCGCCGGGCTGGCCGCGGCGTTCGAGGACGACTATTTCGTGCGTGGGACCTCCGGCGGAGATGTCTACCTGCTGAGCGTCCAGGCCGTCGGCGTGATCTGGCTGGTCGTCGGAATCGTCAAGGTCTGGGCCGGCTATGCGCTGATCCAGGGACGCACCTGGGCCCGCCTGCTGACGATCGTGCTGTGTTTCTTCCACGCGGTGATCGATCTGACCACGCTGACCACGCAGCCTTTCCTCTCGCTGATCTTCATCGCCTTCAACGTGACGATCCTGTACGCGGTCACCGTGCGCTGGGACGAAGCCAAGATCGGCATGGGGGACTAGCTCGGCGAAGCTCCGCGACAAAGTCGCAGCGGCCCTGAAACGGATCTGGGCCGTGATCTGGACGGCCGCCCTGTCCTTCGACAGGGCGGCCGGGACCAGGCAGGCGGCGCAGCTCAGCTTCTTCGTGCTGATGACCTTTCCGGCCCTGCTCCTGCTGGCCGTCTGGATCCTCAGCAACATCTTCGATTCGCCCGACTTCCGGGCCGATCTGATCCGTGAACTGGTCGACAACCTTCCCTTCGATGACGTCGAAGGACAGCGCGAAGTCGCGAAGTTCCTCGACGGCCTGACCAAGGGCGCCGGCAGTCTCGGCATCATCACCGCGGTGATCCTGCTCTACTCGACCAGCTCCGCGGTCGGGGCGCTCCGGCACGCGGTCGAGACCGCCAACGAGAACTCGGCCAACGGGCCATCGTTCCCGAAGAACAAGCTGCTCGACATCGGGATCACGGCGATCACCCTGCCATTCGCGCTGATCTTCGTCGGCCTGATCGTTTCGCGCCCCCTCGCCTCGGCGATCGATGACAGTGCCTTTCTGACCGAGGCCGCCGGCCGTTTCGGCGGTCCGATCGGGATCGGTGTGTTCGGGATCCTCTTCTTCACCTGGATGTTCTGGGTGCTCAATCCGGGCAAGACCCCCTGGTCGAGCACCGTGATCGGCGCGGTGGTGGCCGCCGCGCTGGTCGGTCTCGTCTCCTCCGGCCTGCGCCTCTGGTTCGACGTCTCCGGCGGAAACAGCGCCGTGTACGGCGTGCTCGCCGGATTCCTCGGGCTGCTGATCTTCCTCAACCTGGCCTCGATGGCCGTCGTCTACGGCGCCCATATCGCGGCGACTTTCAGGATGCGCCCGTGGCGCCCCTCCATACCCGGAATTTCAAAGTCCCGCGACGGTTGATGTAGGTTCTGATCATGCCCTGTCTAGTCGCGCTGTTCGCCATCATCTCGCCCCGGCTGGCACTGTTCGTGGTGCTCGTATTTTCGGACTGGGTGGGGAAGGCGATGGACGGCTGGGTCGTTCCCGTGCTCGGGTTCTTCTTCCTGCCCTGGACCACGCTGGCCTACATCGTGATGTGGAACGTCGGCAGCCGGGGGGTGGACGGCTTCGAGTGGCTGATCGTGATCTTCGCCTTCTTCGTCGACATCATGTCCTACGTGAAGACGACCCAGGCCCGCGAAGCGCGCACGTACTGACGCCGCGCGGCGTCAGTGGACAAAGATCTTCAAGAGCACGATCAGCAGGCCGATGAAGGCGTTGATCGCGCCGATCGTCAACATCCGCATCCAGCCGAGATTCTCGCGTGACCCGATGAAGAGACCGGCCAGGAACAGCACCACCACGCCCACGTACATCGCCACATAGGTCGCCTTCTCGGTCGAGACGACCCCCAGCGGCGCCAGCAGCATCGCCGCCGCGGGAATCAGGGAGCCCTGGACCATCGGCCATTCCTTCCTGACCGCCGACTTGGCCAGGTCCTTCGCCTCGGATGGCCTCGCGAAACCGGCCGCGACGATGTCCGCGTAGACGTGGGCGATGAAGAACACGATCGCGGTCGCGGCCGCCCAACCCGCGATCATGATCGGCCCGATCGAGGGATCTTTGCTGGCCGTGGTGATCACGGCCATCGAGAGGATGGTGCCGTAGATGGCTCCCGCATAGTTGGTCTGGAAAGGTCTGCGCCGCATGTTCAGGCGACCACCCTAGCTACTGGCCCGGCGAGTCAGCGATAATCGGCGGCCATCTCCGTCAATGACCTGACATACGTGGGGCACGCCACGGTGGACATCCGCATGGACGGTGCCCATCTGCTCACCGATCCGGTGCTGCGCAGCCGCGTCGTCCATCTTCGCAGGCAGGTTCCCGACCCCGGGATCAGCGGGGCCGATGTGCCCGACGCGATCCTGCTCTCCCACCAGCACTTCGATCATCTCGACCTGCCGTCGCTGAGGCGCTTCGGCAAGGCGGTGCGGATCATCGGCGGCCCCGGTACCGCGAAGCTGCTCGGACGCCGTGGATTCACCGCGGTCGAGGAGCTGCCGGTCGGACACTCGACCTCGGTCGGCGCGGTCACGGTCACCGCCGTTCCCGCGGCTCACGACGGCCGTCGCCGGCCACTCGCCCGACCGGGCGACGCGGTGGGCTTCATCGTGTCCGGCAGCCGGCAGGTGTACTTCGCCGGGGACACCGATCTGTTTCCCGAGATGGACCGGCTCTCGCCGAACGTAGATGTCGCCCTGATTCCGGTCTGGGGCTGGGGACACACGCTCGGGGAGGGCCACATGGATCCGGACCGGGCGGCCGAGGCGGCCCATCTGATCCGGCCGAAAATCGCGGTTCCGATCCATTGGGGCACCCTGTTCCCTATGGTCGCCGGCCGGTTCGGACGGCACCACCTGATCCGGCCGCCGAGACGCTTCTCGGATCAGGTCGGCGCGGGGGAGTCCGAGGTCGAGGTCAGGGTCCTGGAACCGGGATCGTCGATGCCGCTGGACTGAGGCGTATCGGCCCCGGCACCGGAGCGCAGCTGTTCGATCCAGCCGGTGAACAGGTGGTAGATGTTCTCGGCGCCGACGATGCCCTCCTCGGGCCATCTGAGCTCGGTCGGATGGAGCACGAACGGGTGGCATTGGGTGCCGCCGAGGCCGCCATGGGAGCCGACCAATTCCTCGAACGCCGCGACCTCGTCGGTTTCGTCCCAGTAGGTGCTGTTGACCAGGATGTCGGGGCAATGGGGGAACTCGTGGGTGCGGAGAACGTGAGCCTTGGCGTTCTCGCCGAAAGGCTCCAGCGGGTCGTCCCCCTCGATCCGGCCCAGCTCCAGGAAGTTCGTCCCCCGCGATCCCATCGCGATCGCCCCGAACTGATCCGAGTCGATCAGGACGAACCCGATGCCGGGATGCTCCTTCAGACCGTCGAGCAGATCGGGATGGAGCTCGTCGAGCCGCTCGATCGTGATCCGGCCCGGCTCGCGCGGAAAGTCGATCAGGCCGAGACAGCCCGAGGCCATCACCGATATCTCCGGGATCGCGTCGTCCTGATCCTGTCCTTCGTCGCGGCCGCTGGCGTCCGGGCCGACCTCTCCGTCGGCGACCCGACGCCGGCTCGCCTTCCTGATCAGGCGGCCGGTCACCGTCTCGTCGTTGGCGGCCTCGGTCACCGAAGCGTTGATGTAGGCCCGAGCGTCGTCCTCGCCCTCGACGGGAGCCTCGATCCTGTCCCCGGTGGTTTCGCTGAGCGAGCGGACCAGATCCTCGAGGGTCATCTCGTACCGGTCCTTGAACGTCTCACCCTGGGACTGGCCATGATCCGAGAGCACGACGAAACGGTAGGGACGGGGCGCGGCCTGCGATGCCTTGACGATCCGGGCTATCTGGCGGTCGACGCTGCGCAGGGTCATCATCGTGTCCGGCCGCTCGATGCCGGAGTGGTGCGCCACCTCGTCGTAGGCGAGGAAAGTCGTGTAGATGGTCGGCCGTCCCGCGAGCATGTCGCCGACCACGGCGGCGACCTGCAGATCGAGCTGGATGACCGTGGCCCAGGCACGCATCACGGCGTAGCTCCACGATCGCTTGATCCGGGGGCGGACATCGTCCCTCACCTGACGGCTCGCGGCGTGCCGCTCCCGGAAAATCTCGATCACGGTGAAGGCGGCCGTCTTCAGCACCCCGTACGGCCGGGCGAAATAGGCGGCGTAGTCATGCCCGATCTTGCCGCGCCGTTCGAGCACGGTGCTCATCGTCAGCATCGAACTGGGCGCGTCCCCGGAGAGGATGTTCGCCCGGCTGGCCCCATCGTCGGAGAGCAGGCCCCGGCCGTCTGACTGGCGCCGTTCGATCTCGGCCGCGTCGCGCGGATGGTTGGTGACGATCGCCTTGCCGCGGTCCTTCTCCCACCAGCGGAAGGCCGGCATGTCGTGGTTGTTGCCATGGAGGATTCCGGCCTGGCAGGCTCCGGTCTGCGAGGACCAGTCGGTCTCCCAGCCGTTCAGGTCATGGCTTTCGCCGCGCACCCAGGAAGCGAGCGTGGGGGCTCCTCCGTTGGCGAAGGCCCGTCGCAGCACGTCGTGGGCGAGACCATCGATCTCCAGGAACACCACGCCGGGAATGTCGGTCTCGTCCACTTCGCCACGAACCCTCAGCTGGCTCTGGACCACGTTGAGGTACCAGGAGCTGTCCTCGTCGATCGCCAGCAGGGCCGAGATCAGGGAGGTCACGATCGCCAGGCAGGCGGTGATCACGACCGCTTCGAACAGGCCGGCGATGGACAGCCAGGGCATCGCCAGCATCGCCGCACCGACGATCAGCGCGTTCAGCAGCAGCCCGAAGAATCCGAGTGTCAGCACGGTCAGCCGCAGGGTGAACCGCGATAGCAGGGGCCAGACCAGCGCGTTCAGCAGGCCGATCATCAGCGCGGTGGCGATCGCCGCCCAGACGCCATCGACCTTGAAGCCGGGAAGGATCGCCGCCAGGAGCAGCAGCGAGACCGCATCGACCAGCACGACGACGACGCCGTGGGCGAACAGGCGAGACGGGGTGCGGGTTACGCCGGGGAGGTCCGATTGCTTCACTGGCGAGACCTTGCCACAAATGCGCGGTACTATGTGACGGTCCTCACGGGAGGACGTTCTGGACACAACCGATTTGAGGGAGCAGGGATCAACTTGATCGAGAGAATTCCGATGCGCCGCGCCATGACCGCGGCAGTGATCTTGATGATGGGGCTGGTCGCGATCAGTTCGCTCGTCATGACCGACACCGCCGCGGCGAAGAAGAAGGCCAAGAAGGCGAAGGTGACACTCGCGATCAAGACCGGCAACCAGGCCGGCCTGCTGAAGGCGAAGAAGCTCACCGTTCAGGTCAAGTCATCCGCCAAGGCCAAGGTTGCGCTGACCGCCGCCAAGGGCAGGAACGGCAAGCTCTTCGGCAAGAAGTCCGTCAATTTCAAGAAGCGCGGCAAGAAGACCATCTCGCTGCCTCTGACCGTGGCCGGCAGGAAGGAGCTCGCCAAGTGCGGTGCCCAGCAGGTCAAGGTGACCGGCAAGTACCGCAAGGGCAAGAAGAAGGCCACGGCCACCCGCTCGAAGCGTCTCGCCAAGGACGCGAGCAGGTGCAAGGATCCGGTCGAGTACGTCACCGTTCCGCTCGGCGACAATCCCGACCGCTGCGACTTCCTCGATTCGACGGTCTGCCTGCAGCCGTTCCCGAACGACTACTACACGAAGGCGGATCCGTCGACCGATACGGGCAAGCGCCTCGACCTTCACGCGGAGTCGACCCCGGCCAACACCGCCGGCGCGCACGTCGATGTGACCGACATCAACCGTGGTGACGGATTCAGCCCCGGCAACGCGATCGTTCTGAAGGTTCCGGGTCTGGACACACCGGCGGCCTTCGAGAAGAGCGGCCTGGTGCCACTCGACGACCTTCACGCCTATGACGACCCGAGCCAGGCCGTGATCGTGATCGACGCCGAGACCGGTGTTCGCCAGCCGATCTACGCCGAGCTCGACGCGAACCCGACCACGGTCGACCCGAAGCCCGGTGATGACGGCGGCATCAACACCAATCCGACCAACACCGAGGACGTCAACCTGATCGTCCGGCCGGCCGAGAACTTCGACTACGGCAAGCGCTACATCGTCGCGTTCCGCAACCTGAAGGACGCGAACGGCCAGCCGATCGAATCGCCGATCGGGTTCCGCGCCTATCGCGACAACCTGCCGACCCAGCAGGACGTGGTCGAGAATCGCCGTCCCCACATGGAGCAGGTCATCGGTGACGTGGTCACGAAGGGCGGGGTCGAGCGTTCCAGCCTGTACATGGCATGGGACTTCACCATCGCCAGTCAGAAGAGCGTGACCTCACGAGCGCTCCAGATCCGCGACGACGCTTTCGAGCGTCTCGGCGACACCAACCTCGCCAACCGCACCATCGAAGGCGAGAGCCCCGAAGTCGTGATCAGCGCCGTCTGCAACCAGGGTGACGCACCTACCTGCGGCACCGGCCCCGGTGGCAACGATCTCGGTGTTCCCAGTGGCGACATGCTGCGGTACGTCGAGGGCTACCTCAACGACGTCCCCTGCTACCTCAATGTCAACGGCTGCCCGCCTCTGAACTCGAAGTTCAACTTCAAGGCTGACGGCAGCATCGATTTCGATGACAGTTTCACGATGGATGTGCCGTTCCGCTGCATCATCCCGAAGGCCGTCCAGCCGGGAGGAGCCGGCACCGCTGTGGTTCCCGGGCAGACGGGAATCTATGGTCACGGACTGCTCGGCACGTATGAGCAGGCGACATCGGCCGGACCGCGGAACGTCGCTCATGGCGGTGGCGGAGTGTGGTGTGGCGCGAACTGGGATGGGTTCTCCCTGCCTGACCTCGCGACCATCGTCCCGTCGCTTCAGGACATGTCGAACTTCCACCGGGCGGTGGATCGCATGCAGCAGGGATTCGTGAACTTCATGCTGCTGCAGCGCGCGATGATCCACGAGGACGGATTCGCCCAGCAGGAGGCCTTCCAGCTCGATGACGACGGCAACCCGGCCACCGACAAGGTTTCGGTGATCGACGTGTCCGACTTCCCGGACACCCGTGGCCAGTACATGGGAATCAGCCAGGGCGGCATCATGGGCGGCGCGCTGATGGCTCTGACTCCTGACTCGGACTACGGCGTGCTCGGCGTCCCGGGAATGAACTACTCGACGCTGCTGCAGCGTTCTGTCGATTCCGACCGGTACTTCAAGGACCAGCTCTTCGGGCTGTACAAGAACTACCCGGACCTGGCGGAGCGGCCTATGCTGCTCGGTCTCATGCAGCTGCTCTGGGATCGTGGTGAGGCCAACGGATACGCCCAGAGCATGACCAGCGATCCGCTGCCGAACACGCCTCCGCATGATGTGCTGATGCGAGTCGCGTTCGGCGATCACCAGGTCTCGAACTACACGGCCGAGGCCGAGGCGAGGACGATCGGCGCCAGTATCTACTCGCCGGCGCTGAACGCGGGCCGGCATTGGGAAGCCGATCCGTTCCTCGGGATGAGCCAGCAGAGCACGTTCCCGTTCGACGGTGGCAGCATGCTGGTCTACTACGACAGCGGTCCGGTCAGCTTCACCGAGGGAACCGAGAGCGATGTCGGCATCGGCACCCCGCCGCTGCAGAACGTTCCGCCGCGCGAAGAGTGGGGCTTCGGCGGGGATCCGCATGAGCATCCGCGCCGTTCGGCCGACGGAATCAACCACGCGGTGACGTTCCTCAGGGACGGAACGATCAACAGCTGCGCGACCATCACGCCGGAAGTCGGCGATCCGACGGACGCGCATTGCTACGCGAACGGCTACACGGGCCCCTGAGGCCAGACTCGATGTCCGATGTGCCGAAAGGGCCGCCCGAGAGGGCGGCCCTTTCTCTTGCCAACTTGCCTCACCAAGACGTTCTGGGTCGAATCGAAGGGCTATTCGGTGTCCGATTCGACCCAGAACGCCTGGGAGGGGGAAATTTGGGAGAAATATTTACAAGTCGGTTGACTGACTGGTATATTCGTGCGGGATGAGCCTTCCTCGACGCCAGCAGAGTGATCGCACCGCTGCCACGCGGACTTCCGTGCTCGACGCGACCGTGGAGCTCCTGATCGAGCGTGGATACGCCGGAACGTCGACCCGGCTGGCCGCGGAACGGGCCGGAGTCTCTCTCGGGGCGCTTCAGCACCATTTCCGCACCAAGGCCGAACTGAGCGTGGAGGCGATGCGTTTCGTCACCGAGCGTCTGGCCGAGGAGTTCGTCGCGGCCGCACCCGAATCGCCCGATCCGGTCGACCGGTTCGGCGCCATCCTCGACCGGCTCTTCGTGGTCTTCAAGGGACCGACCTTCGCCGCCGCGGTAGAGATCCAGCTCGCCTCGAGAACCGATGCCGAGCTCCAGGGGCCGGTGCGGGACCTCAACCAGGATGTCGAGGAGATCATCCTTCGAAGTGCCCGCGAACTCTTGCCGGAACTCGTTCCGCTCGCCGAATTCAACGCGGTTCTGCAGACCTCGGTATCCGCGGTGCGCGGACTCGCGATCGCCACCATGGACCCGATCATCGAAGTGGACGACCAGTGGATCCTGATCCGGGGTCAGCTGCTCGAGATCGCCAACAAGCTAGTCAGGCAGGAGTCACCTTGAACAAGCCATTGCCGCCCGGGCCCACCGGCCTGGACAACAAGAAGTTCATCCTCAACTCGGCCCGCGACTTCATGAAGCCGATGTGCGAGATGGCGCTCAAGTACGGCGACGTCGCCTGCACGTACTCCCGCGGCCGCAATCTGGTGATCGTGAGCGGTCACGAGGCCGCGAAGCATGTCCTGATCACCAACCAGGACAACTACGGCAAGGGCGCCGAGTACGAGCTGCTCCGGATCATCCTGGGCGAGGGCCTGTTGACCAGTGAGGGCCAGGTCTGGCGCAAGCAGCGGCGCCTCGTCCAGCCGATGTTCGCCAAGCGCCACCTCAGTGCGTTCACCGAGCAGATGACGAGTGCCACCGCCGACGCTCTGGAAGGGGATGTCTTCGGCCGGGCGATCGACGGTGACGTGGTCGACGTGAACGAGGCGATGATGGCCCTGACCCTCGACGTGGTCGGCCGGGCCCTCTTCGGGGCGGACCTGAGCGGCGACACGGCCCGCCGGGTCGGCCCCGCGATGAACGACGTGCTCACGCTGGGCACCAGGATGGTCCGCCGGCCCGCCACCTACGCGATGTCGATGCTTCCCGGAATGGATCTCGAGAAGGCGATCTCGGTGAACCCCGAGGGCCGGAGATTTCAGCGGGCCCTGGCCGAACTCAGGCTGGTCATCGACCAGGTGCTGGCCGAACGCGACGCCCAGGCCGACTCGGGAGACGACCTGGTCGGGCTGATGCTGGACGCGAAGGACGAGGAGACCGGCGAACGCATGTCGCGCAAGCAGATCGGCGACGAGCTGATGACCTTCATGCTGGCCGGGCACGAGACGACATCCAACGCTCTCTCCTGGACCTGGCGCTGGCTCTCTACCAACCCCGCCGCCCGCGAGCGCCTGCTCGAGGAGGTCGACACCAATCTCGGGGATCGGGTGCCGACCATGGACGACATGGAGCTTCTACCCTGGACCCGGGCCTGTATCGAAGAGGCGATGCGGGTGAACCCTCCGGTATGGATGGTCGGCCGCAAGGCTCTCGAGGACGACGAGATCAACGGCTACCGGATCCCGGCCGGATCGGGCGTGATGGTTCTGATCACGATGATCCACCGCGACGCCGACATCTGGCCCAACCCGGAGGGATACGACCCCCGCCGGTTCCTCCCGGAGAACGTCAAGGGCAGGCCGCGGCACGCCTACCTGCCCTTCGGGGCCGGACGCCGGATGTGCGTCGGGTCCACCTTCGCGATCGTCGAAGCGACCCTGCTCGCGGCGATGATCAGCCGAAAGATGGTTTTCGACATCCCGCGGGGCCAGAAGATCGAGGCCGAGGCCGCGATCACGATGCGCCCGAAGAACGGCCTGCCGATGACGGTCATCCGCCGGACGGTCGAGGATCGCGGTCCCTCGGATCCCGTGGTCGACCCGCTCGGCGAGCCACGGCTCACCGAGGAGAAGTGCCCGGTTCCACACTGAGCCGACCTCTTCTGGCATGATCCGCGGCTCGGCCGATGGTCGGTCGAGTGGAACACGCCAGGGGGAACACGTTGACTGAAGCTTTGCGGTGGGGGCCACGGGGCCGATGCGTATCTGTGATCGCGACGGCCGGTGCGGTCGTGCTCGCCTGCCTGTCGTCTGCGGGTGGGGCCAGCGCCGCCAGGCAGCTCGATCTGGTGGTCAAGTCCCCGAACCGGGGTGGAATCGAACTGGTGCGGGCCAAGCGAAGCGTCCGTTTCTCTTCCGGCAATATTCTCCAGGGTCCGTTCCTGACCACCAGTGGCCGTCCGCTGGAGATCTGGGCACATCGCCTGACCCCGGGAGCCCCTGCCGTGGCTCAGACCGTGGACCGCTCGTCGGGACAGCCCGTCGCGACCACGGTACCGGGACTGGAGGTGACTCTCGACAAGGGTCTCGCCGACTTTCTGACCTACCGGATCAAGGATTCGAAGGGCAACGTGGTGATCGAGTCGACCGGTCCGTTCTGCCCCAACGGCAGCGGCAACCAGACCGATTCCTCGACCTTCCAGGCCGCGGGTCTTCCCGGCGGCAACGCCCGCCGGCGCCCGATGCTTCCGAGCTGGTGGAACAGCGGCATGTTCTGCGGGGAGGAGCAGGCCGATTCCCTGGTCTGGCTGTCGGGCCCCAACAATCCCGTCTTCTATCCGGGCGAACGGTCGATCTCACTTCCGGACGGTGAATACACCTACGAGGCCACGATCAACCCGAACGGTGTGCTCGACGAGAAGACCCTGGCGAACAATCACTTCTCGCAGCGATTCAAGCTGAAGACCGACCGGGCGCTGTGGCGCAAGCTGTTCATCGGTCCGGGACGCCGTTCCGACAGCCGGGAGGTGCGGGGGATAGGGACGCGCCTGCTGGGCCGCGGTGCGGGCAGGCCCACCGTCAGGCCTCCCCGGGCATCGCAGATCGACGGCGCTCCCGGCGCTCTGCCCGATCCGATGGCCCTGCCGGCCAGCAGGTTCGAGTACAGCCGCCGCGGCTCGAGGGCCGAGATCAGCTTCTCAAGCATCGTTAGCAACGCGGGCGAGGCGCCGATCATGCTTTTCGGCAAGCGGCGGGACAGTGCCGGCACGACGATGCCCGGATGGCAATACACCAAGGGTGCGGACGGCAGGCTGGTCCGGCGCAAGACCAATGGGTTCGTCTGGGACCAGCGGGACTCCCATCTTCACTGGCACTACAACAAGCTCGCGGTCTATGAGCTGCTGAGCATGGACGGCAAGGTGCTCCGCCGCAGCGACAAGGTCGGGTTCTGCTTCATGCCGACCACGCTGCTGAGGTTCGAACCCGTCCGCGGTCCAGTCGGGCAGGGCGCACCCCTCTGGTACAACAACCCGAACCAGAGGGTCGATTGCGGAATGCGGCGCTCCAAGCGGGTTGCGATGTCGCTCGCCGCCGGCTGGGGAGACGAGTACTACCAGAGCATCGCGGGCCAGTCCCTGGATGTCAGCGATCTCGCTCCGGGCAGCTACCGGCTGAGGATCACCGTCAATCCGCAGGGCGACCTGGCCGAATCCGATCCGCTGAACAACGTCTCCGAACGCCTGATCAAGCTGGCCGGCAGTGGTGACGGCAGGACCCTCACGGTGCCCCGGCAGGGGATCGTCAGCCCCGAGTTCCACCCGCTGAGAAAGTCGCGATGGAACTTCGGTCCGGTCGGTGCGTCGGTCAGCTCCTACGGTGGGAAGCCGAATCCGCTGACCGCGCGTCTGCTCTGCGGACTTCGCGGCGCTGTGCGCTGAACCCGGGTTCGCTCATGGCATGAAAAAGCCCGCCTGGTTCCGGAATTCCGGAACCAGGCGGGCGGGCACTTCGATGCTTCGCCGATCAGACTTCGTCGAGCCCGAGATCTTCCTCCAGATGAGGAGCGAGCGGCTTGCCCTTCGGATCCTTGTTCTCGACGAGATGGCCTTCGAGCGACACGTCGGGCATGATCCGGTCGAGCCACTTGGGCAGCCACCAGGCCTTGTCGCCGAGCAGAGTCACCACGGCGGGCGCGATCACGAGCCGCACCAGCAGCACGTCGATCAGGATCGCCAGGCCGAGCCCGAGGCCGATCATCTTCGCGACCACGTCGGGCTGCGTGACGAACGCCAGGAAGACCGACGACATGATCAGGCCGGCGAACAGGACGACCTTGCCGATCCTCGAGAGGCCGACGATCACGCTTTCCCGAGGGCCGTCTCCATGGTTGTAGGCCTCATGGATACGGGAGAGCAGGAAGACGTTGTAGTCCATGCTCAGTCCGAACAGGATGGCGAAGATCATGACCGGGATGAAGGACATGATCGGTACGCCGCTGTCGACCCCGATCAGGCTCGCCCCGACTCCGTCCTGGAACACCGCGACGATCACGCCGTAGGCGGCGGCGACCGAGAGCAGGTTGAAGACGGCGGATACGAGCGGGATCCACAGTGAGCGGAACGCGGCCATGAGCAGCAGGACCGAGAGCCCGATCACCACGAGGATGAATATCGGCAGGCGCTTCGAGACCTTGTCCGAGAAGTCCTCGAACCCGGCCGTGTTGCCGCCGACGTAGACGCTCAGCGGGGTGTCCGCGGTTGCCTCCGGCAGCACGTTGTCCCGCAGATCCTCCAACAGGTCGCTGGTTTCCGCGTCCTGGGGAGCCGTCTTCGGGATCAAGGTGATCGTCGCCATCGCGCCGTCCTCACTGGTGGAGGCCGGAAGGACAGTGGCGACACCGGGGGTCTGCTTGAGGTCGGCTTCGATCGCCTTCAGCTGCGCGGCTGCTTCGGGGTTGTCCTTGACTCCATCGACCGCCAGAAGGAAGGGACCGTTGGAGCCGGGGCCGAAGCCTTCGCTCAGCAGGTCATAGGCGACCCGCTGGGTCTTGTCCTCGGACTGGTTGCCGTCATCCGGCTGTCCCAGACGGAGGTTGGACATCGGGAAGGCGAAGACCAGCAGCACGATCACGCCGAAGGCGATCGAGAGCCAGGGCCGTTTGGTCACCTTCTCGCCCCAGCTCGCGAAGGCGGCCGATGGCTTGACGTGTTCGATCGACTTCGGACGCAGCCGCTTCTGCAGCGCGCCCATCATGATCGGGAGGATGGTCAGGGCGGAGACGACCACGGCGGCGACTCCGATGGCCGCGCCGATGCCCATCTTGCCGATCAGCGGAATGCCGATCACCAGCAGGCCGGCGATCGCGACCATGACGATCAGTCCGGCGGCCACGACCGCGGATCCCGCGGTGGCGGCGGACTTCGCCGAGGCGTCGCGAACCGAGTCGCCGGCCGCGAGCTGTTCCCTGAATCTCCCCATCAAGAGCAGGGAGTAGTCGATTCCGGCACCAAGGCCCAACATCACCGCGATCGTCGCCGCGAATTCGGGCAGTCCGAGGGGGGAGGCCAGCACGACCAGCAGGACCTGGCCGACCATCACGCCGATGATGGCGCCGACGATCGTCGCGGCCATCGCCGCTCCGGACCGGAAGAGGAAGGTGAGCAGCACGATCGCGATCGCGATACCGATCAGCTCACCGACCGGCGCCTCCTGCTCGGAGGCGAGATCGACGACCACGCCGCGCATCGCGACGCTGACGCCATCGGTTTCAGCGGTCTTGGCGGCTTCTTCCAGTTCCTCGCCCTGAGTCTTGGTGACGTCACCGAACTCGAGGTCCCAGCGGACATCGGCGGATGCGATCCGGTCATCCGGGGAGAGTCCCGGGGCCTTCGGGTCGAAGGGATCGCCGACCGACATGACATCGGGCTGCTTCTTGATTTCGGCGAGCGCGTCCTCGATCGCCTTCTTGCGGGCGGGTTCGGTGAGCGTGCCGTCTTCGGTGCTGAAGACGACGGTCGCGTCGACCCCGGCCAGGGCGGGGGTGTGGGCCTCGAAGAGATCGATCGCCTTCTGGCTCTCGGTTCCGGGGATGTTGAAGTCGTCGGGCGGCGGGTCCTGTGCCGTGCCGGCCAACGCGAAGATCGCGATCAGCGCGACGATCGCGAAGATCAGCGAACGTTTCCAGTGGCCCGTGATGGACCGGGCAAGTCTTGCTAATAGGTCAGACATACATCTCCAGGGGCGAGGGGGTGACCGGGTAAGTCCGGAAAATTAGCACATTCATTGCATAATCGCATTCATTGCGAAAATGCGTCCATCGTAGTTATGCAGAACCTGCAGCTTTCCTGATATCCTGCAGGCAATGGCAGTCGAACACCAAGAGAGCCTTCGCGAGCGGAAGAAGCAGAAGACACGCGAGACCATCGCGCGCGTCGCGCTGGATCTCTTCGCCAAGAACGGCTACCAGCGGACCACGATCGCTCAGATCGCCGAGGCCGCCGACGTCTCTCCCCGAACCGTTTCGACCTACTTCCCGGCCAAGGAAGCGATCGTCTTCGATCTGAACGGAGATATGAAGGAACGCCTGGCCGAAGCTCTCCGGGGCCGCCCGGCGGGAGAGAACACCATGGAAGCGCTTCGCTCATGGATCCTTTCCGAACGGAAGTTCTGGGAGACGCATGAGGAGCAGCTCAGCTGCCAGCGGCAGGTGATCGAGGGCGATGACGGTCTGATCGCCTATGAGCGGGCCCAGATCCACGAGTTCGAGGTGCTGCTGGTCGAGGCACTGGCGGTCGATCTCGAGCTGGAACCGGATGACCTGGAGCCCCGGATGGCCGCCTCCGCCGCGGTCGCCGTGTTCGACCTGCTCAGCACCGAGAAACGTCCCGAGGTGAAATCCGAGATGCTGCCGGTCGAAGAGCAGATGAAGATCTTCGATCAGGCGCTGACCTTCGTGGTGGGCGGGGTCAACGCGCTCCGCGAGGCGCGCGGTACCTGATCTCGGTCGCTCAAGGAGAAACGCCCCGGCGGATGCCAGGGCGTTTCGGGGGAGGGTGCTTCTGGTGATGCAGGGAGGTCTCTGGGATCAGTAGTTCCCGGGATGGCGGGCTGAGAAACGGCCCGAGGTGGACTGGAGACTCTCGCTCCAGCGCGGACCGTTGCCGACGGTGTTGGCGGTGTCGAAGCGGAGTCCGGCGACCACGATGTACATGTGGCCCGGGTTCGAGTAGACCGTGATCCACTTGCCCTTGCCCGGCTTCTTCCAATTCATGTAGCCGCCGGACGCCATCGGGCTGGAGACGAAGCGTCCGCCGCGAAGCGCGTAGCTGGCCGAGCCCGAGCAGTCGTAGCCGTTCGACTTGAAGCTGCCGTGGCCGCCGCCGTAGACGTAGGGCTTCTTGCGGATCTTGTTGGCGTAGGCGATGACCCGCTTGACTCGGGCCGGGGCGGTGGCCGGCGCGATCGCCTTGCCGTTCACCAGCTTCGCCTTCTTCACGGGGGCGCAGGACTCGTTGCTGCTCATCGTCAGCCCGCCGCTCGAACTCGCGGCACACTCGGCTGAGGCGCCGGCGGGTCCCAGCAGACCGGCGAGTACGGCTCCGAGGCCGATCGCGAAGGCGAGGGTGGCGCGCAACGGCGTTTTGGCAGTGCGTGGCTTGTGGATCTTGTGCGTGGAAATACCGATCTCCTTTTGCTGCCTACGGGGTTAGCTGACGGGCTGGCGCTCTTAGGAGCTCGCGCTCTCACCTGGATCGGCGAGTTCGCCCCAAATACCTGGTTCCCCCGTTTTCCGCGCCTCAGGCTGCGGAAACTCGGCTCAACGGTTGATTGACTTCATGGATTGTATGGGAAACGTTAATACTTTGCTCATAAACCGGGGGCGAAGGACAAGTTGCGGTGTCCGACCCGGGCGGCTTCTGCCCTTCACAAATCAATAACTTCTGTCGTAGTGAGCGAAACCGAGACATGGCAGCAGTGGACCAAGCAGCCGGGCGACGAGGGCTGGCTCAGGGTCGCAGTCAGTCCCCGGATCCTGCCCTGGACCATCGGCCTCGCGATCCTGCTGATCCTGGCGATCCCGTCCGGCATGGTGCTGTTCGCCAGTGACGTGCCGACTCGGGTGCGTCTCGGTGTCGGGGTTCTGTACATCGTCGGTCTGTTCACCGTCGCCGCGGCGAGTGATCGCGCGGTTCAGCTCGAGCGTCGCCGGCGCCGCGAATCTGACAGCTGAACGATCCGGAGCGTTCGCTCCGAAGCCTTAAAGGGATGAGCCCCGGCGGTCTCAAGGGAGAGCGAGTCCGCCGGGGCTGTCAGCCCGTGCTGTAACGAGGTGAACTACTTGGGGGATCGTTCACCACGACTTGCGCCAAACCACCGCCCACGAAGGGAGCAATAGCTCTCCACTCCCACGGCGGTAGGGCCTCCTCAACGGCCCACATAATTAGTAGCACATAAGGAAACCTCTGTGTTTACGAGAAATGTGAGAGTTTTCTTATTTTCTTGATGCGGCCCTTGGCGACTGGCGGTTCCGGTGGACGCGGAGTGCGAGTCCACCGGAACTACCGGTCTGAGGTGGGTGAGATGAACTATCTGGGGATGTTCACGAAGACCCGTTCCGTCCCGCCTCCGCCGTTGCGGGACATCAGCCTGACCTTGACCCCGGTCTTGCCTTTGACCCGTTCGGACCTCTTGACGGTGACTCTGACCGAAGCGGTCTTCGAAGAGCCCCCAGCCACCCGGGCGAGACCGGCACATTTGCCGACTCTGAGCTTCTTCATGGCCGACGGGCTGAGCCGCGGACACACCTTGACCCCCGTGGCGGTGGCGTCGCCCGTGTTGGTCACCCTGACCTTGATGACTCTCGACGTCCCCCGCCTGGCCTTAAAGGTCCTGGGGCTCACCTTCGAGATCTTCACCTTCGCGCGCGGCGTCGGAGGCGGGATCGGCTGATTCCCCGAACCGGACAGAACGATCGGGTCAACCGCCGAGGTCGAGTCCGAAGACAGCGTCAGCGTGCCAGCGCGAACACCGGGCGCACTCGGAGTGAACGTGACCTCGATCGAGCAGGTGGCTCCCACCGGCACAGCCGCGTCAGTACAGGGTGTCGCCGTGACGGCGTAGTCACCCGAGGCCGGTCCGGATGCCCCCACCGAGGAGATCCTGAGCGGGGATCCTCCGGAGTTGGTGACATTCACCAGCTTGGTGGATGATCGGCCGACGTCCATCGAGCCGAACTCCAGTGTGCCCGGAGATACATCCGCTTCGGCCGCGAAACGGGCGGCCATCATGCCTTCATAGCTGCCCGGTTCACCGTCGCCGAATCCGTTCCAGCCGACCACGGCCTGCCCGGAGCGGCTCATGTCGAATCCGTACGCTGTGGCTGAGTCATTGGGGTCGAGGACGACCAACTCACCGAAATCAGCACCCGCCGGTGTGTATATGGCGGTCTGAAGGAAAGAGCCACCGGCTTCGATCGGACCATAGAGCGAGATCACCGAGTTGCCCCGGGCATCGACTCCGACCTTCCAGCCCCCGGGGACTCCACCGGTCGACACCAGCTCTGGAGTGGTCGGACTTCCGTTCGCCGGGATCTTCGAAGCGTAGACTCCGAGTCCGCCGGGGAGTCCGACCACGAATCCCGCGGCTATGGCCGAGCCGTCATCGGCTATCCCGACAGTCGGCAGCGCGGTCACCGCCGCCGAAACGAAGACCTGGGCGTTGGCCACCGTGTCATCGGCCGCCACACGGACGGTCTTCAGCGCTCCGGTCGGAGCTCCGGCTTGACTGAAGGCGACGATTGAAGCTCCGTCACTGTTGGTCGCGATTGTTGGACTGCTCGCTGACCCCGTGTCTTCGGAGATCGCAAAGGAATCGCCGAGGGTCCCGCCATCGGCTATCGTCCTGCCCCTGATCGCGCCGACACCGGCGTCGTCCTCAGTCCAGACGAGATGAAACCGGCCGTCGCCGTCCACGTCAACGCCAGGTTCCGAGGAACTCATCGCCGGCGTGGAAAGATCGACGATCGCGCCGGGCGGCCCGCCCGCCGGGATGTGCACCCCGGACACGACGCTGGCCGGAGCCGGTACCTCGGTCGTGTAGGTGAATGTCACGAACGCATCCCCATCGGCCGCGATCGAAACCTGAGGGACGGCGGCGGTCCAACCGGCACGCGACGCGATCACAATGGGATCGGATGGCGTCTCTCCGGCTTCGAACCGGGAGCCGAGAACGTCTCCGTCATCAGCGATCCAGGCGACGATCCCCTTGCCGTCGGTACTCATCGCGATGTCGGGTGAGTCCCCGGTGCTGCCGGGATCGGTCAATTCGATGGCGGTACCGGCGACCGGTTCGGCGCCCGCGGCGATCTGGTTGAACATGACCGGCACATCGCCGCCTCCGGCGAGCCAGGTGTAGGCCGAATTGCCGGCGTTGTCAACGGCCGCCGATGGTGCCTCGGCGCCGGCGCCGGCGGCCGCGCTCAGCTGTGTCGGCGGTGAGGACCAGCCGGCCTCAGCCGACCCCGTCCAAGCGAAAAGCGAGACAAAAAGCAGAGCCGCCGGTGCCACGAGCTTTAGGGCGGTTCCGAAATAACGTCCTGCGAACGTATCCATGAGCTTCTCCTTCTTCCTCACGCATGAGGATGTCAGCTACCCCTGGACGGTTTCTAGCATATAGAAAGACCTATATGTTTACGAAAAATATGAGAGTTTTCTTATACACCGTACGGTGATTCGGCCCGGCCCGCGACGTGGGGATTCGTGTGGCTCCACCGCGGACCGATCGGCATGCCCTTCAGATCGGTGATCTCGAATCCGGCCGACCTGATCGCGGCGACCGTGTCCCGGCTGCAGGTGCAGCCACCCGCCATACGCGGCCAGATCCCACTCCTGTCGAGAAATGACTGAAACCGGGCCTTGGCCGGCTTCGAGGAGCGCACATGCTCCAGAAAGCGCATCGAGCCGCCCGGTTTCAGGACCCGACGAGCCTCGGACAGTGCCTTCGCGGGATCGTCGATCGAGCACAGCACCAGACAGAACACGACCGTGTCGAAACTGTCGTCATCGAAGGGCAGCGCGGTGGCGCTCGCCTCGATGACCGAGATCCGGGGAGTGGCCGCCTCGGCGGCCTCGATCGCCCGCTCGCGAAGATAGGGCTCGGGCTCAATCGCCACGACCTCGTCGACACCACCGCCGTAGTGCGAGAAGTTCATGCCGTTTCCGGCCCCGACCTCGAGGACCCGGCCGGCCAGGCCCTCGGTGAGCTCAGATCTGTACTCACCGATCTCGGGTTCCATCACGGCACTGAGCCGGGTGTAGAAGCGGGCGAACAATGGGTGCTTGAGGGATCCGGTGCTCATCGGAGCATTGTCGCACTGGATAGGGTGCCGCAATGAGCGACGAGAAGGAGGTCCTGCACTTCGAATCAGCCGAGGCACTGCGCGAATGGTTCGAGGCGAACCATGACCGGAGCCCGGGCATCTGGCTGAAGATCGCCAAGAAGAGCTCCCGCGTGCCGGCGCCGAGCTACGAGGAGGCCGTCAATGCCGGGCTCTGCTTCGGCTGGATCGACAGCCTCACCAGGCGCTTCGACGACGACCTCTACCTGATGACCTTCACGCCGCGGCGCGCCAAGAGCCCCTGGTCGAAGAGCAACGTCGCCCGGGTCGAGGCGCTGATCGAGAGTGGTCAGATGCGGCCGGCCGGTCAGGCGCAGATCGACCTGGCCAAGAAGGATGGCCGCTGGCCCTAGACCATGTGCTCCAGGGTCAGGTCCGGCTTGTTCTGGATCAGCCGGTCCAGCTGGAACTGGCCCTTGAACAGGGCGAAGAGCACGCCGTCGCTGCGGGTCCTGATCTCGGCCAGGCTGCCCTTGCGGATCTCCTCGGCGCTGGCCTCGTCGGTTCGGCGGGCGACCTTCCACTCGGTCTCGTCGGTCTTGACCTTGACGCCGAACTCGGTCTCCATGCGTTCGATCGCGACTTCGAACTGAAGCCGGCCGACCCCGCCGAAGATCGGCATCGGATCGCGTCCGCCGTCCTGGGTCAGGACGTGGATCACACCCTCCTCGGCCAGCTGCTCCAGAGCCCGGTTGAACTGCTTGTGACGCTGTGCGTCGGCGTTTCTCACCCTGATGAAGTGCTCGGGCGCGAGGGTCGGCAGGGGCGGGAATCGCACCTCGGATCCCTGGTGGATCGTGTCGCCCACCTGGAGGTCCGCCGCATTGACCACACCGACGATGTCTCCGGGATAGGCGACCTCCAGAGTCTCACGCTGCCGGCCGAAGGTGCCCGAGGCGTAGTTCATGGTGAGGGGCTTGCCGGTGCGGGTGTTGATCACCTTCATACCACGTATGAACCTGCCGGAACAGATCCTCACGAACGCGTTCCGGTCCCGGTGGCGCGGGTCCATGTTGGCCTGGACCTTGAAGATCAGCCCGGAGAAATCGTCGTCGAGGGCACGATCGTCGCCGTTCACATCGGTCCGCGGATACGGTGCGGGAGCGAGCTCGATGATCGCGTTCAGCAGCAGTTCGACCCCGAAGTTGGTCAGGGCCGAGCCGAAGTAGATCGGTGTCGAGATCCCCTCGGCGACCGAGCCGGGATCGAACTCGTGACCGGCGGCATCGAGCAGCGAGAGCTCGTCGATCGCGGTCGTCCAGGCGGGCACGCCTTCCTTCATCGCCGAATCGAGCTCTTCGATCGTCTCGACGGCCGCGGTCGAGCCTCCGGTCACGCGCTCGAAGCGGTGGAAGTTCTGGCCGGCGCGATCGACGATGCCGAGCAGGTTTCCGGGATCGCCTACCGGCCAGGTGCGGGCGGTCGGCAGCAGGTCGAGCGTGGTCTCGATGTGGTCGAGCAGCTCGAGCGGCTCGATACCGGGACGGTCACACTTGTTGATGAAGGTGATCAGCGGGATTCCGCGACTGCGGGCGACCTCGAACAGGCGCAGGGTCTGGCTCTCGATGCCCTTGGCGGCATCGATCAGGATGACCGCGCTGTCGACCGCCGACATCACCCGCAGCGTGTCTTCGCTGAAGTCGCTGTGGCCGGGGGTGTCGAGCAGGTTGATCACCTTGCCGTCGTGCTCGAACCGCAGCACCGTCGACGAGACCGAGATGCCGCGCCGCTTCTCCAGGTCCATCCAGTCCGAGGTCGTCGCCTTGCGCTTCTGGCGGCCCTCGACCGAGCCCGCTTCGTTGACCGCGTTTCCGTAGAGCAGCAGCTTCTCGGTCAGGGTCGTCTTGCCGGCGTCCGGGTGCGAGATGATCGCGAAGGTCCGGCGACGGCCGGCCTCATCGACGATCTCTCCCTGGGTGGCGGTGAGCTTGGCGGGGGCTGGGGTTGATGCTTCCACGACCCCTCAGGGTAGTTGGTCGGGGAGTCCGGGGTCAGTCGATCAGGCGCTTGGTCAGCTGGCGCACGGCGATGCGCCACATGACCAGCGAGAAGAGCATCAGGCCGAGCACCCTGAGGATGTCGACCGCCTCGAAACCGAAGGCGGCTCCCCGGACCAGTTCCACCAGCTGGTAGAGCGGATTGAACTGGGCCGCGATCTGGAAGCCCTCCGGCAGCTGGTTGATCGGGAAGAAGGTGCCCGCGACCAGGAAGAGCGGGGTGATCACGGTGGTGGTGACGTAGTTGAACTGGTCGATCTTCGAGACGGTGCCCGCGACCGCGATCCCGAACGCCGAGAACCCGAGCGCGGTGACGAACCCGAAGAAGGGCACGAGCAGCATGCCCCAGGCCGGATCGAGACCGAAGAAGAAGCAGACGATGAGCGGAAAGCACCCGAAGAAGCCGGCCCGCAGAGAGAGCCAGAGCATCTCGGCGGTGACCAGTTCCTCGACATCGACCGGCGCGGCGAGAATCGCGTCGTAGGTCCGCTGGAACCGGTGTTTGACGAACGTGCCGAACATCGCCGGCAGGGCGCTGGCGAAGATGACCGCGGTCGCGACCATGCCGGTGCCGACGAACTCGATGTAGTCGACACCGTCGACGTTGGCGACGATGGTCGATCCGAGTCCGAGTCCGAAGGCGAGCAGGTAGATCGTCGGTTCGAGCACGCTCGAGAAGGTCGTCGCCTTCCAGAAGGTGCGGAAGTTGGCGATCTCCCGGCTCATCACCCCGGCGATAGCCGCCGGCTCCAGGCGGCGCATCCGCTCCGGCCGCCCGCTCATTCGGCTTCTTCTCCGGTGAGCAGCACGAACACGTCCTCGAGGCTCGCCGCCCTCCAGATCGCGTCCTCCGGAACCGAGGCGCTGTTCTCCCGGTGGGCACCGACGATCGCGACCGCCGGTCCGGCGGGACGGACGCGCAGCCCTTCGGCTTCGGCCGCGGCGCGGACCTGGGCCAGACGGTCCGGCGGGCCGTACACCTCGGCGGTCTCGGCGCCGGCATGCTTGGCGATCAGCTCGCCGGGCCGGCCCCGGTCGATGATCTTGCCGGAGGCCATGATCGCGACCTCGTCGGCCAGCCTTTCGGCCTCTTCGATGTAGTGGGTCGACATCAGGATCGTGGCTCCGCGGGTTCTGAGATCGTCGATCAGGGTCCACATCTGGGTCCGGATCTGCGGATCCAGGCCGACGGTCGGTTCGTCGAGCAGAACCAGGTCGGGTTCGTGGACCAGCCCCCGGGCCAGCAGCAGGCGGCGGCGCATGCCGCCCGATAGTTCGTCCACCGCGTCCTTCTTGCGATCGGTCAGGCGGGCGAGCTCCAGCGCGCGATCGACCGCCGCCGGAACTTCCTTCACCCGGTAGAGACGGGCGGAAACGGCGAGGTTCTGCTCGACGGTGACGTCGACGTCGAGATTGTCGAGCTGGGGAACGACACCCATCCGCGCCCGGGCCATCTTCGATTCGCCGGGGAGGACGTGGCCGAGCACCGAGAGGTGTCCCGAGTCGGCGATCGCCTGACCGGTGAGCAGCCGCATCGTGGTCGATTTGCCGGCTCCGTTGGGGCCCAGGAGCCCGAGGCAGATGCCGGCCGGAACTTCCAGATCCAGTCCGTCGACCGCCGTGATCGGGCCGAATGACTTGCGCACGTCGCGCAGACTGATGGGGGTGCTCGCGGACATGAGCGGGAGGGTAGTGGGGGATGCCCCGAATTGTCCGGCGGTCTAATGGCCCTCGAGTTCGGGCGGCAGCGCCTTCGGGCCATCGGGATAGAGCCAGGCCAGATCTTCGGGATTCATCTCGACCGTGTTCGCGAGTTCCGGCGGCGCACCGAAGATCAGCCAGAGCTGGTCGGCGTCGGTGTCGTTGAACGGCTGTCGCAGCGATCCCGGCTCGACCAGGACCGAGTCCATGGGTGCCAGCTCAAGCAGCTCGCCGTCGACCCGCAGCTTGCCCGTGCCTTCCAGCAGCAGATACAGCTCGGTGGTCTGCCGGTGCCGATGACGGGTCGAGGCCCGGCCGGGCTCGATCCGCCAGAGCCGCGCGCCGAACGAGTCGGCAGCCAGCTGCTTCGCCAGATCCGTGTTGAGCACGCCCATCTGGTTCGAGCGGCGCCAGAAGCAGTCAGCGGAGCGAAGGAGGCGAAAGGGCATCGCCCGATCCTAGCCCTCGCACCGCGCGGCGATCGGAGACGGCGGCGCATCCGCGGATCGATTCCACCTTCCGGTTCATGATCCGCCGGATCACGAGTCGGAACAGCAGTCCGCGCAGGCCGGTGAGATTGGTGCCGCGGCGGCGGTAGAACTCATCCGGATCGTCGAAGACGCCGAAGTCGTTGTTGACCCCGGTCGCCTGGATCTCGGTGTCGGTGCCTTTCCACTCGATCGGCGGATCAACGATGTCCTCGGTCCCGGCGCCGTATCCGAGGAAGGATCCGCCCCCGCCGGCGACACCGGAACGCAGGCCATCCAGATAGCGGGCATCCAGGATCACTCCCTCGAGTCCGACCCAGCGGCCGTCGAACTCGACCTCGGTCCAGCTGTGGAGGATGTCTTCCGGCGCCACCCGGTAGAAGAAGCCGTCGACCACTCCTTTCTGGAGGCGCTTGTGGATGGTGGCTCCGTGGAACCGGCAGGGGATGCCCGTGGCGCGGAGCAGGGCCATGAGCAGCGTGGTCTTGGTGTTGCACTGGGCGTATCCGTCGGCGAGGACGCTGGAGGCCGGGATCTCGTCGGAGACGTTGTAGCCGAAAGCGATCTCGTCCCTGACGAAGTCGTAGATCGCGCCGATTCGTTCCTTTTCCGGCAGCCTCTGCCAGCCGCGATCGCGGATGAGCGTCCGCAGCGAGGGATGTTCGAAGTTCAGTATCGGGGTGCTGTTCAGGTAGGTGGTCGCCATGGAACCAAGGTAGGGCGGTTCGGCGCCGGGTACTTGAACGTTTCGGCTGACTGGACCTGCAGTGATTCAGGTGGGCCAGCCTCCGCCGTCCACCTTCATGCGGAGGAGTGCCGACGGTGCCAGGCCGAAGTTGTCCCTGAACACCCTGCTGAGATGCGACGAGTCGCTGAAACCGGCGGAGTGGGCCGCATCGGTCAGGTTGGATCCTTCCGCGACCCGTTCGGCCACCGTGCGCAGGCGCAGCCAGAGAACGTAGCTCCTGAACGGAATGCCCACCTGTTCGGTGAAGAGATGAGTCAACCGCGACGGCGAGATGTTCGCTTCCTTCGCGGCGCCGGACAGTGTCGGCCTTCCGGCGAGGTTGCGCTCGAGATGGGTGAGCGCGGCGAGCACGTGCTCAGACAGGCGGGCCGGGGTGGCCTTCCGCGGGACGATTCGCTCCAACAGCCTCCCGCCGAGAGCGACACCAGGTTCGCCCTCGAGCGGCTCGATACCGGCCAGCGTTTCGGGCTCCAGCGCGGCGGGGTCCCGGGCGATCGCCTCGATTTGCCCGCCGCGCGGACCGAGAGGCTCGATCAGGGCAAGGAACAGGCGCCGGGATTCGGTATCGAACCCGTGGCGAACGCCACTCGGGATCAGCGCCGCATGGGACTCGACGGTTTCGCCGCCGATGGTCAGCGAGAAGGGCGAGTCGAACGAGCGGATCAGCTGGATCGCGTGATGACCGTGAAACGCCGCCCGTCCGCCCGGACCCATATAGACGACCATCCCGGTGGCCAGCCCGAGGCTGCCGCTCCAAGGCGGGATCACGGACCCGGATTCACTCAAGCCTTCCTCACGTTCGGTATTCTCGCACTGGGCTGGGGTCCCATTCGCAAACGATCCAGAGGAGTGACATGAACATTTCCGGAGTCGATTTCATCACGGTGCCCACCCAGGACTTTGAGAAGTCCGCCGCCTTCTACGGTGACGTGCTCGGGCTGGAGCGCTCGAAGCAGTGGGGCGACATGCCCGCCATGGAGTTCGAGGCCGGCGATCTGACCATCGCCATCATGCAGTCGGATGCCTTCGGCCAGGAATTCGCCCCGCACAGCGTGCCGATCGCCTTCCACGTCGACGACGTCGCGGCCGCTCGCGGCGATCTCGAGGCTCAGGGCGTGCAGTTCTTCGCCGACACGATGGACAGCGGCGTCTGCCACATGGCTCATTTCCGTGATCCCGACGGCAACGCGCTGATGATTCACAACCGGTACGCCCCGCAGTAGGGGCGAATCGGGGGCGATTGTCGAATTTCGCGGTTCCCGTTTGTCGTAGTAATAGAGTGAGCCTCTGGTGGCTCGCCACTACGGAAGCGAGGAATCATGTCTGACCAATTCGAAGTTCGCTGGAGCGGGATCCTGCCCGGAAGTCCAAGGCAGGTCTGGGACGCGTTCACCGCACACACCTCGGCCTGGGTCTGGGATGTCTCCTATGAGCCCCGGGTCGGGGGTGCGGAGAGCGGTCTCACCGAAGGCGGGGGAGTCGTCACCGCCTGGGATCCACCCCGGCATTTCAAGACCGAAGCCGAACGGCCGGACGGTTGGAGGAACTGCCTGGAATACGTGCTCGAGCCGCGGCCGGGAGGTACCCACCTGGACTACGTCCACAGTGGCGTGTGGCTCGAGAACTACGACGAGACCCTCGACGGCTGCGTCCAGCACACCGACTTCTATTACCACACACTCGGCCAGTATCTGGCTCATTTCGCCGATCGCGAAGCGATCCACCGCGAGGTCGAGGTGACGGGCACCTTCGCCGAGACCTGCCGCGACATCGGCGCAGCCGAGACGGCGGAGATCGGTGACGAGATCAGGATCGATCGGGATGGGATGAGTCCGGCTACGGTCACGATCGATTATCGGACCCCCGCCTTTCTCGGGCTTCGCGCAGCCGACGCGCTGATCCGGGTGTTCGGGCGTGAAGCCTGGGGCGAGGGAGTCGCCGTGAGCCTGCATGTCTTCGGGAGCGAGGCCGAGGCGGACCGGATCGAGGCGGAGTGGCGCGGTCTTCTGGGTGCCGGCGTGGAAACAGGGGCGGTGAGCTGATGCCCCAGTACGCGGTGATCATCTACGAACGGGTTCCCGTGCCGGAGCTGCCGCCCGAGATCATGGAGGCCCACGGTGCGCTGCCGGATCGCATCGCCGAGGCGGGCGGCCGCGTGATTGCCGGACTGGCGGTGGGCCCGGGATCGACCGCGACCGCGATCCGGGACGAGCTGATCACCGATGGCCCCTTCGTCGAGACCAAGGAGGAGATGGGCGGTCTGTTCATCATCGAGGCCCGTGATCTCGATCACGCGATCTCGCTGGCGAAGATGACGCCGATCGCCGAGGGCGGAGTGGACGTGAGGCCCCTGACCGGATTCGAAGTGCTGGAGGACGGCTGAACCCGGTAGAGCTCGCGATCGCCGACGCGCACCGCCGCGAGTGGGCCTTCGTGCTCGCCGCGACGGTGCGGGTCACGCGAGATCTCGACCTGGCCGAGGAGAGCGTCCAGGACGCCTACGTGCAGGCACTGGAATCCTGGAACCGGGACGGGATACCGGAGAGACCGGGAGCCTGGCTGACCACGACCGCGCGCCGCCGCGCACTCAACGCGCTGGCACGTGGACGCACGCTCCGATCGAAGCTGCCGATGCTGATCGAACCCGAACCCGAACGTGACCGGGAGGCAGACAGGCCGGCCGAGGAAGAGGAGAGTATTCCGGACGATCGCCTCCGGCTGATCTTCTGCTGCTGCAATCCGGCCCTGGCCCGCGAAGCGCGCCTGGCCCTCACCCTCCGCTACGTCTGCGGCATCGCCACCGACGACATCGCCCACATGTTCCTCGTACCGAAGGCGACCCTCGCGGCGCGCTTGACCCGGGCGAAGAAGAAGATCGCCGCCGCCGGTATCCCGTTCTCGGTTCCGCCCGCCGAAGAGCTCGCCGGCCGGGTCGACGCCGTGCTCACGGTGATTCATCTGCTCGTCACGACGGCCCATTCCGATCCGAGTGGTGACCAACTCACCCGTGCCGATCTCGGTGAACCGTCCCTGGATCTGGCTCGCATGCTCAACCGGCTGCTGCCCGAGGAACGCGAAACGGCCGGCATGCTCGCCCTGGCTCTGATCCACCATTCCCGCCGCGACACACGGACCGACGAGAGCGGCTCCCTGATCCTGCTCCGGGAGCAGGACCGCACCAGGTGGGATCCGGATGAGATCGCCGAGGCGGACCGGCTGATCGTCGAGGCGCTCCGGGCCGGACCTCCGGGCCGGTTCACACTGCAGGCCGCGATCGCCTCGATTCACGCCCATGCCCCGAGTCACGAACAGACCGATTGGCCCCAGATCGTCGTTCTCTACGACGAACTGCGCAAGGTCTGGCCGACACCCGTGATCGACCTCAACCGGGCGGTGGCGGTCTCGATGGTCGAGGATCCGGAGGCCGGACTGACCGAGATCGAGAGGATCGAGAGTGCCGGGCGGCTGGATGAGTACCCCTACCTGCACGCGGCCAAGGCCGAGCTCCTCACGAGAGCCGGCCGGCCGGAAGAGGCCGCCGATTCATACAGGCGGGCGATCGCTTTGACCGGCAACACCGCGGAGCGCGAGCACCTGGCCGGGCGGCTCGCCGAACTTGAAAGGTGAGCCCGCTACGGTGCCGGTCATGACGGTGACCGGAGAAGACGGGCTGAAGCGTCCGCCGTGGGCGGCGGTGGATCCGCTGCTGCGCGAGTACTACGACACCGAATGGGGCATGCCGGTGACCGACGAGACCGGTCTGTATGAACGGATCACGCTCGAGGGATTCCAGTCGGGACTGTCCTGGGCGACGATCCTCCGCAAGCGCCCCGCGTTCAGGGAGGCCTTCGACGGATTCGACCCCGATCTGGTCGCGGCCTACTCCGCGGTGGAGGTGGATCGCCTGATGGAGGACGCGAGCATCGTCCGCAACCGGGCCAAGATCCTGGCCGCGATCAACAACGCGGCGGCGGTCGTGGCGCTGCGCGACGACGGCGGGCTGGCCGATCTCGTCTGGTCCTTCAAGCCCGAGGTGACGCCGGAGCCGGTTGTCCATGAGGACATCCCGACCAGCTCGCCCGAGTCGGTCGCGCTCTCGAAGGCTCTGAAACGGAAAGGCTTCACGTTCGTCGGCCCGGTGACGATGTTCGCGCTGATGGAAGCGATCGGCATGGTCGACACACACCTGCTCGAGAGCCACCGGCGCGGCACCTCCGGGATCTGGCCCGGCCGGTGATCACCGGCCGGATCGAGCTCGAGGATCCGGTCGAGTCCGGACCGATGCTGCGCCACCTCGAGGCACACGCGATTCCCGGATCCGAGGTCCACGAGGCGGGAGAAGCAAGGCACTCGCGGGTGTTCGCGACGCCGGACGGCCCGGTCGCGGTCACGGTGACGATCACCGACGGCCGGATCATGGTCGAGGCCGAAGGCGAAGGCGAGCCGGAGCAGGAGTTCGTGCTCGCCGCGGTCCGGCAATGGCTCGACCTCGATGCCGACCTTGCCTCGGTGCGGGCGGCGCTCGGCGGAGATCCACTGATCGGCCCGATGATCGCGGCCCGGCCGGGCCTGCGCGTGGTCGGATATCCGGACGGTTTCGAGGGGGCGGTCATGACCCTGCTCGGGCAGCAGGTCTCACTCGCGGCGGCCAGGACGTTCGGCGGCAGGCTGGTCGCGGCGTTCGGCCGGCCGGGTCCCGGTGGCCTCTCGCTATTTCCGGAGCCCGAAAGGCTGGCGGGCGTTGCCACGGAAGAACTGCGTGCCGCGATCGGCGTCACCGGCGCGCGGGCCCGCACGATCCGACTCGTCGCCGGGGCGTTCGAAGACGGTCTGGGACTCGATCCGGCCGTCGACCGCTCGGAAGCGCGGCGGCGGCTGCTGGCGATACCCGGTGTCGGACCCTGGACGGTCGAGTATCTGGGAGTGCGAGCCCTGCGCGACCCCGACGCCTTCCCGGGAGGGGACCTGGTCCTCCGGCGGGTTCTGGGCGGTATCACCACTCGCGAAGCCGAATCGATGTCCGAGACTTGGCGGCCCTGGCGGGCCTACGCGCTCTTTCATCTCTGGACCTCCGGCGCCTTCGTCTAGCCGCTGCCGGATCTGGGAGGATCCGGCGATGGGGTTACAGGATGTGGATATTCGCAAGACGATCTCGGCCGGTCCGGCCGAGGTGTTCCGCTGGCTGGGAGACAGTTCGAGCTGGCCGATCTGGACGCCGATCGATTCTCACCGCTCGATCGATCCGGGTGATGTCGCCGGTGTGGGGGAGATCCGGGTCTTCACCACGGGGCGGGTCAGGGTCCGCGAGGAGATCGTAGAGCGTCTGCCGGACCGGCGGCTCACGTATGTGATGCTCTCCGGGCTGGCGGTCAAGGAGTACCGGGCCGTGGTCGAGGTAGAGCCGGCACCCGGTGGCTGCGAGCTCCGTTGGCACACGACCTTCAAGCCGAAGTTTCCCGGGACGGGTTGGATCTATCGCAGCGCCTTGACCAAAGTGACCCGGCGGTTCGCCGACGGTCTCGCCGCCCAGTCGGAAGGTGCCGATCCGAGCCGGGATACGTGACCGGGCGCTCGATCCTCCTGTTCGCGGCCGCCGCGATCGCCGAGATCGGCGGCGCCTATCTAGTCTGGATCGGAGTCAAGGACGACAAGGGCGCGCTGGTTGTCGCCCTCGGTGTGCTCAGCCTGGGTCTCTACGGGGTGATCGCGGCGCTGCAGCCCGAAGCGAGCTTCGGCCGCGTGCTCGCCGCCTACGGCGGGGTGTTCATCATCGGATCGCTGGTCTGGGCGATGCTCTTCGACGGATTCAAGCCGGACCGCTTCGATCTGGGTGGCGCCTTCGTGTGCCTGATCGGCGTCTCGCTGATCATGTACGCGCCGCGCGGATGATCCGGCCGCCTAGGAGGTGAGCCAGGCTTTTGCCGCCTCGGTGTCGGCGAGAGGGAAGATCTTCATCTCTCCGGGCGCGATCCAGCCGAACAGCCGGACCGCCTTCTTCACCCAGTCCTGGTCGGTCACGAGAGCGGTCCTCTCCCAGGAGGAGAAATGGCCGGCTCCGAGGCCGGCGCCCGTCTTCAGGTCCTCGAAGAGGCCGCTCGGCGTTTCGCCGAAGTCCTTCTCGATCACGAACATCATCCTCACCTTGTCGCCGCGCTCGATCGTCTCCTTGAGCGGCGGGATCAGCACTTCGCGGTAGTCATCTCCGGTCAGGCTTCCCTCTGAACGGAAGCCGAGAGTACCGGCGGGCATGTCTTCGATCGTCTCAACCATCCTCCGATCCTATGCGGGGAACGGCTGTCGTTCAAGCTCGAGTCCGAGGTCTCCAGATATACCCCTTGGGGGTATGCTATGGTTCCCCCACCAGATACCCCCTTAGGGTATGAATCAAGAGAGGAAGATCAAATGTGCGAATCCACCACCCACAGCTACACAGTCACCGGCATGACCTGCGATCACTGCCGATCGTCGGTGCTCGAGGAAGTCGCCGAGTTGGACGGGGTGGATTCGGTCGAGGCTGATCTCGCCACCGGTTCTCTCCGCGTGACCGGATCCGCGGTCAGCGACGAGGCGATCGCCCGCACCGTCGAGGAGCTCGGATACAAGCTGGCCGAGGCCTCCTGATGAATGCCGCCGCGCGAATCGGGGCATTCGTGTCGCTGCTCGTGCTGGTTTTCGCGGCGGCGGCATTCGCCGGATCGAAGATCGATCCCGGCGTGGACGAACCCTCGTCCGAGATGGAGATGGAAGGGACCGAAATGAAGATGGAAGAACACACACAGAACGCACCCACGGCCGAGGTGCCCGGACTGGCCGTCGCGAGCGGCGGATACGACCTGAGCCTCCCGGAAACGATCCTCCAGCCGAACGCGAGCACGGAATTCGAGTTTTCGATTCTCGACCAGGAAGGCGCCACGGTGCGGGAGTTCGACTCCTCACACGAGCGGCGCATGCACCTGATCGTCGTCCGACGCGACTTCCAGGCGTTTCAGCATCTGCATCCCGAGCAGCGGCCCGACGGTTCGTGGACCGCCACCATGGACAGCCGGCTGCCCGGTGTCTACCGTGCCTTCGCCGACTTCTCCACGGGCGGCGAGTCCCTCACCCTGGCCGCCGACCTGTTCGTCCCCGGACAGTTCGATCCCCAGCCGCTCGCCCCGGTGAGCACCACCGCCGATGCCGGTGACGGATACGAGGTCTCGCTCGAGTCCCCGGCCGCCGGGGCGGGGGACACCGTCGGCGCCGAGTTCACCGTGACTCTGGACGGCGAACCGATCGGCGAGCTGCAGCCCTACCTCGGAGCCGACGGACATCTGGTCGCGCTGCGCCAGGGAGACCAGGCATTCCTGCACACGCATCCCGAGGGCGAGCCCGGCGGAGCAGGACCGATCCGGTTCCAGGTCTCCTACCCGAGCGCCGGCAGGTACCGCCTGTACCTGCAGTTCCGACATGAGAACAGGATCCATACAGCGGAATTCACGCGCGAAGTGGCCCCGGCCGGACAGACCGACACGCCGGCCGGACACGAAGGGAGCTCCGGTGAGTCGCACGGACATTGAGAACGACACGATCGACCTCGACCTGGAGGGCATGACCTGCTCCTCCTGCGCGAACCGGATCGAACGCAAGCTCAACAAGATCGACGGTGTCGCCGCCACGGTCAACTTCGCCACCGAGCGGGCGACCGTGACCTTCGACGCGGAAGCCACCGAAACCGAGGATCTGATCGGAGCGGTCGAGGCGGCCGGCTACGGTGCCACCGTCTCCGGCAGCACCGAATCGGCCGCAGCGGAGAAGGACGAATCGGGTGAGGACAAGGCGTTGGCCGGTCTTCGCCTGCGGTTGATCATCTCCTCGGCGCTCAGCCTGCCGATCTTCCTGATGGCGATGATCCCCGCATTCCAGTTCGAGTACTGGCAGTGGCTCAGCCTGCAGCTCGCGACACCCGTGATCCTGTGGGCGGCCTGGCCCTTCCACAAGGTCGCCTGGCAGAACCTGAAGCACGGCGCGGCGAGCATGGACACACTCATCTCCCTGGGAACGCTGGCGGCATACGGATGGTCCGTGGTCGCACTCTTCTTCCTGGGGGCCGGCGAACCGGGCATGACCATGCCCTTCAAGCTGATTCCCGAGCAGGGCGGAGGCACCGACGAGATCTACTTCGAGGTGGCGGCCGTGGTCGTGACCTTCATCCTCGCCGGGCGCTACTTCGAGGCCAAGGCCAAGCGAAACGCGGGGTCCGCACTGCGGGCGCTGCTGGAGCTGGGGGCCAAGGAGGTGTCGATCCTCGACGAGGACGGGACCGAGCGGCGCATCGCGATCGAGGAACTGCGGGTCGGGCAGGCCTTTGTGGTCCGTCCCGGCGAGAAGGTCGCCACAGACGGCATCGTGCTGGAGGGACACTCGGCGATCGACCGTTCGCTGCTCACCGGCGAATCGGTTCCGGTCGAGGTCAAGCCCGGTGATGAGGTCGCGGGAGCGACCGTCAATTCCGGTGGGCGCCTGCTGGTCGAGGCGACCAAGGTCGGTGAGGAGACCGCCCTGGCGCAGATCGCGAGACTGGTCACCGACGCCCAGACCGGCAAGGCGCCGGTCCAGAGGCTGGCCGACCGCGTCTCAGCCGTGTTCGTGCCGCTAGTGGTGGGCCTCGCCTTCGCGACGCTCGGATTCTGGCTCGGTACCGACGTCAGTACCGCCTACGCCTTCACCGCCGCGGTCGCGGTCCTGATCATCGCCTGCCCCTGCGCGCTGGGTCTGGCCACGCCGACGGCCTTGCTGGTCGGCACCGGCCGTGGGGCACAGCTGGGCATGTTGATCAAGGGGCCGGAGATCCTCGAGTCGACCCGTTCGATCGACACGATCGTGCTCGACAAGACCGGCACGGTCACCACGGGTGACATGGCCCTGGACGAGGTGATCACTGCCGACGGCGTCGATGGGGACGAGGCGCTGAGATTGACCGGAGCGCTGGAGCACGCCTCCGAGCATCCGATCGCCCGGGCGATCTCCAGCGCCGCCCTGGACCGGTTCGGTGCCTTGCCCGCCGCCGGGGACTTCGTCAATCACGAGGGCCGCGGCGTGAGCGCGACCGTGGATGGGGTCGAGGTGATCGCCGGACGGCCGTCGTTCCTGAGCGAGCGGGGGATGGTCCTCCCGGAAAAGCTGTCGTCGTCTCTGGAGCGGGCGCAGCTCGAAGCACGGACGCCGATCCTGGCCGGGTGGCGAGGAGAGGCGAGAGCGGTCTTCGTGGTCGGCGATCAGATCAAGGATTCGTCGGCCGAGGCCGTCGCGGCCTTCCGTGATCTGGGATTGCGGACCATTCTGCTCACGGGTGACAACCGGGTCACGGCCGAAGCGGTCGCCGGATCGGTCGGCATCAACGAGGTGATCGCCGAAGTGATGCCTGCCGACAAGGCGGACGTGGTCAAGGATCTCCAGGAGCGGGGGAAAGTCGTGGCGATGGTCGGCGATGGTGTCAACGATGCACCCGCCCTGGCCCAGGCCGATCTCGGTCTCTCGATCGGAACCGGAACCGACGTGGCGATCGAAGCCTCGGACCTGACCCTGGTCTCGGGTGACCTGCGCAAGGGCGCCGACGCGATCCGTCTCTCGAGGCAGACCCTGCGCACGATCAAGGGCAACCTGTTCTGGGCTTTCGCCTACAACGTCGCGGCACTGCCCTTGGCGGTGACCGGCCTGCTCAACCCGATCGTGGCCGGAGCGGCGATGGCCTTCTCCAGCGTCTTCGTGCTGACCAACTCACTGCGCCTGCGGCGGTTCAGGTGAGGCTGTCCCGAGGATGAAGCGCCGGCGAACCGCCAGGCCGGACGACGATCTCGAATCGTCCGGGCTGGCGGTATCGCCGGTCCCGCGAGGTCCTACTTCTCGGGCGAGGGAACGATCCGGAGCCAGGGGCGCGGCGCGTCCCAGCCTTCCGGGTACTTCTCCTTGGCGGCTTCGTCGGAGACCGAGCCGGCGATGATCACGTCTTCGCCGGACTGCCACTGGGCGGGGGTGGCGACCGCGTGCTCGGAGGTGAGCTGCAGCGAGTCGATCACCCGCAGGATCTCGTCGAAGTTGCGGCCGGTGGTCATCGGGTAGATCATCACCAGCTTGATCTTCTTGTCCGGACCGACCACGAACACGTTGCGCAGGGTGGCGTTCTGGGCCGGGGTGCGGTCGGTGGACTCACCCTCGACGTCAGGCGGGAGCATGCCGTAGAGCTTCGCGACCTTGTGATCGGTGTCGGCGATCAGCGGATAGTTGAGCTCCGAGCCCTGGGTCTCGGCGATGTCCTCGGCCCATTTCTCGTGGTTCTCCAGCGGGTCGACCGAGAGGCCGATCACCTTGGTGTTGCGGGCCGCGAAGTCGGGCTCGATGCTGGCGAGGTAGCCGAGCTCGGTCGTGCAGACCGGGGTGAAGTTCCGCGGATGGGAGAAAAGGACGGCCCAGCCGTCGCCGATCCAGTCGTGAAACGAGATCGTTCCCTCGGTCGTCTCGGCTTCGAAGTCCGGCGCTGTATCGCCGATGGTCAGTGACATTGAGTCATCTCCTGAGATAGTGCGGTGGTTGAAAGTACGGGTTCTCCCTCGTGCTTCAGATACTACTTTGTCGAGTGATCCAGTCTGCTTACTTGGCGTGCCGCGCTCAATCGTGAAGATGCAGCCGCTCGCCTTGCGGGCCGAGCAGGGCGATCAGCTCGACCGGTTCCTTGACGACACCGAACCAGTGCGGGTTGAGGGTGGTGAACTCGACCGCTTCCCCGGGGCTGATCACCATGTCGTCGTCACCGAGGCAGAGGCGCATCCGTCCGTCGAGGATGTACATCCAGTCATGGCCTTCGTGGACCGGCAACTTCGCCGGTGGGGTGTTGCGGGCGGCGTCGATCCGGATCTTGTAGGCGTAGACACCGCCGGCGGGGCCGCGCCTGGTCAGGGGCAGGAAGGTCAGGCCGTCGTGGGTGTGAGAGTGGCCCTTGACCCTCGGGTCCGACGGTTCGGGGGCCTGGAGCAGCTCGTTCACACCGACCCCGAGGGCTCCGGCCAGGGCGGGGAGGTGATCCAGGGAGAGGCGGCGCTTGCCGGATTCGAGCCTGCTCAGCGTGGATACGTCGATAGCCGCGCGGTCGGCGACATCCTCGAGGGTCAGCCCCTGCTCGGTGCGCAGCGCGCGCAACCGGCGGCGGACGATCGCTTCGACCGGTTCGGATTCTTCTGTATTTGCCATATCAGCAAACAAGTTTGACAGATTGAGGATCTCGTGACAACGTGATCCCATGACAAAGATTTGGGATTGCGTAATCATCGGCGGCGGTGCCGCCGGACTCAGTGCGGCTCTTGTCCTCGGGCGGGCCCGCCGCGACACCCTGGTGATCGACGCCGGGGAGCAGAGCAACCTGCCGGCACACGGCATCGGGGGCCTGCTCGGGCACGACGGACGTTCGCCGGCCGAGCTCTACGAAATCGGCCGGCGGGAGATCGAGAAATATCCCGCCCTTTCGTTCAGGCGGGGCCGGGTGGTCGCCGCCGGCGGGAGCGTGGGGGAGTTCGAACTGGAGCTTGAAGACGGCACCGTCGAGAGATCGAAGCGGATCCTTCTGACCACCGGAATGGAGTATCGGATCGATGACTTGCCGGGAATGGCCGAGCTGTGGGGAGGCTCCGTCTTCCATTGCCCGTTCTGCCACGGCTGGGAGGTGGAGGGCAGGCCACTGGCCGTGCGCGGCAACGGAGAGCGCGGGGTGCACGGCGCTCTCCTGCTAAGCGGCTGGAGTGAGGACGTGATCCTCCTGACCGACGGACCGGCCGAACTGGACGATGAGCAGCGGGAAAAGCTCTGGAAGGCCGGAGTGGCCGTCGATGAGCGGTCCATCGCGGCCCTGGAGTCCGAGCGCGGATGCCTGACCGCGATCTCGTTCGGTGACGGGAGCCGGCTGGAGCGTTCGGGACTGCTGGTGGCACCGGCACTTCATCAGCGAAACGATCTGGCGGAGCAGCTGGGTGTGGAGCCGGCGGAGCCGAATCCGCTGACCGCCGACGCGTTGAAGACCGATGGCTTCCACCGGACCAGCGTGCCGGGAGTCTCGGCCGCGGGTGACGCCGCCGGGCAGATGCAGCAGGTGGCGGTCGCGATCGCCACGGGATCTGTCGCGGCGGCTGTGATGGTCCAGAGCCTGCTGTCTGACGAGTTCGGTCTGCCTGTGCCTGCCTGAGCCAGACCGATTAGTTCGGGGGCGAAAGGCGGTCCAACCCACATGATCGAAAACCAGCAGATACGAAATCTGGTCGAGTCGTGGGCCGTGGCGGTGGGTGGGGGCGACATGGAGACCGTGCTCGCCGACCATGCCGACGACATCGTGATGTTCGACGTGCCGCCACCGCAGGATGGCGTCCGCGGAATCGGCGCGTACCGGGACACCTGGCCGGGGTTCTTCGAGTGGCAGGCGAGTGGGGGATCGTTCGAGATCCTCGAGCTGGACATCACCGCCGGGGACGAGGTCGCCTACGCGTGGGCTCTGCTCCGCTGCGGCACTGATGAGGAGTACGCCGAGCGGCCGGACAAGCGGCTCCGTCTGACCCTGGGACTTCGAAAGGAGAACGGACGCTGGGTGGTCGCACATGAGCATCACTCATTCCCGATCGACCTCTAGAAGCGGTCTCGATACTTGACAAAAGAACAATCACGATATATCGTGATGTTCGTAATCAAGTATCGAACGAAAGGAGCACCGAATGCACGGTGCCAATTTCGAAGGGTCACGCAGACGTGGCCGCTTCAATCAGAATCGCGGCAGGGGCCGCATGTTCTCCCCGGAATTCATCGTCGGCTTCAGCGAAGACGAGCGTGATCGCGATCCCGGCTTCGGCGGACCGCGCGGTCCGCGGGGCTTCGGTGGACCCGGTCCACGTCACGGTGGCCGCCGCGGCCATCGCGCCAGGCGAGGCGACATCCGCCAGGCGATCCTGCTGCTGCTCGCCGAAGAGCCCCGCAATGGCTACGGCCTGATGCAGGAGGTCGAGGAGCGGAGTGGGGGCGTGTGGCGTCCCAGCCCCGGATCGGTGTATCCGGCGCTTTCGCAGCTCGAGGACGAGGGTCTGGTCAGCTCGACCGAACACGGGGGCCGCAAGGCCTTCACCCTGACCGAGGAAGGTTCGGCTCACGTCGAGGCCAACCGTGAGCGGATGGGCGCCCCCTGGGAAACCGTCGGCAAAGGCGACTCGACCCAGCTGGGCGAGCTTCGCGACGCCTCTCAGGCGTTGGCGATGGCCGCGATGCAGGTCGCCCAGACAGGCAGTGACGAGCAGCTGAAGGCCGCCAAGGAGATCGTCGACGAGGCCAGACGCGGGCTCTACCGCCTGCTCGCCGGGGACGCGCCCGGCGAAAGGCCCGAGGCCGACTCACCGAAATCATGAGCCTCGACCGGGAGGTGGACCGCATCGCGATCCACCTCCCGGCGGCTCCACCGCGTCCGGACTACTTCTGGATGCGGATCAGTTTCTTGTTGACGAACTCCTCCATGCCGTAGCGGCCGAGCTCCCGGCCATAGCCCGAACTCTTCACGCCGCCGAAGGGCAACTCGGCCCCATCCAGCCCGACTCCGTTGACATAGACCATGCCTGTGTCGAGTCCATCGGCCACCCGCAGCGCCTGGTCGGGATCGTTGGAGAACACGTATGAACCGAGTCCGAACGAAGTGTCGTTCGCAAGCTCGATCGCCTCTTCCTCCGAGCTCACCCTGAAGACCGAAGCCACCGGGCCGAAGAACTCTTCGCGGTAGGCATCGTTGTCCGGCTTGACATCGACGAGCACCGTGCTCTTGAAGAAGTTGTCGGTGCGCCCGCCTCCGGCCGCCAGTTTCGCGCCCTGAGCAACCGCTCGATCCACCTGCTCCTGGAGCGTGTCGGCCGCGGACGACGAAGACAGCGGTCCGAGCTCGGTCTCGGACGAGGTCGGATCGCCCGGCTCGATCGCGGTCATGCCCGCCGTGAAGCTCTCGAGGAACTGGTCGTAGAGCTCGTCGAGCACGATGAACCGCTTGGCCGCATTGCATGCCTGGCCGTTGTTGTCCATGCGTCCACCGATCGCGGCCTCCACGGTTTCGCTCATGTCGTCGGCACCGAGCACGATGAAGGGATCGGAGCCACCCAGCTCGAGCACGACCTTCTTCAGGTTGCGTCCCGCGATCTCGGCCACCGCGGCACCGGCCCGTTCGGAACCGGTCAGTGAGACACCGCGAATCCGCGGATCGGCGATCACGCCCGCGATCTGTTCGTTGGTGGCGCGAATGTTGACGTAGGCACCCTCGGGGAACCCGGCGTCGCGATGGATCTGTTCGATCGCTTCGGCTGATTCCGGGCATTGCGAGGCGTGCTTCAGAAGGACGGTGTTACCCAGAGTCAGATTCGGTCCCGCGAAGCGGGCCACCTGGTAGTAGGGGAAGTTCCAGGGCATGATGCCGAGCAGCGGACCGACCGAGCTGCGGCGGATCAGCGCCGTGCCTTCTCCTGCGAGCAGGTCGATCGGCTCGTCTTTCAGGAATTCCTCGGCATTGTCGGCGTAGTAGCCGTAGATGTCGACGCAGAAGTCGACCTCACCCAGGGCCTGCTCGACCGGCTTGCCCATTTCCCGGACGATGATCGCGGCGAGTTCCTCGCGCCGCTCGGAATGCAGTTCGGCCACCCTCTTCACCAGTGCGGCACGCTCGGAAAGCGTCGACTTGAGTGACCAATTCTTGTAGGCGTCATCAACCTTGTCGACGGCCTGCGCAAGCTCGGCATCGGTGATCGTCGGGTACTCCTTGATCGTCTCGCCGGTGGCGGGATTCACGACTGCGTAGCTCATATATCTCCTGTCCTCAAAGGGTTGAAACGGGAACTCGACTTCAGCTTACTCCCGGTGCATACCCCGCAGGACCAGATCCGCAAGCCGGTGGGCGGCGGCCGGACCGATTCCGGCCAGCTCGCGCAGAGAGGTGAAGATCAGGCGGAGATCCTCGTGTGAGGCGTCATCACGGAGAGCACCCGCCCGGCGGGCTCGTTCGACCATCTGCCGCAGGGCGTCGGTCGCTCCCTCGCGTGCCTTTCGGACTTCCTCGTAGGCGGAGGCGGCCACGTCCCAGGCGGACTGGGAGAGTGCGTCGCCGATGCAGTCATCAACGGTCGCGTGGGTGGCGAACACCAGGGCGGCCCAGGGGTCGGGCTCTTCGAGCGTGGCCAGGAAACGTTCGCGCAGAGTCTCGGCGCGGGTGACGATCAGCGCCGCGATCAGGTCGTCCTTGGTCCCGACCTGACGGTAGATGCTGCCGACCCCGACGCCGATCGCCTCGGCCAGCACCGGCATCGCCACATCGACGCCGTCACGCGAGAACAGTTCGTCTGCGATTTCGAGGGCGCGAGCCCTTTTCTCATCCGCCGAGAGGGCGGACCATTGACCCGGAATGGTCATTCCGCTACATTACCCGACATGGCAGATCTAAGGTCGAAAACAGTCACCCATGGCCGCAACATGGCCGGAGCCCGCGCGCTGTTCATGGCAGCCGGAGTGGAGAAGGGCGACTTCGGCAAGCCGATCGTCGCCGTCGCCAACTCCTACACCCAGTTCGTGCCCGGCCACACCCACCTGAAGCCGGTCGGGGAGATCGTCGCCGACGCGGTCAAGGCGGCCGGAGGCATCCCGCGGGAGTTCAACACGATCGCGGTCGACGACGGCATCGCCATGGGTCACGGGGGAATGCTCTACTCGCTGCCCTCCAGGGACCTGATCGCCGACAGCGTCGAGTACATGGTCAACGCCCACTGCGCCGACGCCCTGATCTGCATCTCGAACTGCGACAAGATCACTCCCGGCATGCTGAACGCGGCCCTGCGTCTCAACATCCCGACCGTGTTCGTCTCGGGCGGACCGATGGAGGGCGGCACCGCCACCCTGGTCGACGGCACCGTGCGCACCCGGGTCAACCTGGTCAGCGCGATCGCCGACGCGGTCGCCGACGAGGTCTCCGACGAGGACATCGAACGGATCGAGGAAGCCGCCTGCCCGACCTGCGGTTCCTGCTCGGGCATGTTCACCGCCAACTCGATGAACTGCCTGACCGAGGCGCTCGGACTGGCCCTGCCGGGCAACGGCTCGATCCTCGCCACCCATACGGCCCGCAAGGAGCTCTACGAGGCCGCCGGACGCACCGTGGTCGAGATCGCGAACAAGTACTACGGGGAAGATGACGAATCGGTCCTGCCGAGAAACGTCGCGACCCGGTCCGCCTTCGAGAACGCGATGACGCTGGACATCGCCATGGGCGGTTCGACCAACACCGTGCTTCACATCCTCGCCGCGGCCCAGGAGGCCGAGATGGACTTCACCATGAAGGACATCGACGAGCTCTCGCGGCGCATCCCCTGTGTCTGCAAGGTCGCCCCGAACGGCCACTATCTGATGGAGGACGTCCACCGGGCCGGTGGCATCCCGGCGATCCTCGGCGAGCTGCGCCGGGCCGGATTCTTCAACGAAGACGTGAATACGGTCCATGCTTCGAGCGTCGACGAGTGGCTCCTGAATTGGGACATCCGCAGCGGCAGCGCCTCGGAGGAGGCGATCGAGGTCTTCCACGCGGCTCCCGGCTGCCGGCGCTCGGCCGAGGCCTTCTCGCAGTCCGAACGCTGGGATTCGCTCGACACCGACGCGGCCGAGGGCTGCATCCGGGACTACGAGCACGCGTACTCGAAGGATGGCGGCCTGGCGATCCTGTACGGCAACCTGGCGGTTCGCGGCAGCGTCGTCAAGACCGCCGGGGTGGACGAATCGATCCTCAAGTTCAGCGGCCCCGCGGTCGTGGTGGAGTCCCAGGACGAGGCGGTCGACACGATCCTCGGCGGCAAGATCAAGGAGGGCGATGTGGTCGTCATCCGGTACGAGGGCCCTCGCGGCGGTCCGGGCATGCAGGAGATGCTCTATCCGACCTCATATCTGAAGGGCCTCGGTCTCGGCAAGGCCTGCGCGCTGATCACCGACGGGCGCTTCTCGGGCGGCACGTCGGGTCTCTCGATCGGACACATCTCACCCGAGGCGGCCTCGGGTGGCGCGATCGCGCTGGTCGAGGACGGCGACACGATCTCGATCGACATCCCCAATCGCAAGATCAGCCTGGACGTTCCGGAAGCGGAGCTGGACGAGCGCCGGGAGGCCCTCGAAACCGGCGTCGGCTACGTGCCCAAGGCACGTGACCGGGTCGTGTCACCGGCCCTTCGCGCCTACGCGGCGATGGCGACTTCAGCCGACACCGGTGCTGTCCGCGACGTCAACGCGGTCGAACGGGCCGTCGCCGCCGCGGCAAAATCGGTGGAGGGTTCGGTTCCGGGATAGGCGCCGCCGCTACCCGGCGGCGGCCTTCTTCTGCAAGTAGCGGTCGAGGCCGGACCACATTCCCTCGAACGGCCCGGCACGCCAGTAGCTGTCGACCGCGTCGGTCCCGGCGCGTTCGCTCAGCCATTCCCGGATCCAGACGGTGAGTCCGTCGGCATCCGTGCTCCGGGCGGCCTCGGCCATTTCGTCGAGCGCGGTGTGCACCATCGCGATCTGGGCCTGAACGTCGGCGGTGGTCTGACCGAAATGCGCGTAGGCCAGCCGGTCGGGATCCCAGGCCGAGACCGTGTCGAGCGAGCGGTGCCAGAGATCGACGTCGATGTCCGGAGGCGGGGTGGGAGGGAAGGCGGGCCCGTCGCCGATGCGGATCCCGGTCACGTCGCCGGTGAAGGCGGTGCTGGTCGGTGTGTGGAGATACGAGACGTGATGCTGGGCATGGCCGGGCGTGTAGGCGACCTGCCACGGGCCTTCGCTCTCGCCGCCGCTCAGCACCCGCACGTTGCTTTCGGGTACGGGGATCACCTCACCCCAGAGCATGTCGAAGAAATCGCCGAAGACCTTGCGGGCACTCGAGACCAGCCGGTCCGGATCGATCATGTGGGGAGCGCCGCGCTCATGCACCCACACCTCGGTATCGGGGTAGAGCTCGACCAGCCGTCCGGTCCCGCCCGCGTGATCAAAGTGGATGTGGGTGAGCAGGATCGCCCGGGGCGCGGTTCCGTCCAGGGCTTCGATCACCCTGTCCACCGTCTTCTCGGAGCCGGGGTCCACGATGACCCCGTCGATCAGATGGGCCGCGATCGCGCCGGGCTGCCCGAGGTGCATCAGGTCGATCGTCAATGGCGCCTGGTCACTCATGCATCCCCGCCTTTTCGCTTCGCTTTCATCGGCGCCCAAATTACTGCAAAGGTGAATCCGGCCGACCGATCATTTCCGGCGGCCGCGGAGGTCTGAACAACATGAGGTCAGACGAGACGACAATCGAAGACATTCAGCCGATCCTCGGATTCTGGAAAACAAGTGGCCGCGTGCTTTCCGTGTCCGGTGAACCGGAGATGATGATTACCGGCACCGACGAGTACGAGCTGATGGTCGGTGACCGGTGGATCATGCATCGGGTCGAAGTGATGATGGGGGAGCAACAGGTCCAGGCACTGGAGCCGAGGATGGCCGGTCGATGTCGGCGATCTGGGAACGGGATCTAGATGGCGATTGGATCCGCTGGATGGAGATGAGCTTCGAAAAAGTCGCCCCGGTCAGCCAACAACCCGCATAGGATCGAGACATGTGCAGAAATATTCGAACTCTCTACAACTTCGAGCCTCCCGCCACCGAATCCGAGATCGATGCCGCCGCACTTCAGTACGTGCGCAAGATCAGCGGGTTCAACAAGCCCTCACAGGCCAACGAGGAGGCTTTCAACCAGGCAGTCGCGGAAGTCGCCGAGGTCTCGGCGAAGCTGCTGGATCATCTCGTGACCACGGCCGCGCCGAAGGATCGCGAAATCGAGGCCGCGAAACGCAAGGAGCGCTCCCGGAAACGATTCGCGACCGCGTGAGAGTCAACTTTCACCTGCCCACGGTGTATCGGGGCGGCGTCGGCAGCGCCGGCGGCCGGCGATCACGGGCAGATCACATCACCTGGTTCGATCGGCAATAGGATCGCCCCATGAAAGTCGAGATCAGAGACAGCCCGAGCTTTGCCGTCGCCCGATGCGTCCTCGCCGCCGGCGAGAAGATGAAGGCGGAATCCGGCGCGATGATGGCCACCTCCGACGGGGTCGGGGTCGAGGCGCAGATGCAGGGTGGGCTCATGAAGGGGCTGAAGCGCAGCGTTCTGGGCGGCGAGTCGCTTTTCATGACCACCTATGAGGCTCCGTCCCAGGGCGGCTGGGTCGATTGCGCCGCCAACCTCCCCGGCGACGCCGTGGTGCTGGACGTCAACGGTGCCCTGAACATCTCCCGTGGCGGCTGGCTCTGCTCGTCGGCGGAGATCGAACTCGACACCAAGTGGGGTGGATTCAAGAACATCGGCGGAGGTGAGGGCGGCTTCCTGGTCCACGCGACCGGCACCGGCCAGGTCGTAGTCGCCTGCTACGGCGCACTCGAGACGGTGGAGCTCGGGCCGAACGAGAAATTCGTGCTCGATTCAGGGCATCTGGTCGCCTTCGATCCGGAGGTCAACTACACGACCCGCAAGGTGACCAAGGGCATCGCTTCCACCCTGAAGAGCGGCGAGGGATTCGTGATGGAGTTCACCGGTCCGGGCCGGGTGCTCACCCAGTCGAGGAATCCGGGCGCACTGATCACCTGGCTGACCACCGAACTTCCCTTCACCCGATCCTGACCGGGACCCGAGCGGCCGTTCGACCCTGACGGGGCAATCTGTCCCCCGTTTCACCCTCCATATGTGGGTTTTCGGGAGGCAGAATCCGCTTTCGTCTTCCAGGGACGGGATACTTGTGGGGATTTGATCGGTCTTTCGACACCGGACTTTGTCTCCAAGTCCTCGGTCTTTCGCCTGGTGGAGGAATGGCGCTCGACTGAGGACCATTCGAACTGGCCGACGCCGCCTGACGGGCAGGGCCGGCCGGCGATCCTGATTCCCGGGTTCCTGGCCGGCGACCCGAGCCTCACCCGCATGGCCAAATGGCTCCGCAAAGGGGATTTCGCGCTCGTGCGGTCCGGGATTCGCTGGAACGTGGACTGCATGGAAGATACCGTCGCCTCGGTCGAACGCCGGCTTGAGACGGTGGTCGAGCGGTCCGGCGAAAAGGCGCTCGTCATCGGACAGAGCCGGGGCGGCGCGATCGGCAGGGTGCTCGCGGTCCGGCGGCCGGATCTGGTCGACACACTGGTCGCGCTGGGCTCGCCTCTGCTGAGCCAGACCGCGGTCCACCACCGGGTCTGGCTCTCGATCGGCCTGGTCGGCGGCCTCGGCTCGATCGGCATGCCGGGAATGCTGAGCTACAGCTGCCGGAACGGCGGCTGCTGCAGCCGTTCGCGCGAAGAGCTGCTTTCGGACTTCCCCGGCGAGGTTCGCTTCATCTCGTTCTACTCGCGAAACGACACGATCGTGAGATACGAAGCCTGCCTCGATCCGGCGGCGGAACGGATCGAGGTGGAGAGCAGTCACCTGGGCATGGGTGTCGACGCCTCGCTCTGGAAGCTGCTGGCGGCGGCCATGAACCGCGTGCCGGCCTGAGCCTCGATCCTGATCACATCGGGCTATCGCGGCATCCGGCCTATCGCCGGGGATCCGGGAGCAGCAGCTCGACGTTCCGGTCCTGTGGCTTGCCCAGGTACCACTCGAGGTCGGCCTGCGGATCGTTGCGGGAGATGGTCCGGGCCACCGCGGCGACCCCGGCCGGATCGAGTTTCCGGGCCTTGGTGCCCGGCGCGGCGGCGACCACGGGTGCGGCGATGTCGAACACGGTGCCGACGATCGACAGCGTGCCGTCGCGGTTGTCCATCAGCTCCAGCACCCGTCCCTGGTGCGGATACTCGGCGAATCCCGCGGTCGTGATCGCCCAGAACCCCCGCTTTTCGTTGGCACTTCGCACCGGAACCGCGCGGTGCTCGCCACCCGTGAGGTAGGCGACCACAGCCGGATGCCGGAGCAGCAGCGCCCGCAGCTCCTCGCCACCGTGAAGCGGGGAGGAGAGCCGAGAGTCGAGGTCGCAGCCGGGATCGAGGTCGTGGCCGAAACGGAGGGTTCCGACGCAGGGAGGCGCGGCCTCGTCCGGCCTGGTTCCGTCGAGACCGTCGAGCCGGCTCCCGCTCAGCACGATCACCAGCTCCCGGCGGCGATCGGCGCCGCTCAGGACGCGGCGAAGCCAGCGCCATTGGGGATCGTCGATGTTGCCCGCGCCGCCGTTGCCCACCGACGCGCCCTCCGGCGCGACATCGAGCGCGACCATCCGGACCCCCGGACGCGGCGTCCACGTGTAGTAGCCCGCGGTTCCCCGCGAGGCCCGGCGCTCGCCGGGATCGACCAGGCCGAAACCGTGAGCGTCGCGCTGGCGCCCTTCGGCCAGGACGGCCTGGAACTGTGCCTTGTCGACGAAGCGCCGGCCGAGATCGGGTTCCACTCGCATCACGTCGTCGAAGTCGGCGAGCCCGGCCGGGTCGCCGCCGGACATCACGTGACTCACCGCGTCGAATCCCCTCGGCTTCAGGCAGCCGGTGACCAGGTCCTCGAACTGTCTGATCGCGGCGGTCTCGCCCTGGACCAGGGTTTCGTGGTTCGCGAACAGCAGATAGGAGGGCACTCCGGGTCCCGTCGCGCGGAACGGCCGCTGCGCCCGTTCCATCAGGCCGGGATAGGCCGGCCAGCCGGCTTCGTCCCAGGCGCCCCGCAGATCGGCCGGATCGTAGAAATGCGGGTCGGCGGGCGGGTCGTCATGATCCTGCACACCGCTGTAGCCGGAACCGTCCGTATCGGCCGCGGCAGAGCAGCCCTGTTGGCCGTCCTTGCCGCTGTCGGGTTCGACGCGCCGTCCCTCGAGCAGGTTGCGAAGCCAGACCAGCTCGTTGCGCTGCTTGCTGTCGATCATGTCGCCGGTTGTCGCCAGCAGCGACATTCGCGCCCGCGCTCCGCCGCTTGAAACCGAAGGGCTGCGGCGCAGCTGGCGTACACGCCGGTTGGCCGCGTCCAGCAGGAACGGCGCGAAAGCCTCCTGTGGACGCCAGGCGACCCGGAAGATGCCGCTGTCGAGACGGTCGAGCGATTCGACCCGCGCCGGTGATTCCTCGTCGGCGACCTGGGCGTCGGTCAGGTGGGCGAAGTAGAGCAGCGAACGCCGCCGCTGGACCCGGCCGGGACTACCGAGATCACCGAAGGCACCGTCCCGGACGATCCGGGGTTCTCCGCCGGCCACCCGCAGGCGGTGAAACTCACCCGCGCCCGGCCGGTCTACGACTCTGGTGGCGAGTGTCGTGATTCGAGAGGGGTTGCGAGGTTCGGCTCCCTGGGCCGGGGAGCCGACTCCGGCAAGAACGAAAGGGACGAGTGCAAGTGCTACGCGGAGCGTCTTCATGAGGGCAACGTAGCATTAACCGACTAGATGGTCGAGTTCGACTATATGGTCGAACCGTGGATGGATCGCGCGCCAGAGATAGACTCGGCCGGTGACTGGTCAATCCCGGGTCGAGCGCCGCAAGGCCGAAACGAGACATCGGATCCTCGCCGCCGCTGAGTCGCTGATCCTGGCCCAGGGACTCAGAGCGACCACCGTCGACCAGGTCGCCGAACAGGCGGACGTGGGCAAGGGCACGATCTACGGGTACTTCGCGAGCAAGGAGGAAATCTTCGCGGCACTGCTCGACCAGGCGCTGGACGCCGACGCGGCCTACATGGACGAGGCTTTCCGCGAGGACAACGGTCCGGTCGAACAGCTCTACGCGGTGGGTGAGCAGTACGTGCGTTTCTGTCTCGAGCGGCCCGGCAGCTTCAGCATCCTCGCCTTTCCCGACTTCGACCGCCGCTATGAGCAGATGCCCGCGGCCGCGGAGAGGATCGCCGACCGGATCGAGCTTCAGGTGGGAAGGGTCGCCGACGCGATCACGCGAGCCACGGAAAGCGGAGAGATCCACGGTGAACCGGACCCGGTGGCGACCGCCAGGTTCCTGCACGGCGCCTTCAACGGAGTGCTCACCTTTCACCTGCGCACCGATCGGCTGCATCTCGACGAGCAGTCGTTGCGCACGGTGCTCGAGCAGGGGATCGGGCTGCTGGCCCGGGCTCTCTTCGAGCCGGTCGAGGGCTAGACGCGAGCCCGGGACGAAACCCGGGCCCGCGCCGACCGCCGTCCTCTACTTCCGGGCGTAGGCCCGCATGGTGAGCGGGGCGAACACCAGGATCAGCACCGCGCTGGAGACGAAGACCCAGATCAGGTCGCTGGAGGCGACATCACCCGCCATCAGGCCCCTGACCGCAGAGGTGAGATGGGAGATCGGATTGTTGTCCACCACGGTCTGCAGCCAGCCCGGCATGGTGTCCGGGTCGACGAAGATGTTCGAGGCGAAGGTGAGCGGGAAGAGCACGGTCATCGCCAGGTTGAGCACGGCCTCCGGGGTGCGCAGGGTCAGACCCAGCAAGGTCCAGATCCAGGACACACTGAAGGCGAACAGCAGGATGAGCGCGATTCCCGCGACGACACCGACGAACCCGCCATCGGGCCGGTAGCCGATGATCAGGCCGAGGATCATCACGATCGTCACCGCGATCAGGAAACGGACCGCGTCGCCGAGCAGCATTCCGACCATCGGCGCGGGACGCCAGATCGGCAACGACCGGAAACGGTCGAACACACCCTTGCTGATGTCAGTGTTCAGTCCCATCCCGGTGTACATCGTGATGAAGATGATCGTCTGGACCGCGATGCCGGGCAGCAGGAACTGGATGTACTCACTCGGAGATCCGGCGAGCGCACCGCCGAACAGGTAGGTGAACAGCAGCGTGAACATGATCGGAAACATGGTCACGTCGAAAAGCTGCTCAGGAACGTGCTTGATCTTCAGCATCGCCCGCCAGCCAAAGGTGAGCGAGGTCGAGAGCGCACCGGGGCGGGGCGGGCGCTCACGTACCGCCAGCGCGGAGCGCAGCTTGTCGCTGACCAGGCCGTCGGAGACGTCGGGCATATCGGGGGTGGGTTCGGTCGTGGTGGTCATGCGGGCACCTCTTCGCCAGCTTCGGCATCGGATTCGGCGGGATGGCCGGTGAGCTCGAGAAAGACCTCGTCCAGGCTGGGCTGTCCCAGGGAGAAGTCGGTGAGCTCGATGCCGGCGGCGGCCAAGTCGTTGAGGGCCGCGGAAACGCGGGCGGGTTCGTCGATCCTGGCGGAGAGTGCCGAAGGATCCGACTCGCGGTGGATCTCGACGCCGAGCGAACTGACCAGCATCGACTCGGCCCGTTCCCGTTCGGCCGGGTCCTTGACCCGGACATGAAGCGCGCCGCCGCCGATCGAGGACTTGAGCTCGGAGCTGGTGCCCTCGGCGATCACCTTGCCGTGATCGATCACAGCGATCCGGTCGGCCAGCTGGTCGGCCTCGTCCAGATACTGGGTGGTCAGCAGCACCGTGGTGCCGTCGGCCACCAGCGCCCGGACGATGTCCCAGACCTGATTGCGGCTTCGGGGATCCAGGCCCGTGGTCGGTTCGTCGAGGAAGATCAGCTCGGGCGTGACCACGATGCTTGCGGCGATGTCTATCCGGCGGCGCATGCCACCGGAGTAGTTCTTGATCTGGCGATCGGCCGCGTCACCGAGACCGAAGGCCTCCAGCAGCTCCCGCGACCGGCTCCTGGCACCCTCACGGCTGAATCCCAGAAGGCGGCAGAGCATCACCAGGTTCTCGGTACCGGTCAGGTCCTCGTCGACCGAGGCGTACTGGCCGGTCATGCTGACCACGCCGCGCACCGCGTCGGGATCGGCGACCACATCGTGGCCCATCACCGTGGCGCTGCCCCCGTCGGGGCGGAGCAGAGTGCCCAGCATGCGGATCGTGGTGGTCTTGCCGGCGCCGTTCGGGCCGAGCAGTCCGAAGACCGTTCCCCGGGGCACGATCAGGTCGACCCCGTCGACCGCCCGGTTGTCACCGAAGACCTTGACCAGGCCTTCGGTTCTGATTGCTGTGTCTGTCAATTCTCCTGCCCTGCTTCGTTGAGTTTGAATTCGTTTCGTCTAAGACTGGGGAAGGGGCGAAAACTAATCGGGGCCGAGGCTACCGCTTCAACCCGGGTTGAAGTCAAGGCCTGCCGGGAATCCGGTGGTTTGATAGAAGCCGGGTGTGGAAACACTCGACCGCGTGCCGCTCGACGGCTTTCATCCCGTCACCGCCGCGCTGAAGGAGCGTCCGCCGGGATCACGGCTTGCCTTGGTGGTGGAGGGCGGGGGCATGCGAGGCTCGGTTTCCGGCGGGATGGCCCTGGCTCTGGACGAGCTGGGACTGGGTGATCGCTTCGATGCGGCCTATGGCTCCTCGGCCGGAGCCCTGAACGCGATGTGGCTGCTCAGCGGCCGGGTGCGGGACGGCATGCCGACCTGGACCGATCCGGGACTGAACCGGGACCTGATCAGCTGGCGGCGCCTGATCGGGAAGCGCCCGATCGTCGATGTCGAGCGGCTGGTGGACCACACCTACGAAAGGCTTTCACCGGGACTCTTCGCCTCGGTGCTCGCCTCGAGGACCGAGCTTCACCCGATCGCGACCGAGGTGAGCGGCGGCCGGGCCGTCGATCTCAACTTTCACATCAGGGACGAGGCGACTCTGCGCGAAGCGATCCGTGCCTCGGCGACACTGCCGCTGCTGGCCGGGGATCCGGTCACGATCGCGGGCACCCGCTATCTCGACGCGGGGCTCAGCTCCGCCATTCCGCTGCGGGCCGCGCTCGCCGACGGAGCCACCCACGTAGTCGTGCTCCGCTCCCGGCGCGAGGGTGAGGTGGTGGCCCCGCCGACCGGTATCGGGGCGAAGGTGACCTCCCGGCTGCTCTCCCGGATCGATCCGGCGGTGGCCGGCGCGTTTCTCAGCCGTGCCGAACGCGAGCTCGAGGACGAGCGGCAGCTGGCGAGCCACGATCTCGACCCCGCCATGACCCCGCATGTGCTTTCGATTCGTCCCGCCGCCGATTCCGCGGTGCCCAGCCGCCTCGAACGCGATGTAGCCGTGATCGAGGCGGGCCTGGAGGCCGGGCGCCTCGCGGCTCACCGTGCCCTTGGAGGAGCCGCCTGACGATTCGCCGGGAGTGACACCCGATCGAAGCCTATCTGCAGACCTGCAGATATCTGCTACATTGCCGAGACGATGAAGCGATCCAAGGTCTACGTCGTCGGCGTCGGGATGACGAAGTTCGAGAAGCCCGGAAGCCGCGAAGGCTGGGACTACCCCGAGATGGCCCGGGAGTCGGGGACCAATGCCCTCGAGGACGCCGGCATCGGGTACCACGAGATCGAGCAGGCCTACGTCGGCTATGTGTACGGCGAATCAACCGCCGGGCAGCGGGCCGTGTACGAGCTCGGAATGACCGGGATCCCGGTCATCAACGTCAACAACAACTGCTCCACCGGCTCGACCGCACTCTTCCTCGCCGCCCAGGCGGTGGGTAGCGGCACCGTGGACTGTGCTCTGGCGCTCGGTTTCGAGAAGATGCAGCCCGGATCGCTGGGAGCGACCTTCACCGACCGGGAACAGCCGATGATGCGGCACATGGATCTGCTCGCGCAGATCTCTGAGGTGCGTTTCCCGCCGGCACCGTGGATGTTCGGTGCGGCCGGGCGCGAGCACATGCACGAGCACGGCTCGACCGCCGAGCACTTCGCCAAGATCGGCGAGAAGAACCACCGGCACTCGGTCAACAACCCGTACGCCCAGTTCCAGGACGAGTACACGCTGGACGAGATCCTGGAGTCGAAGACGATCTACGAGCCACTGACCAAGCTCCAATGCTCCCCGACCTCCGACGGGTCCGGGGCGGCGATCATCGCCGGAGAGGACTTCGTCGAACGGCACGATCTGGCGGGCCGGGCGGTCGAGATCGTCGGTCAGGCCATGACCACCGATTTCGAGAGTTCGTTCAGCAGCCGGAAGGCCAAGGACGTGATCGGCTACGACATGAACGTCAAGGCGGCCACGGCCGTGTACGAGCAGGCGGAGCTGGGTCCCGCGGACTTCCAGGTCATCGAACTTCACGACTGCTTCTCCGCCAACGAGCTACTCACCTATGAGGCACTCGGGCTGTGTGGCGAGGGTGAAGCACCCTCGATCATCGATGCGGGAGACAACACCTACGGCGGCAAGTGGGTGATCAACCCTTCGGGCGGATTGATCTCGAAAGGTCATCCGCTCGGCGCCACCGGGCTGGCCCAATGCGCCGAACTCACCTGGCAGCTGCGCGGCGAGGCCGACGGGCGTCAGGTCGAGGGTGTCGATGCCTGCCTCCAGCACAACATCGGTCTCGGCGGTGCCGCCGTCGTGACCGCTTACCGGCGGGCCGAACGCTGACCGAACCGATTCAGAACGAAAGGAGACGAGCATGGGCAAGGTGAACGCGTCGATCGAGGTCGCCGCTCCCCAGGATCAGGTCTGGGAGGCGATCTCGGATCCCGCCAAGTACGAGAAATGGCTGACCATCCACACCAAGTGGAAGGACGGCACCCCGGAGGGCTTCACCGAAGGCGCTCAGGTGGCCGAGGTCGTGACGATGCTCGGCATGGCCAACACGATCACCTGGACGGTCGAGGAGTTCGACGCGCCGTCGCGGATGAGGATCTCGGGAACCGGAATGGCCGGGGTCAGATCCACCTTCACACTGGCGGTCGGCTCCGACGGAGACGGCGGTTCGAAGGTGGACATGGATGCCGAGTTCGAAGGCCAGATGATCGCCGGTGCGCTTGGCGTCGCGGTCGAGAAGGACGCCCGCGAGCAGCTGGAGCTTTCACTCAGGAATTTCAACGATTTGGTCGCCGGATGACCATCGCGACGGTGGAATTCGATCAGGCGGGCCTCGGCCGGTGGACCGAGGAGGTTCGCTTCGAGGTCACAAGGGAGCGCCTGATCGAGTACGCCGCCGCGACCAACGATCCGATCCCGGCCCACCGTGCGGGCGATGTGGCCTCACCTGTGTTCGCGATCGTGCCGGTATTCCAGGCGCTGATGTATCCCGCCCTGGAGGTGGTGCCGGTGTCACTGTTCGGCAAGATCCTCCACGGCGAGCAGGACTTTCGCTTCCACCGGCCGATCGTGCCCGGCGACAGGCTCATCTCGCGCGGGCGGATGACCGGCTGGGAAGGGCTGGAGAACGGGACCCGGGCCTGCGTCCACCTCGAGTGCCGGGACGCGGCCGGGGATCTGGTCAACGAGCAGTATGTGACCTTCTTCGTCAGGGGCTTCGATGACGGACGCAAGGTCGGTGACCTCTCCCCACCGCACAAGTTCGACGAAGGACTGCGTGGCGGCGACGCGATCGCGGACTTCACGCAGCGCATCGACGAGGACCAGACCTTTCGCTACGCCGACGCTTCCGGCGATCCGATGCCGATCCATCTCGACGAAGACTCGGCTCTGGCAGCGGGCCTGCCGGGCATCATCGCGCACGGATTCTGCGTGCTCGCCTTCACCTCATGGGGGCTGCTGGAGGCGGTGGGCGACAGCGACGTGACTCGGCTCAGCCGGTTGGCGGCGCGTTTCGCGAAGCCGGTGCTTCCGGGCGAGGAGATCCGGACTCGAGCGTTCGCCGGGCCGGATGGCGACGGGAGCGGATGCCTCTCCTTCGAGACCTGGGCGGGAGATCAGACCGTGATCCGCGACGGGCTCGCCGAGTTCGCTTCCCGAGACGTTCAGACCTGATCAGAGAAACGGAGGACCAATGATGGGAAGGCTTCAAGACAGGGTCGCGGTGATCACCGGCGCGGGCCGGGGCATCGGCCGCGAACACGCCCTGCTGTTCGCCCGTGAGGGAGCGAAGGTCGTCGTCAACGATCGCGGGGGAGCCAACGACGGCTCCGGATCCGACGCCGCACCGGCTCAGCAGGTGGTCGACGAGATTGAAGCCGCGGGTGGGCGGGCGACCGCGAACACCGACGACATCTCGAGCTGGCATGGTGCCCGGAACCTGATCGACCAGGCGGTCGAGACCTTCGGCGGACTCGATGTGGTCGTCAACAACGCCGGCATCCTGCGGGACGGCTTCGTAGCCTCGCTGGAAGAACGCGATTGGGATGCCGTCGTCGACGTGCACATGAAGGGACACTTCGCGGTGATGCGGCAGGCCGCCGCCTTCTGGCGCGACCAGTCGAAGGCCGGAAACCAGCCGAACGGGGCGATCGTCAACACCGCGTCCGCCTCCGGTGTCACCGTGCCGAACGCGGGCCAGGCGAACTACGGTGCCGCCAAGGCGGGTATTGCCGCGATGACCCTGGTGGCGGCGCAGGAGCTGGAGCGCTACGGCGTGCGTGCCAATGCGATCGCGCCGATCGCCCGGACCAGACTCACCCTGGCGACCCCGGGCATGGGCGCGGTCTTCGCCGCGGGGGCCGAGGACGCGACCGGCCACGACCTGTTCGACCCTTCGAACATTTCGCCGCTGGTCGCCTACCTGGCCGCCGCCGAGTGTCCCGTGACCGGCAAGGTGTTCGCGGTGCAGGGAGGATCGATCCAGGAGCTTCAGGGCTGGACCGTGTCGAACTCGATCGAGACCGAGGGACTGTGGCGGATCGATGACATCGCCGAGCGCCTGGGTGCGGCACCCCGGGCCGCCGCGGGCTGAGGGGGGACGCCATGACCGGCCCGGCCTTCACCGCCGTCGAAAAGCGCACGATCTTCGAAGCCGAGCACGACGACTATCGCGAGAGCTTTCGGCGGTTCCTGCAGGCGGAGGTCGTACCGAGATACCCGGTCTGGGAGAAGGAGCAGATCGTTCCCCGCTCCCTGTTCACGAGTTGCGCCGAGTACGGCTTCCTGGCGATGGACGTCCCGGAGAGCCATGGGGGAAGTGGGGTGGAGGACTGGCGCTTTCATGTAGTACTGGCCGAGGAGTCCGTCAAGGCGGGAGTCTCGGACGCGATGGCCGGGCCGATGCTCCACTCGGACGTCGTGCTGCCCTACCTGCTCGCCTCGGCGACCGGCGAACAGCGTGACCTCTGGCTGCCCGGAATCGCGTCGGGAGATTCGATCCTGGCGATCGCGATGACCGAGCCCGGGACCGGCTCGGACCTGGCGGCGATCTCGACCAGCGCCAGGCCAGAGAGCGATGGATGGTTGATCAACGGCGCCAAGACCTTCATCACCAACGGCATCAACGCCGATCTCGTGGTGGTCGCGGCCCGCACCTCCGAGGACGCTCATGGCGGGCTCTCATTGTTCGTGGTCGAGGCGGACCGGGACGGCTTTCAGCGCGGCAAGCAGATCGAGAAGCTCGGTCAGCATGCCTCCGACACCGCCGAGCTGTTCTTCGACGACGTCCACGTTCCGTCCGTGAACATGCTCGGACCGGAAGGCTCGGGTTTCATGCAGCTGGTCGCCCGGCTGGTGCCGGAACGGCTGATCCTCGCGGTCAGCGCGATGGCCGGTTGCGAGGCGGCCCTGGACTGGACGCTCGAGTACGTCAAGGACCGGACCGCGTTCGGCCGGCCGATCGGCAAGTTCCAGAATTCGCGCTTCGAGCTCGCGGAGATGCGGACCGAGATCGAGATCGGGCGCTGTTTCATCGACCGCTGCATCGAACGGCACGTCGATGGAACCTGTTCGGTCGAGGAGGCGGCGATGGCGAAGTGGTGGACCACCGAGCTGCTCGGCAGGGTGACCGACGTCGGAGTGCAGCTTCACGGCGGCTACGGGTACACCACCGAGTTCCCGATCGGCAAGGCCTGGGTCGACGCTCGGGTATCGAGGATCTACGCCGGAACGAACGAGATAATGAAGGAGCTGATCGGCAAGACGATGGGACTCTGAGAACGTTGCCTGGCGGATCGAAGGTGTCATGGACGGCAACCGGCGGCGGGTCGCGACCCAGCCTGCTCTGGCGAACGCGGGACGAACTCAAGTCTCTGATCGTGCTCGCCCGGGCCGGTTTCATCGGGCCCGAGACACCCCGCCGCTTCCTCCGGATCCTGCGGACCCTCCATGAATACGGCCCGTTCGGTGCGGCCGGCCGGATCGCGGCGATACGCCACGGTGACCAGCCGGCGATCAGCGACGAGATCGGTGAGATCACGTTCGGTGAGATGGAGGAGCAGACGAACCGGCTGACCAACGCCTTCGCCGCCAGGGGCCTGGACAGCGGTTCGACGATCGGGATTCTCTGCCGCAATCACCGCATGCCCTTGATCGCCGCCTTCGCCGCGTCACGCGCCGGGGTTACCGCCGTCTGGCTCAACACGGCATTCTCGGTACGGCAGGCGAGAGAGGTGATCGAGCGGGAAGGGGTCGAGCTGCTGGTGCACGACGCCGAGTTCACCGGGCTCGCCGAGAGCATCGAACTGAAGTTCGGCCGGATGGTCTGTTTCGCTGAGAACGGCGATGGGACCGGCATCGAGTCGGCCATCTCGGCGGCGTCGGCCGAGCTGCCCCCACCCCCGCAAAAGCCGGGGAGGATCGTGCTGCTGACCAGCGGTACCACCGGAACCCCGAAGGGGGCACCCAGGCCGGAGCCCAGATCGCTGACCATTCCGGGTGCCCTGCTCGAGCGGATGCCGATGCGGTCCCGGGAGGCAACGGTGATCGGTGCACCGGTCTATCACGGCACCGGCCTGGTCCTCGCTCTGATCTCGATCGCGCTCGGTTCGAAGATCGTTCTGAGGAGGCAGTTCGACGCGGCGACCTTCCTGAGCGACATCGAGCATCATCGCGCCGGCACGGTCTGCGTCGTGCCGGTGATGCTTCAGCGCGTTCTCGCGCTCGGTGACGACGAGATCGAGAGGCGCGACCTTGGTTCGCTGCGGGTCGTCTTCTGTGCCGGATCGCAGCTGCCGGGCACGGTCGCACGCAGGGCCATGGACCGGCTGGGCGACGTGATCTACAACCTCTACGGTTCGACCGAGGTCTCGGTCGCGACGCTCGCCACGCCGGCCGATCTGCGGTCGGCCCCGACCTGCGTCGGCCGGCCCGCTCTCGGCTCGCGGGTCAGGGTCCTCGACGAACGGGGCGAACCGGTGGAACCGGGACGGATCGGCCGTATTTACGTCGGCACCAGCTCTCCTTTCGAGGGATACACCGGGGGAGGGGGCAAGGACATGGTCGATGGCCTTCTCTCCTCGGGAGACCTCGGCCATTTCGATGCCGAGGGGCGGCTGTTCATCGACGGCCGTGACGACGAGATGATCGTCTCCGGCGGAGAGAACGTGTACCCGCACGAGGTAGAGGAGACGCTGATGCGGCATCCGGCGCTGGCCGACGTCGCCGTGGTCGGCGTCGAAGACGAGGAGTTCGGCCAGAGACTGCGGGCCTTCGTCGTCCTGGCCGCGGGTCAGGACGCCACGGAGGCGGCGGTCAAGCAATTCGTCAGGGCGAACCTCGCCACCTACAAGGCTCCGCGTGAGGTGGTCTTTCTCGATGATCTGCCCCGCAACCCGACCGGGAAGATCCTGAAGCGAGAGCTCCCGGGCCAGGGGGAGTCCGGCGGCTTCAGCTGAGAATGCGGGCCAGGCGTTCCCGCGCCTGGATCCAGCGTTCAGCCAGGGCCTTGCTGCTCACGCCGTTGCTGATCCGAAGCAGCGCGAGGCCACGGATCGTGGCCAGCGCGAAGATCAGGTCGTCGGTGAAACCGGGCCGCCGGGCGGCGTCGCCCAGGGCCGACTCGGCTTCGACGGCGATCGCAGTCGCCACCTCCCGCTCGACCTTCAGCATGTTCTTGCGCAGCTCGGCGTCGGTCCGGGAGGCGACCCACAGCTCGAGTGCCGCGTCGAAAACGTCGCCTCGGTGCTCCTCCCAGATGGTGTCGAGCGCCTCTTCGATCGATACCTGCCGTCCGGAAAGACGTTCGTGCGCGACCTGGATCCGCCTTTCGGCGAGATGCTGGACCGCGGCCCCGACCAGCTCGGCCCGGTTGCGGAAGTAGGGGGTCTGGGCCCCACGGGAAACTCCGGCGAGCTCGGCGATCCGCCCCGTGGTGGTTCCCGCGTATCCGTACGAGACCAGCGATTCGATCGTCGCGTCCAGCAGTGCGGCACGGGTATCGGCGCGGCGCTGCGCCTGGGTACGGGGCCCGGACGGCACGCTGGGACTGGGCGGCGTCATGGCCCCACGATATAGCGCCGACAATTATCGGCAGAACAGTAGATAAGTGCAGTGTTGCATGATACTGTCGGACCATGGAGAGGAGGGACCACTGATGAACAGGGGTTTGCTTTCACTGGCCGCGGCGGCCGCGCTCACCTTGGCGCTCGTCATTCCGGGCACGTCCGCGGCCGCGCAGCGGCTCGAGTCCTTCGAGTACCCCAGCGAGCTGGTGAACCCCCTGGACGAGCCCGGGTTCAAGAATCCGAATCGCCCCTCGACCTTGGGGGTCAATGTGCTGCTGCCGGACGGCTTCGACCGGACCAGCGCCGAGGCGAAACGGGGGTACCCGGTGCTCTATCTGCTGCACGGCGCGAACGGCTACCACCGCACCTGGGCCGATGACATGCATGTGGCGGACATCGCCGCCGGGTTCCCCGGAATCATCGTCATGCCGGACGGAGGCGTCTTCGGCATGTACACCGACTGGAACAACCGCGGCGCCTACGGCCGCCCGGGCTGGATGTCCTACCACCTGAACCAGCTGCTCGAGTCGATCGAGAGCAAGTACCCAATCAGGTCCGGACGCCGCTGGCACGCGATCGCCGGAGTCTCGATGGGTGGCGGAGGAGCGGTCCGCTACGCCGCGGCCAGGCCGGGGTATTTCGGCTCGGTCGCCGCGTTCTCGGCCGCCCCGCTGAACTTCAAGCTGCCGGAGGCCGAGATCGCCGTGAACATCAGCGGACAGGCGATCGGGGAGGGGGCCACCTTCGAGGATCTCTGGGGACCGTCATCCGGCTTCTACGCCACCGCGAACAATCCACAGGACCTGATTCCGAATCTTGCGGCGACCCGGGTGTTCATCACCTCCGGCGACGGCACATTGTGTCCGGGAGATCCGTTGGACACCAATCCCGGAGACATGGTCCTGGAGTCGGTGCTGCGAACCCACGCGACCGCGTTCGTGGACGCGGCCGTCGAGGCCGGGGTGGACGCGACCGAGCAGCGCACCTGCGGGGCTCACTCCTATCCGACATCCAGACGCGCACTCGAGTCGGCACTGGCCTGGGGCATGTTCGGAGAGGTTCCGGAGGATCCCCACCAGTGGACCTACCTGACCGCATCGCCCAGTGGTGACGCGCACGGAGTGAGGTTCGAGTTCGATTCCCAGCCGACGACCCTGATCCGGTTCACGCGAAACGGCGACGTGCTCCGCGGCACGGGCGAGGGCGACCTGAGGATCCGCTTCGGAAAGAGCTGTGACTTCACCGTGAAGATGCCCTTCGAGGTCTCACTGGCTGGTTGTCAGGCGGATCCCCGGGCGAAGACCTCGCTCAGATTGACGAGAACCGGCTCGATCCTGAAGCTTCGATCCACCGGCGCGGTGGTGCGGCATGTGCGCCTCAAGGTGGTCCGGGTGGCGGGGAAAGGGAAGAAAACGGTCTCCGAGAGAAGGATCGGCGCCGTCGGAAGCAAGAACCGCCGCGTGCGCCTCAAGCTGAAACCCCACGCCAGGTACCGGATCGTCGCTCGCGGTGACAGCGGCGGCCGGATGCTGCGAAAGACCCTGCGGTTCCGGACGAACTGACGAAACCGTCAGGGAACAGGGACCGGGGAGCGCCCGGTCATCACGACCGGTGTTCCCGCCTTCGGGGACAGGGTGATGTTGCGGCGGCCCACCTTCTGAGGCTTGGTTCCGGCGGCGCGCAGGTCGCACCTGGTCAGGACCTCGGTCAGCACCACCCGCATCTCGAACTCGGCGAAGGCGGCCCCGAGGCAGCGGCGCACGCCGCCGCCGAACGGAATCCAGGAGTAGGTCTCCGGTGGATCGTCGAGGAAGCGTTCCGGCCGGAAGGCGAACGGCTCCGGGAAGGAGTCGGCCCGGGTGTGGGCCATCCAGATCGAGGGGGCCACATTGGCCCCGGCCTCGAGCTGGAAGCCGTCGACCTCGACCGGTTCGTCGAGGATCCGTCCCGCGATGGGGATCACGGGACGCAGACGGAGAGATTCCGTGATCGTGGCGCGCAGATACTCGTCGCCGCCCTCGGCCAGCTCGGCCCGAAGCCGGGCAAGGACCCGGGGGTCGTGGAGCAGCAGGTCGAAGGTCCAGGCGAGGGCGGTGGCGGTCGTCTCGTGTCCGGCCAGCAGCAGGGTCATCAGCTGGTCCCGAAGCTCGGATTCCTCCATGCGCTCCCCGTCCGCGAACTCGGCCGCCGCCATCATCGAGAGGATGTCCTCCCGCTGCTCCAGGCCGGGATCACGGCGCCGCTCGGCGATCAGTCCGGCCAGCTCCCGATCGACCTGGGCCAGCACATCGCTGAATCCGGACGGACCGGACGGAACCCCGAGGCGTCTCGTGAAGAGATTCAGCACCTGCCAGCCGGGGGCGGCGGTGTTCTCGAGTGTCTTGCCGAGCAGCTCGCGAAGGCGGTCCAGCCTGGCGCCATCGGTCACCCCGAAAACCGTTCGCAGAATGACCTCCAGGGTCACGGCCTGCATCCGCGGATGGATCGGGAACTGTTCGCCGACCGGCCAGGACTCGATCTCCCGGTCGATCGCCTCCCGCATGACGTCCTCGTAGGAACGCATCCGCTCACCGTGGAAAGCGGGCAGCATCAGGCGACGGCGCGCGAGGTGCTCCTTGCCGTCGAGCAGGATCACCGACCTCGGTCCGAGCACCGGTTCGAGCAGCGCGATCCGGCCCTCCGGCAGCGAATTGGCGGGATTCGCATACACGGTCTTGACCAGTTCGGGATCCGAGACCATCACCATCGGAGACCTGAACCCCGCGAAGCGCACGCTGAACACCTCACCGTGGGCACGGCGCCCCTGTTCCATGAACTCGAGTGGCCGGGCGACCCAACGCAGGGTCTGGATCAGGGGCGGGAGATTCGGTCCGGGCGGGTACGGCATCACTTCAGCGTAGCCTTTGTGTCATGAACAGCGGCGGAGAGTGGATGGTTTACGGCGCAAACGGCTACAGCGGCGAGCTGATCGCCCGCGAAGCCGCCGGTCGCGGGATGCGTCCGATACTCGCCGGGAGGAATCCCGAGCGGATCAAGGCACTGGCCGGAGAACTCGGACTCGAGCACCGGGTATTCGACCTGGACTCCGTGGAGCACGTAGCCCTGGCACTTCAAGGAGTCGATCTGGTCCTCCACTGTGCCGGGCCCTTCTCGGCGACATCCGCGCCGATGATCGATGGCTGCCTCAGCTCCGGAACCCACTACCTGGACATCACCGGCGAGATCGCGGTATTCGAGCATGCGCACGACCTCGGGGCCGAGGCACGCGAGGCGAAGGTCGTGATCTGTCCCGGGGTGGGCTTCGACGTGGTCCCGACGGATTGCGTCGCGGTCACCTTGAAAGACGCGATGCCGGACGCGACCCACCTGGCGCTCGCCTTCGAGTCCAGCTCCGGTCTCTCTCCGGGAACCACCAAGACCGCGATCGAGGGGCTGCGTGCCGGGGGTGCCGTCCGCCGTGACGGTGAGATCATCGCGGTACCGCAGGCCTATGGTGTGCGGCGGATCGATTGCGGCAACGGCGAGAAGCAGGCCATGACGATTCCGTGGGGTGACGTATCGACCGCCTTCCACAGCACGGGAATCCCGAACATCGAGGTGTACACGACAGTGCCGGATGGGGCCCTTCGTGTGGTCAAGGCCGCGAACCGGTTGGATTGGCTTTGGCGCCGGCCGCGGGTGATCAACGGCATGCAGCTCCTGGCCGGCCGTTTCGTCAAGGGACCGGACTCGACGGCCCGAACCGGCCTGAAGACATATGTGTGGGGTGAGGTGCGAAACGCCGAGGGAAGGACTCTCACGGCGAGAGTACGGACGGCGAACGGATACGAGGTGACGATCGAGGCCCCGCTCGCGATCGTCGACAAGCTGTTGAACGACCGGCCCGAGGGCGGGGTGTACACACCGGCCGTACTGATGGGATCCGACTTCGTGACCGAGCTGCCCGGGTCCACGTCGATCGAGGTCACCGGCTGATTCCCAAGCCGTCGCTGGACCCGTGGTACCCACACAGGATGATCCCCCTACTATTGCCGCATGAAAAGAGTTCTGTGGGGATCACTGTTCGTACTCATGCTTCAGCTTGGGTTCACCTCGGTGAGCCGGGCGGCGGAGATTCCGCCGACCGCCGAGTGCGTCAGTACCTACAAGACGCTGTATGCGGCCTATATCGATGAGACCTGGGATGGGGTGACGGACAAGCAGGAGCGCCAGGCGGAGCGCAGGTTCGCTCAGGGTCTCGCCGACACCGGCTGCATTTCGGATGCCGAGCCCTTGCTGAAGGAGATGCCGCCCAAGCCGTTCACCGCTGAGTGCTCCGCCGCCGCTGCGGCCGCGGACGATTTCTGGTCAGGACCGAGTGAGCGATTCAACGCCCTGTACCGGTCCTACCGCAGGGTGATCAGGCCGTACAACCGCAGAGTCTCCAAGATCAACTCCAGGATCGGTCGCCTGAGGGAGCGGGGCGGCGAACGCCGCAAGGTCAAGCGACTCGTCCGCCAGAAGCGCTCGATCAGGAAGGCCGGCTCCCGCCGCACGACCCCCATCGAGAAGAAGGCGATGCGGATCGCCGCCGAGATCGCCTATCCCGTAAATCTGGCGCTGGTCGAGTTGTTCTCGCTCCGCTGCGTCGGTGGCGATCTCTACGGCAACGGCAAGCCCAAGGGTCCCGCGTCCCGCACCGTCCGCCGGAACAGCAGTCTCATCTTCAGCTCGTCGGTATTGGTGTACGTGAGGACCGTACGGGAGCACGCGGACGAGGCCTCGGCGAGTTCCGCCTCTCCGGTACGGCTGAGGCTGCTGGAGATGAAGGGTGACGATGGTGGTCCGATCCCGGGCCAGTCAATCGTGCTGCCATAGACGGCAGCCGCCGGGGCGGTGCCACCATCAGCAGGAGATGGTCGCGCCGGACCTGAGCCCCGACGGCAGGCATGAATCGATGACCCTGACGGGCCTTTGAGCCCGCACGGTGCGCGCGTTCGACGCGGTGGCCACGGCGCGGTTCACCGCGCGCCTCGTTCCCCGCACGGAGAAGGCGACCACCTTGAAAGACCGTGAAGCACCGGGATCGAGCCCTCCGACCTTCCAGCACACCTTGCGTTTTCCCCGGCGTGACTGTGGACGGGCGATCCGAAGCTGGCTGGGAAGCCGGTCACAGACCCGGACGTCCCGGGCCCTTTCCGTGCCGACCGAGCGGACCCTGATCCGATAGGCGACGGATCCGCCGATCGACATCGAGGTCCGGCTCGCACGCTTCGTGATCCGAAGTGCGGCGCCACCGGTGACCTTGACCTTCGCTTTCGCCATGTCACCGCCACCGGAACCGCCCGGAATCGCCACCGCCGCGTTCTCGGCCGTGCCGGTCCTCAGCAGCACCAGCCGGACGCGGATGGTCCGCGTCGCGCCCGCCGGGATGTCGCCGAGGTGGCAGATGATCGAACGGCTCTCGAACCGGCAACTCCCGCTCTGCGGCTTCATCGAAAGCACGCGGCTGGGGAACGAGTTCGTGTCCACCATCACCACGTCCTCGGCGGTCACCGACGCCGGGTTCCTGACCGTGATCGTGTACTCGACGCTTTGGCCCACACGGACGGACTCGGGGGACACCGTCTTTGTCACCGACAGGTCCGGGGGAGGCGCGGGTGGGCCTTTCACCTCGACCTTCGCGCTGTCCTCGTTGTTGGCAGGGTCGGGGTCCTCTTCGACCGCGTCGGCGCGGGCGGTGTTGATCTCGGTGCCCGCGGGGCCGGTGGTCCGCGCGGTCAGCTCGATCAGGCGCCCGCCACCGGCCCGGATGGTGCCCAGGCTGCAGCGGAAGCCGGGCGGCACCTTGTTGCAGGATCCCCGGCTGACCTGGATATCGGCGAGCTGCAGTCCGGCGGGAAGAGTGTCGACGAGTTCGACCCGGTGGGCGTCGCTCGGCCCGAGATTGGTGACCGCGATCGCGAAGCTGACCAGCTCGCCTATGCCCGCCTGCTCCGGCCGCGCGATCTTGGTCACCGCGAGGTCGGCCAGCCGCCTGATCTCGAACGGATCCTCGGCCCGCAGCGGTTCGAGGATCTCGGCACCGGTCAGGCTGGCGCGATTGACGTAGCTCCCGGTCATTCCCGAGGCGAGACGCACCGGCAGCGTCACCCGGGGCAGGCGTGTACCCGGTGCCACGGGATCGTTCGGACGGATGTCGTAGACACAGCGGGCCCGCCTGGATCCGATCACGGTGGCCGAGCAGTCCCATCCGGTGCCACGGGGTTCGGCACCGACCGTGACTCCGCGGGGCAGCAGATCGCTTAGAACCACCGGTGCCTGTGCCGGACCTCCGTCGGAACGCACGGTGGCCCGCAGGATGAAGGTTCCGTCGCGTCCCGCGACCAGCGCGCCCTCATGGCGCTTGGTCAGGCGAAAGAGGGGAAGGGGATCGATGGTCTCGACCCTGACCGCGCGAAGCTCGTGGATGTTGGTCGCCTGTCCGGTCGAGCCCGCGAAACCGAACTGGAACGAGGTCGGAGGGTCGGCCGGTTCGCTCACGTCGAGTAGGGGCGTGAAGGTCCCGTCGAGATCGAAGTCCGCCGACACCCGGATTCGACCGTCGGGATCGGCCGGCGGATCGACCTCGACCAGATACCGGCGGGTGACCCCCGGGATCGATCTCAGGGTCGCGTTCACCTGGTCGATCGAGGCCGGCGCGGTCACCGATTCCCTGAGGCAGTAGCCCTGGAGCCACTCGGTGCCGGGGAAGCCGCGACCCCGGATCGAGACCGTGTTCTGGTGGAGATTCCGGTCCGCCCGTGTCTCGCAGCCGTATCCGCGGGCCTCGCGGTCGTTCGCGAAGTTGCCGAACTCGTCGATGCCGAGACCGAAATAGCCGCCCGGCACCCCGGGGATCGTCGCCGGGGCCGAGTAGGGCGAGTCGAAATCATCGTTCGACTGGGCATAGCCGAGGCTTCCGCCGAACGCGCCGGGCGCCTCCTGTGGGATCGACGCGTCCTTGATGAAGACCGAGATCCCGTCCGCGCCGTGGTCCGGGAAACCGGGCACGATCGAACCGTTGTAGGCGAAGGCATCGAAGATGAACCGGACCCCGGCGGTGAACGGCAGCGATTCGTCGAAGATCGCGTAGCTGGAGCGGCGCTGGGCGTTGTCGGTGAGCCGCAGGGTGCCGCTTCCGTCAGGGTCGCCGGCCGGGGGGAGCGAGGGCTGGCCCGTCGGACAGCCCGGGATCGGGGCCTGTGACGTGTCCTGTGAAGCGGTCAGGCAGGGCGTGAAGCTGCCGCCCACCTTGAACGGGGCCTGAGAGGTCGGTCCCGTGAAATCCTCATCGAACAGCACGCTTCCAGAGGCGCCGGCGGGGAGGACCAGCACCCCGATTGAGAAGAGAACCGCGATCAGGCGTTTCATACGACTGTTCCGATCTGTTTCCGGACGAACCACCGGGACGAGCCGGGCACGGACGGACCGTGCCCGTTCGCTTGAAGCTATCCGCCGCGGGAATGCCCGTCAATGCCCGACGTAGGCGGCGAGGTGCTCCGCGGTGAGGGTCGAGGACGAATCGACCAGGTCGGACGGGGTGCCCTCGAAGACGACCTTGCCGCCGTCGTGCCCGGCGCCCGGACCGAGATCGATGATCCAGTCGGCATGTGCCATTACCGCCTGGTGGTGTTCGATCACGATCACCGACCTGCCGGAATCGACCAGCTGGTCGAGCAGGCCGAGCAGCTGCTCGACATCGGCCAGGTGGAGGCCGGTGGTGGGCTCGTCGAGCACGTAGATCTCGGCCTTGCCGGCCATCTGGGTCGCCAGTTTCAATCGCTGGCGTTCACCGCCGGAGAGGGTGGTGAGCGGCTGGCCGATCGTGAGGTAGCCGAGACCGACATCGTCGAGGCGGGTCAGGATCTTGTGCGCAGCGGGCTGTGCCGCGTCGCCTTCCCCGAAGAAGCTCCGGGCCTCGGCGACCGACATCTCCAGCACCTCGCTGATGTCGCGTCCCGCGAGCTCGTACTCGAGCACCGACGCCTCGAAGCGCTTGCCCTCACATACCTCGCAGGTCGTGGCGACACCGGCCATCATCGCCAGATCCGTGTAGATCACTCCGGCACCGTTGCAGTTGGGACAGGCGCCCTCGGAATTGGCGCTGAACAGGGCCGGCTTCACGTCATTGGCCTTGGCGAACGCCTTCCGGATCGGGTCGAGAAGCTTTGTGTACGTCGCCGGGTTGCTGCGGCGGGATCCACGGATCGCCGCCTGGTCGACCGTGACGACGCCGTCCCTTCCGGAGACCGAGCCGTCGATCAGTGAGCTCTTTCCGGAACCGGCTACGCCGGTGACCACGGCCAGCACCCCGAGCGGCAGGTCGACGTCGACATCCCGCAGGTTGTGGGTCGAAGCACCTCGGATCTCCATCTTTCCAGAGGGCTCGCGCACGGTTTCCTTGAGGCTCGCCCGGTCGTCCAGATGGCGTCCGGTGACCGTGCCGCCGGCCCGCAGATCCTTCAGCGTGCCTTCGAAGACCACCTCGCCGCCTCCCGCGCCCGCGCCCGGGCCGAGGTCGATCACCCGGTCGGCGATCTCGATCACCTCGGGCTTGTGTTCGACCACCAGAACCGTGTTGCCCTTGTCGCGCAGCCGCAGCAGCAGGTCGTTCATCCGCTGGATGTCGTGCGGGTGCAGTCCGATGGTCGGTTCGTCGAAGACGTAGGTCACGTCGGTCAGCGACGAACCCAGGTGCCGGATCATCTTGACCCGCTGGGCCTCGCCCCCGGAGAGCGTGCCGGCCGGGCGTTCCAGGGACAGGTAGCCGAGGCCGATCTCGACGAAGGAATCGAGCGTGTCCCCGAGTGCCGCCAGCAGCGGCGCGACCGACGGTTCTTTCAGGTCGCGCACCCATTCGGCGAGGTCGCTGATCTGCATCGCGCAGGCGTCGGCGATGTTGATCTTCTTGATCTTCGAGGAACGGGCACCTTCGCTCAGACGGGTGCCGTCGCAGTCGGGGCAGGTGGTGAAGGTCACGACCCGGTCGACGAAAGCGCCGATATGCGGCTGCATCGCGTCCCGGTCCTTCGAGAGCATCGACTTCTGGATCTGGGGGATGATTCCCTGGTAGGTCAGATTGATGTCGTCGACCTTGATCTTGGTCGGCTCCTTGTAGAGCAGGTCGTTCATCTCGCGCTTGTTGAACTTCCCGATCGGCTTGTCCGGGTCGAAGAACCCGCAGCCGCGGAAGATGCGGCCGTACCAGCCGTCCATGCTGTAGCCGGGGATCGTGAGCGCGCCCTCGTTGAGCGACTTAGTGTCGTCGTAGAGCTGGCTCAGGTCGAAGTCGGTGACCGCACCGCGTCCCTCACAGCGAGGGCACATGCCGCCGGTCCGGTTGAAGGTCTCCTTCTTGGTGCGGGTCTTGCCGCCCCTGTCCACTGTGATCGCTCCGCTGGCCGTGACCGAGGCCACGTTGAATGAATATGCCTGAGGCGAGCCGATGTGGGGCTCGCCCAACCGGCTGAACAGGATGCGCAGCATGGCGTTGACGTCGGTCACGGTTCCGACCGTGGAGCGGGGATCCGATCCCATCCGCTCCTGGTCGACCAGGATCGCGGTCGTCAACCCGTCGAGCACGTCGACGTCGGGGCGGGCCACGGTCGCCATGAAGCCCTGGAGGAAGGCGCTGTAGGTCTCGTTGATCAGACGCTGCGATTCGGCCGCGATCGTGCCGAAGACCAGTGAGCTCTTGCCGGATCCGGACACGCCGGTGAATACGGTCAGCCGGCGTTTCGGGATCTCGACGCTGATGTCCTTCAGGTTGTTCTGCCGGGCTCCGGTGACCCGGATCAGGTCGTGGCTGTCGGCCTGATGCGGGCCGGACGAGTTCCCACCGGTCTTGCTGGCACTGCTCATCTTCTCTCCATTCCCGGGACGTGGCCGGTGGGTGATCGTCGGGTCTCTCAGTCCAGCTGCTGCATGCGGACCAGATTGCCGGCCGGGTCACGGAAGGCCGCGTCGCGAATCCCGTAGGGCTGGTCGGTCGGTTCCTGGACCACCTCGGCGCCGCCGGCCTGGAGCTTCTCGAAGGTCCCGTCGAGATCGGTGGTCGCGAGGTTGATGCTGGCGTAGGTGCCCTTCGCCATCATCTCGGCGATCAGGCGGCCCTCTTCCTCGGTGATGCCGGGATCGGCGTTCGGCGGATACAGGACGACCGAGGTGCCCGGCTGGTTCGGAGGACCGACCGTGATCCAGCGCATGCCGTCGTATCCGACGTCGTTGCGGACCTCGAAGCCGAGATTGTCGCGGTAGAAGGCGAGCGATTCGTCCGGGTCGTTTTGCGGAAGCATTGTGGAGTGAATTGTGATGTCCATGAGATCTACGTTAGATGCGGCCCTACACGGGCGCTTCTTGATTCCTGATCGGTTTGGTCACGCGTTTCGCCACACATGACGGCATGCCGGCCGTGGCCCGTTCCTCACTGCGGCGGTAGGCGCCGGGTGGCATGCCGACGAGCTCGGTGAAACGGGTCGTGAAGGTGCCGAGCGACGAGCAGCCGACCTCGAAGCAGGCGTCGGTGACCGACATGTCGCCGCGGCGCAGCAGGGCCATGGCCCGCTCGATCCGCCGGGTCATGAGATAGCTGTAGGGGGATTCGCCGTAGGCGGCCCGGAATGCCCGGCTCAGGTGGCCAGCGGACAGATGCACGCCGCGGGCCAGCGCCTCAACGTCCAATGGCTGGGCGTAGTCACGGTCGATCCGGTCGCGCACCCGCCGGAGCAGGGCCAGCTCCCGCAGCCGCGGATCTGGCCTGCCGGTCACCGGATGCTCCTTGAGTCGTGGTCGCTTGTTCCATCTTGCCACGCAGTCCGAGCCGGGCAGGGTCAGCAGTCCGAGCCGGGCAGGGTCAGCGGGCGAGCCGGCCAGCGACGAAGGCGCACCAGGCCGCGGTGGCCGCGGGCACCGTCCGCGCGTGCGGCCCGGGGAACGCGATCAGCTGTTTGTCCGGCGAGCTGAGCAGCTCGAACAGCGCGAGCTGGCCCGCGCGCGGGAACAGCTCGTCGTCCCAC
>DATJUB010000028.1:0-22838 GCA_035502775.1 Solirubrobacterales bacterium | reverse complement strand
ACGTTTTCCGGCCGTATCGGCCGGAAAACGTCTCCACCCCTGCGTGTGTGGCCCCGGGGCGCCGGTTCGGTGTGGGGCGTTTACGGCGGAGGGTCGGGTACTGGGTCGCTTCGCTCCGCGCTTCGCTCCGCGCTTCGCTCCGCGCTTCGCGCGTTCTACACTGTGCCTGCAGGTATCGAAATGGAGTTCTGACAGGGAGATCTATCTTGGCTTTTGCGGGGAATCGTTTTCGTGGGCTGCTGGCTGGCCTTTTCGTGTTGACCATCGGCTGTCTCACCGGCAGTTCGGCCTGGGCGCTCAGCCCTCCTCCTCCGCCGGAGAAGGCGCAGATCTTCTACTCCAACGGTGGACGCATCCTTTCGATGAACGCCGACGGGACCAACCGGCGGTTCGTGACCGGCGCGGGCAACCTGAACCGGCATGAGTACGGTGACGAACTCGGTGACACCCAGCCCCAGGTTTCCCCCGACGGAAAACGGCTCCTGTTCACCCGGGTCGTTCAGACCCGCAAGCGCGGACAGGTCGGCCGCTACATGGTCGCCTCACTCGACGGCGGTGGAGCCAAGCCCGTGCGCGGGGCTTTCGGCTGGAAGATCCGGTACCGCGACCCGAGCTGGTCCCCCGACGGCGAAGAACTCATCTTCGCCCGATCCGAGATGGTGGGCCGCTACGACAAATCATCGATCGTCGCGGTCCGTCCCGAAGGCGGCGAACGCACCATCGCGAAACTGAAACCGACCAGGCGTGGTGAGAACAACGTTCCCAGGATCTTCCTGAACCCCAAGATCTCCCCCGACGGCGACTCGCTGCTGGTCGAGATCTCGGATGTGCTCAGCGAAATCCGGCCACGGCTCGAGGTGATCGACCTGGCTACGGGCAAGCGCCGCGTGCTTGCCCGCAAAGCGTCCGAAGGTGCCTGGTCGCCCGACGGCCGTCGTGTCGTCATGGCGGTCGACGATGGCGGCAAGCGTCCGAAGTTCTGTCTATTCGGATGTTTCGACCGGCCGAGCGACATCGCGATCATCAACGCCGACGGCACCGACCGCCGCATCCTGTTCGGCTCCATCGGGAAAGAGGGCGGCCCGACCTGGTCCGCCGACGGAAGCCGGATCGCCTTCCACAGCAACCGCAACTTCCCGGCCGGCGAGTTCTCACAGGAGATCTACACGATCACTCCCGAGGGGGCCTGTCTCACCTGGCTGACCAACGGCACGCCGGAGAGCCGGAACCCGGCCTGGTCTCCGAGTCCGACCGGTTCGACCGATCCGGGGGAGTGCGGTGACGGCGGACGTGCGGTCACCGCCGAGCTGTCGCCGGTACGGCGTGGGAAGCGGCCCCGCGGAACCCAGGTCTGGGTCGGTCCTCGCATGGGATCGATGCTCTACTCGTTCGGGGACAGCTACGGGGTCGCGGCCGATCTCGAGTATGGCGACTGCGCCCTCTACGACAGCCGCAAATGCGGGAAAGAGTTCACGGTGAGCTCGGTGACCAAATGCCTGTTCGATGTCGATGCGCTTGATTTCTTCAGCTGGCGTGGAAAGTACGCCCCCCGCTCGTGGAACGGCAATCCCTACTGGCGCTACAGGTTCGGTGGAAGGTTCCAGGTCGATATCTCGATGGCCGGAGGATCGGTGATCTACGTCCGGACGAGCGATCCGGCAACCACCTCCGCGGGACGGCGTCTGCTCTCGAACCTGAAGTTCATCGGAACCGATCGCCCCGTCCGTCTGAGCAAGCGCGTCTCGCTTCCGGCCGTGGCGATCAAGCGGCTTCGGAAGGTCACCCGCTCGTTCGAGCGGACCGGCTCTGTCCGGGCCACCGCCGCGGAACTCGATCTCAGCCGCACCGCGGTGCGTGACACGCTGCGCGCCGATCGCAGGCTGGAGCGGTTCGGATCCCCGAAGACGATGCGATGCCCGGCAGGTCGAGGACCCATCGTCATGAGCGGGACCGACAGTGGATCCGGCACCGACTCGCCGAGGACACTCGGTCCGGTGGGGCCGCTCGGGTGAAACGTTCGGCCCCGCTGATCGGGGCGTTCGTCGCCACGATCGCGCTCGCGGTGTTCGCGGCGCCTGCGGCGCCCGCGGCCGGGCTCGATCCCGCTCCCGCGGAGAAGGCCCAGCTGATCTACACCAACGGGGGCCGGCTCGTCCAGATAGATGCCGACGGTTCGGACCGGAAGGTTCTGACATACGACGGATACATGATCCCCGGGGGCTACGGCGGTGGGTTGGGGGATCATCGGGCAGAGGTCTCACCCGACGGATCCAAGCTGCTGTTCACCCGGTACCTCGATGACAGCGGCGACCGGCCCGAGCCTTTCTTCATGGTGTCGGGCCGCGACGGATCCGATCCCCGTCGCATCCTGCGGAACCGGGATGACGTGACCTATCGCAATCCGGCCTGGATGCCCGATGGCTCGATCGTCGCGACCCGGCAGGTGACCGGGAAGCGCCGGGTGGAACGGTCGGTGGTGCTGGCCGACGGTACCGGCGCGAACGTGAAGACCCTGCTGAATCTCAAGCCGCACCTGACCGGATCCCGGAAGCGCGACCGGTCCGCCGACATCAGGCCGGTCGGCCTCTCGCCCTCGCCCGACGGCGGCAGGATCATGATCTCGATGTTCGAAGGGGACCGCAAGAACCGCCGCTGGCTGGAGATGGCCGACCTCGCCAGTGGCAGGCGGTGGACCGTCTCGCGGCAGGGCCACTCCGGCGATTGGTCGCCGGACGGGTCGAAGATCGTGGTCTCGGCCGGCCGGCCGAGCGACCTCTATGTCGCCGATGCCACCGGCGAGGATCCGGTCAGGATCACCCATCTCCCTGGATCCGAGGAATCGCCGGCCTGGTCGCCGGACGGCAGCCGCATCGCCTTCAGCTCGAACCGGAACGTTCCCGGGCTCGCGGCCGCGGCCGAGATCTACTCGGCAAGGCCCGATGGCCGCTGCCTCACCTGGCTCACCAACGGCTCGCCGGCCAGCGTCGAACCGAGCTGGGACGTGACGCGCGGCGATACGGATCCGGGCGGATGCGGCCCGACCCCGAGGGGAGCGCTGGCCGAGGTGGAGCCCCTTCCGAGGACTTGGCTTCCGATGAAGCCGAGGCTCTGGGCAGGATCGAACTCCGGCGGACGGCTCCTGACCGGCGATTTCGAGTTCCTGGGAATCGAATTCTTCGAGTACGAGGACTGCGCCTTCTACTCCGGAGCCGATTGCGCGCCCCCGGCGGCGATCTTCTCCTTGTCCAGCTGTCTCGCCGCCGGCTCGATCGCTTCCACCTTCGGAGACCTGCGAGGTACCGAGGTGCGCGTCAGGCGCGGTGCGCTCACGCTGATGGAGGGACCCCGCAGCCCGATGATGCTCGTGTTCGCGGGCGGCGCGATCAGCTATGCCATGGCCGGTTCCGGCAAGAAGGGTCCCGAAGCCATCCGCAGGGCCCGCAGAGAAACCCTGCGGCTCTTTTCCAGACTGCGCCCGGTGGGCTCGGAAAAGCTGCCCCGGCACCTTCCCGCGTTTCGGGTTCCCACGCGTGACCTGCGCCGAATGAAGATGGTGAGTTCGTCCTTCCGGCGGACCGGATCGCTGCTCAAGACCGCCAAGCGCCTTGACCTCCGGCGATCGGTCGTGCGCGACAACCTCTTCATGGCGAAGACGCTCGGCGGGAAGGTGCGGGTCAAGCAGGTCAGGTGCCCGAACCTCACCAAGCTTCTCGGCTTCTCCGGGGAGAACTCGACGGAGCCACCGGCGGAGATCTCGGAGAAGGCCGACGAGCTGGGGATTCGCATTCCGCGCTGGTCGCCGAGATAGCTCTGAGACATAAGTGTCTCATTTGGTACAGTTATGTATCGAATGGACACCGATCGTGAAAAACTCTTCCAGGATGTCGCCAACGCGCTGACCGCCAACCACGGCGCCTCCACCGGGGAGATCGCCGCTGCCTCCAACGTGAGCAGGGCGACACTCCACCGCGTGTTCGGCGGCCGGGACACCCTGGTCGAGTCCGTGTATCGCTGGCTGCTCCATCGCAGCGACGTGGTCTTCGACGCGGCCGGAATCGACGAGGGTCCGGTCCTGCCCGCATTCGAGCGGGTGGTCGAGGATTCCTACCCGCTGGCGCAGTCCTACTGGCTGCTGGTCGCGACCCCCCACCTGGAGAAGGTGCCGGACCTGAGGGACGCGATCGAGGCCCAGGACCTCCGGCTCGAACGGTTCTTCGCCCGGGGCCAGGCCGACGGTGACTTCCGTCCCGACCTGCCCGCACGCTGGCTGGCCTACTCTCTGGGCTCGCAGGTGATGTCCGCCTGGTACCTCGTCGACGAAGGCTTCGCCGGCGCCCGTGACGTGCCGCGCCTGGTCCGGATCGCCATCCTCGAAGGCGTCCTCGCCAGGCCCAGGGAGTAGCCGTGCCCGAGACCACGGCTTCACATCCCAACCGCTGGCCGATCCTCGCGGTCCTCTGTCTGTCCCTGCTGGTCGTCGTGGTCGACGTCACGGTTCTGCACGTCGCCGCGCCCGCGATCTCAAACGATCTCGATCCGACCGCGCTGCAGCTGCTCTGGATCATCGACGTCTACCCGCTGGTCGCGGCGCCGCTGCTGCTCGCCTCGGGGGTCGCCGGAGACCGGCTCGGCCGCAAGTCGCTGCTGCTCGCCGGTTTCGCCGTGTTCGGGGTGGCCTCGCTGGCCGCGGCCTTCGCGCCGACCGCCGAGGCGCTGATCGCCGCCCGGGCGATGCTCGGGGTCGGTGGCGCGATGATCATGCCGCCGACCATGGCGATCATTCGCGACGTCTTCCGTGACCGCGAGGAGCGGATCCGCGCGGTCGGCATCTGGAGCGCCACGAGTGCCGGCGGCGCCGCGCTCGGCCCGCTGGTCGGCGGGTTCCTGGTCGAGCACTGGTGGTGGGGATCGGTCTTCCTGATCAACCTGCCGATCCTTTTCCTGGTGACGCCGTTCGCGATCCGGCTGCTGCCCCAGAGCCGGGCCGAGTCGCCGCCGCCGTGGGACACGACGGCCGTAGTCCTGGCGGCGGCCGGCATCCTCGGGCTCGCCTTCGGCTTCAAGGAGGGCGCCCGCTACGGGTTCGACGATCCGAAGGGCCTGATCCCGATCCTGCTCGGTGTGCTCGCGCTGTACCTGTTCACCCGCGGTCAGCTGCGGCGCGAGCAGCCCCTGCTCAACGTGCGGCTGTTCGGCGGCCGCGAGTTCGCGGTCTCGGTCGGCTGTGTCTTCCTGGCCATGTTCGGCCTGGTCGGGATCGAGTTCTTCGGTGCCCAGTACCTGCAGCTCGTGCTCGGTCTGGAGCCGCTCGCGGCCGCGGTCCGGCTGCTGCCGCTGATGGCGTCGACCCTGATCGGCGGGCTGCTGGCCGCGAGGGTCCTCGCGAAGCTCGGCACCAGGCGCACGATCGCCTGGGGCCTCGGCGCCACGGCGCTCGGCCTGCTCCCGATGCTGGCGCTCGGGGTCGAGGACCAGTACTGGCTGCTCTGGCCGCCGTTCCTGCTGATCGGGTTCGCGCTCGAGGTCGCCCTGGTCGCGGCCAACGACGTGATCATCTCCTCGGTGCCGGCCGACGAGGCCGGCGGCGCCTCGGCGATCGAGGAGACCGCCTACGAGCTGGGCAGCGGCTTCGGTGTGGCGATCCTCGGGTCCGTTCTCGCGGTCGCCTACAGCTCGCACATCGGGCCGATCGAAGGGGTCAGTTCGGTCGGGATCGATACGGCGCGGGAGTCGCTGAGCCGCGCGATCGACATCGCCCAGACCATGCCGACGACGATGGCCGAGCCACTCATCGAGGGCGCCCGCCTGGCCTTCATGAACGGCTACCACACGATGATCCTGGTGAGCATCGGAATCATCGGCATCAGCGCTCTCGTGTCGGGTTTCACCCTGCGCAAGCGGGACTGACCACCGACCAGCCAACCCAAGCCCCGCCGGCAACGATTTCTAGTGATAGTGACTAGAAATCGTTGCCAGAGGACTGGTGTGGCCGGGGCCTGCCGCGTGATCCATACCGCTAGGCTAGGAATAGAGAACCAGTCCATAACCAAGGAGTGCCACATGGCTTACGCAGTACCTGATCTTCCCTACGCTTACGACGCCCTCGAGCCGCACATCGATGAGGCCACCATGCGCGTTCATCACGACAAGCATCACCAGGCCTACGTGGACAAGGCGAACGCCGCCCTCGAAGGCACCGAGTGGGCCGACAAGAGCGTCGAAGAGGTCGTCTCCAACCTCTCCTCACTGCCCGCCGACAAGCAGGGCCCGGTCCGCAACAACGCCGGTGGTCACTACAACCACTCGCTCTTCTGGGAGATGCTCAGCCCGAACGGCGGCGGCGCCCCGACCGGCGATCTCGCGGCTGCGATCGATGCCGCCTTCGGCTCGTTCGACGAGTTCAAGGAGAAGTTCAAGGCCGGCGGCATCGGCCAGTTCGGCTCCGGCTGGGTCTGGCTGGTCAAGGACGGCGACGGCGTCGCGATCGTCTCGACCCCGAACCAGGACTCGCCGCTCACCGACGGCAAGACCCCGCTGCTGGGCGCCGACGTCTGGGAGCACGCCTACTACCTGAAGTACCAGAACAAGCGCCCGGACTACCTGGACGCGTTCTGGAACGTCGTCAACTGGGACTACGTCGCGGAGCGTTTCGCGGCCTAGCGCCGGTGTGACGAGCGGCCCCTCGGGGACCGCTCAACGGTTTGACCGAAGGGTGGCGCCGGTTCTCCGGCGCCACCCTTTTAGGTTTCGCGAATGCCGCTCCGGTAGCCTCACGGTCCGATGAAAGACTCCTCGCGAAAATTTCCCCTGCTCGTAATTGCCGTCGCCGGCCTGATGGCTTTCGGCCTGGTCGCCTGTGGAGGAGGCTCCGACGGTGACGAGACCGCCCGTCCCGCACCCTCCGCCGCCGACTTCCCGTCGGCCGAAGGCAAGACGATCGAAGAGGTGTACAACGCCGAGGATCCGTCGGACCTGGTCATCGCGCCCGCCTCGCTCGTCTTCGACATCGGCAAGAACCGCTACCCCTTCGGAGTCTTCGAGGTCGATCAGACCCAGGTTGATGACGCCGAGGTCGCGCTCTATTTCGCGAAGAGTCCGCAGTCCCCGGTCGAAGGACCGCTGCCGGCCCGGGTCGATTCGCTCGAGACCAAGCCCGCATACCGCTCTGCCGGAGTCGAAGGTCCGGGCGAAGCGTCCACCGTCTACGTGGTGGATGACGTGAACTTCAACCGCAAGGGCCCCTGGCTCGGCGTCGCCGTGATCGACGGCGAGAACGGGATGGAGGCGGCCCGCCTCGCGCCCAGCCCGGTGGTCGGCCAGTACCCGAACGTGGTCACGGTCGGCGACAAGGCGCCCAAGGTCAGCACCCCGACGGCCGACAGCGTCGGCGGCGATCTCTCCAAGATCGATACCCGCCAGCCGCCTTCGAGCATGCACAACGCCGACCTGAAGGACGTGCTCGGCAAGAAGCCCGTCGTGCTCATCTTCGCGACCCCGGCGCTCTGTCAGTCGCGGGTCTGCGGCCCGGTGGTAGACGTGACCGAGCAGGTCAAGGACGAGGTCGGAGACGGCGTCGAGTTCATCCACATGGAGGTCTACGAGAACAACACCCCGCCGAAGCTGCGGCCCCAGCTGGGTGCGTTCGGACTCCAGTCGGAGCCGATGACCTACCTGATCGGCAAGGACGGCATCGTCAAGGAACGGATCGAGGGCGCCTTCGGCGTCGAGGAACTGAAGGCCGCGGTCGAGCGGCTGAAGAAGGAATCCGCCTAGGCGGGTTCGATCTGGGTCCAGGTATCGGCGGTCTCCGAGACGCCGGGAGCCTCGACTCCGTCCGCGTCGCCCGCGATACGGGCCGCGCGGGCCTCGACCGGCAGGTCGAGCGGCTCCGCCCCCTCGGCCAGTGGGATCTTGCTGAGTGCCCGTTCGGTCATCGCGGTGATCGTGAGGCTGGGGTTCACCCCGGGATTGGCCGGGACGGCCGAGCCGTCGCAGACCAGCAGGTTCTCGTAGCCGAAGACATGGTTGTCGGAGTCGATCACACCGCTCTCCGGCCCGGAACCGACCACGGCGCCGCCCAGGATGTGGGCGGTGGTCGGGATGTTCAGGGTCGATTCGGCGATCGAGCTCTGCGGTGTGCCGCCGGTGCGCTCGGCGAACCACTTGGTCACGTCCTCGGCGGCCTGGATGAAGGTCGGGTTGGGCCGTTCGGGATCCTGCTCGGTCTGGAGGCGGACCCCCTTGCCGAACTTCTTCGGGATCGGCTTCAGGCGCATCGCCGAGTCGAGCGACTGCATCACCAGCAGGATCACCGTGCGCTGTGACCAGAACCGGGGGCTGAAGACCAGCCGCGCGGTCTTGCCGGGGTTCTTCAGCATCGCCCCGACCCACTTGACCGGCCGGGTGAGTTTCGTGCCGTTGGGGGTCAGGATCGTGAACATGCGGCTCATGATGTCCCCGGCCTTGCCGTAGGTGACGACCTCGATGTGGGTGTCCGGGTCCGGGTAGATACTTGAGGTGATCGCGACCGAGTCGCTGAAGTCGCGGCTGTCGTCCGGCGCGGTGACCGCCTGGATCGACTCGGAGTTGGTCCGGACCACGTGCCCGACCCGGTCGGACAGCCGGGGCAGGGAACCGGAGTGCTTGCAGTTGGCGAGCAGGTTGTTGGTTCCGAGGGCCCCGGCGGAGACGATCACGCCGCGGGCGGTCAGTTCGGCGGGGCGCCTGCGCAGGATCGAGCCGGAGCGTTCGGTCTGGAGCCGGTAGCCGTCGCTGCCGTCTTCGGCGCCGATCGGCCGGATCTCGGTGACCTGGCGGCCGGGTTTGACTTCGGCCCCGAGCTTCTCGGCGAAGTAGAGATAGTTCTTGACCAGGGTGTTCTTGGCGCCGTAGCGGCAGCCGACCATGCAGGAGCCGCACTTGATGCAGCCGGTGCGATCGGGTCCCTCGCCGCTGAAGTAGGGGTCCGGCACGGTTTCCCCCGGACTGCCGAAGTGGACCCCGACCTGGGTGTTGGCGTACGTGTTGTCGGCGCCGGTCTGCTCGGCGTACTCGCGCAGCAGGGCGTCGGCGGGGCCGGTGTCGCGGTAGAGGGTGACGCCGAGGATGCGTTCGGCGGTGACGTAGTGCGGGCCGAGCTCGACCTCCCAGTCGGCCAGGTCGTTCCATTGGGCGTCGGTGTAGAAGGAGGGACGGGGCCGGTAAAGCGTGTTTGCATAGCCGAGGCTGCCACCGCCGACTCCGGCGCCGGAAACGACGAATACATCCTTGAACGGAGTCATCCTCATGATGCCGCGCAGGCCGATCTTCGGCATCCAGAAGTAGCGCCGCAGGTTCCACGCGGTCTTGGCGAAATCCTGGTCCCGGAAGCGCCGTCCGGTTTCGATGACCGCGACCTTGTAGCCCTTCTCGGCCAGTCGCAGTGCCGAAACGCTGCCACCGAATCCGGATCCGACGATGATCCAGTCGTAGTCGAACTCTCCCTCGCGGGCGCTGTGTTCGTCTTGCATTCTTCGGAGTTTAGCCTTTCCCATACGTTTGACTGGTTTCCGCGAACAGCACCATCGCGATACTCGAAAAACGCGGGAGGCCATGAACCGCAACCTTTGTCGACGGATTGGTTTAGGGTTGTTAAGGATTTCTGGCGGTATGGCCCGCGTCCGGGCAGTTTCGAAATAACTCAAGGAGAGAAATGAAGCAACGGTTGGGAGTAGTACTCGGCATGGTCGCCGCCGTTTTGGCGGTGACTCTTGGACTCGCAGGGCCGGCCTCGGCTGCCTCTGACGCGACCATCAGCGCGACCGCGCTGGAGAAGAGCGTCAAGAAGGCTCAGAAGAAGGCGAAGGCCACCTGCAAGAAGGCCAAGAAGGTGAGCAAGTCCAAGAGCGCGAGCAAGAAGGCCAAGAAGAAGGCGAAGAAGAACTGCGCCAAGGCCAAGAAGAACTCAAAGCGCCTGACCAACAAGCTGAAGACTTTCAACGCTCAGTTCTTCGACGTGTGTAAGCACGGCTGCAAGTACAAGACGATTCAGGCGGGCGCCAACGCCGCCGGCGTCTGGCAGAAGAAGAACCCGAAGCGTGACGCGACCGTCCGCGTTCAGCCCGGCACTTATGTCGAAGGCGTTCTCCTCCGTGGCAAGCTCGAAGGCCGCGACTACAACAACCTGACCATCATGGGCGTCAAGAAGGACAAGACCTCGAACCCGAACGCCGAAGCGGTGATCCTCGAGGGTAAGAACGCCCAGACGATCTACAAGGGCAACTCGCCGACCTGGACTCCTCAGGATCCGACGACCAAGCCCGCCAACAACGCGATCGACGCCGAAGACATCGATGGCCTGGTCCTGAAGAACATGTGGGGCCGCAACTACCTCAACAACACCTTCTTCATCTGGGCCTCCAACGTCGAAGCCGACAACTCACATTGTTCGGACTTCGTCATGGACAACCTGATTTCGTCCGACACCCGTTCATACGGACTCTTCTCCCGGAACTGCTTCGGCGGAAAGTTCCTGAACTCGTCCGGCTGGAATCACGGCGACTCGGCTCTCTACATCGGTGAGACTCCCTGTGACGACCCGAACTGGAACAACCGCGGCGACGGAACCATTCCCTGCCAGAAGAATCCGGACTGGACCATCGTCGACAACTTCACCAGCCACCAGAACGTCCTCGGATACTCGGGAACGAACTCGAAGTACGTGAAGATCCAGAACTCGACGTTCTACAACAACGGCGCCGGAATCGTGCCGAACTCGCTGGACACCGAGAAGTTCGGTCCCAGCGGTTGGATGATCCTCGAGAACAACGACATCTTCTGGAACAACTACAACTACTACCAGGGCCTGGCCAACGGTTCGGAGTTCGAGACCGTCTCCAACGGCCTCGGTGAGATCATTCCGGGTGTCCAGGTGAACTACCCGACCGGTATCGGAATCGTGCTCTACGGATCCGACGGAATCATTTCGAGGAACAACAACATCTTCGGACATGAGAAGTGGGGCGCGATGGCGTTCTCCGGTCCTCTCGGCGCCAACAAGTACGACGACGCCAAGAACCTGAACAACCAGTTCATCGACAACAAGCTCGGCCGTGACGGTCTCGACCCGAACGCCGTCGACTTCCTCGATGACGCCACCGGTGGCGGCAACTGCTACCAGAACAACGGTCCGAACCCGACCTACGTTCTCGGTAACGGCAGCGTCCCGGCGGACACCATCTACCCGAAGAGCTGCCCGCAGCCGGTCAAGCTGAACAAGGACACGTCCAGCCTGAACCTGGTGGCCGGAATCCAGGCCGACGCGGAGCTCGAGGGCGACGATCCGAACACTGTGCTCGGATACGCCGCGGCGACCCCGCCGGCTTCGATGGAGTGCTCGTGGACCAAGACCACGCATCCTCCGTTCACCGACGCCGACGGTGTCACGTACATCGAGAAGCGCGCCAACCCGTACACCAACTGCCCCTGAGCAGCGAGAGAAAGAAAAGGAACTAAATGAAGTCACTGCTAGGAAAGCGGTTGCCGGGGATCCTGGCGGTAGGACTGGTGGCACTGGCCGTGGGGGCGGCCAGTGCTCCCGCCTCCGCCGCTGATGCGCATGTGAGCGGTCTGACCGCGGCGCAGAAGAAGGCCAAGGCCAGAGAGATCAAGAAGTGCAAGCGGATCAAGAGCGCCAGCAAGAGAAAGGCGTGCATCAAGAAGGTCAACAGGAAGTACAACAGGCTGGCCAACCAGCCGAAGGGCGAGAAGAAGATCGTCAACCTGGGCGACAACTTCTACAGCCCGGATGCCGTTGACCTCAAGGTGAACGACTCGATCGAGTGGCGCTGGGCCAACATCGGCGGTTTCGAGCCGCACGACGTCACCCTGACGACCGGTCCCACCGGAGTCGACCGGATGAAGTTCAAGTCCGAGACGACGGCCGATCCCGGTGCGACGTTCACGCGTCAGTTCACCACGAGCGGCAAGTACAACTTCGTGTGCTCGCTGCATTTCGCGATGACCATGACGGTTCAGGTTTCGAGGTAGGGAACCTGTGCCCGCGTGCGTGATTTCCGTCTGACATTGGCGGTAGCGGCGGCGGTGGCGATTCTTTCGTCCACCGTCGCCGGTGCCACCGCCGGACCCATCGAGGCCGGCGGCGCGTCCGCGCATGCCTCCGCTGCCCTTTCGGGCAAGCAGAAGCAGGCCAAGCGGAAGGCGCTGAGGCGCTGTGGGAAGAAGTCTTCCCAGCAGCGGCGTCAGGCCTGCCGCAAGAAGGTCCGGAAGCGCTTCGAGCAGAAGCCGCTTCCGCCGAAGCCGGTCGAACCGACCGAGCCCACGGATCCCGCCGCCAGGATCGATGTCGGCGACGACTATTTCGCGCCGAACCTGGTCAGCATCGAGAGCGGCGACACCGTTCTGTGGATCTGGAACGACAAGAACCACGATCCGCACAACGTGACCATGACCAGCGGCCCGGCCGGGGTGGACCGGAAGAAGTTCGAGACCTCGGGTTCCCCGGCGGTCGAGTACTCGTTCTGGCGCACCTTCACGGTGCCGGGCACCTATGAGTTCGCCTGCTCGCTCCACACCGACATGAAGCTCACGGTGGTGGTTTCATGAACCGAATTTCGAATCACATCCCGGAAGGAAAATATGGACTTTGACCCGATGGACCGGCGAGGTTTTCTGGGCGTGGCCGGTGGCGCGCTCGTCTGCACCATCGCTGGTCAGAAATACAAGCTGGAGACCGACAAGGACATCCGCCGCGCGAGCGCCGCGATTCCGGTGCCACCCAAGGTCGCGGCCGCCAAGAACAACCCGACCGTCAGCAAGGCGGGGATCGTCGGAAACCGCAAGGAGTACTGGATCGCGGCGGAGCCTGTTCGGTGGAACTACATCCCGAGGAAGCGCGACGAGATGATGAACACCAAGCTCAAGGATGTGGGGCGGTCGACAGCTTCATCCTTCGCTTACCGTCAGTACACCGCAGACTTTGCACAGCCGATGGGTCCGGCGTCGATTCCCGGTCCACTGATCGATGCGACCGTGGGAGACACCGTAGTGGTTCACTTCCGCAACGCCTGTCCGGGTCCGGTGACGATGCATCCTCACGGCATCTTCTACTCGGCCGAGATGGATGGTGCCTACAAGGGCTACTACACGGATCCGGGCGGTTTCGTCCAGAAGGGCCGCACCTTCACCTACATCTGGGAGTGTCCCGAAGGCACCCAGGGAACCTGGCTTTATCACGACCATGGACCACTTGACCCGATGCCGCTCTACCGCGGACTTTACGGTCCGATGGTCATCCGTGATCCCGATGAGCCTCTGCCTGATCGCGAGTATTTCCTCGGATTCGCCACGGCTTCGACGACGTACATGCGCGAGCTAGGAAAGACATCCTTTCTGATCAACGGTCGCGCGTACACGGGCAACACCCCGATCCTCTCCGCCAACGTCGGCGATGACGTCGCGATGCACGTTTACGGAATCGACAATGATTTCCACACCTTCCACGTGCACGGGCATCGCTGGGAGGAGAACGGCGTGATCATCGACAACAAGACCTTTGGGCCCGGCGACTCCTTCCGGGTGAGGTTCATCGAGGACAACCCGGGGCGCTGGCTGTATCACTGCCACGTCTTCTCCCACCTCCATCAGGGAATGAGCGGATGGTACAACGTAACTTGAGAACCGCGGCCGCTTTTCTGACCGCTCTCGCGGCGGGCCTGCTGATGGTGGCGGCCTTGGCCGCGCCATCCGGAGCGAAGAGCACCAGGGTCTCGATCACCGATTTCCAGTGGTCGAACCCGAGCCCGCAGATCGACCTCAACGAATCGGTGACCTGGGACTGGATCGGTCCGGACACGCAGCATTCCGTTTCCGGCCAGGAGCCCAACGCGACTCAGTGGGATTCGGATCCGGGCAGTGTTCAGGGCCATGCCCTCGGCGACACCTTCACGGTGAAGTTCGACCAGCCGGGTATCTACCTCTTCCTCTGCAAGCTTCACAGTTCGGTGCGCGGCAATGTGAACGTCAGCAACGTGCCCGGCGATCCCAACTCGGATCCCGGTCCGCAGGCGCCGCTCAACTTCGATCTCGAGTCACCGTACGTGGACGATGTCAGGTTCGAGACGGGACCCTACGTGGGGCCCAAGGGGAAGGGCACCAACCTGGTCCTCTCGACCAATGAGCGCGGCCGGGCTGAAGCCGACTACTACCAGCTGGTGAAGCGGGGCAAGCGGACGGTCAAGAAGTTCAGGGGATACTCGACGTGGGAAGACCTCTTCATCGGCACGAACACGATCAAGTTCGCGGGCCGTTCCGCCACCTTCAAGGCCAAGCCCGGAAAGTATGAAGCCGAGTTCCGAGTCTCCGACCAGCGCTTCAACACAACCGAGCCGTTCAAGATCCAGTTCCAGATCAACAAGAAGACCAAGCGGAAGGGCAAGTAGCCCGGCGGGCGTGGACATCATCAGGATGAGAGAAAGGCACCCTTCGGGGTGCCTTTCTCGTTTCGTGGTGAGTCACCAAGCGGGAAGTGTGGACCTTTTGTAGTTTCCAGTGGTCAGAGTAATTCAAGCAATGGGAGGTTTGTCTTGATCAATGCAATGATTCGCCCGATGAAGTGGGTGATTGCGCTGTGTTTGGTGTTCGCTGTGCTTCCGGCTGCGGCCGCGCAGTCGAAGACCTTCGTCGGCGACGGCACGAATGAGTGCATCCTCGGTACACCTCAGGTGGACACCCTGAACGGTGCCGGTGGTGGGGACTTCATTCATGGCTACGCCGCCGCCGATGAACTGGGTGGCGGACTCGGGAGAGACGCCGTCTACGGTGGTGAGAACGGAGACACCATCTACGGTGGGGATGGCTCCGATTCCGCCTACTTCGGTCTGATCTGCGGCACCGAAGGGGCCGGGCTGTGGGGTGGACCTGGCAACGACGTGATCTACGGCAACGAAGGTGCCGACTACCTCGAGGGCGGCGATGGCGTCGATCAGCACTACGGCAACGACGGCAATGACGTGATCTACGCCGTCGACGACACATTGACCAACGACATCATCAACGGCGGACCCGGCTACGACACCTGTCACATCAACTTCTACTACGACACGGAAGCTGGCTGTGAGCACGTGATCACCTACCCCTAGAGGGTCTGGTCCGTCTCAAGAAGCGTCCGCCACGGTGCCTGTCGCGGCCCTCGCCGCGACAGGCACCGATCGGCGGCACTCGAGTTCAGCCGGGGTACCCGGTTCGGCCCGTCTCTCGGTCGATGAGCTCGAATCTTGCGTGACAGGGTGTCAGACGGTGGGCCTATGCTTGTCCGGTGCCGAATTCACTCGAGCGTCGCCACAACCGTCGCCGCCGACATGAGCGGACCCGGCAGGAATTGATCCAGGCCGCCCTCGACCAGGCGGTCGCGGGATCCTTCAAGGATCTGACCGTGGAGAGCATCACGCGGGAGGCCGGGGTGTCCCGCAGTGCGTTCTACGTGTATTTCGGTGACAAGGAGGAACTGCTCCTGGGCGCTCTCGAAGACCTGATCGCGAGCCACCAGAACCGGCTCGGCAACTGCTGGCCGAAAGGCGGGGATCCGCGCCGGGGCATCGAGAAGGCCGTCTACGACATCGCCAAGGTGTACGCGGACAACGCCGAGCTGCTCGGTCTCGCCCACGAAACCTCGACCTACGACGAAGAGGTGCGTGAACTGTGGTCGGTGCTGCTCGAATCGGTGGTCGAGGGCACCGCCGAGCAGATCAGGACCCGGCAGCGGGAGGGAGCGATCGCCGACTCACTCGACGCCGAGGCCCTGGCCAACGGGCTGGTGCTGATGACCGAACGCAGCTTTCAGGTGAACCTCGGCCAGGACGATCGCGGGCCGGAATCGGTGGCCGCCGAACTGACCAAGGTTTGGTGGGCGGCGCTGTTCGGAACGCCGCCCCGGCCCGCTGCCGGGGCCGAGGCGTCGAATCCGAATGCCGCCGAAGCAGCGGGTGCTGAAGAGAGCTAGAAGCTGACCGAGGGTGTGTCGCGCTCGGCGGCATCGGTGATCTCGAAGAACTCCTTCTCCTCGAAATTGCCCTGGTTGGCGACGATCGACGCCGGGAACTGCTGGATCTTGGTGTTGTAGCTCTGGACGTTGGAGTTGTAGATCCGGCGTGAGGCCTGGATCTCATCCTCGAGCTCGGAGAGGTTCCGGCTGAGCTGCTGGAAGTTCTCGGTGGCCTTCAGGTCCGGGTACTGCTCGGCGACCGCACGCAGATCGGCCATCGCGCGATTCAGGTTGCCCTCGGCCTCGGCGGTCTGGGCGACATTGTCGGGGGTGGCCATGGCGTCGGCACGGGCCTTGGTCACGGCCTCGAAAACCTGCTGCTCATGGGTCGCGTAGCCCTTGACCGTGTTGACCAGGTTCGGGATCAGATCATGGCGCCGCTTCAGCTGGACATCGATGCCGCTCCACGACTCTTCGACACGATTGCGCGAGGCGATGATGCCGTTGCGCGTCGCGATGTACCAGAACACCGCAATCAAAACGATGACAACAACAACTATCAGCGCAATTATGCCGCCACTCATATCTCGTTCTCCTCGATCTCGGATTGGAACAGGGTCCCATCCTACCCGTGTGCGGACGATCGCAGGCAACACTTTTGCCCATTCACCCGCCGGAACTTCGAAATCCGGATCGCAGAGCGAGGCGATTCGGAATACAGTTGCCTGAATGGCCGGTGAAGACGCCGAATGGGCGGCGGTGGTATCGGGATACAAGGGGGCCGGTGAGGTCAACTACGAGCCCGTGGGTGGAATCAACCCCGCCGATGGTCCGGTGGCGCTCTGCGTCGGCGGCAGCAATCGCCTGACCGGTGAGCTCGCGCCGGAGTTCTGGGGGGCCTGCTGTGATGCCGACGAGCAGGAGGTCGGCAAGATGTTCCGCAAGAGCGTGGTCCCGACCGCGGTTCTCACCAAAGCCCACATGCCCGACCTGGCCAAGGTGATCGGCGCCTTCAACGTCGAATCGATCGAGTCCCGGCCGAACGAGTTCGTGAAATCACGGGTCTCGCGCAAGAAGGTCGAGTTCGAATCGCTCGAGTTCAATCAACGCTTCCTCGCCACCGTGCCCGACGGCTACGACCCGATGGCGCTGCGCGAACTGTTCTCGCCCGGTTTCCTCGACTGGACCACCACGATCGACCGCGAATGCGACTTCGGCATCAACGACCGCCAGTTCTGGTTCCTGTGGCGGCTCAAGGAACGAACCGAAGCCGAACTGAAACTGGCGCTCGCCAACGCCGGCGAGCTTTTCAAGCGGCTCCACGCGGAAATGGACGAGGAGGGATTCCACACCTACCCGCCCGGTCCCTGGAACGCCGGTCTGGAGCCCTTCCCAGGTGCGTAGATGGCGACCGGATCCCGCTGCGCTGAAAAGTGCGGCGCGGGCCGCGATCGTCATGCCAGTCTGCTTCGCCCTCGTCACCGTCCTGGTCGGTGGCAACCATGCCCCGGTCTTCGCCGCCTTCGGCAGCTTCGCGCTGCTGGTGCTGGTCGAGTTCTCCGGACGGACCCGGTCACGGCTGCTCGCGTATCTCGGCCTGGCCATCGCCGGCGCGTTCCTGATCACGATGGGCACCCTGGTCGCGGAACACCGGCTGGCCGCGACCGCCGTCGCCGCCGCCCTCACCTTCCTGATCTTCTTCTCCGGCGTGATCAACGGATATCTCGCCGCCGCACGGACCGCCGCCGTGCTGCTGATCGTGCTGCCGGTGATGATCCCGGCCGAACCCTCGGCGATCGACGATCGCCTGCTCGGCTGGGCGATCGCCTGCGCGATCGCGATCCCCGCGGTCTTCCTGCTCTGGCGCCAGCCCTGGACCTCCGAGCTGCGCCGGGGGTGTGCCGAAGCCTGCGAAGCGCTCGCCAGGCTGATCGAGAATCCCGACGACCCCCGGCTGCGGGACGACGCCAACCGCACGGTGACCGCGGTGCGCAAGCGGTTCCTGGCCACCCCGCACCGCCCGACCGGCCCGACCGGTTCGGCGGCCGCGGTCGCCGCGCTGATCGAACAGCTGGGCTGGACCACGAGCCTGTTCTGGCGGGACGGACCATCGATCGGGGATGAGGCCGGACCGGGTGCCGCCCGCCTGCGTACGGCCTGTGCCCGGGCGCTCCGTGGCAGCTCCGGTGTGATCCGGGGTGCGGAGGGGAACGTCGAGACGGGCGACATCGACGAGGCCCGTCACGATCTCGTCCGGGATTTCAGCCGCCGGGTGACCGGTGGCGAGGTCGGTCACGAAGAGTTGAAGCTCGACCTCGCCCGCACCTTCAAGCTGCGCATGCTCTCCTTCTCGATCACCGAGGCGGTCGGATTCACCAACGTCGCCGCGGGCCGCCGGCGGGCGCCGGGAGCTCTCGGTCAGCGCTGGCTGCGGGTGGTGGGCACCGGTCGCCGCAAGGCCGCCGCGGCCGAGCGGCTGCTGGCCGAGCACATCAATCCGCGCTCGGCCTGGCTCAGGAACAGCGTGCGCGGCGCGATCGGGATCGGGCTGGCCGTCTTCGTCGCCGACCTGGTCAACGCGCAGAACGCTTTCTGGGTGGTGCTCGGAACCCTCTCGGTGCTGCGCTCGAACGCGATCGGCACCGAGGGCAGCGTGTTCTCGGCCATGCTCGGCACCGTGGCGGGGATCGTCATCGGCGGTGCCGTGCTCTTCCTGATCGGAGACCATCAGCCGCTGCTCTGGATCGCGCTGCCGGTCGCGGTGCTGTTCGCCTCCTACGCCAGCCACGCGATCTCCTTCGCCGCCGGCCAGGCTGGATTCTCGGTGCTGGTGATGGTCCTCTTCAACCTGATCGAACCGGTCGGGCTCGAAGTCGGCCTGGTCAGGATCGAGGATGTGGCGATCGGCTGCGCGGTCAGCCTGGTGGTGGGCCTGATGATGTGGCCGCGCGGCGCCCGCGTCCTGATCGCCCACTCGCTGGCCGAGGCGTACGACACGGCATCACGGCTGATCGCCAGCCGGGTGAAGGCGGCGATCGAGGGGCGGGAGGTCGACCCGCTCGACTCGGTTCGAAACGAGGCCGTGGCCGCCGCCGATCGCCTTGACGCGGCACTCCGGCAGCGCCTCGACGAGAGCTCCGCCGGCCAGATCGACGCCGAGAGCCTGGTCGCCCTGACCGCCTGTGCGAGCCGGCTGCTCCGGTCCTCGCACGCCTTCCGGATGATGGTGCTGATGCCCTGGTACGAGACGCCGCCCGCCGAGATGGCCAGCCGGCTGTACGCCCTCAACCAGCGGATCCTCGAGTGGTACCGCGAATGCGCGATCGCGTTCCACGGCGGGGGCGGGCTGCCCGTTCCGGACCGGGATCCGGTCGCCGCCGCCGATCCGGTGATCGACCTGATCGCGGAGGCCGACGGCCGCGAGAATCTGCACGCGGCACTGAGCGCGGCCTGGCTGACGCAGGCACTCGAGTACCTGCTCTTCCTCGAGCGCCGGGTCACTCATCACGCCGACCGGCTCTTAGCTCGGAGCGAAGCCGGACGGACGGACCTTCAGGTCGGGTAGTCGTCCTCGTAGGGCAGCACGATGCGGTGGTGGCGCTCGTCGCCGATCACCTTCGGCAGGACCTGGCGGGTCGCGTTCGGGTCCGCCTTGGAGGCGGCCATCGCGGTCGCGGTGTCGCGATGGGGCACCAGAGCCTCGAGCTGCTTGACGGTCGGGAAGACGATCGCGAACTCCTCGGCCTCGTACTCGGCGAGCGCGGTCCTGGGGGAGAGCCAGCGCTCGGCGGTCATCTCGACCCCGTCGGGAACCGCCACGGTTCCGGCCGGAGCCTCGGCGAGGAAGAACCAGGTGTCGAAGCGGGTCTTGATCACCTCGGGCGTGACCCAGCGGGCCAGCGGCACCAGGTCCGCGTCGGCGGGAAGCAGGATGCCCGACTCCTCGGAAAGCTCCCGCCTGGCGCAGGTCGCGAGGCCGGCGATTCCGTCGCCGTCCTCGGGGTCGAGCGAACCGCCGGGGAAGACCCAGACGTTCGGCATGAACCGCGCCTCGGGGGAACGGCGCAGCATCAGCACCTCGAGCAACTGCTCGTCTCCGGCGCCGCCGTCCTCCCGGTCGCGCAGCAGGATGATCGTCGCCGCGGGGCGGGGCTCGGTCGGATCGCCGAGATTGATTCGCTCGGACGGACCGGGCTCGGGCAGTTGAGGCACCCCCATACCGTACAGGTCGATCGCGTGGGGCTTGGGTAACCTGCGCTCCATGAGCACCGCGACGACAAGCCTCTGGATCTGTGTGTCCTGTGGCTGGATCTACGATCCGGCCGACGGTGACCCCGATGGCGGCATCCCCGCCGGAACCGCTTTCGAGGACATCCCCGAGGATTGGTTCTGCCCCGTCTGCGGGGCCCGCACCAGCGACTTCGAACCCTACGACGGCTGAGTATCACGGCCCGTGCTTCTGAAGGAAGCGACAGCACGGGGCATCGCGGCGGGAACGATCGATCTCGTCTTCAGGCGCTGGGACAAGGTCCGCGTCAAGGAGGGAACCAGCTTCAAGACGGTGGGCGGGCTGGTCCGGATCACCGCCGTCACCGAGCTGCCGGGGACCGATGCGATCGGCGACAGTGACGCGGTCCGGGCCGGGTTCGACGACCGTGCCGCCCTGCTGGCCGAGTTGGACCGGAGGCCGGGCGCGCATCTGCTGCGGATCGAGGTCGAGTGGGAGGGGGATGACCCTCGGGTCGAGCTGGCGCGGGACCGGGATATCGACGCCGGACAGCGGGCCGAGATCGAGGCGCAGCTGGCGCGCTGGGACCGGGCGAGCCGGTCCGGTCCCTGGACCGAACGCACCCTGCGGCTGATCGAGTCCCGGCCGGAGATCAGGGCCGGGGACCTGGCCGAGGAGCTGGGCCAGGAGAAGCTCGCGACCAAGCGCAACGTACGCAAGCTGAAGGAGATCGGCCTCACCCTGAGCCTGGAGACCGGATACCGGATCTCCCCTCGGGGCGAGGCCTACCTGGGCGGCTAGCTCTCGTCCAGCGCGCGCCTGCGGGCCCGTCGGACCCAGGCCCGGTTGAGGGCCAGCGCGATCAGCACGAGCAGCGCGACCGGGATCGCGACCGCGAGGGCGATCAGGGCCACCCCGGCGGCGATCGCGAGCATCCGCCCGGCTTCGTCGACGGCGTCGGTGATACCCCAGGACGAGTCGTTCTGATCGGCGCTGGCGCCGCCACCGGTCTCGACCGTGACCGCCACCGGGGTCAGGTTCGCCTTTCGGTCCAGACGGTTGAGCCTGGTGGTGAGGCGCGCAACCTTGCGGCGCTCCTGGCCGAGTTCATCCTCGACCTTGGCCCGCTCCTCGTCGGTGGTCGCGTCGGCCAGCTGGCCGACCAGGCTCTCGACCCGCGCCCGGGCCGTCCGGAGACTGTCCTGAACAGTCAGTGTGGGAGCGGTGATGTCCTCGGTCTCCTGGCTGCGGGCCCGCAGATCGGCGATGCCGGACAGATCGCTGATCGCCGATTCCAACTGGGCGCTCGGGATCATCAGGGAGAAATCGGCCCCGGCCTCACCGGCCGGGCCGTCCTTGACCGAGGAGTCGAGCACGATGCCGTTGTGGTCATCGACCGTCTCGACGATCTCGTTGCTCACCTCCTGAACGTTTTCGGGCCTCGTGCCCAGCGTGATCTCGGCCTCCTGCGCGACTTTGCGGTTGGCGATACCCGCGGCGTAGGGGCCGGGGGCCTTGGAGGTTGGTCTTACACGAGAAAAATGTCCGCCCGCATCGGCTTGAGCAAGTGACTCAGACTCAATTCTCGCTGGTCCTGCAGTGGCTCCCGCACTGTCTTCCGTAGCCTTGCCGCTGCCGTCGAAAAGCTCTCCCTCGGCAGCACGACCGGAATTCGAGTCGGCGATGGTCGTTGGTGTATCGGGCCCGGGTTCGTCCGGTCCCTGGTTCAGACCGATGCCGACCGCGATCACGACGACCGCGAGACCGGCCCCGCCTGCCATCAACGGAAGCCGGTGGCGGTTCAGCTGTCGCAGCCACCGCTTGATCGGCGTGAGGAAGCCATCCCGTGAGTCGCCCCAGGACTCATTCGACCACTCCGCGGGGAAGTGGTCGGCGACGGCGGCGTCGAGCCGTTCGGTGAACTCTTCGGTGGGCTCCGGGCGGGCCGCTTCGAGCGCGACCGCGAGGTCGGCGAACTCGGAGAGGTCCGGTTCGGGGTGGTTGGTCTCAGTTGACATGCTCGGCCTCCTGACAGGCTTGGCGAAGTTTGCTCATGGCACGGTGGATGCGGGTGCCGACGTTGCTGGCAGAGATCCCGGTGGCCTCCGCGATCTCCTTGTTGTTGAGTCCGGCGTAGAACTTCAGCGAGACCAGTTCGCGCTCGGCAGCGGGCAGGGTGGCCAGGGCTCTGGTCACGGTCATCTGCCGCTCCAGATCCTCACCCGCCCGGTCGATCGGTTCGGGTGCGGCCGGGTCGTGGGTCAGTGGGGCCTCTCGTTTCCGTTTGCGCAGCTCGTCGAGCGCCGCGTTGCGGGCGATGCCGAACAGCCATCCCCTCGCGGTGCCGCGTTTCGGGTCGAAGCGGTTCCATTTGCGGTAGGCCCGCTCGAAGGCGAGCGCGGTGACGTCCTCGGCCGCGACCCGGTCCCTGAGCAGTCCGGCGACGTATGCGTACAGGTCGTCCCGGCTTCCCCGATAGAGGTCCTCGAAGGTCCGGACCCGGAGGTCGGTCACGGCTTGGGGTGGCTCGAGAGTCACATTCATATCTCTACTACGGACAGTCCACGAATCCGTCACAGAACAAGCCCACACATCACCCGAGGATCAGGGGGGTGGAGACGATTTACGGCC
>DATJUB010000027.1:0-24144 GCA_035502775.1 Solirubrobacterales bacterium | reverse complement strand
TTAGCACCCCACATGGGGTGCTAATCGTCTCCACCCCCTCGTGTGTGGCTCTAGGCACCGGTTCTGCCCGCTGCGTCTGCGGCAGAGAGTCGGGGCCGGGTCGCTTCGCTCCGCGCTTCGCGCGTGGGACAACCTCGAACTGGGGGCGATCCGGGTGCTATTTGCACCCGGATCGCCCCCAGTTCGACTCGAAGGTTGGTGGCTGGCTAGGCCGGGGGTTGCCAGTTGGGGCCTATTGCGCCGAGGATCCCCTCCACGAGGAACTCCGGGTCTCTCGGCTCCCTGGCTCCCGGGCTTCCGGTTCGCTTCATGAGCTCCAGCTGTTCGGCGCTCTCCAGCACCTGGAGCTTGCCCTCGGCGATCAGGGCTTCGTCCACCCCTCCCATGCGTCCGGCGAAAGTCGTGTAGACCGGAGTTCCGAGCGCCACCGCCTCGCGGTTCATGGTGCCGCCGGCGCTGACCACCAGGTCGGCATAGGCGATCAGGCTCTGGGCGTCGATCGCGTGATCCGGCACGACCAGATTCGGAGAGTTCTTGCCACGGGCGACCGCTGCCTGCGACTCGGTCCGGGGAATGATCACCGCGGTGACCCCCTCGGCCGTGGCCAGCCGGTCGATCACCCGGTCGTAGAGCGGGTTGTCGGCGTGGTACTCGGAGGTCTCCGGCGGCGGACGCACCACCACCAGAACCCGTTCACGATCCAAGCCGAGCTCGGTGATCACCGCCGGATCAGGCTCGAAGCCCGCCAGGTAGTAATCCTCTTTCAGGCCGGGATAGCGGACGAGCTTGTCGCCCTTCGCCCCGATCTTGGCCATGCGCTCGACCGGGATCGTGTCCGGCACCAGGACCCGCTTGGCGATCCGGAACGCGATCTGGCGCTGAAGGCCCGCGAACTCGTAGTCCTGAAGCTGGGCCGAAGGGATCAGCATGGTCGCCGAGACCAGGGCCAGATCGACCGAACCGTGGGCGACGGCCAGGTCCGGCCGGAACTTCCAGGCGACCCCGGCGAGGCGGGCGGACCGTCCGGCGAGAGCCCTCGCCTTGCCGAACTTCGACCCGCCGCCGTGAGCGCCGACCACCTTGTGCTCGATCCCGAGCAGATCGAGGATGCCGACCGTCTGCCCGTAGTCACGGGCCGTCACCAGCACCTCGTCGCCCCGCTCCTTGAAGCGGTCGATGACCGGCTTCAGCACCAGCGGGTGCGCCGCCGCGGTGCAGTCGAACCAGACCTTCATCGGACACCGGCCTGAGGGGACCGGTCGGACCTGATCATCGGGTCTCTAGAGGCCCGGGTACAGCGGGTACTTGTCCATCAGCGCCCGGCTGCGCGCGACCAGTGCCTCACGCTGACCCTCGAAATCGTCCGAGAGGGCGGCGACGATGATCGAAGCGATCTCGGTCATGTCTTCGGGCTGCATGCCGCGGGTGGTCAGCGCCGGGGTGCCGATCCTGAGACCCGAAGGATTCATCGGGGGACGCTCGTCGAACGGGATCGAGTTCCGGTTCACGGTGATCCCGACCTGGTCGAGACGATCCTCCCCGGTCTGACCATCCAGTCCGGTCGAGCTCAGGTCGAGCAGCACCAGATGAACGTCGGTGCCACCGGTCAGCACGTCGATGCCGCCCTCGATCAGGCCTGCGGCGAGCGCCTGGGCATTGGCGATCGTCCGGCTCTGACGCTCGGCGAACTCCGGCGTCGAAGCGATGCCGAGAGCGACCGCCTTCGCGGCGATCACATGCATGAGCGGGCCACCCTGCTGGCCGGGGAAGACGGCGCGGTTGATGTCCGCCTTCAGCTCTTCCCTGCTGAGGATCATGCCGCTTCGCGGGCCGCCCAGAGTCTTGTGGATCGTGGTGGTCACCACATCGGCGTAGGGCACCGGGTTGGGATGCTCGCCGGCGGCGACCAGCCCGGCGAAATGAGCCATGTCGACCATCAGCTTGGCGTCGACCGAGTCGGCGATCTCACGGAAAGCGGCGAAATCCAGCTGGCGCGGATACGCGGACCAGCCGGCGACGATCAGGTTCGGCCGGTGCTCGACCGCAAGGCGGGCGACCTCGTCCATGTCGACCCGGAGATCCTCGCGGGACACGTGGTAGGGCACCACTCCGTAGAGCTTGCCGGACACGTTGAGCTTCATTCCGTGGCTCAGATGGCCGCCGTGATCGAGGGCGAGACCCATGATCGTGTCGCCGGGCTCGATCAGCGCCATGTAGGCGGCATTGTTGGCCTGGGCGCCCGAATGCGGCTGGACGTTGGCGTGCCCGGCCCCGAACAGCTCCATCGCACGGTCGATCGCCAGCTGCTCGACGATGTCGACCTGCTCGCAGCCGCCGTAGTAGCGGCGCCCAGGATAGCCCTCGGCGTACTTGTTGGTCAGGACCGAACCGGCGGCCTCCAGCACGGCGCGGGGCACGAAGTTCTCGGAGGCGATCATCTCGAGTGTGTCGCGCTGACGGGCGAGCTCGCCGTCGAGCGCGGCCGCCACTTCGGGATCGACATCTTCCAATTTGGCGTCGAGAAGATTCTCGGTGAGGGCGCTCATCGGTTCAAACAACCTTTCGGCTCTGACCAGCCGATCGGGCTGGTTCCACGCGGACAGGAACGAAGGTTCAGGGTAGCAACGCCGCCAGCCCCTAGCGGTCGCGGATCTGGCGCTCGGTCTCCCGCATGTCGAAGTACTCGTTGCCCTCGATGTCGATTCGCGGCACCAGCCGGTCGAGCCAGCCGGGGAACCACCAGTTGGATCGTTTCATCAGGATCATCACGGCCGGCACCAGCAGGCAGCGGACGATGGTCGCGTCGATCGCCACGGCGAAGGCGAGCCCGACCCCGAACTGCTTGACCACCGGATCGCCGCTCAGTACGAAACTGAAGAAGACCGCGACCATGATCAGCGCGGCCGAGGTGATCACCCGGCCCGAGGAGGTCACCCCGATCACCACCGACCGGTCGCTGTCGCCGGTCTTCTTCCAGGCTTCCCTGATCTGCGTCAGCAGGAAAACCTCGTAGTCCATCGAGAGCCCGAACAGGATCGCGAACATCACCAGCGGCAGGAAGCTCACCACCGGGACCGCTCCCTCGAGCCCGATCAGGGTCGCGCCGTGCCCCTCCTGGAACACGAAGGTGACCAGCCCGTAGGCGGCACCGATCGAGAGCAGGTTCATCGCCGCCGCCTGTAGCGGCACCACCACCGAACGGAAGGCGAGGATCAGCACGAAGAAGGAGAGCAGGACCACGGTGAGGATCACCTGCGGCAGCTTGTCGGCGATCTCCGAGGCCAGATCGACGTATCCGGCGGTCTGTCCGCCCACGTGGGCGGTGCTCTTGGTGCCTTTCAGCGTGTCGGGAATGGTCGTGTCCCGCAGCCGGCTGACCGTGTCCTCGGTCGCGATCGACGACGGCGACGTGGTCGGGACCGCGTTGAAGATCGCCGCATCCCCCGACTTGTCGAAGGCCGGCGGGGTCACCTCGGCGATGCCCTCCGCCTTGCCGATCGCCTTGCTGAGCGAGTCGACATCGGCCTTGTCACCGACCTCCATCGCGATCAGCAGCGGACCGTTCTCCCCCACGCCGAACCCCTCGGTGGTCAGGTCGTAGGCCTGTCGGGTCTCGGTCGATTTCGGCAGCGCCTGGTCATCCTCCTGGCCGAGTTCCAGGTTGCGCACCGGCAGCGCGATCACCAGCAGGATCAGCACGCTGACCACGACCGAGGGGATCGGATGCCGGGCGACCCATTCGGCCCAGCGGCGCCAGCCGTGGGCCTCATGGTCGGCCTTGGTGTTGTGGGGCAGCGGGATCGGCAGCCGCTCGATTCCGTGGCCGATCATCGCAAGCAGAGCGGGCAGGAAGGTGATCGAGGCGAGCATCGCGACGATCACCGCGATCGCGGCCGTATAGCCGAGCGTCCAGACCAGCGGGATGCCGGCCAGGCCGAGCGAGAGCAGGGCGACGACCACGGTGCTCCCGGCAAAGACGACGGCACCGCCGGCGGTCGCGGCCGCGCGCGCGGCGGCCTCGGGCGGATCATGTCCCTCGTGCATCGCCAGCCGGTGCCTGGTGACCACGAACAGCGCGTAGTCGATCCCGACACCGAGCCCGATCATGGTCGCCAGGGTCGGCGCCACCGTGGAGACCGTGGCCACGTTGCTGAGCAGGGTGATCAGGCCCATGCTCACCCCCAGCCCGAAGACCGCGCTGAGGATCGGGAGGCCCATCGCGACGACGGTGCCGAAAGTGAGGGCGAGCACGATCATTGCCACGACCAGCCCGACCACCTCGCTCGATTCGGTCGAGGGCTTCGAGACCTGCTGCCCGAGATATCCCCCCACCGCCACCTTGAGGCCGTCCCCGGCCGCGGAATGGGCCTCGTCGACCAGATCCTGGGCGGTTTCGTCGCTGAGGTCGCCGGGGCCGTCGCTGATCACCATCGAGGCGTAGGCGATCTTGCCGTCCTTGCTCACCTGGCCCGGCGCGCTCTTCGAGAACGGGTCGTTGATCGAGGTGACCTCGCTGTCCTTCGAGAGCTCCTTGATCGCGCCCTCGACCGCTTTCTGGTTCGCCGAATCGGTGATCTTGCCCTGTTTCGCCTTGAACAGGACGGGGTTCGAACCGTTGGACTGGCCCGGGAATTTCGAATCGACCAGGTCGGTCGCCTGCTGGCTGTCCTTGCCGGGAAGGGTGAGATCGTCGGCGAACTGCTTGCCGAACGAGGAGGCGAGGACCGAGATCGCGATCGCCAGGACGATCCAGAAGGCGACCACGATCCGACGGTGCCGGATGCAGAATGAGGCGAGACTGTAGAGGCGGCCGGTCATCTCGTCCTGGCCCGCCGCAATCCCCTAGGTGTCGGTCCGTTCGGCCACGGCCCGTTCGACCGTGGCGATCTCACCGACGCGACGCTCGTGACGGCCGCCCTCGAACTCCTCGGAGAGGAACTCGTCGACGATCGCGCCCGCCTCGTCGGGGCTGAGCCGTGCACCGGAAAGGGTGACCACGTTGATGTTGTTGTGGCGCCGGGCCATCTCGGCTTCGGCGACATCATGCGCGTTGACGGCCCGGATTCCGTTGACCTTGTTGGCGACGATCGCGACCCCGTTGCCGGATCCGCAGACGATCACGCCGCGCTCCGCCTGACCGCTGGCGACGAGGGTCGCGGCCTCGGCGGCGAAGGGCGGATAGTCGGTCGATTCGGAGGAGTGCGTCCCGACATCCTCGACCTCGTGACCGGCGGCTTCGAGCCTGGACTTGACAGCTTCTTTCAGGTCGAACCCCGCGTGGTCGGCCCCCATTGCGATACGCATGGCGCGAGACTACCATCGGCTGATCTCATTCGCCGCCGCAAGATTCGGGCAAGGTGATTTCGGCATGATTCACTCCGTGAAAATGCGTACTCTCAAAACCTTCGCCGTCCTGTTCGCCGCCGCACTCGCCTCGGGCCCGCTCACATCCACCGCATCCGCCGACGGCAGCGGACCCTGTGCCGCGAAGGCGCCGCAGAGGGAGCGGCTGCTCTGCCCCGACCTGCGGATCGGCAAGCCCTCGGAGATGTATGTGGACAAGCGCACCGAGCCCGGCCGGATGCTGCTGCGGGCGACCAACGACATCAAGAGCCGCGGCCAGGGGCCGATGGAGCTGCGCGGCCGGCGTGACCGGGAGCGCTCGATGAACGTGACCCAGGCGATCGTCAAGAAGAACGGCGGCTACTCGCTCTTTCCGACCCAGGCCCGCCTGCGCTTCTTCAACGTCGGCGAGCAGTATGGCGGCGCCTACTGGAAGGTCGCCCATCCCCTCCACTTCGAGCTGTGGCGGATCGACGAGAACCGCCGCAAGGTGAAGAAGGTGAAAGAGGGGCCGAAGCAGTTCTATTGCTTCCGTGACCTGGAGAACACCAACCCGGGGCCGCGCTCCCCGAGCGAGGCGGTCTACCCCGCCTGCAACCAGAACCCCGAGGAGAACCGGGTCACCCTGGGAACCTCGGTCGGCTGGTCGGACATCTATCCGTCCACCTACGACCTGCAGTGGATCGACGTCACCGGACTTAAGGGCTGCTTCGCCTATGTGCTCAGGCTGGATCCGTACAACTCGCTGTTCGAGCTGGAGAAGAAGAACAACGTCGCCCAGCGGATCGTGAAGCTGCCCTACAGGCGGGTCAAGAACCAGGGCTGCTGAACAAGGCCCCCCGGGCACTGCGCGGGGGTATCAGCTTGCCCGCTCACTCCGCTCGTACTTCGAAATCAGGATCGCACAACGAAGTGAGGCGATCCTGATTCCTTGTTGGGTGAAGCGATCCTGATTCCTTGCTAGTGCCCCAGGGCGGCGATCAGGTCGCCCCTGGACATCCCGCCCTCACGGAGGACAGTCCAGACCCCGTTCTCGTCCAGCTCGGTCAGATCGACCACGGTCGAGGGCAGGCCGGTCAGCTCGCCGCCGTCGATCGCCAGATCGACCTCCTCGCGCACCTCGGGCACCACACCCGCGAACGAGGCGGGCGCCGGCTCCCCGCTCAAATTGGCGCTCGTCTGGAAGATCGGACAGCGGACCCCGGCCAGAGGACCGTCGATCACCCGCACACCGAGCCTGGCGGGATCCTCCCGGCAGGCCAGCGGATAGCGGTGCCGCGGGTTCGGCACGATCAGCGTGACCGGACCCGGCAGCAGCCGGCCGAAAGCTTCGCTCACCTTCTGGCCGAGATCGCGGACCAGCTCCCTCATCGCGAGCGGTGAGAAGTACATGACCGCCGAGGACTTGCCGTCGTCGCGTCCCTTGATCGCGTGGATCCGGTCGACGGCCTTCTCGTTCAGCGGGTCGCAGGCGAGCCCGTAGATGCCGTCGGAGGGGAACAGGACGACCTCACCCTTGCTGATGCAGCTCTCAAGGGCTTGGCGAGCGGCGTCGCCGGCGTTCATGTCGGTCGCGATGACTTTCACGACCAGATCATTTCAAGCGGGCGCCGCCGGCTGCGGATTGTGACCGATCACGACCCGGCCGATGCCCGCCAGATCGGGCCAGAGCGTGACCTGCTCGAAACCGGCACCACGGACCAGATCGGAGATCACGTCTCCCTGTCCGTGTCCGATCTCGAGAGCGATCGCCCGGGTCTCGATCTCGCTGCCGGCCAGCTCGGACAGAACCGTCTCGAAGACCTCGTAGCCGGTCTTGCCGCCGAACACTGCGACGTCCGGTTCCCAGCCGCGGATCTCGGGAGCGAGGCCCTCACCATCGGCCACATAGGGCAGGTTGGCGAGAATCAGGTCGAAATCACCTGACTCGGGCAGCGATCCGAGCAGGAACTCGACCCGGTCGTCGAGGCCGAGGTTCACAGCGTTGGCGCTCGCGACCGCGATCGCGTCGGCCGAGATGTCGGTGGCCAGCACCTCGCAGCCGGCGATCTCATCGGCGACCGCGAGGGCGATCGCCCCCGAACCGGTGCCGATCTCGAGCACGGTCTTCGGCCGGCGCTCGAGCGCGAACTCGACCAGCATCTCCGATTCCGGACGGGGCACCAGCACCCGCGGATCGACCTTCAGATCGATGTAACGGAAGCCCTTACTGCCGAGGATGTAGGCGACCGGCTCGCGCCGCAGACGCCGCCGGACCGCGCTCGCGAAGGTCCTGGACTGGCTTGGTGTCAGAGGGGTCTCGGGGCTCGCGATCAGGTTCGAGCGGTCCCGCCCGGTGATGCTGGAGAGCATCACCTCCGCGTCGAGTCGGGGCATCTGGATGCCGGCGGCCTCGAAGCTCTCGACCGCCGCGGACAGCGCCTCACCCTGGGGGGCGCCGTCGGAGATCTTCGGATCGGACATGACTCAGCCGGCCTGCGCCGCTTCGAGGCGCTGGCGCTTCTCTTCGCCGGCGAGCGCGCCGGTGAACTCGCTGAGGTCGCCCTGGAGGACGCCGTCGAGATCGTGAGAGGTGAGCTTGATCCGGTGGTCGGTGACCCGGCCCTGGGGAAAGTTGTAGGTGCGGATCTTCTCGGAGCGCTGACCGGTGCCGACCTGAGCCTTGCGTTCGGAGGCGATCGCCGCCTGCTGCTCGGCGAGCTGGCGCTCGTAGATTCGGGCGCGCAGGACGCGCATCGCCTTTTCGCGATTCTGGAGCTGTGATTTTTCGTCCTGCATCGAGACCACGATTCCGGTCGGCTTGTGGGTGATGCGGACGGCGGAATCGGTCGTGTTGACCGACTGGCCGCCCGGGCCCGATGAGCGGTAGACGTCGATCTGAAGGTCGTTCTGCTCGATCTGGACTTCCACGTCCTCGGCTTCGGGAAGCACGGCGACGGTGGCGGTGGAGGTATGAATCCGGCCCTGTGACTCGGTCTCCGGGACCCGCTGGACACGATGAGTGCCACCCTCGTACTTGAAGACCGAGTAGGCGGCATCGCCCTTGACCGCGAAGGTCGCTTCCTTGAACCCTCCCTGCTCGGCATGTGACTGCGAGAGTGTCTCGGTGCTGAAGCCGCGTTCGGCGGCGTAGCGGGTGAGCATCTTGTAGAGATCACCCGCGAACAGGGCCGCCTCGTCCCCGCCGGTACCCGCCCTGATCTCGACCAGGACGTTCTTGTCGTCGTTGGGATCGGGATCGACCATCGCCAGGCGGATCTCCTCTTCGAGCTCCGCGATCCGCTTCGGTGCCTCGTTGACCACGGCCTGCAGCTCGTCGTCGTCGCCCATCTCCTCGATCAGCTCGCGGGCTCCGGCAAGGTCGTCGACCAGGGTCTGGTGTTCCAGCACGAACTCGTGGGCCTTCGACACCTGCCGGTACTCGCGTCCGACCTCGGCGTAGCGCTCGCGGTCGCTGATGACCTCGGGGTCGCTCATCGCGCGCTCGAGCTCGGCGAAGCGCTCTTCGATCTGTTCTATGAGCCGGTTGATCACTGGGTTGATTGTGACGACCGGAGGGCCGGTTCGCGATCAGGCAACGATCTCGATCGGTTCGAGGTCGGCGTTGTCCTCGGGCCGTTCCACTTCCAGCACCGAATTCAGTGCCGCGATCGCCACCTCGAGCTGGCTTTCGTCCGGCTCACGGGTGGTCAGGTTCTGGAGCATCAGCCCGGGCCACATGACAACCCGGACCCAGGACTTGTCGCGGTTGCGGCCGGCCCACTTGATCACCTCGTAGGCGAGTCCGGCGATCAGGGGCACCCCGAGGATCCGTGACAGCAGCAGCCAGTACCAGGCGGGCAGCCCGATCGGCGCGAAGACGAAGATCGCGAGCACCATGACGATCAGCAGGAAGCTGGTGCCGCAGCGCGGATGGAGCCGCGAGTAGAGCTTGGCTCTCGCCGGGGTCAGTTCGTCTTCGGCCTCGTAACAGGAGATCGTCTTGTGTTCGGCCCCGTGGAACTCGAACACCCGGCGCAGATCCCTCAGCCGGCTGATCGCGACGATGTAGCCGAAGAAGATGGCGGTCCTGAGCAGGCCTTCGACCAGCCAGAAGAGCACCGGCGAGCCGAGCTGATCCTTGAAGAGACTGGTCAGCCCGACCGGGACCACGAAGAAGAGGCCGATCGCCAGCAGCAGAGAGAAGACGATGGTGAGGCCCCAGGCGAGACCGCCGATCTCCTCTTCCTCCACCCCGTCCTCGGCGGTCAGCTGCGCGTTGGCGGAGATGCCGAGGGCCTTGAATCCGATCTTCAGGGATTCGGCGAGCGCGACCACACCGCGGATCAGCGGCCAGCGCAGCACCGGATGGCGCTGTGCCCAGGAGACGATGCCCTCGCGGGTGATCTCGATCTCACCGTCGGGGTTGCGGACCGCGACCGCCCAGTTGGAGACGCCGCGCATCATCACGCCTTCGAGCACCGCCTGGCCGCCCACGGGGGCGTCCCGCTTGGCGACGAGGGCGCCGTCCGGCATCGTCCTCGCCTCGATGTCCGGCGCGTCCGTCTCGGTGGCGCCGTTGTTCAGCGACGATTCCATGGGCCAGCGACCCTAGAGCAGGGCGCGGGGAAAAGCTGGGGACGGCCGGGCGTACCGCCCGGCCGGACCGCTACTCCTGGCCGGCGTTGGCCTTGGCGCGCTTGGCGGCGCGGCGCTGGAAACGCTCGACGCGTCCACCGGTGTCGACCAGCTTCTGCTTGCCGGTGTAGAAGGGATGGCAGGCAGAGCAAAGCTCAACGTGGAGATCAGCCTTCGTGGACCGCGTGTAGAACTGGTTGCCACACGAACAATGAACGTTGGCCAGGGTGTATTCGGGGTGGATATCTGCCTTCATTCAATGAAGTTTAGAGAAGTCGTCAAGTTGGCCTCTTCTCCCACCTCATTTGCGGGGTCTCAGGGCGGCGCCCGGCGAGGATTTCCGCTCAAAATTCCAGTGATAGTGCTGTCCCGGCACGTGAGCTGGGATTTTGGGCGGTACTGACGAAGCCGGCGTCGTCCTGAGACCCCGCAAATTGCGGCAGGTTTTCCGTCCGACGGGGCGAAGAGACTTTCCATAACCCCTGTGGTAGGAGAGGATTGCCCCTATGGCTAAAGAGGTATTCGATCAAGCTCGTCCCAAAAGTGTGAAGGCACAGCTTTTCGCTGATGCCTTTCGCGGCTGTGACGAGTGGGTAGTGCCACCTCGCAAGCCTCGCCCGGCATCCCAGACCCTGTTCGACGCCAACGCGCCGATCAGGATCCAGGACGTCGAGCTTGACTTTCGTGAAGCTGCCTGACAATTAACGAATAACCGTCACGGTCAGACGGCGTTCCTTGAAGATCGCCGTTCCCCCGGTCGTGTCGTAGCGCAGTGAGAATGTCTTCGTACTGGGTGTCGAGGGCATCACTATCCACCCCGCGCGCACCTTGCTGGCCACTCCGTCGTCGGCCCCGCTGGCGGTACTGCCCGGGGTCGAGTACTTGGTCTGGAAGTCGGCGGTAGCACCGGATGAGAGAACTCGTGCCGGTGTCGGTACGAGGCTCGGTTCTGTCAGATAGACCCGGCCCTGGGCGTTTCCGGTGGCCCGGATCGCGGCTTCTGCCTGGATCGCGAGCATGGCACCCTCGGGAACCTTGACCGAGACCGAGGGGCCGCCGAGGTCGACCGGGGTCTGCGAGGTGGTCGAGGACTCACCCAGCACCGCGGTGCTGCCGTTCAGTCTCAGCTTGTAGGAGCCGACGTTGCCGTCCTTGATCTTTCCGCTGGTGACCGCCTTGCCGGCGAGCTTGCTGTTCGAGACCGCCTTCGGAGCGATGTCGTCCCGCTTGACGGAGAACTTGCCCGAAAGCGCGGTGGCCGTGCCGCCCAATGCGAGCACCATCGCCAATACCGCCACGGCCATCGATGGCGAAGGAAGCCATCGCCGTCTGCCTGGTGAATTCATGTCCTTCTCCTCTGCCTAGAAAATACGAGTATTCCCTAACAACAAACTAACGAATTACAAGTATCGATGAAGCCCCAAAAGATCTGACAGAGACATACCCCGAAGCCCACACCAAGCAAACCAGCAGACCCACGCAAGCAAACCAGGGTTCTGGGTCGAATAGGCCACCAGATAACCATCAGATTCGACCCAGAACGCCTGGGGGGGAACGAGCGCCAGGTCAACTGGGGGCGATTTGGGTGCTGTCAGCACCCAAATCGCCCCCAGCTCAAGGTTCTTCGTGCGCGGAGCGTGTAGCGCGAACCGGCACTTGAGACTCGGCCGTTCGACCCCACCTAAGAGTGGTGCACGGGGACGTCCTAGGTGCGCCTGCCGAGGATCGGAGCGATCCGGCGAAGCGACTTGTCCCACGACAACGAGCGAGCCCGGATCGCGACAGACGAAGGCAGGCGTGCATAGGACGTTCCCGGGCGCCATTCGCCCACCGTCCCACGACGAAGGCAGGCGTGCATACGACGTTCCCGGGCGCCGCTCGCTCACCGTCCCCGCAAAAGAAAAGGCCGCCCCTGCAGGGGCGGCCTTTTCGAACGTATCTGCTCCGAAACTCAGGTCTCGGTGTACAGCGGGCCGTCTCCGCCTTCGGGCAGCGTGAGTCGACCGCCCTTCGCCGTGATCGCTCCGCACTGGACGCAGTTCGAGGCGGTCACGTGGACGTCCACGATCGCGGCGTCGCTTTCGAGCTGGTCTTCGGGGATCTCGTAGACCTGCGCCGGGCACATCGAGACCCAGGTCTGCGCGATCTCTCGCGGAACCTCGGTCTGGATGCGCACGTGGTTCGGCGCGTCGTCGCGGGTCGCGTTGCCGGAGAGGAAGACCGACGAGAGCTTGTCGAAGGTGTACTCGCCGTCGGGCTTCGGGTAGTTGTCGGCGGCCTTGCCGATCTCCATCTTGTAGGTCGCGTCGTCGTGGTTCTTCCAGTGACCGCCGGGGAAATGTCCTCCGGTGAGGGTCATGGCGGAAGCCATCGCGCCACCGAAGAAGAAACCCTTGGTGAACGGCTGGCTGGCGTTCCGTGACTTGTAGAGATCCTTCTCGATGGCCGACTTGCGGACCTTCTCGTCGTACTCGGAGAAATCGACCGAGTCCTTCTCGAGCGCGTCGATGATCGCCTCGGCGGCGTACATGCCGGCATGCATGGCGTAGTGGACGCCCTTCAGCTCGGCGACGTTGACCATGCCGGCGTTGTCGCCCGCCATGACCATGCCGGGAACGGCGAGACGCTTCGGCATCGACCAGTAGCCGCCCATCGGGATCGCCTTGGCACCCCAGCCGACCCGCTTGCCGCCCTTCAGGATCTTCTTGACGAACGGGTGCATCTTGAACTGCTGCAGCACGTCGTGGACCGAGAGGGTGGCGTCGGTGTAGTCGAGACCGACCACGTATCCGATGGTGACCTTGTTGTCCTCCATCGGGTAGATGAAGGATCCGCCGAACTCCTTGTACTTGGCGGACTTGCGCAGCGGCCAGCCCATCGTGTGAATGACCTGGTCGAGTGGCTCCTCGACCTCCCAGATCTCCTTGACACCGAGCTCGAACCGCTGCGGGTCGAGTCCGTTGATGTCGAAGTGATCGAGGGCGGCGTAGGTGAGATGTCCGGTGACACCTTCGGCGAGCACGGTCGCCTTGGCGACGAGATCAGAGCCGGGCTCGAAGTTGCCGAGCTCCTGGCCTTCACGGCCGCGGCCGCGATCGCCGGAGCGCACACCCTTGACGATGTTGTCCTCGACCAGCAGCTTGTCGGCCGCGGTCTCGGTGAGGATGTAGGCACCCATCTCCTCGGCCTTCTCGGCGAGCCAGCGGGAGAGCTTCGCGACCGAGGTCACGTAGTTGCCGTGGTTCTTGAAGTTCGGCGGCATCGGCTTCAGCGGCAATGCCTGCTTCGGGGTCATCAGGTAGACCGCGTCCTTGGTCACTTCGCGGTATACGGGCCACTCGGAGCGGTCCATACCGGGGAAGAGCTCTTCCAGGGCGGAGGGGCGCATGTTGGCACCGGACATCGCGTGGGCACCGGCGACCTTGCCCTTTTCGACCACGGCGACGGGAACTTCACCGAGCTTCTCGGCCAGCTCGGGACGATCCTCGAGCAGCTGGAGCATCTTGATCGCGGCGGAGAGACCGGCCGGTCCGGCTCCGACGATCGCGGCTCCTACTTCAATGCGCTCGTCCTCGGGATCGGTCGGCCGAGCGATGACGCTTTCGGAGCTGAAGGGGGGCGGATATTCGGAAGGCGCTACGGGGGGCATTTGGACGATCCTTTCGGGAAGGCGAGCGGTGAAAAAAGCCTAATCAGAGGCCAGGGGGGCGGTGCGTGGTTCACACCGCTCCCCGGCCGTCTGAGCTACTGCTTGCTTCAGCCCTTCTTGGCCTTGATGGCCTCGGTGAGCTTCGGCATGATCTTGTTGAGGTCACCAACGATGCCGAGGTCGGAGAACTCGAAGATCGGCGCGTTCGGATCCTTGTTGATCGCGACGATGTTCTCGGAGTTCATCATTCCGACCTTGTGCTGGATGGCCCCGGAGACGCCTACCGCCAGGTACAGCTTCGGCGCGACGGTCTTACCCGTCTGACCGATCTGGGCGGCGTAGGGGTACCAGCCGGCGTCGACGACGGCGCGAGTCGCGGCGACCGCTCCGTTGTCGAAAGCGTCGGCGAGTGCCTCGGCACCTTCGAATCCCTCGGCGGAACCGAGTCCACGGCCGCCACCGATCAGGATGTCGGCTGCCTCGATGTCCACGTCGGCGCCACGCTGCTCGCCGCGGGTGATGAGTTCGGCCTTGGTCGACCACTCGGACAGCTCGACGTCGACATCGACGACTTCGGCGGTTCCGCCGGTCTCTTTGATGTCGAACGCGTTGAGGCGGCCGATGATGATGCCGGGCTCACTGACGTAGCCGACGTCGGCGATCTGCGAGTCCTGCAGGATCGGACGCTCGGAGACGAGCTTGCCACCGTCGACCTTGACCTTGGTGACTTCCATGGTCACACCGGCGCCGAGGCGGGCGGTCAGACCGGCACCGATCTCGAATCCGAGCAGGCCTCCGCCGAACAGCGCGTAGGTGAAACCGTCGTCGGTGATGATCTTGGCCATGACGTCGACGATCGGCTGAGCCAGACCCTCGGTGACGTTCTTGGCGCGGTAGACCTTGCTGACGCCGTAGTTGCCGAGACCGGCAGCACCTTCGTCGGAGATGTCGCCGACGATGACCGCGGCGGCTTCGGTGCCGAGTTCGGAGGCGAGCTTGGCGGCCTCGGAGAGAGCGCCGAGCGAGTTCTTGTTGAAGTTGCCCTCATCGTCATGCAGGGCGTAAACCAGGATGCCGGCCATCAGATCAGCTTCCTTTCGTCGAGCCAAGCAACGATCTTCTCGACCGTCTCGGCGGTGTCTTCGTCTTCGATGATCTCGCCGGGCTCCTTGGCGGGCGGCGGGTTCAGCGCGACGACGGTGGTCTGCGAGCCGGCTTCACCGACCTGCGCGGCGTCGATGCCGACGTCACCGGCGGACTTGGTGTCCAGCGGCTTCTTCTTGGCACCCATGATCGCCTTGAGGCTGGGGTAGCGGGGCTCGTTGATCGCGTCGCCGACGGAGATGACGGCGGGCAGCGAGAGAGCGACCGTGTCGTATCCGTACTCGGCCTGACGCTCGCAGACGAGCTTGTCGCCGTCGACCTTCATGCCGACGACCTGCGTCAGCGAAGGCATCTTGAGGTGATCGGCCACGACGGCACCGATCGTGTAGCACTCGCCGTCGTCGGACTGCTGTCCGAGGAGGACGACGTCGGGGTTCTCGGACTCGAGGACCTTGGCCAGCGCGAGACCGGTGGCGCAGACGTCGGAACCGACGAGAGCGTCGTCCGAGAGGTGGACCGAGCGGTCGGCGCCGAGAGCGACGGCCTTCTGCAGGGCGCGCTGGGCGGAGCCCGGGCCCATGGTCACGGCGACTACTTCGTCGACCTGGAGTTCGCCGCCCTCTTTGAGCTGCATGGCAGCTTCAATGGCGTGGGTATCGAAGGGATTGAGGTTGTTTTCGCCGCTACGATCGAGCCGCATGCTGCCGGTGTCGATGCGCTTTTGTACCGCGGCGTCTGGCACCTCTTTCACCAGGACGCAAATCTTCAAGTGAAGCCTCCTTAGGGGGTGTTACGGATGGGCTCGCCTGAAATTCACCTGACGAGCCGAAAAACGGTTTGCGACGCGCAATCTTACCGACAAACGCCGCAAGTTGACTGACGAGTCAATCGGGATTCGTCACACAGTGTTGCGACCCGAGCCTACAAGGCTCCGGACGAGCATCCGCACTGGGTTTCGCCAGCGGAATACGGGCATGCGGGGTCGCCGAGGGCGACCCTCGGATCGGAGCCGGCTCAGAGCCAGCCGGCGATGCCCAGCGACAGCCCGAGGACGAGGTTGACCGCCGCCATCGATCCGACCACCCTGATCTGGCGCCGGCGGTTCTCGCCCATGTCGAAGACCCAGGCCGCGACACCGAAGAAGGTGCCGTACCCGAAGAGCACGATCAGCGGGATGAAGGGCTCGTTCCACCACCAGTACTCCCAGTGGAAGTAGCCGGTGGAAACGAGGAAGATCTCGATGATCACGCAGGCGAGCGAACTGCCGAGGACCAGTGCCAGACGGTTGTTCAGCCCGAGGATCTTCGCCTTCGGATCGGACGGCAGCAGCTTGACGAAAGCGACCCCGAGCACCGCGAACAGGAACAGGATCTCGATCGTGAAGCCGATCAGGATCAGATAGCTCGTATCGCCGGTGACCGTCCACAGGGGTGCCCGGCCGGTCGCGTGGAAGATCGCCGAGTTCACCAGTTCGTTGAAAAGATCCATCATCGAGAAGGCGAGTCCGGCCAGGACGATGTCCCAGCGCCGCCGTTCGACCTCCACCGAGTAGACGTAGATCACCAGTCCGAGCAGGGCGACGGTGGACCACTCGAAGGTACCGCCGTCCCGGAGGATCGATTGGGCCTCCCGCACGAAGTCCGGTACGGCCCCCAACAGCGGGAAGGTCATGACAGCCCGCGGTTCGATCCCTCGGATGGAGGTCTCAGCCCGCGCAACTCGGCCTGACCGTCCCTGCCCGAGACCCGTTCAGGCTCGTGTAGCGGCTGTTCTTCCGGCGGAAGGTAAAGCCGCGGATGTCCTCGCGCCCTCCCCTTCCGAGGCTGGAGATCCGGACCTTGTAGATGCCGTCGGCCCGTTTCGGCCGCCGGTCCTTCCAGGTGAAGGAACCGGTGCGTACGAGACGCCTCTGGACCTTGCCCTTGGCCGCCCGCTTCCCCGTGACCCGGCTGATCTCGATCGAGGCCGGGCTCTCGGTCGCGGTCTCGAAAGCGAACTTCAGGTTTCTCCCCGCAGGCGAGAGCCGGACTGTCCGGAAGCCCGGATCGACCACACACATGCCGCCCTCGGGATCGGCCTCACGACCGAACTTCCACCCCATCGACGGAATCGAGATCTCGTCCGTGGTGGCGTCGATCGGGACAGGCGTGAATCGGCTGTCACCGAAGTGCTCGGTGATGAACTGTTTCGCGGCGGGGTTCCTCCGGGCCACGGCCCGCGCCCGGTCGGTGACCTCGATCGTGCCCGCCACCTGGCGCGGCTCGTCGTCGAGTCCGCGCGCCCGGGGCAGGATGCGGATCTGATCGTCGAGGTGAAGATCGAGGTCGAGCGGCTCACCGCCCGACAGGTTGACCCGCAGTACCGAGAGGTTGCAGGAGATGTTGAAATCGGGGATCTCGCCCGAGAAACCGCCCTCGGTCAGAACGTAGCGGGCATCCTCGTTCCGGCGGGGCGCGTACCGGCCGATATCCCCGGCGGGATTGGCCAGCGGCTTGCCGAGCAGCTTCGCTTTCGGGGTCGAGACGAACTTCCAGGCTCCGGGGGCGTTGAGCTTGTAGAGATCCTTCTCCCAGAAGCCCGGACGGCCGGCCTTGTCCCTGCCTTCGACCCGGAGTGTCCGGTGCTCGGTGCCGCGGCCGACCGTGGTGATGCTGATCCGGTCGGTGATCGTGCCCGGAATCCTCGGCTGCCTGACCCAGTGGGCGCCGGGCAGCTGGATCGCGGGGTCGCTCACCCCACGCTGGTCTTCGTACGAATACCTGAAGAAGAGGTTGTCGAGACCGGCGATGTCGAAGTCCCAGAGCCGGGTGTAGAGACCGCCGGACTGGTCGATCGCGAAAAGCACCGAGCCGCTGGTGCTGAGGTTCTGGATCTTGATCCCGCCCCGCAGCGGGGTGCACACCTCGTAGCTGCGGTCCAGCGGCAGCCAGGGATCGTTCATGGTTATGCGACGGCGGTCCTTGCTGACGCTGAGGATGTGGGAGACCTTGCCCTCCCCGACCGGATGCCTGTTGCCTGCCGGGTCCACCCAGTACTCGGATTCGCGCGGTGAGATCACGGTCCAGCTCCAGACCGGCGAGTCGGCGGGAACGGTGAATCCGGGACCGGTCCAGAACGGGAATCCCCAGCGTGAGGTCCAGTTGAAGCGGGACGGCGTCGAGAGAGCCTGGTCCATTCCGAAGATCGCGTTCTCGGAGTTGATCGCGACCAGTTCGTCGTCGTCGGCGCCGATCGCCTTGATGTCACCGTCGAGGCAGGCCGGGGTCTCGACGTGCTCCCAGGGGCCGCGTTCGCCGGTGCGTTCGAAGTTCGGTTTCACGTAGAGCCTGCCGCCGCGGAGACCGAAGTAGTGGTTGCGATTGCTGGAGAGTTGCGAGGTCTTCAGGTCGACCCGGCTCGGCAGTCCGTCGACGGTCGGGTTCGCGCCCCTGGCGCCCGGCCCCTTGTCGGTCGGGCTTCCGGCCCGGTCGGGCACGGGCGATGGCTCTGGATCACCCAGGGTTCCTCCCGGAAGGATCGTGCATTCGGCCGAGGCCGTCGTGGCCCCAACCGCGGCCATCAGTCCCAGGCAGATCGCCAGGCACGACAAAAGGTTCCGACGGAAACTAGACATGCGCTCCTCCTTCGCGGGTTCAGTCCTGGCGAGACCATAGCGCGATTTCCGCAAAGAGGTTGGACCAGTTGGGCGCGACGTTCGGCAGCGGCGATTCCGGGTCAGCCCTTTCGCCCGGCGGCCGAGCCCGGCACCGTGGACGGCGGGTACTTCTCCCGGGTCTGGTCGATGAACCCGGCCATCGCCCGAGCGACGGCCGGATCCTCGATCTCGACCATGTTCTCCGCGTTCTCCTCCCCCGACCGGGAAAGGTTGAAGGAACCCAGGAAGACCGTGTCGTCCACGACCGTGACCTTGGCGTGCATGAAGTTGCGCAGCTCGGCCGTGCCCCAGGGAACCGAGTCCTTACCGGAGAACGGGAGCGACTCGAGCACCTTCGCCAGCAGCGGGATCTTCCACCTCGAGTGGGTGGCTGCCCACTGCTCGAAGACACGATCGGTCTGCGGCTCATCGATCACGCCGGCGATGTCGAACTGTCCGGAGCGATCGCCGTACTCGGCCAGCGTGCCGAGAATCGGCGCCGAGGTGAGCACCGGAGAAGCGATGCGGATGCGTTTCTCGGCGGTGCCGAGCCGGGTGGCGATCCGCTGGGCCAGCGCCTCGCCGTGTCCCGGCGTGAACCAGGCGCGCACGACGGCGCCCCCGACCTCGATCGGGTCGGGATCGCCGCGGCCGCTGCGGGCGACGTCACCGGTTTCCCAGAGTTCCTCGAAGTTCTCCAGGTACTCGCGGGCGAGCTCGGGCGACTCGATGATCGCGAGCACGTTCTCCTGGCGGGTCCACGAGTAAATCGACCAGTTGGCCGATCCGGTCCAGACCGCCGCCTCGTCGCGCACCATGTACTTGTGGTGCATCAGGTCCGGCACCCCGGAGATGCCTTTCGTCCGGATCGGCAGCCGGCTGAGGATCTCGGGATTGGTTTCGGGCGGCGGGTGGACGGACGGCAGAAAGTTGCCTTCCTCATGGCCGTCCACGTCGTTGTAGGCCAGCCGCACCTCCACCCCGCGCTCGGCCGCCGCCCGGAAGGCGTCGGCGACCACCTTGCCGACCGGATCGGGGATGCGGATGTCATACAGCGCGAGGACGAGCGTCCTCTCCGCCCGGCCGATGAACTCGGCGATGCGTCCCGCCACCATCTCGGCCTGGCTCAGGTCGTCCCCATGGCCGCAGTCGGCCAGGCCGAACACCTCGATCAAGCTGGAATCTTCGGACATGGCCGAACCCTAACCCCCGGACGATCTGCCGTCGGGCGAACCGGTGGATCCGGACCCCGCGCCTATAGTGCCCGCCCATGAACCCATCGCGCCCCGTCGCCCTCGCCTGCCTGATCCTCCTCGGCATCCTCGTCGCCGCGGCTCCGGCGAGCGCCGCGCAGAGTTCGATCCGCAATCCGGTGGTTCCGGAATCGGCCGATGGTGAAGACTCCCCAGACCCCTGGATCTTCACCCACGACGGCAGGTACTGGCTGACCTACACGACCTCGGGCCGGGTCGAGGTTCGCAGCGCCCCGACCCTGGCCGGACTCGCGGGAGCGAGGCCGAGGCACCTCTGGCCGCCGGCCGGCACGGCCGAACCCGAGGAGCGCAGCCTGGGGGTCTGGGCTCCGGAGATCCATCGCCTCAAAGGCCCGGACGGCATCCGCTGGTACGTCTACTTCAGCGCGACCGGCCCGGACAGCAAGCTCGGTGCCGACACCCACCGCATGTACGTGCTCGAAAGCAAGGGCAAGAGCCCGGCCGGCCCCTACCGCTTCAAGGGCCGGCTCGAAGTGCCGGAGCCCTACGCGATCGACGCCACCGTCGGCAGGCTGAACGGCAGGCTCTACCTCCTCTACGCCGGTGGTGCCTCGTGGACGCCGACCTCGATCATGCTGATGCGCCTGAAGAACCCGTGGACCGTCGGAGGAGAACCGATCGAGATCTCGGCGCCGACCAGCCCATGGGAATCGGTCCCGGTGCCGATCAACGAGGGACCGGAGATCCTGATCCGGAAGAACCGCCTGCACGTGATCTTCTCGGCGAGCTGGTGTGGCGCCGGGCAGTACGCGCTCGGCCGGCTGTCGGTCCCCCTCCGGTCCGACCTGATGGATCCCGCCACCTGGGCGACCGCCAAGGCCGCGGGCGCCGTGTTCCAGGGGGATCCCGAACTGGGCGTCTACGGACCAGGTCACGGCTCGTTCTTCACCTCGCCCGATGGCCGGCAGAGCTGGATGGTCTATCACGCGACAGAAGACGCGCGGGGCTGCTTCACCGGCGGGCTCCGGACGACCCGTGCCCAGCGGTTCGGCTGGGACGGCAACACGCCGGACTTCGGCCGGCCGGTTTCACTCTCGGCCGACATCGCCGCTCCCGGAGGGGACCGGACGATCGCCATCCAGGCCGAGTCAGCGCCCTTCTCGCCCGCCGCCGGATCCGTCCGGCTGGACGATCGCCGGTTCTTCGGCTATGCCGGTGCGACCCTGAGCCCGGCGGGTCCGCGTGGCACTCTTCCGGCCCTTGCCTACAGGGTGCCGAGGACCGGCAGCTACACCCTGCGCCTACGGGTACTTGCCGGTCCGGACGCGACCCCGGTCACCTGGCTTCGGCCCAAGGGCGGAGGCGTGACCAGAGATCTGAACCGTCCGGAAGAGCGGGCGATCGAGATCACCCTCGGCAAGGTCCGGCTGAGGGCCGGCAGGCACCGCCTGCGTATCCGCGGCGAGGGATCCCTGGCGGTTGATCAGCTGCGCCTCCAGCCGGGCTGATCCGGCTCACACCGTCTAGAGCTCGCGGTCCCTGGTCACACCGTTGCGGATGAACTCGACGATCTCGTCGGTCGGCGATCCGGGGGTGAAGACCCCGGAGACACCCATCTCCTTCAGGGCCTCGATGTCCTTGGTCGGGATCGTGCCGCCGACCGTGATCAGGACGTCGTCTACTCCCTGGGCCTCGAGCAGCTCGACGATCTTCGGCACGAGCGTCATGTGGGCACCCGAGAGGATCGAGACGCCGATCGCGTCGGCGTCCTCCTGGATCACGGTCTCGGCGATCTGCTCGGGAGTCTGGTGGAGCCCGGTGTAGATCACTTCCATGCCGGAGTCGCGCAGGGCGCGGGCGATGATCTTCGCTCCGCGGTCGTGCCCGTCGAGTCCGGGCTTGGCGACGACGACGCGGATCTTGTGATCGATTTTCGGTTCGGCTACGGCGCTCATTCGGTTGATCCTAGCTCCGGCCTAGAAGACCGGGGTCTCGGTGTAGGTGCCGAAGACCTCCTGCATCGCCTCGATCATCTCCCCTTCGGTGACGCGGGCACGGGCGCACTCGATGATCGGGTACATCAGGTTGGCGTCACCTTCGGCGGCGCGCTTCAGCTCGGCCAGGGTCGCCTCGACTTCCGCGGAGTCCCGTTCGGACTTGGTCTTTCTCAGCCGTTCCACCTGGACCTGCTCCAAGGCCGGGTCGATGTGCAGCAGCGGCACCTCTTCCTCTTCGTGCTGGTAGCGGTTGACGCCGACGATGGTGCGCTCGCCGTCGTCGAGCTCGCGCTGGAAGGTGAAGGCGGCCTCGCCGATCTCCCGCTGCGGGAAGTTCTGGCGCACCGCTTCGACCATGCCGCCGAACTCGTCGATCCGGCGGAAGTAGTCGTAGGCCTCGGCTTCGAGCTCGTCGGTGAGCGCCTCGACGAAGTAGGAGCCGCCGAGCGGATCGGCGGTGTTGGTGACCCCGGTCTCGTGACTGATGATCTGCTGGGTGCGGAGCGCGACCCGCACGGCTTCCTCGGTCGGCAGGGCGAGAGCCTCGTCGAAGGAGTTGGTGTGCAGCGACTGGGTGCCGCCGAGCACTCCGGCGAGCGCCTCGATCGCGGTCCGCACGATGTTGTTGAGCGGCTGCTGCGCGGTCAGGGAGACACCGGCGGTCTGGGTGTGGAAACGCAGGCGCATCGACTCCGGCTTCTTCGCGCCATAGGTCTCCTTCAGCTCGCGGGCCCAGATGCGGCGGGCGGCGCGGTACTTCGCGATCTCTTCGAAGAAATCGATGTGGGCGTTGAAGAAGAAGGAGAGGCGCGGCGCGAAATCATCGACGTCGATGCCGCGTTCGATCGCCCGTTCGACGTAGGTGAAACCGTTCTTCAGGGTGAAGGCGAGCTCCTGCGCGGCGGTCGCTCCGGCCTCGCGGATGTGGTAGCCGGAAATCGAGATCGGATGCCAGCGCGGCATGTGATCGGTGCAGTACTCGACCATGTCGGTGACCAGACGCATCGCCGGCTCGACCGGGAAGCACCATTCCTTCTGGGCGATGTACTCCTTGAGGATGTCGGTCTGGATCGTGCCCGACAGCTTCTCCGGGGAGATGCCCTGACGCTCGCCGACCAGCACGTAGTAGGCCAGCAGGATCGCCGCCGGAGCGTTGATCGTCATCGAGGTGCTGACCTCGTCCAGCGGGATGCCGTCGAAGAGCACCTCCATGTCGTCGACCGTGTCGACCGCGACACCCTCACGTCCGACCTCACCCAGCGAACGGGGATGGTCGGAGTCGTAGCCCATCAGGGTGGGCATGTCGAAGGCGGTCGAGAGGCCGGTCTGGCCGTGCTCGAGCAGGTAGTGGAAGCGCTCGTTCGTCTCCTCGGCCGTCCCGAAGCCCGCGAACTGCCGCATCGTCCACAGCCGACCGCGATACATCGAGGGATACACCCCGCGCGTGAACGGGAACTCGCCCGGGGCGCCGAGATCCCGGTCGTAATCCGTCTTCGCGGTCTCCGGTGTCGCGAGCGGGGCGACCTCGACCCCGGAGATCGTCGTGAAGAGCTCCCCCCGGCGCTCGGGCCCTGCGATCGCCTGCGGCTCCTCGGTCGCTGCCACAGCAGGAGTCTGCCCGAAGCCGGCTGCAGGAGAGACGATTCGCGTCCCGAACAGGACCGTCCCTCGAATGAGGGACGTAGGAATTCGGTAAGAGGCGGCAGTCTCTCTATCCCCCGTTCGGATGAATTTGGCCCCATTTTGGGGATGCTGTGCTACACACAGTGAGGATTTGTTGACGCACCATCGCCGGACCGCCTGACCGGCACTGCGGACACAGGATGGTCGCGGGACCAGAACGACACAACTGACGGCTTTTCATCATCCGGACGCTCCTGAGGGGGATCGGCCGGCCACGACGGACAAGCAAATGCGGACTTGCTTCGCCCGCAGAAGGAGCGAGAGGGTTATGTCAAGGAATGCCAAGCGGTACCTGATGCTGTTGGCAGCGATCGGCCTCATCGCCGTCGTCGCCGGCGGCGGCTCGGGCACGTTCGCGAGCTTCAACGCCGAGGTCGAGAACGCCGGCAACACGATCTCGACCGGAACGCTGTTCCTGCACGACACCGCGGGCGGCGTGACCTGCACGTCGGAGTCGGCAACGAACAACGCCAACCTCGGCACGGGTGACAACTGTCACACGATCTTCAACGCGTCGCTCACGAGCAGCAGCGCGACGACGTACTACGCCGTAACGCTCAAGAACGCCGGCACGCTGAACGCAAGCGACATCTCGGTCTACTCGCCGACGGGCGGCTGCACTTCCGCGCCGGGTGCCTACCTGAGCAACGGGACGCTGGACACGACGCTGTCCGGCGCGCAGACGTCGATCACGATCGACAACCTCGTCTACGGCATGCCTACGGGCACGGTCCTGAAGATCGGCACCGACACGTTCACCACGAGCGAGGTCGCGCAGCCGGGCTCGTCGGTCACAGTCACCGGGAGCGGCACCATCAACGAGAACTCCGGCACGGCCGTGCAGTTCCAGCCGAGCTTCGGCAGCGGCGATCTCTGCTCGGGGCTCGACATGGAGATCATCGA
>DATJUB010000026.1:0-23650 GCA_035502775.1 Solirubrobacterales bacterium | reverse complement strand
CCTTCTCGAAGGTGTCCAGCATGTCGAAGAGCATCTTCGGCGAGTCCGCGGCCAGCACCCCGCCGCCTTCCTCGACCCATTCGCGCTCGAGGATCTTGAACGGATCCTCGGGCTGCATCTCATCGTAGAAACCATCGGGATCGGGGTTGCCCTCGCCGCGCTCCTTGCGGACCTCGAATGAGTGGTCGATGTCGGCGGCCAGCTGGATCGCCTTGTCGTCATCCATCACGTCGCGGACCAGCAGGCAACCGGCCTCGAGGAAGGAGGCCCGCAGCAACTCGGGGGTGAGCTGGTCAGGTGTGGCCTCGGGGCAGCGTGACTGTTCGCCGCGGGCCGGGGCCTGGGACGGGGTCGGGTAGACCGGATTCTCGGGGGCGTTCTCCAGCAGCTCGATTCCGGCGAGGTGGCGGACTCGGCGAAGCTCACGCTCGACGTTCGGGTCGCGCTCGGCGCGATTGATCGAGGTCATCAAGTCGATCGCCTCGAAGAGCTTTCCGTCAGCCTCCAGCGCCTCGACTTCGGGCGAGACCGGACGGCTCTCGACCACTTCGACGACGGCGGTGTCGGATTGACGGTTCTTGCGTGAGAAAAGGCCCATTCGTTACCTACCTTGAAGAAGTTGGATTCCCTGTGTTCGGTCAGAACGTCAGGAGAACGCTAGCACTACCTACTTATTTCCGACTGGTTTGGCGGGGATTCCCACGACCATCGTTTTCTCGGGTACATCCTTGGTCACCACGGCTCCCGAACCGACGATGGCGCCGGATCCGACCGTGAACGGGCCGAGCAGTGAGGACCCCGTCCCGATGAACACCTTCTCACCGATCGTCGGACCCTCGAACATCCCCGCGACCAGACCGATCGAAACCCAAGGCGCGATCACGGTTCCGGACTGGATCACGACCAGGCCGTCGATCACCACCTGCCCGTGCGGAAAGTAGATGCCCGGATGGAGGTGCACCGGATCGCCGATCGACATCTGCGCGGTCGCCATCGAAATCTTGTGGAGGATGCGCGGCAGGATCGGAATCCCGCGGGCCAGCAGACGCATTCGCAGCCGGTAACAGATCTGAGCGAAGAAAGCGTCACTCGACCAGGCCAGGCGTGCGGCGCAGCGCGCCGTGTGCCAGCCGGACTTCTCCTCGAAATGCTCACCGCGATGCATCGAGGTCACACGGACGTCTTCGGTAACCGCGATCCGAAATCCCGGGTGGCGCTTGTGGAAGTCGCGCCAGAAGGCTTTCATCTCGCTTCTTGATCGTTGCGTCATAAGAGGGGTCGCAGCCTATAGCCTCCCCGCCGATCAACGTGGCCAAGAACGAAGAACAGACCGAGCAGGTGGCAGAGGCGCTCCAGTGGGGTTACTCCCTCGCCAACGTCAGCGAAATCATGACTCCGTGCCTCGACGCGGCGGGCGTGAAGACCCTGATGGAAATCGGTTCCTTCCGCGGGGAGCTGACCGAGGAACTGCTGAAGTGGGCCGACACCTCCGGCTGCTCCGTGGCCACGGTCGAACCGCTGCCTCCGGCGGACCTGATCGACCTGAAGGAACGCCGGCCGGAACTGGAGCTGATCGAGAACACCGGCACCGGCGCCCTCGAGGGCCTGGCCGAGCTGCCGGACGCGATCATCATCGATGGCGATCACAACTACTTCACCCTGACCCAGGAACTGAACAAGATCGCCGAGAAGGCGGGGGACTCGCCCCTGCCCTTCCTGCTCTTCCACGATGTCGGCTGGCCCCATGAGCGGCGCGACACCTATTACGCGCCGGACCGGATCCCCGAGGACGAACGCCAGCCGCTGGGACACAACTGCACGATCGAGCCGGGAAACCCCGGACTGAGCGAAGGCGGTCTCCCGTACGAGTGGGCCGCCGACCACGAAGGCGGACCGAAAAACGGTGTGGTCACCGCGATCGAGGATTTCATGGAGGGCCGGACCGGCCTGCGTTTCGCCGCGGTACCGGTCTTCTTCGGCTTCGGCCTGCTGTGGCGAACCGACGCGCCCTGGGCGGACGAGGTCTCCCGGCTGATCGCTCCGTACGACGCCAATCCCGTCCTGAAGCGGGTCGAGGCCAACCGGGTCGCCCACCTGGTCCGCGGGCACAAGGACGCGGCCGAGATCCGCGACCTGAACGCGAAGATCGCCCGGCGCGACGAACTGCTGGCGCGGATGCTCCAGTCGAGCGCGCTCGGCCTGGCCGAGAAGCTCTCCAACCTGAAACAGCGCGGCAACCCGATCTTCACCCGCCGGGAGATCCAGGATCTCCTCGACGGAAAGTAGGAGCTCAGTCCTCCTCTGAGACCCGGACCGCCTTGTGGGCGCGCTCGGCCTTCTTCGCTTCACGCTTCTTGAAGATCCGGCTGAAGTCACGCAACGGTTTCGTGACCTTCCAGCTCTTGCTCTCCTTGAGCTCCTTGAGCTCCCGCTCCATGGTCTCGTTGATCAGGTGACCGGCCCCGGCCATGGTGCGGGCCGCCGAAGCCTCGGCCTCGGCCCGGCGGGCCCGGTCCTCCCATGAGCTGTCGCCATCGGGACCTTCGGGTGCCGGAAGCATGTGCTCCCATTTCTTGGCGAACTTGATGTGCGCGTTGACCCACGTGTCGAGGTCGCTGATCAGTTCGATCGAGTGGTGGTGGATCACCTTCAGGTCGGCGGTCACGACCTTCTTGCCGGCATCGCGTGCCTGATGGCAGATGTCGAAGTCGTAACCGTGCAGCGCCCCACCGGTGATCTCGTCGAAGCGCAGGTTTTGGATGGCCCACGGCGTCAGGGCAATCACGAACCCATCGATCATGTCGACCTCGCCGAGCTGCGCGTAGGAAGGCGTGTTCGTCGCCAGCCAGGTCAATGCCGGGATCTCGCCACCACCGAGCTCGTCGTAGACATGGGTGAACGAGGCCCAGGTGACCGCGCCCTCCCACCAGGCGATGTTGCGCACGCCGACCGCACCGGCACATCCGACCAGGGCGACGTCATCCTGCTTCATCGCCTCACGGATCTTCGGAATGAAGTCCGGATCGATGATCTCGGCGTCCTGATGGATCAGCACGAGGAACTCGAGGTCGTCCAGCTTCGCGGCCTGATCGAGGATCAGGTTGTAGCTCCGGAAAAGCGTTCCGGAACTGGCGAAACTCAGAATCTGAGTGTCGGGTTCCGCGGCTAGCTTGATTCCCGGCTCGGCGTACTCCTCGTACTTGAGCGGGTTGGTAATGGCACTTCCGATGGCGACCACGACGCGGGAACATATCCGTTTACGAGGTCGGACGGACTCGGGACACCGGAAAACCGGGGACTATCGGCGGCGAGCCACGACCACGTTGTGCGCACAGAGCCGGCGCAGCCCCGGCACACGCTCGACCGACGCCTCGAGCCGCTGGGTCAGGCCCAGAAGCGAGGGAGGAACGAAATCCGGGACGAAGCCCAGCTGATCGGACGCGATCAGCACGGCACCGCCCTCGACCAGACCGGTGATCACCTCGGCCTCCGGGATCAGGCGCTCCGAACCATCGTCCTGGGGGACCCGGGCCATCAGGTTCTTCCAGTACGGGTTTCTCGGGTTGTGATCCCAGACCAGGACGAGCCCGCCGGGCCTGGTCACCCGGACCATCTCGATCAGCGCGGTCCGCACCGACTCGGGCTCGGCGATGTGATGCATCACCGCCACGCACATGGTCAGGTCGAAACGTCCGTCTTCGAAGGGAAGTTCGGTCGCCGAGGCCTGAACCGCCTCGACCCGATCATCCGCGGCGCGCAGATGCCGCAGCATGCCGGCCGACGGATCGGCACCGGTCACCTCATAGCCCTCATCGGCGAGACGGGAGGCCACGACACCGGTGCCGCAGCCGACGTCCAGGACCGAACCGGCGGGCATCAGGCGCTTGACGAAGGCGACCCGCTTGGCCAGATAATGCTCGACCACATGCGGCGGCAGCGACTCGTCGTACTCACCGGCGATCTCGTCGAAGTGCTGCTCGACCTCCTGCACCTTGTTGCGTGTCTCACTCATGGAGTCCCCGTCCGCTCGGCGCTCGGACGGTTCCGGCGCTCCAGCAGGGTAACCGTAATCGGGAGGATGCCGTCGATCTGGTGCTGCTCTCCGACCTTCCATTCCGGGGGCAGATCGTAGAGACCGGTGGCGTAGGCGCCGTTGACGAAGAGCTGGCGGTCGTTCTTCAGGTTTTCCGCCCCTTCGACACCGACGACGAAGATCCGCTTCGAGTCGGCGAGGGCCTGTTCCCACAGAGCCCCGGGATCCGGTGTTTCGGTCTTGCCCGGAAGGAACGGAGGATCGTGTTTGGGCAGCCCGAGCCGATAGTCCTTCACGTCCGGATCGAGATACGCGTCGAGCGGGGACAGGGGCACCGGGGTCAGATGGCTCGTGCTGACCACCGCGTCGCCGGGCCTCGCCTGGGATTCGACGTACTCGGCGGCCGTCTTGAAGCGAAGCTCGGTCTTCGCCTCGTCGGTGAGGCCGACCGCACCGATCGTGAGTCCCGCCACCACCAGCCCGGTCGCGATCGTGCCCCAGACCCGGCCGGCCGCGACCAGCAGAGCCCCGAGGCCCAGGGGTATGCCCATCCAGGCGGCGGCGAGATTCCGGGTGCCGAACACATCGGTGCTGACCCGCCCCAGCAGCAGGGCGCCGACCGGGGTGGCGAAGATCAGGACCAGGACCAGCACGATCCCGCGATCGAGATTCCTGAACCAATCGACGATGCCGGTCCGGCGGGCGATGAGAACGAGGGCCGCCACGAGAGCGAGCAGCGTGCCCGCCGAAAGCAGCAGCACGTCCCAGCGGTCCGCCAGCGTCCATCGCTGAGCGGTCACCTGCCAGAACAGGACCTGTTCGACCGCGAGTTTCTTCGCCTCGAATCCGTAGCCCTGGAGCGCCTCCAGAATCGGTGTGGTCGGCGAATCGGAATCGGACAGGTAGCCGGGGATCCAGGGGATGTAGAGCACCACCGCCCCGGCATTGGCCAGCAGGGCCTTCAGCCGGTCGCCCGGAACGTAGATGAGCAGCCAGAGCAGCTGGCCGGCCAGGATGAAGGCACAGGTGTAGTGGGTGTACATCGCGAGGGCGGTCGCGACGGCGTAAAGAACCCACCACCGCCGTTTGCCGCCATCGATCGCGTAGAGCATCGCCAGCGTCGTGGCCAGCAGGAAGAAGAGCATCACCGAGTAGGCCCGCCCGTTGGCGCCGAGATAGACCAGCATCGGGCTGAGCGCCGCGATCACGGTCGCCAGGATCCCGGCGCTCCTGTTGAAAAGCCGCAGCCCGAGCAGATAGAAGAGCGGCAGCGAGGCGAAGGCGAACAGCATCGATGGCAGGCGGATCAGCTCCGGAGCCGAGCCGAGCTTCGAGGCGAACCAGGCGAGGATGAAGTAGAGCGGCGGGCTGATCTCGCCGTCGCCGGTGACGAACCTGACCGTGTCCAGAAGTCCGTGGTTCTGGACTATCCAAAGGGTGGAGAGCTCGTCGGCGACCACGGTCTGCCCGTAGACCGAGAACCGGGCCCAGATGCCCAGGGCTACCGCGAGCCCGAGCAGAACCCAGAGCCAGGTTTCGGCAGATCCCGATCCGGCGGCGGGGGCCGCCTCGTTTTCGACACGCTCATCCACAGCGCTAACCCTTTCAGTAATGGCCACGATGAGAAATTCCAGCGTACGGGTGGGTACGGAGCGCGGCTCCTCCCTGCTTCGAGCCTGTCAAGATACCGCCCCGATGGGGACCCAGGTAACCGGTGAACGGATCAGCACGCCCGATGGGGGCTTCAACCCGGCCTGGCAGCGGCACTCGTTCGCCTACGCCGCCTGCGATCCGATCCTCGGACCCGGCAGGGTGCTCGATCTCGGCTGCGGCGTCGGCCACAGCTTCGATCTGCTCGCCCCCCGCGAAACCGTCGGGCTGGACATCGATCCGGAGGCCCTGAGCGGACAGGACCGCGAGACCGTGATCGGTGACATCCGCGCCGTTCCCTTCCCGGACTCGAACTTCGAGTCAGTGATCTCGATGCACTCGATCGAACACGTGCCGGACCCCGAGCGGGTCGTCGCCGAGATCTCGCGTCTGGTCGAGCCCGGCGGGACCGCGGTCGTCGTCACGCCCAACCGTCTGACCTTCGGACGGCCCGACGAGATCATCGATCCCTTCCACTTCATCGAGTTCAGCCCGGAGGAGTTCGGGCGGCTCTGCGGCGCGGGTTTCGAGGAGGTCGAGCTCCAGGGCCTTTTCGCGTCGGACCGCTACATGGAGCTGTTCGACGAGGAGCGCCGGACGCTCGACAAGCTGCTTCGTCTCGATCCGCTGAAGCTGCGCCGGCTGGTGCCGTTGCGGGCCAAGCAGTGGCTCTACGACTTTCTCCTGCGACACTTCCGGCGTGATGACGACCCCCGCGCCGAGATGATCGACCAGACCGACTTCGAGCTGAGAACGAGCGACCTCGACCGCTCGCTCGACCTGTACGCGATCTGCCGGAAGCCGAAACGTGCCTGAAGGCAAGCCCAAGGTCATAGTCGTGATGCCCGCCCGGCAGGCGGCCGAGACCCTCGAAGCCACCTTCGAGGCGATCCCGCAGGACGCGGTCGACGAGGTGATCCTGGTCGACGATTCCTCGACCGACGCGACGGTCGAACTGGCCCGCTCGCTGAAGATCAACGTGGTCTGGCATCCGCACCAGGTGGGCTACGGCGGCAATCAGAAGACCTGCTACCTGGAGGCGCTCCAGCGCGGGGCCGATGTCGTCGTGATGCTTCATCCCGACGGCCAGTACGAGCCGGGCCTGATCCCCAGCATGGTCGAACCGATCGTCAACGGCGAGGCCGACCTCGTCCTCGGATCACGACTGCTCGTGCCGGGCTGGGCACTCGCTGCGGGCATGCCCAAATGGAAGTTCTACGCCAACCGGTTCCTCACCGAGATCGAGAACAAGATCATGGGTACGAACCTCTCCGAGGCACACACCGGATACCGCGCCTACTCGCGGGAGCTGCTGCTGGAGGTTCCGTTCCTGCGCAACTCACTCGACTTCGTGTTCGACTCCGAGGTCCTGATGCAGTCCTCGAACATGGGCTTCCGCATCAAGGAAGTGCCCGCCCGGTGCCGCTACTTCGACGAGATGTCCTCGGTCGGTTTCAAGACGGGTGTGGTCTACGGGTTGAAGACGCTCTGGGCCGGTGTGCGGCTGATCCTGCACCGCAACCACATCCTGCCTTCGCGCAAGTTCAAGACCTAGCGCGGTTCCAGCCGGACGACTTCGAGCCCGGCATCACCTTCGGCCACCGGCACCAGCTCGTACTTTTCGCCGATCATCTTCAGTGCGATGCCCTGCAGCGGTTCGAGCCCGGCCTCGGGTGCGGCCGCGGCGGCATCGAGCGACGGCTCACGCCTCAGCCGTTCGAAGAAATCCAGCGCGGTGCGGTCGACCAGCATCAGCGTTCCCGGCTCGAGTTCCTCGATCGCGGCGGTGATGATCGGCAGGTTCGGTTCGGGCACCCAGCTGTTCTCCTTCGGATCGCTGAACCCGAGTGAGTTCGCCCGGCCCGCACGGGCCAGCGCCTCGACACCGAGGTCGGACCGGGTGATCACGGCGGAGCGGTCCTCGCCCGGCATCTCGGTCTCCAGCAGGCGCTCACCCTCATCCGCGCCGGCAACCAGAGGCGGCGGATTCCACAGCCGATCGAAGCCGTCTCCCAGCGACCTGCCGCCCGGGATCGCGTAGCCCAGCATCGAGGTGGAAGCGCGATCGGGAATCGCGGGCGCGACCGACGAGATCGCCAAAAGGGCGATCAGCATCGCACCGGCCAGAGAAAGTGCCGCGGTCACGCGCGGCACCGGAGAGCCCTCGCGGAAGGCGAGGCTCAGGGCGAGCACGATCACCAGGATGAACGGCAGCAGCAGGTAGGGCAGAACGTGATCGAGTGAACGGTTGACGAAGTACGTGTAGAGCGCGATGCCGTAGGCGAGTGAACCGGTGAGCGCGACGAACTCGGTCCGGTTCCGCCGGGCGTACTCGCCGCGCTTCCAGAGGATCAGGACCAGGCCGATGCTCGCGACCAGATAGAAGGCGCCCACCCCGAGCCCGCGCGACCAGGGCACGTAGTCGTAGGTCAGATCTCCGATGTCACCGGTGACGAATTCCCGCAGATAGGTCAGATACAGGTTCCAGTCGGGCAGCTCACCCGAAGCGATCAGGGTCGCCAGCGCGAACAGCACGTGGACGATGACCATCGCCGCCGCGGTTTCGAGCAGGCTCCTGACCAGGTACCGCCACCAGCCCTCCCGGCCCCGCCAGACCATCTCCAGCGCGACCAGGCCGAGCCAGGTGAGGAGCGTGTAGAGAAATGCCTCCAGCGCCCAGATCGAGGACAGTCCCACCAGAAACAGGCAGACGAGCCTCAGCGGACCGGCGGCCCGGGACCAGCGGGCTCCGGCCACGGCCGCCGCGATCACGAGGATCGGCAGGCCGTAGCGGATCGCTCCGTGCTGGAGCAGCCCACCGATCGGATAGGTGAGACCCCACGCGAGCACGATCACCGCGACCGCCATCGCCGGGATCGCCAGCCAGCGGCCGACCCGGCACAGACGGAGGATCACGTACCCGCAGGCGATGACCATCGCCGAAAGGAAACCGTCGAGGAAACCGAGCGTGCCGTGACCGATCGGCGCGATCTCGAAGAAGGCGCTGATCAGATAGATGTTGCCGATCCCGTACTGGGAGACGGTGTCGACCAGCAGCACCTGCCCGTCGAGAACCTGGCTGGCCGGCCCGAGGAAGAGGTTCTGATGGAACTGGACCACGTAGGTGATGAACGGGCTCGGCGAATCGATGCCCGGACCCACCGGGAAGATCACCATGTCCGGCACCGCGAACAGGACCAGCAGGACCACGACCACATCGATCAACCGTCCCCAGCCCCGGCCGATCGAAGGCACCCGGATCCGGTCACCGCGAACGGCCGCGCAACCCGCTGCCAAGACCAGCAGCAGGCCGGGAAGCAGGACCGCGAGATCAACATGCGACCAGGCCACCACGGTGAGAACCGCCATCAGGGCACCGAAGGCGGCGAGCGTCCAAGCCCGCCGGCGGCCGGCACCGGCGCGGGCGAGCAGGTCCGCGACTCGCGACCGGCCACTCAGGGCCAGCAGGGCGGCCGCGATCAGGGCCCAGGCCCCGAGGACCACCGCCGCCGTGCCGATGCCGTATCCCCACGGCAGCTCACCGGAGAAACGCACGAACCCGATCGCGACCCCCAGGGTGAGGCAGAGGATGGCGGCCAGCCCGATGACCGCATCGGCACCGGACCGGGCGTTGAGAGCCGCCGCGAACCGCGGAACCAGAAAGATCGAGATGGGCAGCATCGCGAGAAAGATCGCGGCGAACGCCAGCGACTCGGCATCCTGGTTGTGCCGGATGAGCGGGCTGACCTGGACCTCCGGCACGACGATCATCGCCAGCGGAATCAGCAGCGCGGCCAGCCCGAGCAGAAGCACGGAGGTGAGAACGAAAGTCGCGGCGAAAATCCCCTCGTCTGAAGAGCGAACGCCGGTACGGGGTGCCCCTTGCATGCGGCGATCCTAGCCCGGTGGCGATCGCCGGGGCATGAGCCGAAGAAGACCCCGGTCTCGTTACGATCCCCGAATGGCCAAAGGAGTGGTCAAAGGGAAGGGCCCGGCGCTGCGGAGCGCCGAGCGAGAGGCCGGCACGGTGCTGCCGCCTCCACCGCGCAATCCCCGCTTCCCCCTGTTCGATCCCCTGCGGGCCGTCGCGGCCACCGCGATTCTGCTCGTGCACGTCGGCCTCTTCACCGGCGGATTCGAGCCGATTCCCCTCCAGCTGTTCTCGCACCTGGACATCGGCGTGCCCTTCTTCTTCCTGATCTCGGGCTTCCTGCTCTACCGGCCCTTCCTCGCGGCCCGGCACCTGGAGGCACCCGCGGTCCGGAACCGGGACTACGCCCGCAACCGGTTCTTCCGGATCTTCCCGCTGTACTGGGTGGTGCTCACCATCACCGCGATCGTGCCCGGCATGTACGGCGCGTTCACCGGCGATTGGTGGGTCTACTACGGGCTTCTGCAGAACTTCCCCGTCTACACGGCGGGGCAGGGCTGCCTGGACGATCCCTTCACCTGCGCGATCCCTCCCGCCTGGACGCTGACCCTCGAGGTCGGGTTCTACATCCTGCTGCCGTTCCTGGCAGCGGGCATCGCCGGGCTGACGAGACTGTTCGGACGGAACCGCTGGGTCGCGGTCAACCTGGGTGTGTTCGCGGCGATCTCGGTGGCATCCGTATTCATCCAGGCCGACATGCCCGACGGGGCCGCCGAGCAATGGCTCTTCTTCTCACCGCTGGCGCGGGGCTGGTGGTTCGCGCTCGGCATGATCTTCGCGACGCTCTCCGTCCTTCACCGAAAGACCGGACGGATTCCCCCCGGCGTGAATTGGCTGGCGAAACGTCCGGGAACCGCATGGCTCACGGCGGGCCTGCTCTACGCGGGAATGACCTTCGTCCTGCTCGATCCCGTTCCGACCCTCAACTACATGACGACGAGTCGCTTCGAGTACCTGTCCCAGTACCTGCTCGACGGAGTGATCGTCGCCCTGCTGGCGCTTCCCGCCGTCTTCGCGCGACCCCGCGCGCTGCCGGAACGGCTGCTCATGCATCCCGTCCCGGTCTATCTCGGGCTGATCTCCTACGGCATCTTCCTGTGGCACTTCCCGGTGATGGTCGGCCTCGCCCGGATCGGTGTCGGGGAAATCTGGCCGGCGATGTCCTACCCGCTTTTCGCCATGGCCTCGTTCGCGGTGACGGTCGCCCTCGCGGCGATCACCTACCGCCTCGTCGAACGGCCGATGATGACCTGGTCGAGGCGGCGCGGAACCGGGCGGGCCGGCGACCCCGAGGCTAGCGTCCCCGCAGCCGCCCTCCCGGCCGCCGCCACTCGTTCAGCGCCCTGAAATCCTCGACCGCGCCGCCCTGTTTCCCATTCGCGGGCGCATGGAAGCGTTCGACCAGATCAAGCGCCGCCTCGCTCACCCCGTCCCCTTCGGTCTCGACCCTCCAAATACCGGCACCCGGGCGAAAGCTCATCGCCTCGGTCAACCTCCCGTCGACGAACAGCATCGCGCTCTGATCGTCGGCACCGTACCCGGCCGGCAGGCCCGCGCCGACGTCGGCCAGGTAGCGGGACCGGCGCCCCGGATCCCGGTGGTAGTGGACGCAGAGGCTGCCCTCGAGCACACCGAGTCCCGGCGCGGCCGCGGGAAGCCCCGAAGAACACGTGATGCCGTACTCGAACCAGGTCATCGCGCCGGCGCTCTGTCCGCAGATCAGGATCCCGCGGTCCAGGCAGAGCTCCAGCATGTCGCCGATCCCGTGCGCGTTCCAGATCGCGACCAGGTTGACCAGGCTGCCGCCGCCGACGTAGATCGCGTCCTGGCTCAGGAGATGAGCGCTGACATCGATCGGGTCCGCCCCCAGCCGGAAGAGCGAGATCTGGCTGACTTCGCAGCCCCGTCCGCCGAACGAACGGCGGAAGCGGGCGATCTGATCCTCGGGATCGCCGCTGGCGGTCGGCAGCAGGCAGATCTTCGGCCGCGGCCCGCCGGTCAGCTCGACGATGTGATCGCAGATCGACTCGTTGCCGTCGAGCCGGTCGAACTCATGTCCTCCCATCACCAGCAGCCGGCGGCTCACGGGACCTACGCGGCGAGTGGCGACGAGGCCCAGGGAAGCGAGGACTCCCCGACCAGTGGGATGTGATCCGCCGAGCCGAGATACCGGGTCGCGATCTGGGTCGTCTTGGGACGATCGCCGCGCAGATCGAGACGGTAGGCGCGTGCCTCGGGCCGGGAGGCGACCACCTGCACCATTTCCGTGTCCACGAAGTGGAGGGCGGCACCGTCGGCCGCCGCGTAGCCCGGCCGCAGCCCGGCCTTCAACTCATCCTCGTACACGCCATGACGCGCCGACCCGACCTCGAAATGCACCATGTTCGAGTAGGGCAGGAAGCCCAGCCCGAGCACCCGCCTGCTCTGATCCTGGTAACCGGTGAGCCCCTCGTCGAACCAGCAGAGCGAACCTGCGCTGAGGCCGCAGAGAACGATGCCGCGCTCCCATGCCTCCCGCAGGATCTCATCGATTCCGTGGGCCCTCCAAACGCCGAGCATGCTGATCACGCTGCCGCCGCCGACATAGATCAAGTCCTGGGAGAGCAGGTGATCCCGGATGTTCTCCACACCCTTCTCCCGGCGGAACAGCGAGATGTGCGAAGCCTCGGAACTGTCGCGGAAGGCGTTGTAGTAGCGGACGATGTAGTGGTCGGCGTCACCACTGGCCGTGGGCAGGAAACAGACCCTGGGCTTCTTCAGCCCGGTCAGCGACCGCAGGAAATCATCCAGCAGCGGATTTCCGGACTCCATCGAAAAACCACCACCTCCCAGGGCGACTATCTGGCGCTTGATTCCCATGAGGGCATGTTCCAGCCCGAACCCATCGGTCTTTTTGGACGCCGGTCGAAAGTTCCGCGGGACGGAGTGGGACCGGCGGCCACCCGGTATCGGACGGTGAAACCGGCACGACCCTAGACTGCTCGCCTCATGGGAGACAAGGCTGAGAAGCGGGAAAGCTTCCACATCGCCGACCCGGGGAAAGCGGCCCGGTCGGCTTCCGGAATTCCGATCGTGCCCGTATTCGACGGCTACCGCGCCTTCGCGATCGCCGGCGTCGTGGTGCTGCATCTCCTGATCCTGAGCGGCGTGGTGACGACATCCGACTCCGGTCCGCTCGCCCGGCTCGTCTGGGGCACGGTGGGCCACGCGGTCGACATCCTGTTCGTGGTCAGCGGATTCGTCGTCTTCCTACCGACCGTGGCGAAGCACGGCCGTTTCGGAGGCGTCACCTCGTATGCCATCAGGCGTGCCGCGCGGCTCCTGCCGGCCTACTGGGCCGTGCTCCTGATCACCTACCTGCTGATCGCGCTCACCACCGTCTCCCCGGACATCGCCACCCCTTCGTTCCGTGACCTGGGACTGCACCTGGCCGGACTGCAGGTTCCCGCCGGGATCTTTCTCTCCGATATCTCGACCGGTTTCGGCGTCAATCCGCCACTCTGGACACTCTCCGCGGAGATCGGCTTCTACGTGGTCCTGCCGTTCGTGGCGGCGGTCTACTTCCGGCACCCGCTGGCCGGACTCGCGGCCGCCGCGCTGCTCACGGTCGGCTGGAACTGGTCCTTCGAACACCTGAACCGGTTCGATACGGCTTTCGGTCTGGACCTCACCGACGCCGAGATGTTCCGCCAGGCCCTGAACTCGACTCTTCAATTCCCGTCCTGGGCCTACTCCTTCGCGCTGGGCATGACCGGAGCCTGGGCCTACGTGAAGTACCGGGAGAAAGCCGCCACCCCTCGTGGACGGACGGTGGTCAACCGCCTGCTCGCCTTCGCGCTGGCCGGCTTCGCCGTCTTCGCCTTCCTGGCCGGAAACTACGCCGGTGACGCCGAGGTCAACCTGGTCGCCCAGTTCTCACGATTCTCCCCGGAGATAGCCCTGGGCTACTCGGGCTTTCTCGCGCTCTGCATGGTCATGCTCGCGCTGCGCCCCGGACGCATCCAGCGCCCGTTCGCCGCCCGGCGAGTGCGCGCCCTGGGTGACATCAGCTACGGGATCTACCTATCCCACATGGTGATCGCCTTCTATCTGGGTGCCGCCTTCTCGCCGCCCCGGGACGGCTCGCCGCGGGCGCTCGCGATCTGGACTCTCGCGGTCGTCCCGGCCGCGGTTCTGTACGGCTATCTCTCCGCTCGTTTCCTCGAGCAGCCGATTCGCCGCTGGGCCAGGAAATACGGGACCGGGCGCGAACTCCGCCGCTCCGGCAACCCATAGACTGCCGGTCCGATGGGAGGCGATCACCGGGAGCATCACGACTCCCACATAGCCGATCCGGGAAAGGAGGCCCGTTCGGCTTCCGGCATCCCGATCGTTCCGGTATTCGACGGATACCGCGCCTTCGCGATCCTCGGTGTGGTGATGCTCCACCTGATCACGATCTCCGGTGTGGTCGGAACCGGGGAGGGTGGCGACATCGCCCGCATCACCTGGGGCACGTTCGGCCGGGCGGTCGAGATCCTCTTCGTCGTGAGCGGCTTCGTCGTCTTCCTTCCCACGGTGGCCCGGGGCGGGGACTTCGGCGGGGTGAAGCCGTACGCGATCAGGCGGGCCGCGCGGCTGCTGCCCGCCTACTGGCTGGTGCTGGTCATCTCGCTGATCCTGATCGGGACGGTGAATCTCTCGCAGTTCGATCTGTCCATGCCCAATCTGGAATCGCTGGTCACGAACTTCACCGGAACCCAGCTGCCGGCGAGCCTGATCTCGAGCCACATCTCGATCGGGTTCTTCGTGAACACGCCGCTCTGGACGCTGTCGGTGGAGCTCGGCTTCTACCTGGTCCTGCCCCTGATCGCGGTTCGCTACTTCAGGCATCCCTGGATCGGCCTGGGGATCGCGGCCGCGATCACCGCCCTCTGGGACTACGCCTTCGCCCACGTCTTCGACATCGCGAAGTTCCTCGGGCTGCATCCCTCGTTCGACGAGGGCTACCGGATATTCCTGGGATCCGGAGCACAACTGCCGGTCTGGGCGTTCTCCTTCGGGCTCGGCATGACCGGGGCCTGGGTCTATGTCCGCCTGCGATCCGCGCCGCGCACGCCAGAGTTCCGGCGGGCGGTTCTCGGAGTGATCGTCACCTCCGTCGGAGCGACCCTCGCCCTGGCCTGGATCAACGGCGGCTACTTCGATTCGACCCACGAATCGCTCACGCTGACCATGGCGTTCTCCGCCGCCCTCGGTGTCGCCATGACCGCGATCGCGCTGGGGCCGCCGGTCATCCGCCGGCCGTTCGCGAATACCGCGGTCCGGCGACTCGGCGACATCAGCTACGGCATCTACCTGAGTCACATGCTTTTCATGATCTACCTCGGCGACCTGCTCTCCCTGCCCAAGGATGGGGGTGCCTCGTCCCTCTTGGCCTGGATGGCGGTCGTGCTGCCCTGCTCGATCGCGTTCGGCTATCTCTCCGCCCGTTTCCTCGAACAGCCGATCCGGCGCTGGGCCCGCCGATTCGGCCGGGGCGGAGCGGCCACCCGGGCCGCGGCCGATTGATCCGGACGGGCTCGGGCATCGTAGGAAGCACAGAAGGCCCGAGACGTTTCAGCACCCGGACGTCCGGGTAGGAGCGGACCGAGAGCCTTGGGGACAGTGAGCAGCCCGTCCGTCCGACCGAGAGGAGACCCCAATGCATCTGTCACCGGATCGAGAGCATCGTTTCCGAATAACCAGGGTTTCGCTGTTCCTGGTTGCCCTGGGCCTGACCGCTTTCGGAATCGTCGGACTGGCGACACAGGCCAAGGCCGGCCCGGTCACCCTCAAGTTCGACAACGCCAGACTTGACTTGGGGATCAACAAGGGCCTGAAGATCCTGCCGGCGGGCTCACAATTTCCCTCACCGGACCTTCCGGTGCCTCAGCGCACGGATATCACCCTCAACGGCACCGAAACCAACGGGCAGCTCTCATTCCCTGCCGCGCTCAATCCAGGCACGCAGTTCCCGTACATGCATTTCAACCATCCGCTCGAGAAGGACCTGAAAGTGCCGCTCACCTTCAGACTCAGGGATCCCGGGCTCACCGGTACGTACGACGCGGCCACGGGTGACGCGACCCTGAGCGGCAAGATGGATCTGATCATCATCACCGGAACCGGGACCAGCTTCCCCCTCCCCGACGGCCTCTCCGACCTCGCCGTTCCCCCTCTCGGACTTTTCGCCCGGTGTCGCGGAGCCGACATGGATGTGAACCTCTCCACCAGAACCCAAGCGCCGATCACGGGACAGCCGTTCAGCGGTGGATTCGGTGTGAATGGAGCGATGTCGGGCGCGCTCAGGGTTCCCGATCTCGCCTCCGAGAACGGCGGTGATTGCTCGCTCGCGGGACCGGCCTCACGTGGCCCTGGCGCGCTTTGGCTCTCGAACGGGGTGGTGGAACCGATCCCACAACCTCCCACATGCCGCGAGGACAGCCGCCTCTGTCCGACCGTCCCCTACTCGGAGGTCAGCACGGTGAGAGTGACCCCGAGGAAGAAGACGGTCAGGGCGGGAGGCAAGACGAAGCTGAAAGTGCGGATCACCAACGACGGTACGGAGGAGGCATCCGGAATCTCAGTTTCCATCAAATCTCCCAAGCGAAAGGTCAAGGCACCCGACCGGTTCACAGTGGATGTTCCTGCCGGCGGCACCGCCATCAAGACGCTCGTGGTCAAGGCCAGGAAGAAAGCCCGGGGGAAGGCCATGATCTCTGCGACGGCCAACGAGGTCAGGGGCAGCGCGGTGTTGAAGATCAAGCCCGTGAAGTAGTTCCGCCGGAGTCCAGGTCTGCGGCAGACAACCCGATGAGCCGGTCCCAAATAGACTGCCCGGTCCATGCGCCAGAAGAGCCCCGAGACCCACGAAGAGAAACTTGAATACCTGCGTGACCTGCGCGAGCAGGCCGTCAACTCCGCTTCCGAGGAAGCGGTGGAGAAACATCACGCCAAAGGAAAGCTCACCGCACGTGAGCGGATCGACGTTCTGCTCGATCCCGGATCGTTCGAGGAACTCGACACTTTCGTCCGTCACCGCACCTACGACTTCGAGATGGACAAGCGCCGTCCCTGGGGCGACGCGGTCGTAACCGGCCACGGCACGATCGAGGGCCGCAAGGTCTTCGTGTTCTCACAGGACTTCACCGTGTTCGGCGGCTCGCTCGGCGAGGTCATGGCCGAGAAGATGTGCAAGGTCATGGATCTCGCCGCCAAGGTCGGCGCCCCGGTGATCGGCCTGAACGATTCCGGCGGCGCCCGGATCCAGGAGGGCGTCGTATCGCTCGGCGCCTACGGCGACGTCTTCGCCCGCAATGTCTCCAGCTCCGGCGTGATCCCGCAGATCAGCGTGATCATGGGCCCCTGTGCCGGCGGCGCCGTGTATTCGCCCGCGATGACCGACTTCATCTTCATGGTGAAAGAGACCTCGCACATGTTCATCACCGGCCCCGAGGTCATCAAGACCGTCACCGGCGAAGAGGTCGAGTTCGAGGAACTCGGCGGCGCGATGACCCACAACTCCAAGTCGGGCGTGGCCCACTTCGCCGCCGAGGACGAGGAGAGCTGCCTCGAGGACGTGCGCTACCTGATGAGCTTCCTGCCGCTCAACAACCTCGAGCAGCCTCCGCACCAGCCTTCCGCCGATGATCCGGACCGGACCGATCCCGAGCTCGACACCTTCGTGCCGGACGATCCCAACAAGCCGTACGACATGCGCAAGGTCGTGGCGAAGGTCGTCGACGACGAAGAGTTCTTCGAGGTCCACGAGCACTTCGCGAAGAACATCATCTGCGGTTTCTCCCGCCTCGACGGCCATCCGGTCGGCATCGTCGGCAACCAGCCCGCCTTCAAGGCCGGCGTGCTCGACATCGAGTCCTCCGAGAAGGCGGCCCGCTTCGTCCGCACCTGCGACGCCTTCAACATCCCGATCATCACCTTCACCGACGTGCCCGGATTCATGCCCGGCACCGACCAGGAATGGAACGGCATCATCCGCCACGGCGCGAAGCTGCTCTACGCGTACACCGAAGCGACCGTGCCGAAGCTGACCGTCGTCACCCGCAAGGCCTACGGTGGCGCGTACGACGTCATGGCCTCCAAGCACATGCTCGCCGACTTCAACTTCGCCTGGCCCACCGCGGAAGTCGCGGTCATGGGTCCCGAGGGCGCGGTCAACATCATCTACCGCCGGGACATCGCGCAGTCACCCACTCCGGATGAGCGTCGGGCCCGGCTGATCGAGGACTACAAGGCTCACTTCGCGAACCCGTACGCGGCGGCCGAGCGCGGCTACATCGACGACGTGATCGAGCCGAGCCAGACCCGGCCGAAACTGATCAAGGCACTGCGCACCCTGGAGACCAAGCGGGTCGCCCAGCCCCGCCGCAAGCACGGCAACATCCCGCTCTAGGCGATGTCCGGGATCGAGATCACCATCGGGGGAGTCGCGGCCACACCGGCCGAAGCGGCCGCGGTCAGCGCCGCGATCCAGCGCTTCCAGTCGGATACCGCGATCGCCCCGCCCCCCGAGAACACCGCCATGAACCCGTGGCTGAAGGCCGCTCTGGTCGAGGGAGTGAGCGCGAAATCGAGCTTCGGCCCGCGAGATCCGGACGACCTCTTCTGACCCTGGCTTGAATTTGCCGCGCCGGCTCCGGGCGCGAGTGACGCGGACTTGACGGGCGCGCAAGAATGGCAGTCCAGATTCGTACCGGTTGTCAACCAGGAGGAGCCCATGGCAGTAGTCAAGATCATCGAGCTGGTCGGAAGTTCTCGGGTGTCGACCGACGACGCCGCCCAGCAGGCGCTGAAGCAGGCACAGGATTCGCTGCGGAACATCCGCGCGGTCGACATCGTCTCCACCGGGATCCGCGGTGAGCATCTCGACGAGTACCGGGCCCACGTCCGGGTCGCTTTCCTGATCGAGGGTGCCGACGTAACCTGATTCTCCGGCCGCGGCCGGCCGGGATGTGCCGATCGAGGAACTGAATCCCCTCTGACTCTTGCTAGCTTTTCATCCCCATGGAAGCCTCTGATTCAGAAGAAACCCTCCCGTTCGAACGCACCCCGGCCGAGACCGCCGAGCTCATTGAGAGTGGTGCCCAGCTGATCGACGTGCGCCAGGACTACGAGTACGACGCGGCCCGGATCCCCGGCGCCGAACGCATCGGACTGGAGGCTGTGGCGGAGAATCGTGACGCGATCGCCAAGGACCGCCCGGTCGTCTTCTACTGCCGCACCGGCGCCCGTTCGGCGATGGCCGCCCAGGCTTTCGTGGATGCCGGAGTCGAGGCGACTTCACTCGCCGGAGGGATCACGGCCTGGATCGGCGAGGACCGGAAGATCGACCCCGAGGACGGCTACGTCGCCGAACCCGGTGAGGCCGCGGCGATCCTCGAAGCGAGGGCACGGGCCTCCGCGAAGTAGTTCCGGGAGCCCCGCTCCCGGTCCGCGAGCTCCTCGCGGACAAATACCTAAAATCCAGTCAGGTTTTGGTGCTTTGCTACTATCAGGCGAGTCGGACGCTGCCGACCCGTTTTCCAAACTTCCCCGATAGAGCCACGCCAGGAGGATCGTCCAATGGAGCCCACTACGGCCCCGCCCAAAGCAAAGCCCAAGCCGAAGCCCGGAGACAAGGGTGTCGAGCAGGAAGACGGCAAGGTCCAGAAGGGCAAGGGCAAGCTCGGCTCGCTGAACAATCCGGAGACCTACGACAACGTCCCCGGCCACGTGATCCCGATCCTCGAGCACGAGTTCGAGGACTTCGAGGGTGAGGCGAACGAGTTCCTGGACGGCAACATCCCCGAGCCCGAGTTCATCGGCTTCCGCCTGAAGCAGGGTGTGTACGGGCAGCGCCAGCCCGGAGTCCAGATGGTTCGCGTCAAGCTTCCGATGGGTGGCATCACCCCGGAGCAGATGGACGCCTTCGCCGACGCGGTCGAGGTCTACGCCCCGCTGAAGAAGGGTCACATCACGACCCGCCAGAACATCCAGATCCATCACGTTCCGCTCAACCAGATGGTCCACATGCTGCGCGACCTGGCCCCGAGCGGCCTGTCGTCGCGTGAAGGCTGCGGCAACACCGTGCGCAACGTCACCGGCGATCCGTGGGCGGGCGTCGCGGAGGACGAGATCTTCGATCCGACCACCTACGCCAGCGCCTACGTGCGCTACTTCGTGCGTCACCCCACCACCCAGCTGATGCCGCGCAAGATCAAGACCGCGTTCACCGGCTCCGACGCCGACCGCGCGATCACCGGCATCCACGACGTCGCCTTCATCAGCCGCATCAAGGACGGCAAGAAGGGCTTCGAGGTCCGGGTCGGCGGCGGCACCTCGATCATGGCCCGCATCGCCCCGACCCTGTACGACTTCGTCGAGGCCGACAACGGTGACTTCCTGAAGGTCTCCGAAGCCGTGTTCCGCATCTTCGACCGCCAGTCCTGGCTGCGCGTGAACCGCGCCCGGGCACGGATCAAGGTCCTGGTCGACAAGGTTGGGATCGAGGAGGTCCGCCGCATGGTCGACGAGGAGCTGAAGGGCGACTGGGTCAACGAGCGCGACTACACGATCGACCACCTGCTCTTCGATCTCGACGAAGAGGCGGCCCTGCCGGACTCCCAGCCCGCGACCAGCTCACCGAATGGTGACCGCTCCGACTTCGAGACCTTCGTCGAGGCGAACGTCCAGCCGCAGCGCCAGGCCGGCTTCAACACGGTCGAGGTGCGGATCATCCGCGGCGACCTCACCCCGGAGCAGTTCCGCGGCCTCGGCCAGATCATGCGTGACTACACCGGCGGTTTCGCCCGGACCACGGTTCAGCAGAACCTCGTTCTGCGCTGGGTCCGCGACGACGCGCTGTACGACGTGTGGAAGCGGCTCGGCGAGCTCGGTCTCGACGACATCGGCCCGCGCCGCATCCAGGACGTGGTCAGCTGCCCCGGAACCGACAGCTGCAAGATGGGCATCACCAGCTCGATGGGCCTCAACAAGGCCGTACAGGAGCGGATCGAGAGCCTGAACATCACCGATCCGCTGACCCGCCAGATCCACATCAAGATGAGCGGCTGCCCGAACGGATGCAGCCAGCATCACATCGCCAACATCGGCTTCTACGGCGCTTCGCTGAAGGTCGGCGGCCGGGTCATGCCCGCCTACGTGCCGCATCTCGGCGGCAAGTACGTCGACGGTGAGGTCATCTTCGGCACCCGCCTGAAGTCCCGGCTTCCCTCCCGGCGTGTGCCGGACGCGGTCGAGCGCTGGATCAACCTGTACGAGTCCGAGCGGACCGACGGTGAGGTCTTCAACGACTTCGTCGAACGAGTCGGCACCGCCCGCATGGAGGAAGAGGTCAAGGAACTCACCCTTCCGGCCGATTTCAATCTCGACACGATGCAGGAGTTCATCGACTGGAACCGCTCCGACCCCTACAAGGTCGAACGCGGCGAAGGTGAGTGCGCGATCTAGCGACTGCCATGGAACCGACCACCTCGATAGCCGGCCCCACCGAGCTCAAAGCCGAGAAGCTGCGTGAGCGCTTCGACGGCGAAGCGATGGCCGCCGAGCTCGAATCGCGCTCGGCCAGCGAGGTGCTGGAGTGGGCCTTCGAGCAGTTCGGGCAGGACATGTACATCGCCTGCTCGTTCCAGAAGACGAGCTCGGTGGTGATGCAGCTGGCGACCGAGATCAATCCTCAGGCCCGGTTCTTCTATCTCGATACCGACGTGCTGTTCCCGGAGACCTATGAGACCCGGGACCGGCTCGCCGAGCATTTCAACGTCGAGTTCGAGCGCTGGCACAACATCAGCCTCGAGGAGCAGGCCGAGACCTACGGCGACAAGCTGTGGAAGTCGGATCCGGATGCCTGCTGCGGTCTGCGCAAGGTCGATCCGATGCGCCGGGCCCTTTCAACGGTGGACGCCTGGGTCGCCGGCATCCGCCGGGCCGACTCGGCCAGCCGGGCGAAGACCCCCAAGCTGGCCTGGGACAAGAAGTTCAACATCTGGAAGTTCAACCCGCTGGCCGACTGGTCCGAGCGGGATGTGTGGAACCACCTGAGCAAGCACAACGTGCCCTACAACCCGCTGCACGATCAGGGCTATCCCTCGATCGGCTGCACCCACTGCACCCGGCCGGTCGTGCCCGGCCAGTCCGCCCGCGACGGCCGCTGGTCGGGTTCGGGCAAGACCGAATGCGGGATCAATTAGCCGCACGGGCCGGCTCCGCCCTCGGAGTGGGCGGCAATGACGGTGCCGCCCCTCCTCTATAACAGTTACCCTGTTTTGCCGATCTTTCTTTAGCTTTCCTGTCAACAAACACTTCATACGGACGAGCGTGAATATGACCGAACTTGCACTGACCCTCCCCGAACGCCAAACCGCCGACTTCGAAATGATCGGCAACGGTGGATTCGCTCCGCTGACCGGCTTTCAGGGATCGGCCGATTGGGAAAGCGTCTGCTCGAACATGCGCACCGCCGCCGGTGAGTACTGGCCGATCCCGATCACGCTGCCGACCGACCTCGAGTGCGAGGTCGGTGACGTGGTCGCCCTGTCGTCGGTGGACGGCAAGCCGCTCGGCTCGATCACGGTCGAGGAGATCTTCGAGCGCGACATCGCCCGTGAGGCGAAAGAGGTCTACCGGACCGACGACATGGAGCATCCGGGCGTCGCCGCCCTGGTCGAAGAGGGAACCCGCTGCATCGCCGGCCCGATCAAGGTCGACGCGCTTCCCGACCACGAGGACGCCTTCATGCGCCGCTACCTCACCCCGGCCGAATCGAAGCAGGCCTTCGCCGACCGCGGCTGGAAGAAGATCGTCGCCTTCCAGACCCGCAACCCGATCCATCGCGCCCACGAGTACCTGACCAAGGCCGCGCTGGAGTCCTGCGACGGACTGTTCATCCATCCGCTGATCGGCAAGACGAAGGCCGGCGACATCCCGGCCGACGTGCGTATGAAGTGCTACGAGATCCTGATGGAGAACTACTACCCGAACGACCGGGTCATGCTCGGCGTGAAGCCCTCGAAGATGCACTACGCCGGTCCGCGTGAGGCCGTTCTCCACGCGATCGTCCGCCGCAACTACGGCTGCACCCACTTCATCGTCGGCCGCGATCACGCCGGTGCCGGTGATTACTACGGCACCTTCGACGCGCAGAAGATCTTCGACGACATCGACATCGAGGAGCTCGGCATCGAGCCCCTGATGTTCGAGCACACCTTCTGGTGCCATGAGTGCGAGGGTCTCGCCTCGAACAAGACCTGCCCTCATGACGCCGAATCCCACCTGTTCCTTTCCGGCACCAAGGTGCGCGAGATGCTGGGCAACGGCGAGATGCCGCCGCCCGAGTTCTCCCGTCCCGAGGTCGCCCAGATTCTGATCGACGCTTACAAGGAGGACAACTAACCAATGGCAGACAAAGGCTTCACTCTCTGGTTCACCGGGCTTTCCGGCGCCGGCAAGACGACCATCTCCGAACTCGTCTCGACCGAGCTGAAGGCTCGTGGCTCGCGCCTCGAGATCCTCGACGGTGACATCGTCCGCGAGAACCTCTCGAAGGGCCTCGGTTTCTCGAAGGAGGACCGCGACACCAATGTGCGCCGCATCGCCTTCGTCGCCGACCTGCTCTCCCGCAACGGCACCCCGGTGATCACCGCCGCGATCTCCCCGTACAAGGAGATCCGCGACGAGGCCCGCGAGATGATGGGCGACCGTTTCATCGAGGTCTACATCGAGGCTTCGGTCGACGCCTGCGCCGAGCGCGACGTGAAGGGTCTTTACGCGAAGGCCTTCTCCGGTGAGATCAAGGAGTTCACCGGCGTCTCCGACCCGTACGAGGCCCCGGAGAACCCCGAGGTCACGATCAAGACCGAACAGGAAGAGCCGGCCGAGTCAGCCGCCAAGCTGATTCTGTACCTGGAAGAGCGAGAGCTGATCCCGGCAGCAGTCGCCTCCTAGCCTCCAGCGTCAGCAACACCAGCCTCACATTCAACTTGGGGGCGATTTGGGAG
>DATJUB010000025.1:0-31691 GCA_035502775.1 Solirubrobacterales bacterium | reverse complement strand
GATCGGCACGCTATATGCGTGCCGATCGTCTCCACCCCTGTGTCGTTCGGGCCGCAGCGGGTATCTTCCGGCGCGTGAACCCTCGTACTCCCTCGGAAGGCCCTCAATGAAGAAGCAGGTCGCTCTCGGAATCGCCGGAGCTTCCGCCGCCCTGGTCGGCGGCTGGCGTTTGATCAACCAACTCGTGAACCGCGGCGAACAGGCGTCCGATGGCGTCGCCGAGGCTCCGGGCAGGCCCGGAGCGGCCTCCACCGACGGCGCGGGCACCGATCCCGAGCCCGCCACGGCCTCGAAGGACATGTCCAAGGCCGAGCTCTACGAGATCGCTCAGGACCTCGGGATCGAGGGCCGCTCGAAAATGACCAAGGATCAGCTTCTCAGGGCGATTCGACAGGCCGGCTAGGGCCGATCGGCAGCGGTGCGGCCGCTGCCGGCGGCGGTCCGGCGGGATCGATCCCGCCGCGGCGATGGCGCTTTCCGTGGAGCAGACTGCCGATCGGTGAGTACCTGACCACCAGCGCGTAGGTGACCAGCGAGATGCCGATCGAGACCGAGGTCGCGATCGCGACCCGGATCGACGGCGGCAGTCCGGTCCGCGCGAGGCTCAGCTGGGCCGCGACCAGAATCGGGATGTGGATCAGGTAGATCCAGTAGGAGGCGTCGGCCAGGTAGCGCACCCATGGACGGGCGCCGGAGAGGAACCTCGCGAAGAATCCCCAGACCGCGAAGATCGTGCTCCAGGCCGCGATGCCGCTGACGAACAGGATCGTCGGCGCGACCGGCATGGCCTCCGGCAAGGTCACGATCCGTGCATACAAGGTGTATGCAATCACTCCCGCGGGCAGTGCCACCGCCAGCTTGATCCAGGGATCGCCCTCGACCACCCCCAGCAGGTCCCGACTTCGCCAGAGCATCCAGCCGAAGACGAAGAAGATGCCGTAGTAGGCGAAAGCGGACGGCAGCGGGATCAGGGAGGCGGCAACCTGTCCGGGAGCGTCGAGATAGCCGCCCAGCCAGAGCGGCAGGGCGCTGAGCGCGGCGAGACCGGGGATCAGCAGCGGCGACCCCAGGAACCGGCGGAAGAACCGGTCGGCGAGGGCGGTCAGGCGCGGGCCCCGGCGGATCAGCAGCCAGACCGCGACCGCGACCAGGTTGAAGGCCAGCACGTAGGAGAGGAACCAGAGATGGTGCGGCTGCCAGCCGACCAGATTCGCGAGCGTGTATTCGTATGCCGGTTTGTTCGACCCGGGATTGTTGTGATGGTAGAACCAGAACACGATCAGTTTCTGGGCCGGAAGGATCGTCAGCATCGCGATGAAGAGCGGCAGCGCGATCCGTTTCAGCCGCTGCCTGACCTGCTTGGCGGCACCCCAGGCCCCGAGGGTCATCGCCGCGAGAAAGCCCGAGACCGCGAAGAAGAGACCCATGCGCCAGAGATGCAGCCAGAAGACCGAGAGGTCCAGCCCGAACATCTCGTCACCACGGTTCTGCAGGAAGAGAAGCCCGTGATACGGCACGAGGAGGAGCATCACGCTGCCGCGCAGCGCGTCGATGTGGTTGAGGCGGCCCTGCTTCACGGAGCGGGAACCTAGCCAAGCCCGAGCAGCGGACGCCGCGCCGTTCAGCCTTTTTTCACACCGTTTTCACATGCTCAAGGCAGCACTTTTTCCCCATGCACGCAGCAAGACTTCGAAATCCGGATCGCACAGCGAAGCGAAGCGATCTGGATTCCTTGTTCTTTGGATAGCACAGCGAAGCGAAGCGATGCGGATTCCTAGTCCTACCCGTCGTCCTGGCCGAAGGCCCAGCGGATCTCGGCGAGGTTGAGGCCGGAGGCGAGGCAGGCCAGCAGCTTCATCCGTGCCGCCTGGGGTGAGAGGAATCCGGCCGGGATCACTCCGGTCTCCCGGAGATCGGCCTCCGAGGCACGGTAGCCGTAGGTGGCGTTGAGGATGACTCCCCTTTCCGGCCGCGAGTACACGATCACCGGGATGCGTTCGGCCGCCTCGGCCCAGAGCTCGAGGATCGGCGGTGAGACGTGGCCGGCCCCGAGCGTGCCGATCACGACGCCGTCGGGATCGGTGCCGAGCGCGGCGCGGGCCAGGGCACCGTCGTCACCGGCCATGGTCGGCACCACGAGAACACGGCCGTCGAGCACCGGTGGATCGAGCGATGGGTTGCGGGGAATCCGCGACCAGATCGTCGGATGACCCTCGGTAACCCGCCCGAGCGGGCCGGTCTGGGGCGAGGAGAAGGCGACGAGCGAGGTGGTGTCTGTCTTGCGGGCACCACGGGCATGGTGGATCTCACCGCCGAAGCAGACCAGCACGCCCATGCCGGACGCGGCGTCGCCGGCGGCGACACTGATCGCGTCGAGCAGGTTCGCTGGACCGTCGGCCCCGGGGCTCGACGCCGGCCGGATCGCTCCGGTGAACACGATCGGCGCCTCGGCGTCGTGGAGGACGTCGCAGAGCATCGCGGTCTCCTCCAGGGTGTCGGTGCCGTGGGTCACCACGACACCGTTGCCCCGCCGGGCCGCGTCACGCGCCTGGCGGCAGATGTCGAGCTGGTCGGAGAGCGACAGGTGGGCACTCGGAACGTTGATGATCGTCTCCGCGTGCAGTCCGTCCAGATCGACGTTGTCCGGCACGGTCTTCAGCAGGGCCTCGGCGTCGAGGTCAGGTGATGCGCCCGACTCTCCGGTCATCGAGATCGTGCCGCCGGCCACCAGCACCGTGACCGGACGGGGACGCGAGGCGCTGCGCGCATCGGAGAGCATGCCGCCCACTCTATCCCCGCCGCCCGGGTAGCCTTGCCCGAATGGCGATCGCTGATTCATACGATGCGTTCCTGTGCGACCTCGACGGGGTCGTATGGCTGGGACACGATTTCATCCCTGGGGCGGTCGAGACGGTGAACGAGCTGGTCTCCTCCGGCAGGAGGATCTGCTTCGTGACCAACAATCCGAGGCTGTCACCGGTGAGACAGGCCGCCCTGCTGCGCGAGAGTGGCATCACGATCGAGGATCGCCAGGTCGTCACCGCCGCCTCGACCCTGATCCGGCTCGCGATCGAGCGTTACGGGGAAGGAGCACCGGTACTCGGCGTGGGAACCGCCTCATTCCTCGAGCAGCTGGCGGAGGGTGGGTTGAACACCCTCCCACCCGGCGATTCCGGGTCGGCCAGGGCGGTGCTGGTCTCCGGTCACCGGGGTTTCGACTACGAGGAGCTGAAGGTCACCTCGATGCTGGTCCGGGCGGGGGCCGATCTGATCGCGACCAGCGCCGATCCGACCCTGCCGATGCCCGACGGGCATTGGCCGGGATCCGGGGCGATCCTCGCCGCGATCGAGACCGCCTCGGGAAAGAAGGCCACGATCACCGGCAAGCCGGCTCCCGCCCTGTTCGAAGCGGGGCTGGACGTGCTCGGCCGGCCCGAACGGGTGGCGATGATCGGCGACCGCGTCCAGACCGATATCGCCGGAGCCCAGTCCTGCGGGATCGACGGCATCCTCGTCACCTCGAGCCCGACCTCCGAAGCAGAGAGAGCCGCCTCAAACGTCACCCCGGAACACGAAATCGAAAGCCTGCCGGAACTAGTCGCCTAGACACACCGAGAGGCAACAGATATGCCCACTCACGCGGCGGGTACTTCGAAATCAAGATCGCACAGCGAAGCGAAGCGATCCTGAATCCTTGTTCTATTCGCAAGGCCTGAAAGGCCTTGCGTATAGGTCGTACTCCTTGCCGATCGAGTTGAAGTTGAGCTTCTCCGCCCGGCCGCAGAACTTGCGGTTCGAGAGTTCGTACTCGACCGAGAAGACCGCCTTGCCGGCGCGGATGAATGGCAGGTACTGACCGCACTCGTCGTACTGGAAGCATTGTTCGACCACGGCGAAATCGAAGTCCCGGACCAGATTCCGGGCCTGCGGTCCGTCGTTCTTCAGGCCGACCGACAGGCCCTTCTTGTGGGCCTGGCGAGCGATCCAGCGGTTGAATCGCAGCTGATGCCTGGCGGTGAGGGGGAAACCGGTCGGGTTCTCGTAGCCGTTGATGTTGTCGGGTTCCAGGGCGTCGAATCCCTTGCGGGCGCACATCGCGATCCGGGCCTTCAGGGGTTTCGCGAACTTGTGGAACCTGCGGATGTCGAGCCAGCGCTCGTTCGGATATCCCTCGTACTTCCTGCCGATCACCGACTTGGGAAACCGGTTCTTGTCGGCCCGGTAGTTCTCCCAGCTGCCGACGTCCATGTAACAGATGACCTTGCGGCCCTGGGTGTGGAGCTCGGCGACGGTCTTCGCCGACACGTCGAAACCATCGACTTCGTAGACGTCGGCGTCGATCGAGGTGTCGATCTTGCCCTGGAGCTGGAACTGCCAGGCGGCGGTGCCGGGTTTCGGCATCCAGCGGGCGGCATCCGCCTTCGGGGTGGCGGAAGATCCGGCGCAGGCCATGAGCAGCAGCGAGAAGGTGAGCACGAAGGCCGCCACCGCGATGTTTCTATGTGAGGGGGAGGTTCTGTTCATGGCGGCCAAGTTAGAGCGCTTCCGGTGGGCCGTGGGGTGTTTCGGCACGATCCCTCATCCAATCCTCATGTTCGGATACCGCTCCTGGCCTAGTCTTGCCTGAACGTGCGAGTGCTGATCATCGAAGACGAACCCGGGCTCCGGGACGGACTGAGTGTCGCCCTGCGGGTGACCGGATTCTCGGTGGATGCCGCCGCGGACCTGGCCGGGGGCCGCGCTTTCGCCGCCGGGCACCGCTACGACTGCGTGATCTGCGATCGCATGCTGCCCGACGGCGATGGGCTCGGCCTGCTCGACGACGAGTGGCGCCGCGAGAACCGCACCCCGGTCCTGATCCTCACCGCCCGCGACGCGATCCGTGACCGGGTCGACGGCATCGAGCGCGGCGCCGATGACTACCTGACCAAGCCGTTCGCGATGAGCGAGCTTCTGGCGCGCGTCAAGATGCTCTGCCGGCGCCGGGAGAGCCCCGCCCCGGCCGTGATCGCGGTCGGCGATATCGAGGTCGACACGGCCAGGCGCGAAGTCAGGCGGGATGGCGTCGTGCTTTCGCTGACGGTCAAGGAGTTCGCGGTGATCGAACTGCTCGCCGCTCGGGCCGGACGGTCGGTGTCCCGCGAGGAGATCACCGAGAGCTGCTGGGATCAGCTGACCGAGCCGATGTCGAACGCGGTCGACGTGGTGATCTCCCAGCTCCGCCGCAAGCTCGGTGAGCCTTCCCCAATCCGGACCGTACGCGGGTTCGGCTACATCCTGGAGCCGCGGTGAGCGCGGAGGCCCGCCTCCGCCGCCTGCGGATCATCCTCACCCTGGTCTTCGCCGGGGCGCTGGCGGTCGGCCTGATCATCCTCGCGCTGGTCGCGATCGAAACCGATTCGCGTTCCAGGAGCCAGGCCCGTGAGGCGACCATGTCCGAGCGGATCGAGGCATCTAGCCGACTGATCTACTACTCGGCCGATGGCGAGCTGCGGCTCGACGGACTGCGGGATGATGACGCGACCACGGGATCCCCCGAGGTGAGGGTCTACAGGGCGACGGCGGCCGGGTTCGAGGAGATATTCCGTGGCCGCGGACCCCATCTGCCTCTCACGGATTCCTCGATCGACGAGGTGGCCGGCCGGGCCGTCCGGTCCCAGTCGAGCGCCTCCCTGACCACCACCGACGTGCGAGGCGAGGGGGTCGAGCTGCTCGCGACCCCGTTCTACAGCGATCTGACCGACCGGCCGGCCGGTGCGGTCGTCTCGGCGACCGCGACCGGTCCCGCCTCGGAAGAGCATCGTGATCTGGTCGCGGCGATGCTGATCGGCTGCGCGGGCCTGCTCGTGCTCGCGACCGGGGCGGGCTGGATCCTGGCCGGGCGCAGCCTGCGGCCCGCCTCGCGCGGCCTCGCCCAGCAGGAGGCTCTGCTGGCGGATGCCGCCCATGAACTGCGCAACCCGATCGCCTCGATCCAGTCCGTGCTGGAGGCCGCCGAGATCGATCCCGCCACCAGCGAGCGGGCTATCCGCACCGCTCTCGCCTCCACCCGCCAGGTCAGCAGCACGGTCGAGACCCTGCTGGTCCGGGCCCGGGTCGAGGCGGGTGCGGAGAGTATCCGGAGAGTTCCGCTGCGCCTGGATCAGATCGCCGCCGACGTGGTGTCCGAACAGGCCCCGGAAGGCGAGATCGTTCTCCGGGCACCGGAGACCGTGATCGAGGGCGATCCGGTGCTGGTCCGGATCGCTCTACGCAACCTGGTCGAGAACGCGCTTCGGCACGGGCATCGGCCCGGCCGCGAGCCGGAGATCGAGGTCGTGGTCGAACCGGGCCTGGTCCGGGTCGCCGACCGCGGGCCGGGGCCGCCCGCCGGCCGGCAGGACGGGTTTCACCGCTTTCGCGACGCCTCCCCGGGCGGATCCGGCCTCGGCCTCTCGATCGCCGCCTGGATCGCCGAGGCCCACGATGGCTCGCTCACGCTCGAGGGCCGGCCCGGCGGGGGCACCGAAGCGCTGCTCCGGCTCGGGCGGAGCGGATCTTCCCCGGATCGCCGGTAGGGCTCAGCCCAGTTCGGAGAAGCCGGGAGGGGCCTTCGAGGTGCTGCCCGCGGCGGCGAGTTTCTTCTTGTGGGTCCGGATCTCGGAGAGCATGCGTTCGAGGCGCGGCTCGGCGGAGGTGTCGATGTGAACCATCGCGTTGGCGACGGCGGGATGGACCGCCTCGATCGAGTCGTGCATCGCCTGCGCGACGGCGCGATAGGTCGGATGACCTTCCCGTCCGGAACGCAGCTCGATCAGCTGCATCGCCTCACGGGCGTTGAGATCGAGCACGTAGCGAATCCGGTAGCCGAGACAGAGCGCGTACGGCGCCAGCGCCTCGTGGCCTTCGGCCCGCAGCCGCTCGTACTCGTTGCGGGAGATCTCGAGTGCGCGGTCGTACTCGTCTCCGACACCGGCCTCGCGAACCTCGTCGGGAGCGCCGGCCCCGAGGTCGGGGGTCAGATCCTGCCACTGGCAGGTGAGCATGCGGTGGCGCTGGAGATCGCGGAAAGCGCCGTAGTCGGACACGATCTCGAACCGGTAGCTCACCGCTTCGAATCCGCGTCCGGGACGGTGACGCCGGTTCTTGCGCTCACCGACCATCGCGCCCATGAGCCGAGCCCGTTCGGCGCCGTCCATCGTCTCGAGCCGGGCCCTGATGTCGGTTTCGGAAACGTCCGCCGACTCGAAGAGACAGGCGGCCAGAAGATCGTCCTCGGTGCCGTGGACCTGGAGTAGATCGACGGTGGGTCCGCTCGGTTCGCTCTCACGCCGGTCGAGTCCGAGGCGCGAGACCCATTCCTCGGTCGCCGAGCGCCGCTCCTCGAGGAACGAGATCCACTCACCGCCGCGGTCGGGACGGCCGACCCGCGAGACGAAGCTCGGCATCACCTGGTTCAGCTCCTCGAGGATCATGCCGCCGAACTGCCGGGCCTCGGGCAGCGGCGAGGCCATCAGACGAAACAGCAGCTGCTCGTAGGCCTGGCCGGAGGCGAAGATCCCGACGTGGCTGAGAGTGGCGGCCGGCAGCAGGCCACGCAGTAGATCCAGGGCCTTGGCCTTGATCGAGCGGCGCCAGGGTCCCTCGGGTTCGCCGTCTCCTCTGGGCCAGCGGTCGGCGGCCCAGGCCTCGACCTTGACCAGTGCCTCCGAGTAGATCTCGAAGAGCTGGTCCATCGACTCGGTGAAACGCCCCCCGAGCGCCTCGTCCCGGTAGTAGCGGTAGCCGCCGCCCGGCATCTCCTGGTCGTAGGCGATGTAGCGGGTGGACTGTTCCAGATAGGCCGCGATGCGGCCCCGCTGCAGTTGCTTGGTGAGGATGTTCGAAACCCATTCGCAGGCGACGTGGGCGCCGCCCAGCTGGGCGATCGAGTCATCCCCGTAGCCGACGAAAACGCTCTCGTAGAGCCGCGCGGCCCGTTCCCCCTCTTCCCCGTCGAACGGCCGGGCGGAGGCATCCATGTCGGCCGCGAACTCGTCCAGATACAGGCGCCTGAGCGACCCGCCGTACCGGGAATAGCGGGCGAAAAGCGCTCCCTTGACGGTCTCGGGAAGGTTGGTCAGGGCGAAGACGGGCCGATCCACATTGGTGAAATGCGGGGCCAGCAATTCCTGCTCGGCGGGAGTGAAAGACTCAACGGGGTAGCGCACCGAACGAACCTAACACCTGGACCGGCTGTGAGTTATGTCGACCAGGAGGAGGGCCTAGAAAGGTCGATACGAATCCGGATCTTCCATGATCTCTGCGTGGAGTTTCGCAAGCCGCGCCTTGATCTCCAATGGATCATGGGCGACCTTGCCGGGCCAGCCATATGCCTTGGCCACAGCTTCGTCGAGCTTGCGGTGCGCCGCGGCAAGATCTTGCCAGGCACCGTCGTCTACTTGGTTGTAGAGCGTGGTTAGGCCGATCTGCCTATCGACGCAGATAGCGCTTCGGAGGTCGAGAAGACTCTTCACCGCCTCACCGATCTCCACTCGTTGCTTCTTGCTGGGCATCGGCCAAGGGAACGTCTCGAAGCACGAGGTCGGTGTGTAGCGTAAATCGACGCGAAGAGTGGACCCTTCGCTTCGGGCCCAGGCTCCATGGACCGAAGAAGTCAGAACCCCCATTGAGTAATCGTCGTCGAAGGCAAACACGTTGGTCGCATTGCTGGGACAGGTCTCGTGCCCTGCCCAAGCGAAGAGGAACCTCTTGCCAGTGGCAGTTCCGGCGACATAGCGCGGCAGGCCACTAATTGCGTCGCGCATTCCCCGACGAGGTTCCACGAACCTCCACCAATACCTACGATAGGCCTCGCGGTTGTTCTTCTCGCGCTCTGGCTTTACTCGTCTCGTGACGAGTTCAAGACATGCTGGGAACTTCATGGCTTGCTCAAGGGACATTGACGCGAAGTCCACAATGTGTCTAGTTGGAGACTGCTCCGGATCCTCGGTGATGTCCCGGCCAATCAAGAACGGACGGACTACTTCCCGTGATGGCTCACCGTCGCTCTCCATCAGTTGTGACGCTTCGGGAGAGTCGAGATAAAAATTACCCCCAGGGATCGGCCCTTGAAAGGCTTTACCCAGGTTTGCATCAAGCCCCCGATATTCCTCTATCGGAACCGCTGACTCCTGAAGTCTTGTATTGATCCCTTCCACCACCTTCCCATCAAGCAGAAATGTGTCTTGACCGGCTCCAAGCACCTGAACCCAATTCACAATGCTCACATTCACCACTGCCTCGCCAGGCCACGGATGCATAGACACCGCATCGGTGATCACCCCGCCTCGCTCGACCAAATAGTTCAAACTCGCGGCGCGGTTCCGGTTCTGGCTGATCGAGTTCGTGCCCACCATTCCCGCTCGGTCTCCCGGGCGCATCACATCCGCAGCCTTGCGGAACCAGTAGACACAGAGATCCTTGAGTCCAACCTCGAACTCACTCTCGATGTAGTCAATCTGATCAGAGGTCAGAATCCCGCGAAGATTCTGTGAGCCGTGGTATGGCGGATTGCTGACGATGGCTTCAGCCTCGGGCCATTCGGTCCGAAGCGCGTCATCCCGACGAATGCCGGCGAGATCCGCCAAGGGCAGGGTCTTCTCGTGCAGTCCGAGTTCGTGACCCGCGAGCCACTGCGCCATCCAGAGAGAAAGACGGGCCAGATCCACCGCAAATGACTCGATTTCGATTCCGAGCATGTTCGACAGCGGGAAATGGCCCGAATCCGGCGAACCCGACAGATTCCTCCCTTCGGCCTTCGCCAGGTCTGCCCGACGATCAAGCAGCAGCCTCTCAACCCTCCTGATCTCCCGGTAAGCGATGGACAGGAAGTTCCCGCACCCACAGGCAGGATCGAGAACGCGGAACTCATGGAGATCGGACAGAGCATTCTCTGCGTCTTCGAACGTCTCCATCCCCTCGATTCGACGGCGCCATGGCCGAAGAATCGTCGGCTCAACAACCAACTGAATCTCTGCCTCCGGCGTGTAGTGGGCCCCGAGCTGATGCTGCCGATCGGGACCGAAGACGCTCTGCATCAGCGACCCGAAAATGGCCGGCTTGATCCTGGCCCAGTCGAAATCGGCCATTCGCCGCAAAACAGCCAGCTCCTGCGAATTCAGATGGAGGTGAGTCGGCGACGAGAACAGTGAACCGTTGACATAGGGCACGTCCGCGTACATCCCATGCTGAGGCCTCACCTTGGCGGGATCGTTCAAGCGCTCGAACAGCCCTCCGAGATCATCCGCGCTTGACCGATCGGGACTGTCGATCAATCCGTCGAGTATCCGGGTGAACCCGAGGCCATCAATCTGCCCCGTGTCCTCGGCGAACATGCACCAGACACACTGCAGAAGGAAACTCCGGCGCTGTCCCGCCGATCCTTCATCTCGATCTTCCAGGCTGGTGAGTAGGAGAGCCAGCTCCTTGACCGCGTCGACCGTGACTTCTTCGTCGTTTGCGTCATAGATCGGTGTCTTGCCCAGCAGAAAACTGAAAGCCGCAAAATGTGCTGGCAAGTCCTCCAGATCGATCGTCAAGACTGGTCCGTCGGGAAATCTCCCCGGCTCCCATAGTTCAAACCTGGTGAAGGCACAGATCAATACGTACGGGGGAGCGGCCTTGCCCGCCTCCTTGTCCGCCGAACGCCTCCAATACTCAAGCGCCTGCTTGCGGTGTTTCTTCAGTCGGCCCGCCTCTTTGGCGGATTTCATCTCGATGATTGCCACACCGGGAAGCAGACAGTCGATGAAACCGCCTCCGGACTCGTGTTGCTCGAATCTCGCCTGGTCAGCTACCTCGGGACCAAAACAGGCAAAAAACTCGTTCAGGAAAGTTTGCGCCTCACCCTTCTCGTATCCGCGCCGGATTCCCCAACGAACGACAAGTTGAGTCAGGTTTGCCTTTATCTCCTCAGTTGAGAAAGCCATCGTGGCTTATGCAGCGAGCGCGTCGTCTCCAGCATCGTCAAAGAGACTTACCTGCTCTCTATCCGACGAATCTTTCGCTGCGGACTTGCCCGACGGTTCCAGGTTCCTTTGAACTCTGGCCTCGCCTTCGGACTGGGGGCGATAGTACGCCTTGGCCATCGTCTGCTTCAAGGTATCTCTGAGGTCTCCCGCCACAGATCGAAGCAGGTCAGCCAGCCTCTGTTCACCACCCTCCGCCTCTATGGACGCCGCTTCGCGCTCGATGTTGCGGGCCGCTCGCTGGAGCTCATCGAACGCGCCTTCGACCTTTCGATGGGTCGATTCATCCAGGGCCTGTCGTGGGTCCAAGGGCATGATCACCATGCTATGGATCAATGGCGGCGGTTGAGGATCCCCACTCCGTAAAGTCCGTCTTTTTTGGCTTGCCAGTGACCGAACCGTCACATGAAACTATTCGTTCACAAGGATCACTTCAGACGGCGCAGGCGATCCTTGGTGGCGACCGTGTAGACGGCGATCCGGTTGGTCCCGCGACGGAAGTACGAAGGCTTGACCATCACGCCGAAGCGCTCGGCCCCGGCGTACCTGAAGGTTCTGCCGGTGGCCGCGATCTGTCCGTTCACGGCGACCGCTAGGGTCTGGTTCAGCTTCACGCCGTCGACCTCACCGGAGATGAACGAAGGCACCTTTTCACCGTCCGGCCGGTACCCCACGTAACGCTCCGGGCTGTCGATCGTGACCTCGGCCCGCCGCAGGACCGGCGGGCGTCCGGGACGGGTTCCGAGCAGCTGCGCATGGTCGCTCAGCCGCCAGAGGCCGCCGGTGCCGAAACGGCGCCGGCTTTCACGGAGCAGATCCGGCCGCTGCCTGCGGATCTGGTCGGCGGTCACCGTGATCTGGGCCATCTCGTCCTTGTTCACGGTCATCCTGCGGTCGTCGGGGATCCGGTCGATGGGCACTCCCTCGGTGGGATAGCGGTCCTTGAGTCCCAGCACCTCGGCGATGGTCGGCACGATGTCGATCGCCTGGGTCGACTTGCCGGAGATGAACCCGCTCTTCTGGCCCGGATACTTGATCATCAGCGGAGGGTTGACGGTCGCCGCGACGTTCCCCGGCGCCGCGTCCCGCCGGTCGTATCTGGGGTCGTAGGAATGGCCGTGATCGGCGGTCACCACGATCATCGAGTCGTCCCAGTCGCCGTTACTCCGGATCTTCTTCAGGATGCGGCCCACCATAAGGTCGGCGTATCCGGCCTGAAGCATGTGGCGCTGCTGATTGAGCGCTATCCCGGCGTCGGTGATCGTCCAGTCGTTGCGGAACTTGGGAATGGTGAAGCCGAGTGGCCCGCCGGGATACATGAGCCCGTTCGGCAGGTATCTGTGCGGCGCGTGCGGCAACGGCAGGTGAAGGACCGAAAGTGTGCGCCGGCCGGACGGCATCTTCGCGATCCACCGGTTGATCTCGCCGATGTCGAGCAGCTTGAACTTGGCCTTGATGAAATCGTCGGCCATCGGAATCTCGGGGAACTGCCCCTGGTGGCCGTCGGGACAGAACTTCTTCGAGCAGAGTTCGGTGACCTCTTCCATCGCGTGAACCCGGCGTCCGGGTCCGAGCAGGTTGAAGATGTTGCCGGGCTGGACCGCGTTGGTCGGCAGGATCTCCTGGTTCGAGTGGTTGCCGGTGAGGATCGGCGGCACGGCCCAGGCGGTGAAATCCCCGGCGGCGACGTTGTCGCGGTACCAGGTCGACCGTGAGGCGAACTCGGCGAAGTTGGGGAACCGATTGGCGTCGATGGTCTGGTCGGCCTTCATCAGCGACGCGCTCGGCAGCTCGTCGAGCACGATCAGGACGACCGGGGCGCCCGGATCGGGATCGCCGATCACCGGCTCCGACCCCTTGCTCTGGCCTCCCCCGAAGAGGTCCGGCCCGAGGGTCAGTCCCGCGACGACCGCGAACGCCACTGCCAGGACGACCGCCCCGAAGGTGAATCTCTTCTGCCTCAAGCTGACTTTGCGCTCCTCGTGGGCGGGGCCGCCATCAGTTCGACGACGTGCCCGCTGGGGCAGGTCACCTTGGCCCGGCGCTCGCCCCAGAGCGGGCGGCGCTCTTCGGGAGCGAAACCCCCTTCGGCCAAGCGGACCATGGTCTCCTCGAAATCGGGAGCGACCACGGCGACATGTCCGGTTGCGGGAATCACCGGGTCGTCGGTCTCGAGCAGATGGATCTGGGTTCCGCCCTTCTCGAACCAGGAATAACCCGCGCCGAGCGCCTCCGGGACGGGGACCCGCTCGAAACCGGCCAGAACCCAGAACCGGCCATCCTCGGGGAGGTCGCCGGTCCTGACTTCCAGTGTGACGTGGTGCAGCATGCCCCCATGGTCTCAGCTATGCGATCCATGGGGGCATGCCGGGCCCGTCCGGCTACCTGCGGCCCTTCTTGCCCTTGCCGCCCTTCTTGCCCTTCTTGGCGGGCAGCTCACACTTCAGCAGGACGTTCTTGCCCGCTCCGCCGAGGCAGGTGTCCTTGCCTGCGCCGCCGTTCAGCGTGTCCTTGCCGGCACCGCCGTCGAGCTTGTCAGCTCCGGCACCGCCCTCGAGCACGTCGGGACCGGCACCGCCGCAGAGGCCGTCGTTGCCGGTGCCGCCGTCAAGGGTGTCCTGGCCGCCCAGGCCGAGAATGCCGTCCCGCCCCGAGGTGCCTTCCAGAAGGTCGGCACCGCTCGTGCCGATGCGATTGACGACAGCTCCCTGACAGTAGGCGAGCTCCCAGGAGCCGATGTCGCACTTGGTCCGGGTCACGCCGCGCTGGTCCACCGTGGGGCAGCCGGCACCCTTGTCGATCGCCGGGCTGATGGTCTTGAGCGCGTGGGTCCAGGTCGGACCGCCGTTGTAGGCCAGTGACAGAAGCTCGGCCCGGCGGTTGATGATGTCGCCGGCGGCCTGCTTGTAGTCGCAGCCGTTGGCGTTTCCGATCAGGTTGCGTCCCAGAGAGGTGATCGTTCCGCCCGACTTGGCGCAATCGATCGCCTCCGACCCTTCGTCCCGGTTGGCCGCGACCAGAGAGCTGCGCAGCTCCAGGATGCCGCCTTCGGCCGAGGTCGAGGCGAACACGCCGCCGCCGTCACCGCCGCCGCTGCCGTCCGCGTCGGCCGTGTTGTCGGCCACGGTGGTGCTGCGGACCGTGAGCTTGCCCGCGGTCTCGACCGAGATGCCGCCGCCGTCCTCGCGGGCGGAATTACCGGATACGGTGCTGTTGGAGACCATGCCGACGCTGGCACCGGACGTGGAGATGCCACCGCCATAGGTCGCCTGGTTGCCGAGAATGCTGCTCGAGCGCACGGTCAGGCCGGCGCCCTCGTTGAGAATGCCGCCGCCGTGGTCGTTGACCTCGCCGACCGCCTTGCCGCCGGTGATGGTCAGGCCCTGCAGCACGACGTCATCGGAAAGCACGTGGAAGATGCGCTCGTTGCCCATGCGGCCCCGGATCGTGGCGAGATTGGTGCCGGAATGGACGACCGAAAGCGGAGTTGTGACGTCGAGGTCACCGGTCTCGCCGAGGTCCTCGATCGCCGGGATCTCGCCGGGACCGGTCGGACCGGTGGGTCCGGTCGGCCCGGTTTCGCCGGTCTCGCCGGTGGGTCCGGTTTCGCCGGTCGGTCCGGTCGGCTCCGCGGCGACGTTCTTCTTGGTCAATGTGAAGACACCCGAGGGCACGACGACCGTGTCCCTGCCACTGCCGACCTTGCAGCCCGGCGCCTTGGTGACCGAGTCGTTGTTGGCCGACCAGATCGCCTCCCTGAGCGAGCAGCGGTTGCCCGACTCGAACTCGTCGATGGTCGTGGTCACGTTGATGGTCGCCGCCGAGGCGGTCGATGCCCCGCCGAGCAGGCCGACCGTGACGACGGCGGCCGCGAGCGGTCCGGTTCGGACGAATTTCCCCACAGCACTGCGCAAACTTCCCTGATTCACATTGCCCCCTTGTTTTCGTATGGATGCCCGGAACGAGTCGAGCATCAGCACTAAACCCGCCGTTTCGAAGGAGTTGCGGTGGCCGGGAACGGCCGGAATCAGAGGATGAGCGCCCAGCCGAGCGCGCCGACCACGACGATCGCGGTCGTGTACACGACGGCCTCGGCCGTGGTGCGCAGATCGAGGCCGTAGTTGTGGCCGACGATCATCGCGTTCAGGCCACTCGGCATCGCCGCCATCAGGTAGTAGGAGCGGGGAATGCCACTGAACGGCATCGAGAGCACGAAAAGCAGGGTCGGCGAGACGATCAGCCGGAGAAAGATGATGCCGCCGACCTGCTTGTGGATCCTCGGGGGCAGCTTGATCGCCCCGATCCGTTCCTCCTCGGCGAGCACCGCGCCGACCGCGAAGAAGCCGATCGGCAGCACGAGCATGACCATGACCCTGGAGATGTCGACCAGCAGATCGGGCGCCAGCCAGCTCGGCGCGATCAGGCCGAGCACACCGGCGTAGAGCAGGGGGTTGCGCAGGAAGAACGACCGGAGCCGTTGCTTGAACCCCTCCCCGGCACGGGTTCCGAATGCGGCCCCGACTCCGAAGACGAGCAGCATCAATGCCGTGCCACTGACCATCACGTCGTAGATCACGCCCTGGCTGAGGTCGGAGCCGCCCATCAGGGTGAGCACCATGGGGTAGCCGAGATAGCCGGTGTTCGAGGTGATCACGCAGCAGATCACGGCGCCGGCCACCGGGCGCGGCAGCTTCAGGATCGGCACCGCCAACACCCAGCCGCAGAACCCGACCAGGGAGACCGTGATCAGCCCGAGGACCAGCCCGACCCCGGCGCCCGCGTCGAAATGCGCGTGAGCCATGTTCAGGAAGACGATCGGCGGCATCACCCCGTAGAGCGCGACCATCAGCGAGGTCCGCGATCCCGCTCCCGCCTGGTCCGGCCAGCGGCGCTCGGCGTACACGCCGGCCACGGTCGCCAGGACGATGATGAGCAGAATCCAGATCACGGCGTCACCCTTTCAGTTCTGAGTCCGAAAAGACCTCGAATCGAGGGGTTATCGGACCCGGAAGGCCTCGAGCGTCGGTGCGGGATCAGGCCAGGTACGTCGCGAGCGCGTCGCCCGCGTGCTGCGCGAACTCGACCAGCGGCTGCGGGATCACACCGAAGAAGATCGTCGCGGCGGCGGCGATGATCGCCGGACCGATCAGATACCAGCGGCCGGCGGCCTTCGCATCGGAGAACTCGTTGCCGCGGGCGGCACCGGCCACGGCCGCGGGCAGAGCGGCGGTGTCGATCTCCCGCGCGGGCGACTCTTCCGGGTCCGGGCTCATCCAGATCGCCGCGACCACCCGCAGGTAGTAGGCCAGCGAGATCATCGTGCCGACCGCGATCATCACACCGAGCCAGGTCCAGTCGGCTTCGATCAGGGCCTGGATCAGGTAGAGCTTGCCGATGAAGCCCGCGGTCGGCGGCAGGCCGGCCAGCGCGAGCATCGCGATCGTCAGCGGCCAGGCCAGCATCGGCTTGGAGCGTCCCATGCCCTTCAGTGAGTCGATGCTGTCACTGAACTCGGACTGGCGCTCGTGGATCACGATCACGGCGAAGGCGGCCAGGTTCATCGCGACATAGGCCCCGAGATAGAAGACCAGTGCGTCGACGCCCTGCTGGGTGGCGACCACGATCCCGGCCAGCATGTAGCCCGCCTGGGCGACACCGGAATAGCCGAGCATGCGCTTCAGGGAGGTCTGGGCGAGCGCGCCGACGTTGCCGACCACGATCGAGAGCGCGGCGAGCGCGGCCAGGATGATGTCCCAGTCGTCGACCATCGGCACCAGGGCGACCAGGAAGAAGCGGATGAAGATCGCGAAGGCCGCCGCCTTGGTCGCGACCGCCATGAATGCGGTGATCGGGGTCGGGGCGCCCTGGTAGACGTCCGGGGTCCATTGGTGGAACGGAGCGATCGAGATCTTGAAGGCGAGCCCGACCGCGACCATGCCGATTCCGACCAGGGTCAGCGAGTCGCTGATCATGCCGCCGGAAGTGAGGCCCTGGGCGATCTCGGTGAAGCCGGTCGCTCCGGAGGCGCCGTAGATCATCGCCAGGCCGTAGAGCAGGGTGGCCGAGCCGACCGAGCCGACGATCAGGTATTTCAGCCCCGATTCGAGTGATTCGCGGCGGCGCAGATTGGTGGCGCAGAGCGCGTAGAGCGGGATCGAGAGCAGTTCCAGGGCGACGAAGAAGGTCAGGATGTTCTCGGCCTGGGTCAGCATCACCATGCCGAGCACCGAGCCGATCATCAGGGCCAGATAGTCGCTGCGCCCAGCCTGTTCCTCGGCCGGATCGCCGATCGAGAGCAGCACCGCGACCGCGGCCGAGACCACGACCATAAGCGAGAGAGTCACCGAAAGGCCGTCGAGCCGCAGCGCGCCGGCGAGCAGGTCGACATCGGCGTTCCACTGCCAGATCAGGCATCCGGCGGTGACCGCGAACGTGAGCAGCGCCAGGGCGGAGCCGAAGCGCTTGACCGAATCGAAGACCGCGGCCAGCACGACCACGACCAGACCGGTGGTCAGGGCGATGATCGGCGAGAGGCCGGCGTAGTCGACTGTGGGTGCGTCAAAAATCATTCGGCGGCCTCTTTGCTCACGGCGATCGTCGAATCAACCGCCGGCTCGGAGCCATGGATGATCAGTTGCGGACAGAAGGCGAGGACGACCATGATCATCACCATCGGTACGACGATCAGACCGTCGCGAAGTGAGATCTCCCGCGAGTCGGCGCCCTCGGGCAGCGGGTTGTGCATCGTGCGCTGATACATGCGCAGCGCGTAGAAGGCGGCGAGTGCGACACCGACCGAGGCGATGATCGCGATCGGGACGCTGTGCTCGAACAGGCCGTTCAGGATGAAGAACTCGCCGATGAAGTTGGCCGATCCCGGGATCGCCAGGGTGCCCATGGTCACGATCAGGAAGATCACCGCGAAGACCGGGGCCCGTTTGGCCAGACCGCCCATCGCGCCGAGCTGCTCGGTCCCGGTGCGTTCCGCGATCAGGGCGACGATCAGGAAGGCGGGCACGACCACGAGGCCGTGGTTGACCATCTGCAGCACCGCGCCCTCGGCGCCGGACGTGTTCAGGGCGAAGATTCCGGCGACGATGAAGCCGAGCTGGGCGACCGACGAGAACCCGAGGATCAGACGCAGATCGAGCTTGGTGAAAGCCATCACCGAGCCGTACGCGATCGTCGCCAGCGCCAGGATCAGCATCGTGGTCTGGAATAGCTCGGTCGCGTCGGGAAGGAGCGGCAGGACCACCCGGAGGAAGCCGTAGGCACCGACCTTGGAGAGCACCGCGGAGAAGACGGCGAGCGCCGGCAGCGGTGCCGCGCGATAGGCGTCGGGCATCCAGCCATGCAGCGGGAAGGCCGGCATCTTCACCAGGAAGGCCGCCGCGAAGAACCAGAAGATCCAGTTCTGGGATCCGGTCGGGATGCCCTTCTGGGTGAGCTCCGCGATCGAGAAGGTGAGCTTGCCGCCATCGGCCGCGATCACCGCGATCGCGATCGCGCCGACCAGCATCAGCAACGATCCGATCAGGGTGAACACGATCATCTTCAGCGTCGCCGCGGAGACGGTCACGCCATCGCGATCCTTGCCCCAGATCCCGAACAGGAAGTAGAAGGGCACGATCATGAGGTCGAAGAAGAGCACGAAGAGCAGCAGGTCCTGGGCCAGGAAGGCGCCGAGGGTCGCGGTCTCGCCGGCCAGCAGCATCATGAAATAGAGGCCGCTGCGTTCTCCCCCGCGGACCGCGGTGAAGGCGATCGCGGGAATCCAGGCGACCGCGGTCAGCAGGACCAGGAAGATCGAGATGCCGTCGATGCCGAGGCTGTAGCTGACGCCGAGCCCCGAGATCCAGGGCGTGTCGACCACATACTGCATGCCGCCGTCCGGGTCGAAACCGATCAGGACGGCGATGACCAGGCCGAGCGTGGCCACGGCGCCGGCACCGGCGACCCAGGGCGAAAGGCGTTTCGGCACGCAGAGGCTGAGCAGCCCGGCGATCAGCGGAACCCAGATGATCAAGCTAAGCATCAGACGCTCCGGATCAGGAAGTAGAGGCCGATCGCGACGATGCCGAAGAGCATCAGCACGGCGTAGCCGCGCAGCAGGCCGGATTGAAGATCACGCACCGCACCTCCGGCCGAGCGGATCACTCCGACCGTGCCATTGGTGAGGCCGTTGATCACGAAACGTTCGAAGACCGAGTTGCAGAACCGGCCGAAACCCTGGACCGGCTTGACGATCAGGAAGTTGACGATCTCGTCGCCGTACCACTTGTTCACCAGCAGGGTGTGGACCGGGCGCAGGCGCTTCTCGAGCATCGGCGGCAGGCCGGGCCTCTTCACGTAGAGCAGCCAGGCCGTGACGATGCCGAGGATCGAGATGATTCCGCCCTGGGTCAGGCCGAACCAGGCCTGGCTCACGGTCGGATGCGAGTGGGCGAAGATCGAGTCCTCGAAGACGGGCTCGAGGAACTTGGTGATGACCTCGGTCACGCCGGGGATCTGAACCAGTCCACCGACCAGCGCCAGGAAGGCGAGGACCGACATCGCGATCTTCATGCCGGGGGCCTGCTCGGCGATGTGGTGCTCCTCACCGGGATAGCCGACGTCGGTGTCCTCCTTCTCCCCGGTCGCCGGATTGACCGGCTCGCCGTGGACCACATGACCCTTCTCGACCAGGTACTCGGCCTCTTCACAGGCGGGTCCGGGAAGGATGCGGAAGATGATGCGGAAGGAGTAGATCGCGGTCATGAACGCGCCGATCAGCATGCCGATCGCCATGACCTCGTACATGCCGCCCCGGAACGAGGCGAAGTCGATGATCTCGTCCTTCGAGAACCAGCCCGACGTTCCGGGGAAGCCGGAGAGCGCCAGGGCACCGATGATCAGCGTGGCCGCGGTGAACGGCATCGCCTTGCCGAAGCCCTTCATCTTGTCGATGTTCTGCATGTTCGCCATCGCGGCGATGACCGAGCCGGCGGCCATGAAGAGCAGCGCCTTGAAGAAGGCGTGGGTCATCAGGTGGAACATGCCGGCCGAGTAGGCGCCGATGCCGACCGCGACGAACATGTAGCCGATCTGACTCATCGTCGAGTAGGCGATTATTCGCTTCAGGTCGGTGACCACGAGCGCGATCGTGCCCGCGATCAGCAGGGTCGCGAGCCCGACGAAGGCGGCCACATCGGCCGCGGTCGGAGCCAGTTCGAAGAGCGGGTGGGTGCGGGCGATCAGGTAGACGCCGGCGGTGACCATGGTCGCGGCGTGGATCAGCGAGGAGACCGGGGTCGGGCCCTCCATCGCGTCGGCGAGCCAGGTGTGGAACGGCATCTGGGCCGACTTGGCGAAGGCGCCGACCAGGAGCAGCAGACAGATCGCGACGACTTCCCACTGGTTGGTGTCGAACGCGCCCGGGGCCTTGTCGAAGACCGCGCCGTAATCGATCACGCCGAGCTCGCGGAAGATCAGGATTGCGGCCAGGACGAGACCGATGTCGCCGACGACGTTGATCACGAAGGCCTTCATGCCGGCCTTGGTCGCCGTCTCGCGGCGGTACCAGTAGCTGATCAGCGCGTATGAGGCGAAGCCGACGAAGGCCCAGCCGACGATCAGCAGCACGAAGTTGCCGGCCAGCACCAGCAGCAGCATGCTGAACACGAAGAAGTTCAGATAGCTGAAGAAGCGGTGATAGCCCTGATCGGACTGCATGTAGGAGAACGAGTAGATGTGGATCAGCGACGAGACGCCGGTCACGACCAGCACCATGAATATCGAGAGCGGATCGACGTAGATGCCCAGATCGATCTGGAATCCGCCGACCGAGGCGTACTCCCACAGGCTCGAAGCGACATGCCGCGATTCCGAAGGTTCACCCTGGATCGAGATCAGCGCGGCGATGCCACAGGCGAACGAGAGCACGATCGCCCCGATGCCGATCACGCCGGCGGTCTTCGCCGAGACCAGGCGGAAGGTCTTGCCGATCAGAATCGAGCCCAGCAGGGGGAAGAGCAGGACGAGCCAGCCCCAGGTAGCGGCGGTCATCCCTTTAGTTCCTTCATGTCGTCGACGTCGAGAGGCAGGCGGCGGCGGAACATCGCGACCACGATGCCGAGTCCCACCACGACCTCGCAGGCGGCCACCACCAGCACGATCAGGACCATGACCTGACCGTCCTGATCACCGAGCATGCGGCTGAAGGCCAGCATAGCGAGCGCACCGGCGCTCAGCATCAGCTCCAGGCAGAGCAGGATGACCACCGGGTTCCGGCGGATCAGCACGCCGATGAAGCCGATCGTGAAAAGCAGGGCGGAAAGCACGACATACCACTCGATCGCCATCAGCTCACCTTCCTCTCCGCGTTCACGCCACCTGGGGTGCGGCCCTTGTCCTTCGATTCCGGGCCGGTTTCCCTTTTACGCCCGGTGAGCACGATCGCGGCCACCGCGGCGAGCAGCAGCAGGATCGAGGCCGCCTCGAAGGCGACCAGGAAGTCCTCGAGCAGGAGCTTGCCGATTCCTTCCGGGGTGCCGAATCCGGCGTCGATCTTCTCGACTCCGTCGGTGCCGAGCGCGGTCAGCGAGGAGCCGAGCACCGCGATCGAGATCTCCACGAACAGGGCGACCGCGAGAATCGGGCCGATGATTTTCAGCTGTGGTGAGGAATCGAACATCGGTTCCTCTATGCCGCCGACATACGCGGCGACGAAGACATAGATCACCATGACCGCGCCGGCGTACACCACGATCTGGGCGGCGGCCAGGAACTGGGCCCGGAGCAGCAGGAAGATCCCGGCAAGGAAGACCAGGTGGACGACCAGCGCCAGCACGCTGTAGAACGGGTTGCGCAGAGTCACCACGGCGATTGCGCCGCCGATGGCTCCGATCGCGCCGACGAAGAATGCGAGTTCGGTCACTACTCGCCCTCTCCCCTCAGCGGCGTGCGCGCCAGCGGTTCGGCCAGCAGCATCTCCTTGGTGAAGATCAGGTCGCCGCGGTTGTAGTCGGCCATCTCGTAGTCGTGGCCCATCGTGATCGCGTCGAACGGGCAGGCCATCTCACAGTAGCCGCAGAAGATGCAGCGCGAGAGGTTGATCTCGTACACGGCGGCATAGCGCTCACCGGCCGACACCCGGTTCTCGGGATCGTTCTCGGCGGCGACGACGCGGATGCACTCGGCCGGGCAGGCGGCGGCGCAGAGCGAGCAGCCGACGCACTTCTCCAGGTCGGAGTCCTCGAACTTGTGCAGCTTGTGCCGTCCACGGAAGCGCGGGTAGACCGGGGTCTTCTCTTCCGGGTACTGGATCGTGACCGGGGTATCGAAAAGACGGCCCATCGTGGTCCGGAGTCCGCGCAGGGTCTCACCGAAGGCACGGTAGGCGCCGCCCCAGCCACCGGGCTCGGGGCCACGGGGGACGACTTTGATCTCTTCGGGACGAATGCTCATATGACCACCACCAGGACTGCCGTGACCAGCACGTTAAGAGTTGCCAGAGGAAGAAGGATCTTCCAGCCGAAGGTCATCAGCTGGTCGTAGCGGAAGCGCGGAAGGGTCGCCCGGATCCAGATGAAGAACATCGTGAGGGCGACCATCTTCAACAGCATCCAGACCGGATCGAGGCCCGAGGGGCCGGGGCCCATCCAGCCGCCGAGGAACATCGTGGCCGCGATTCCGGACACGATCAGGATCTCCATGTACTCGGCGAACATGTAGGAGCCGAAGCGCATTCCGCCGTACTCGGTCTGGTACCCGGCGACCAGCTCGGCGTCGGCCTCGGGAAGGTCGAAGGGCGGGCGGTTGGTCTCGGCGAAACCGGCGACCAGGAAGATAAGGAAGCCGACGATCTGGGGAACGATGAACCAGATGTCGCCCTGCGCCTTGACGATGTCGACCAGGCTCAGCGATCCGGCCATCATCACCACGCCGAGCAGTGAGAGACCCATCGCGATCTCGTACGAGATCAACTGGGCGGCGGACCGCATCGCGCCGAGGAAGCTGTACTTGGAGCCCGAGGCCCAGCCGCCGAGCAGCAGGCCGTAGAACGCGATCGAACCGAAGGCGAAGAAGTACAGGATGCCGATCGGCACATCGATGCCGTAGAAGCCCCAGCCACCCTGGACATCGCCGAAAGGCAGGATCGCGAGCGTGATCACGGCCGAGAAGATCGACAGTGCCGGAGCGATCTCGTACAGGAACGGAACCGCACCCTGAGGACGGAAGCTCTGCTTCGAGAGCAGCTTGCCGACGTCGGCCAGGGGCTGCAGGGCGCCCTTGGGGCCGACCCGGTTGGGTCCGTAGCGCTGCTGGAAACGGCCGAGCAGCTTGCGTTCGACCAGCAGGATGATCGGAACGAGCTGCAGGATCACGACGAAGATGATCAGTGACTTCACGATCATGATCCACGTCGCGTCGACGAAGGTGGTGTCCCCCAGGGGTAGAGCCGGCACTATTCCTCCGGAGCCGCTTCGGTCGAATCGGCCCCGGCCATGACCAGGTCCAGCTTGGGCGAGGGCTTGCCGATCTCGACCTGAGCCGGCTTGCCGTTGGCGAACACGTTGGCGTTGCCCTCAAGGGTGCCTTCGATCAGGAAGCAGGTGCCCTCGGGCATCGCGCCACGAATCGCGACCCGAGCGACCACTTCGTGATCACCGGACTTGACCGCGACCTCGTCGCCACGGGAAAGACCCAGACGCTTGGCGTCAGCGACAGAAACTTCCAACCGCTGCGCCGGAATCAAGTAGTTGAGTGCGGGGCTCATCTCCGTGACCTGGTTGGCCCACAGGTCGCGGAAAGTTCCCAGGGTGAGGGTTCCGTCGCTCGAAGCCTCGGTGGGGGTGGCGGACACGGGTGTCACGGCCTCCGCCGGGACTACGGCTCCGGGCGCGACACCCGTCCCCGCCACCGCCTCGAAGGCCGCGGACTCAGGACGATCCTGCCAACGGATGCCACGGCCACCGATGATCTTGTCGGTGAGACCTGCGTAGAACGGGACTGCCTCACCGATGGCTCGCAGGGCCTCGGGGCCGGAGTGAATATTCGTTTCGTGGCCGAGTGCCGCCGAGAGTTCGGCGAGGACCATCCAGCCGGGACGGATGTCGCCGGGGCGCTGGGCGGAGGGGCGGACACGCTGGAGGCGACCCTCGGTGTGGGTGACCGTTCCGTCCTTCTCCGCATGTGATTCCAGCGGGAAGACGACGGTGGCGAGATCAGTGGTCTCGGTCGCGCCCATCGAGAAGCAGACGATGTGCTCGGCGGCTTCGAGCGCGCGGCGCCAGCCGTCGGTGTCGGGGAAGTCGCGGATCGGATCGACGCCGAACAGGATCAGGGACTTGATCTCGCCCGACTCGAGGCCGGCCCGGATCTCTTCGACATCACGGCCGGCTTCGACCTCGGAGAGGCCGGGACCGGAGTCAGGCAGGCAGCCGACTTCGCGCAGGCCGCGGGCGTTGGCGACGTCTGGAATCTCGATCAGGCCCGATTCGGCCTTGCCCGAGATCTCGAGGGCGGCGCTCAACTCGAGCAGGCTCTCGACCGCGGCCGGGCCGTTCTCACCGCGTCCGAGGCGTTCGCCCCACACGATCACGATGTCCTCGGCGCCCTTCAGCAGGCCGGCCATGCCAGTATCGGCGCCGCTCTTCACGGCGGCGGTCAGCTGCCGCATGTATCCGGCGGCGTCGCCCGGGGCGAAACGCTCGACCTCGGTCGCGCCGCCGTCGAGCGCGCTCGGACGGTCGGTCGCGACACCGAGCGCGGTGCCGTTGCGGCGGACCGCCTTGCGGACCCGAAGGTCGAAGGCCGGGGCCGAATGGATCGGGTCGGTGCCGAGAACCAGCACGGCATCGGCGGTGTCGATGTCGGCGACGGTCGCGGTGATCGCCGGGTCGTAGAGGCGGACACGGATGCTCCGGCCGACGTTCGGGGCCTGGCGGCTGTCGATGTCCTTCGAGCCGAGCCCCTCACGGACGATGCTCTGCAGGATGAAACCCTCTTCGTTGGAGGCATCGCCGACCAGCGCGGCGGAGCGGCCGCCGGTGGCGGCGAGACCGCCCGCGGCGATCTCGATCGCTTCGGCCCACGAGGCCGGGACCGGGTTGCCGTTCTCGAAGCGGATCGGGTTCAGCACACGGTCCTGCGAGTACATCGCCTGGAAGCCGTAGCGGCCGCGGTCGCAGAGCCAGCCGTCGTCGATCGCCTCGTTGTCGCGGGCGAGCACGCGCTTGACCTCTTCGTCGCGGACCGTGAAGCTGACGTTGCATTGGCTCGGACAGAGCGTGCAGACCGAGCCACCCTGCTCGATATCCCAGGGGCGGGCCTGGAAACGGTACGTGTACGAGGTGAGCGCGCCGACCGGGCAGAGCTCGGTGATGTTGCCCTGGAACGGGGCGATGTAGGGCTGGTCGTTGAAGGTTCCGATGTAGCTGCGGTCACCGCGCTCGAGCAGCTGAAGCTGCTGGTCCTCGGAGACCTCCTGGCTGAACCGGGCACAGCGGTAACAGAGGATGCAGCGCTCACGGTCGATGCCGATCAGCGGGGAAAGCGGAACCGGCTTCTCGAAGTGGCGCTTGACGTCGACCACGCGGCTGCGGTCCGGACCCCAGCCCATCGAGATGTCCTGGAGCGGGCACTCGCCGCCCTTGTCGCAGACCGGGCAGTCGAGCGGATGGTTGACCAGCAGGAACTCGACCACCGCGTTCTGGGCTTCCTTGACCTGTTCGGTCTGGGTGTGGACGACCATGCCGTCGCGCACCGGGGTCGAGCAGGCGGTCTGAAGCTTGGGGATGCCCTCGATCTCGACCAGGCACATGCGGCAGGCGCCGACCGGCTGGCCGAGCTTCGGCTCGTAACAGAAGACCGGGATCTCGATGTCGCCGAGCTTGGCGGCATCGACCAGCATCATGCCCTCGTTCGCGGCGACCTCGCGGCCGTCGATGGTCAGGGTGATCGGGTTGGGCTTGGGACGGGCCATCAGTTGTTCCCCGCGTTCTGGGCCGCGCTCGGCACGGGACGGCCGGCGAGACGGGCCTGTTTGATCAGCTCCGGGCTGACCCCGCCGGGGCCGGGTTCCTCACCATCGATCTGGGCCTCACGGCCGTCAGCCGTCGGGAAGCCGGAGAACGCGGCGGTGGCGATCACCTCTTCGAACTCGGGGCGGAACTTGTTCACCATCGCGCTGACCGGCATCGCCATCGAGTCGCCGAGCACGCAGAGGCAGTGGCCCATGATGTTCTTCTGGACCGACGAGATGATGTCGAGATCCATCGGCGTCGCCTCACCGCGGACCACCCGCTCCAGCATCTTCACGGTCCAGTTGGTGCCCTCCCGGCAGGGGGTGCACTTGCCGCAGGACTCGTGATGGTAGAAACGCGCGGTGCGCAGCGCGAGATGCGGGATCGAGACGGTGTCGTCGGCGACGATGATCGACCCTGAGCCGAGCATCGATCCGGCCTCGGCCATCGATTCGAAGCTGTAGGGACGATCGAGATCGTCCGGGGTCAGCACCGGAGAGGAGGAGCCTCCCGGGTAGACCGCCTTGATCTCGTGTCCCTCGAGCGGGCCGCCGCCCAGCTCGTAGATCATGTCGCGCAGGTTCAGGCCCAGCTCGACCTCGTAGTTGCCGGGCCGCTTGACGCAGCCGGAGATCGAGACGACCTTGGTGCCGGGCGACTGCTCGGTACCGAAAGCCTTGAACCAGTCGGCGCCGTTCGCGATCACGTGCGAGACGTTCGAGAGGGTCTCGACGTTGTTGATCAGGGTCGGTCCGCCGTAGAGGCCCTGGACCGCCGGGAACGGCGGCTTCAGGCGCGGGTTGCCGCGCTTGCCTTCAAGCGCGTCGAGCAGCGCGGTCTCCTCACCACAGATGTACGCACCGGCGCCGCGGTGGACGACCAGTTCCAGATCGTGACCCGAGCCGAGGATGTTCTTGCCGAGATAGCCGGCGGCATAGGCCTCGGCGACGGCCGCGTCGAGGATGTCGGCCTGCTTGTCGTACTCGCCGCGGATGAAGATGAAGGCGTGGCCGATGTCACCGGCGAGCGAGGCGATCGCGATCCCCTCGATCAGCTGGTGCGGATTGCGCTGCATCAGCTCGCGATCCTTGAACGCTCCGGGCTCCGACTCGTCGGCGTTGCAGCAGAGGTACTTGGCCTGATCGCCGTGCGGCAGGAAGGAGACCTTCTTGCCCATCGGGAAACCGGCGCCTCCGCGGCCGCGCAGGCCGGATTCCTCGAGCTGGTCGACCATCCAGTCGACCTCGAGCTCCTTGTAGGCCCGTTCCTGGGTCTGGTAGCCGCCGTAGGACTTGTAGGTGTCGATCTTGACCAGGTTCGGATCGCTGGCGTGGCGCAGCAGGACCCTGGTCTCGACGATTTCGGACGTGCCGGTTTCGGGACTCATCGGTTCGGTCCTTTCAGGCCGGAGGTCTTGGCGTTCTCTGGGGCCTCTTCGCCGCCGGGCAGCGGACGGGCGGCCAGTGATTTCTCCGGCAGCACCTCCCCGCCCTCACGCAGCTGATCGATCACGGTCTTCGCGTCGGCCTGCTCCAGCGGGCCGTAGTAGCGCTCGTTGACCGAGGCCATCGGGGCCAGGTCGCAGGCACCGAGGCACTCGAAGCCGGAGACCATGATCTCACCGTCCGGCGAGACCCCGCCGCCGTGGCCGGCCTCGCCGCGATCGACTCCCGACGCCTCACAGAAGGCATCGAGCAGTTCGTCGCCGCCCCGCATCCAGCAGGAGATGTTGGTGCAGACGAGCACCTGGCTGGTTCCCGCGGGCTTCAGGCGCAGCAGGTCATAGAAGCTGGCGACCGACTCCAGGTAGGCCGGGGTGACCCGCATCACCGCGGCGGCCTGGCGGATGCCCTCGGGCGTGCACCAGCCGTAGTGGCGCTGGACGGCCCAGAGCGAAGGGATCGAGGCCGACTTGTGCAGGCTGTCCTTGACGTCCTTGTCCGGGTAGCGGTCCATGATCTCTTCGATCTTCAGGCGCAGCTCTTCCGGACAGTCGACGTCGGATAGCTCCGGGATCTCCTCGGCCTGGCCGTCGGGGGTGCGGCCGGTGATGTTGGCCTGGTCCTCGGGAATGCCGAGGCCGACGAAATCTTCGAGTGGGGTGAACTTGTCCACGATTGCCTACCGGTCGATCCCGCCGAGGATCGGGTCGAGCATGGCCAGCGTCTGGATCAGGTCGGCGACGTACTCGCCCACCGTCATGTCGCGCAGCGCCTGCAGATTTACGAATGAGGGTTCACGGAAATGAACCCGGGCCGGCTTGGAGGAGCCGTCGGCCAGGACGAAGCAGCCGATCTCGCCGCGGGGCGATTCGACCGGATTGTAGACCTCGCCGGGAGCGACCCGGAATCCTTCGGTGACCAGCTTGAAGTGATGGATCAGCGATTCCATCGAGGTCGAAAGCTCGGAGCGTGGCGGCAGCACGTACTTGCGGTCGTCGGCGAGCCACGGACCCTCGGGCATGCCGTCGAGGCACTGCTCGATGATCTTCAGCGACTCGCGCATCTCGGTCAGGCGCACCCGGTAGCGGTCGTAGCCGTCGCCGACCGTGCCGACCGGGACGTCGAACTCGATCTCGGGATAGGCGAGATAGCCGCTCTCCTTGCGCAGATCCCAGGCGTCGCCCGAGGCGCGCAGCAGCGGTCCGGTGACCCCCAGCTCGAGCAGGCGTTCGCGGCTGACGATGCCGATCCCCTTGGTCCGGTGGAGGAAGATCTCGTTGCGGTCGAGCAGAGCTTCGTACTGGTCGATTCCGGTGTTCAGGGTGACGATCAGTTCGCGGATCTTCTTCTCGAATCCGGCCGGGATGTCCTCGGCGACTCCGCCGATCTGGAAGTAGCGCGTATGCATGCGCTGGCCGGTCGACATCTCGAACATGTCGAGCACCCGGTCACGGTCGCGGAAGCAGTAGAAGTAGACGCCCATCGCGCCGAGGTCGAGGGCGCTCGTGCCGAGCCAGACCAGGTGCGAGTGGAGGCGGTTCAGCTCGAGGTGGAGCACCCGCAGGTACTGGGCCCGGCGCGGGATCTCCAGGCCGATCAGTTTTTCGACCGCGCCGCAGTACGACTCCATGTTGGAGAAGTAGGCGAGGTAGTCCATGCGTTCGACGAACGGGATGGCCTTCCAGTAGGTCATCGTCTCGATCGACTTCTCGATGCCGGTGTGGACGTAGCCGACGACCGGCTTCAGGTCCTTCACGACCTCGCCCTCGAGATCGACGATCAGCCGTAGGACGCCGTGCGTCGCGGGGTGATGCGGCCCCATGTTGACCGTCATCATCTCCTGCTCGGGCGCGAGCTCGATGCTGGCGCCGGGCAGGCGGTCGGCCAGGCGCTCCCTGAGCTCGCCGACGGTCACTTCCTCGTCACGCAGTCCGGACTCGAGCGGGGTCGCCATCACTGCCACCAGCCCGGGTTGGTCACTTCGTCCTTGGTGAAGATCACGGGCTCGCCGCCGACCGGGAAGTCCCGGCGCTGGGGCCAGCCGACGTAGTCGTCCGGCATCAGGATCCGGCGCAGGTCCGGATGGCCGTCGAACACGATCCCGAAGAAGTCGTAGATCTCTCGCTCCTGGAAATCGGCGGTCGGGAAGAGATCCACGACGGAGTCGATGTGGGGCAGGAGTTGGGTCGCGGGTTCCGATGTCCCCCCGCTCGGCCGACTTTCGTCGGGAGCTCCGATCGGGGGGACATCGGAACCCGCTTCAGTCTCGACTGCTGGATCGCTCAACAGGGCCTTGACCCGGAGGCGCTCGTGCCGTTCGCGGTTGAGCAGTTCGTAGTGCACGGCGAAACGGGGCTCGTTCGGCAGGTAGTCAACCCCGTGCACGGACGAAAGGAAGGTGTACTCGTGGCCCGGGGTGTCGCGCAGCCAGGTGATCGTGCTGCGGATCTGGGTCGCGTCCACGATCAGGGCGGCCTGTTCGCGGTCGAAGCTCGTGTCGATGACCGCGCCGGGGGTGTCGCGGTTGATCTCGGCGAGGATGAGTTCGAGTCCGGGTGCGTCAGGCACCGAGGACCTCCCGGGCCTTGGCGTAGGCCTCGGCGGCTTCCTCCGAGGGCTTCGAGCCGGCGCCGCCGCGAGCCCATTCCTCGGTTCCGTGGGCCTGGTAGCGCGAGCGCCATCCCTGCTCGGGGTTGCCCTTGATCTTTTCCTGCAGCTTGTTGAAGGCGTAGATCAGCGCTTCCGGGCGCGGCGGGCAGCCGGGCACGTGAACGTCGACAGGCATGAACTTGTCGGCGCCCTGGACCACGGCGTAGTTGGAGAACATGCCGCCGCTGGAGGAGCAGGCACCCATCGAGATCGCCCATTTCGGCTCCAGCATCTGGTCGTAGATGCGGCGGATGACCGGGGCCATCTTGATCGAGACGCGGCCGGAGAGGATCAGGAGATCGGCCTGACGGGGCGAGGCGCGGAAGGCCTCGGCGCCGAAGCGGGCGATGTCGTAGCGCGGCGAGACGGTGGACATCATCTCGATCGCGCAGCAGGCGAGGCCGAAGGTGGCCGGGAAGATCGAGTTGGCCCGGGCGCTGTTCAGCACCTTCTCGAGCGTGGTGGTCGCGACCCGTTCTTCGACGTAGGCGTCGAGGTCGGAGCCTTCGAGGTCACCGCGCAGAAGGTCACGGGCACGCAGCTGGCGGGCGCGCAGCTCTTCCGGAGAGCTGGGCTGGTCGAGCGGGGCATGGACCCGCAGCTTCTGGCGTTCTATCTCCAATCGAGGGCTCCCTTCCGCCACACGTAGACGAGGGCGACGAAAAGCAGGCCCACGAACAGGATCACTTCGGCCAGCACGAAGACCGAGTCGGCGGCATTGAGGATCGCGCCGACCGGATAGAGGAAGACGACCTCGATGTCGAACAGGATGAAGAGCATCGCGACCAGGTAGAAGCTCACCCCGAAACGGAAGGTCTTCGAGACCTCGGACGGCAGTCCGCATTCGTAGGGGTCCGCCTGCCGGATGCCGGCGCTGGTGGTCGGGTCCTTCAGCCGCTTCGGACCGAGAACGAGGTTCAGGGTTGCGAAGGCCCCTCCGACAATAATGCCGAGGGAGGCGAAGACGAGAATTGGGAGGTACTGGTGAAGCAAGTATCGGTCCTTACTGGGGACTTAGGCTGTCCCTTCAAGAAAGGTTTATACACGTAGTCTCACCGACTTTGTATCAAGTTGCCACATAGTGACTTTTCGCATCTGTAAAGCCAAATCCGACCCCTTTAGGCGGGATTGAACCTTGTCTGACCTCTACTTGGCATTGGGCCTCATAGTTATCGCGATCAACCTGGTCGCGGGAGTGCTTGGCGGACTCGCCTGGCAGCAGCACCGGGCCTCGATGCCGTTCTGGTACCTCCTGCGTGTCGCGCAGCTCGCGACCGTGATCTTCGTCATTTTCGAGTGCGTCCTCTACGCCAAGGGACACCGCGCGACCGACGACCTCCACTACCTCTACGTCTTCCTCCCGATCATCGCCTCGCTCTTCGCCGAGGCGATGAGAGGGGCCTCGGCCAGCCAGGAGCTGGGCGAGGTCGATTTCAAGTCCCTCTCCGAAGAGAAGCAGCAGGAGGTCGGGATGCTGATCGTGCGAAGGGAGACCGGAGTGATGACGGTCGCGATGTTCGTGATCGCCTTCCTCATCTGGAGAGCCCTGGCGACAACCAGCGGGATGTTCTAGACCAACCAAGGCACAACTGGGGGCGATTTGGGAG
>DATJUB010000024.1:0-21570 GCA_035502775.1 Solirubrobacterales bacterium | reverse complement strand
CTCCACCCCAACCACCGGCCAGCCGAGACGCCACTAGCCAACCACCGTCAGCCTCTCGCGACCAGACCCCCGGCCACTGCCCAACCCCAGCGTCCGAGACTCCCCCGAGCCTCGAGACACTCCACCCGAGCCCCCGAGACTCGGCCGTTCATTCCACCCAAGAGTGGTGCACGGGGCGCTCCTAGGTGCGCCTGGCGAGGACTAGAGCGATCCGGCGAAGCGATTTGTCCTACGACAATGAGCGAGCCCGGTGAGCGTCTGACGAAGCCAGGCGTGCATAGGAGCGCCCCGGGCGCCGCTCGCTCACCGTCCCACATACAGAAAAGGGCCGCCCCACCGGGGCGGCCCTTTTCGACACTTCAGCCGAAACTAAGGCAGCAGCACTAGCTCTCGTCGGCGCGGTTTTCTGTTATTCCTCCCGCATACCCGGGCCTCGGCGGCGTGGGTGAGGGTTCCGGATCCGGGTTCGGTGTGTGTACCGGTTCGGGTTCCGCGGGGAAGTCTTCTTCGCTCTTTTCCGCTTCGGGCGGGAACACTTCTTCTTCGGAGGCTCCGTCGATCAGCTTCTCGAACTGGTCGGCGTCGATCGTTTCCCTGACCAGCAGGATCTCGGAGATCCTGGTGAGATCGTCGCGGCGTTCGTCGAGGATGTCGCGCGCGGTCTGGTGGGCGTTCTCGACGATCCGGCGGATCTCGTCGTCGATTTCACGGGCGATCTCGTCCGAGTAGTCGGGTTCGGAACCCATTTCGCGGCCCAGGAACGGCTGGCCGCGATCATGTCCGAAGACCCGCGGGCCGAGACGCTCGGACATGCCGAACCGCATCACCATCTGTTTGGCCGTGGCGGTGACCTTCTCGAGGTCGTTCGAGGCACCGGTGGTGATCTCGTCGAAGACGATCTCTTCGGCGGCACGGCCTCCGAGGGTCATCGCCATCGTTTCCGAAAGTTCGGCGCGGGTGGTGAGGAACTTGTCTTCCTGTGGCAGCGAGATCGTGTAGCCGAGAGCCTGGCCGCGGCTGATCACGGACACCTTGTGGACCGGATCGCAGTTCGGCAGCAGATGGCCGACGATCGCGTGACCCATCTCGTGGTACGCGGTGATCTTGCGTTCCTTCTCCGACATGATCCTGGTCTTCTTCTCCGGACCGGCGATCACACGCATGATGCCCTCTTCGAGCTCATTCATCGTGATCTCACGCTTGCCCGAGCGGGCCGTGAGCAGCGCGGCCTCGTTGATCAGGTTGGAGAGGTCGGCACCGGTGAAGCCGGGGGTCTGGCCGGCCAGCGCGTCGAGATCGATCTCTCCGGCGAGCGGCTTGCCACGCGAGTGGACTTCGAGGATCTTCTTGCGTCCCTGGCGGTCGGGCCGGTCGACCGCCACCTGACGGTCGAACCGTCCGGGCCTGAGCAGGGCCGGATCCAGAATGTCGGGCCGGTTGGTCGCGGCGATCAGGATGATGTTGTCCTTGATCTCGAAGCCGTCCATCTCGACCAGCAACTGGTTGAGGGTCTGTTCGCGTTCGTCGTGACCGCCGCCCATGCCGGCGCCACGGTGGCGGCCGACGGCGTCGATCTCGTCCATGAAGATGATGCAGGGCGAGTTCTGTTTGGCCTGTTCGAAGAGATCGCGGACACGGCTGGCGCCGACGCCGACGAACATTTCGACGAAGTCCGAACCGGAGATCGAGAAGAACGGCACTCCGGCTTCACCGGCGACCGCCCTGGCGAGCAGGGTCTTACCCGTTCCGGGAGGCCCGTAGAGCAGGACGCCCTTGGGGATGCGGGCACCGAGCGACTGGAATTTCTTCGGGGTCTGCAGGAACTCCTTGATCTCGTGGAGTTCCTGGACCGCCTCGTCGGCTCCGGCGACATCCTTGAAGGTGATCTTGGGCGCGTCCACAGCCATCTTCTTGGCCTTCGACTTGCCGAAGCTCATCACCCGCGAGCCGCCACCCTGCATCTGGTTCATCAGGAAGATCCAGAATCCGAAGAAGAGCAGGAAGGGCAGGATGTAGGTCAGCATCGAGAGCAGTGAGCTGCCGCCGGTGCCCTTCACGGTCACCGACACATCGTTCTGGTCGAGCTGGTTGAGCAGGCTCTGTTCCGTGTTGTTCGGGTACCCGGTCTCGAACTTCTCGCCGTCACCCTCGCTGCCGTCGGTCTTTGCCTCGGTCACATCAAGGGAGTTGTCCTTGGTGTTGATCGTGACTTTCTCGATCTCGCCCTTGTCGACCTTCTGCAGGAACTCGTTGTAGGTCGGCGGCTCGGGGCCGCTGTCGGGGCTGATGACCCGCTGGGCAACGAATGCAAGGATCACTACCAGCAGAATCGGGAACGCCGCGCTCTTGAAAAACCGTTTCAAATTGCCCTTGGATTGCTTTCTCTTGTGGCCTCGCCGGACTGTCCGGTCGTTTCGGCCGAAAGTTCAGACTAGCAGGGAGATGACGGCGCCCGTTACCAGTTACAGAGTCGGAACGGAGTCTTCCGGAAGCGAGGCGACGTAGTCGAGGTTGCGGTAACGCTGCCCGTAGTCGAGTCCGTAGCCGACCACGAACGTGTTCGGGATCTCGAAACCCACATATTTGATGGGGATATCGACCCGCCGGCGCTCGGGTTTGGTGAGCAGTGAACAGACCTCGATCGAGGCGGGGTCTCGCGCCCGGAGGTTTCGCATCAGGTAGTTCAGGGTGAGGCCCGAGTCGACGATGTCTTCGACGATGAGCACGTCCCTGCCGGTGATCGAGTCGTCGAGATCTTTCAGAATCCGGACCACTCCTGACGAATCGCGTGAGGATCCGTAGCTGGAAACGGCCATGAAATCGATCTCACAGGAAACATCGAGGTTGCGCAGCAGATCGGCGATGAAGATCACCGCGCCACGCAGCACGCCGACCATCACCAGATCCTTGCCGGCATAGTCACGGCTGATCTCGGCTCCGAGTTCCCGAACTCTCCGGTCAAGTTCTTCCGGAGAGATCAGAACCTCTCCGACTTTGGCTGCGCTGTCCATCGAATTCCAATGTATACGGACCGGCCCGGGCGGCGCCGACGCGCTCACTCGGGGGTCGCGGTGATGCAGATTGCCGAACGGGTCGACGGACGCAGCCGGAACGGCTCGGCGACGGCGACCCCGGCAACCCAGACGATCCGGTCTCCGGCCAGCATCACCGGTGTCCGATGCCGCTTGGACCGTGGGATTCCGGCGTCGGTGAAGAGGTCCTGCAGGGTCTTTGATCCCTTCATGCCGAGTGGCTGGATCCGATCGCCGGGCTGCCATCCCCTGACCCGCAGGCGTGTCCCGGTCGCTTCGAGGTCGAGTGCCGCGGCCAGACCGGAACGGGGAGTGAACGGGGGTTCGAGGGTGCGCGCGGACAGCCACCATCCTCCCCATGCGGCCGTGCCCGGCAGCCGCAGTTCGACCGGACCGGCGTCGAATGTCCGGTCCGTGCCGGACTCGACCGTGATCAGACCGGATTCGACGACCAGGCTGTCATCCGATCCGAGATCGATCCTGCCTCCTTCGGGATCGTTCGCGATCCGCCAGATCGCCGCGGCGGTGGCCAGTGAGAGCGACACCTGCCGGCCGAGTTCACGCTCGGTGAACTGCCTGAGGGCGAGCCGGCGAAGGGCCGGGTGGGCGTCGGTGAGCGCGGCGGCACGGATCGTGCCGCCCGACTCGACCCCTTCGAGCAGACGGCCCGCGAGGTCTTCCAGCAGGTCCCCTTCCTCGATCAGCTCGGCCCGGGTGAGGGCCACGTTCGCGACCGCGCCCGGGTTGATCTCCAGCAATGGCGGCAGTACTTCGGCCCGGATCCGGGCCCGGCTGAAGGCCGGATCCTGGTTCGAGAGATCATCGGCGAACGGCAGCCCGGTGGCGGTCGCCAGCTCCCTCGTCTCGGCCCTGGTGAGACTCAGAAGCGGGCGCAGCACCCGTCCGTTGCGTGGTCTCATCGCGGCCAGCGAACGCCGGCCGGGCGAGGAGACCAGCCGGTAGATGACCGTCTCGGCGACATCGCTCATCGTGTGCCCGACCGCGATCCAGCCGAGCCCTCTCTGCCGGCGAAGCGTCTCCGCTTCTTCGTAGCGGCGTTCCCGGGCCCAGGCCTGGATGTTGCCCTCGGGACTGCCGGCCCGGATCACCACCAGCTCGATCCCGAGGCGATCGCAGACCTCGGCGCAGACGGCCTGGTCGGCATCCGACTCGGCCCGGAGCCCGTAGTTGACATGCAGCGCGAGCGGACGGCTCTCGGCCTGCCAGGCCGCCAGTCCGGCCAGCAGAGCGACCGAGTCGGGACCTCCGGACAGCAGGACCAGGCCCCGGCTCTCCCGTTCGATCAGGCTCGAACCCCGGATCGCCTCGGCCAGGATCCGCTGGGCGTCGGCGACCGATTTCACGTCACTTGCGAACCCGCACGAGATAGAGCGGGGTCGGCTCGGGGAAGCCCTTCAGTTCGACCGCGCCGAGCCCGTCCAGCTCCAGGTCTTCGTGTTCGCCGATCGCGTCGGCCACCGGCTCGGTCACCAGTACCTCTCCTCCCAGAGCGCGATTGACCACCCGATGGGCGAGGTTGACCTGACCGCCGTAGTAGTCGCCGTCGCGGAAGACCGCGCCGCCATAGTGAACACCGGCCCGCGGCTTCGGCCGGTCCTCGAAGAGCGCCAGGAAACCGACCGCCCACTCGACCAGCGTCACCGGATCGGGTGAGACGACCATGACCTCATCGCCGATCGTCTTGACGATGTTGGCCTCCGGGGGCAGGGTGGCCTCGACCGCCTCGGTGAACTGCTCGATCACCGAGAAGGCCTCGGCGTCGCCTTCCTCCTCGGTGAACCGGGTGAAACCGGTCAGGTCGATGAAACAGAGGCTGATCCGGATCTGGTCGGCCTCCAGATCCCCGGAGAACTCGTCCTCCATGTGACCGACCACGTCCTGCTCGATGAAGTAGCGGACGTAGCGGTCATGCAGGTACTCGAAGAGTGGCCTGGTGGTAGGTGAGGCGAGCTCGACCAGCTGCCCCATCTCTTCGGCCATCTCCATCGCGCCCAGTCCGTCTCGCATCATCGGCTCGTGCACGAAGAGGTGGAACAGCCGGACTTCGGCGTCGGCGATGCGCCGGACCGCCTGGGCGTAGACCCGGACGAGCTGCAGCACCGCTTCGATCGGCAGGCCTCCGTGGGCGACGGACGCGAGGATGCCGAGCGCGTCGACGTCGACTTCGCTCAAGAAGCGCTCTCGGCCGGTGGGGGTTCCGAGCACGACCATGATCCGTTCGATCAGCTCCTCGGACAGGCCGGTTTCGATCGCGGCCTGTGAGATCGAGACGGGTTCGCTCTTGTCGGCGAAGAACTCCTCGGTGAAGCCGAAGGCGAGCTTGCCATCCTTGCCGGCTTCCTTCAGGTCCTCAAGCGAATGTCCGCGTTCTCTCATGCGGGCGACCACACGGGCCTGGGCCGCTGCCGCAGGGGTCCACCGGCCCTTGCGCACGGGCACGATCTTCTCGTCGGCCCACCGGGTGAGGGTGGCCGGGGATACGCCCGCTCGGCGGGCCGCTTCGTTGAGGCTTATGCGCTCATCCCTGGGCATTGACGACAAAGCTACACAGCCGCCGCCGATCTGCCCGATCAGGTCCGGGCATGCGACAGCGGGGCCGCCGAAACGGCCCCGCTGCCGGCCTGTCAGCTCCTCGCTACTCCGCGTGGATCTGGGTTACTTCGTCTCCTCGCTCGCCCGTTCGGATTCGAATCGCCTCCTCGACCGGGATCACGAAGATCTTGCCGTCTCCGATCTCTCCGGTTCTGGCGTGGCGCAGAATCGTCTCGACGATGAGGTCCTTGTCCGAGTCGGCAACGACGATCTCCAGCTTGAGCTTGGGTCGCACGTTGACGGTGACGGTGGAGCCGCGGTACTGCTCGACAATGCCCTTCTGCCGGCCGGATCCCTTGGCTTCCAGTATGGAGATCGAGGGATACCCCTTCTCCAGCAGCTCGGACCTGATCGGTTCGAACGCTTCGTGTCGGATGAATGCTTCTATCTTTTTCATCTGGCTGTTCCCCTCTTATGCCTGGTCGGTCGCCGGGGTGGGTTCCAGGGGCGCTACCGGAGTACCGGCCATGGACGGCGTGTAGTTGCCCGCGGGATATTCCGGCTGGGGAATGAACGCTTCCGGGTAGCCGTACATCCCGTGACTCGAGATGTCCAGTCCGGCGTCCTCTTCCTCTTCCGAGACCCGCAGTCCGACGGTCGCCTTGATGAGCGCGAACACGACGTAGGACACGATCATGACGAATGCGAACGTGGCGACCACGGCGAGTGCCTGGACTCCGAGCTGCCCGAAGGTCGAGCTCATCGTCTGGTCCCCGAAGATCGCGTACCAGATGCCCGATCCCGCACCGTCGACCACCAGTCGCGGCGATCCGAAGATGCCGACCGCGAGCGTTCCCCAGATGCCGGCCAGACCGTGGGCCGAGAGGGCTCCGATCGGGTCGTCGAGGAACTTTTCGATGACCAGTACCGCGCCGACCACGAGGATGCCGGCGATGAAGCCGATGATCGGTGCCGCCCAGTACTCGACGAATCCGCAGCCCGCCGTGATTCCGACGAGGCCCGCGATCGCGCCGTTGCCGGCCATGCCGACGTCGAGCGTCTTGGTCTTCAGGTAGATGAAGAGACTGGCGCCGATCACACCGGCGGCCGCGGCGAGCTGGGTGTTGAGCATCACCTCACCGAAGAAGGCTCCTTCGGTCGCGAAGGTCGAGCCTCCGTTGAATCCGAACCAGCCGATCCAGAGGATGATCACTCCGAGGCCGACCAGCGGCATCGAGTGTCCGGGGATCGCCCGGGGCGAACCGTCAGGCCCGTACTTGCCTTTGCGTGCGCCGAGCAGGAGCAGCGCCGCGAGACCGCCGACCGCTCCGGTCAGATGAACCACCGAGGAACCGGCGAAGTCCATGACCGGCTTGCCGCCGACATCGGAAAGCAGGCCTCCGCCCCAGACCGAGTGGGCGACCACCGGGTAGATGAACGCGCCGAACACGACCGCGTAGATCACGTAGGCGCTGAACTTGATGCGTTCGAGCGTGGTGCCCCACACGATCGCGAGTGAGACCGCGCAGAAGGCCAGGCCGAACAGCATCAGCATGGTCGTGTCGGCGGTGACGGCGGTGCCTAGGATGTCCTGGTTGAAGTGGAAGAAGAAGCCGTCGGTTCCGACGAAGTCCGCGAGACCGCCGGTGCCGAAGCCCGAGACGCCGTATCCGACCGCCCACCAGGCGATCGTCACGATCGCGAGGTTGATGAAGATCTTGCCGACGCCGGTGCCGGCGTTCTTCATCCGGGAGAAGCCGATCTCCAGGAACATGAAGCCCGCCTGCATGAAGAAGACGAGAACAGTGGCGATCGCGACCCAGACCATGTCCAGCTCGAGTGATTTTGCGGCCAGATCCTCTGCCACGTCCGCCGACGCCATCCCTGGTACGACCAGGGCGGCTAGCAGCGTGAGCAGCGAAGCTATGCCGAGTTTCTTGAAACTCATTCGAGAATGTCCTCCTGTTTCCGCCGGGTTTCCCCAGCGGTCGCGGTTTGCGATTTGCTGACCGCGTAAACCTAAGTTTTGGAGGAGGGCCTTCTTTTAGCCCTGCGGAGGAAATGGCGCTACCCGAATTGTTCGTTTGTTAAACGGAACCTAAATGCCAGCCGCAGAGCCGATTTTTTCGGAATCTTCAGCCTGTTTGGCCTCTTTTTCGAGGAGCGAAGCCTCGTATTCGGCCCGCTGCTTCTTGAGTTTGCGTTTCGACACCCAGCCGGCGGCGAAGTAGCTGCCGACCACGAAGGCGATCGCGAACACCTGCGCGCCGATCGTCTCCCATGACGGATAGATGCCGAGCCAGTTGCCCATCCAGAGGGGGATCTCGATGTCGATCGGGTGGATCGGCAGCCAGCCGACCCCCTGCATGACCCTTACGGTGGTGCCGACCATGGTGAAAAGCACGAAGGCGATCAGCACCCCGGTGACGATCAGCATCTTCTTGTAGGGAAGCTTGCTTTCCAACTTGAAGGTGAGCACGCCGACGATGCCCATCGCGGTCAGGCCGATCAGCACCCCGATCAGCACCGGGCCGGTGCCGGCCGCGAGCTGGAGTGCCTGCAGGAAGAGCACTGTCTCCATGCCTTCGCGGAAGACGCTCTCGAAACCGAGCGCGTACAGACCGAAGACGGTGGCCCCGCCCGCGGCCGCGCCGACCCCGACCGCGGCCGTGAGTTCCTTGGTCTTCTTGCGATGGGTGGCGATCCACTCGGTCCAGTAGACCTTGTGTAAGAACCAGTTGAGCACGACGAGCAGGACCGCGATCGCCATGAGGCCGACGATCGCCTCGACCTTCTCGCCGTACTTGGCGAACGAGCCGAGCAGCGCGACCATCGCCGCGTAGGAGATCACACTGGCCGGGATCGCCAGCAGGGCGCCCCGATAGACGGGCTTCCTCAGATAGCGCCGGGCGCCGATCATCGAGGCGGTGATCGCGGCGATGATCAGGATCGCCTCGAGTCCCTCACGGAACACGATCAGGGCCGCGTTGGTGATGACCGTGCCGTTGCTGGTGTTCGAGCCGGTGATCTCGTGTGCGTCCTCGATCGCCGACTTCAACTCGACCAGGGTCGGCTGGACCTCACGGCCACTCGCCTTGTTGGCGATCAAGGTCGCGAGCCCGTCGAATCCGCGGGCGCCGTACCAGAACATGCCTTCGATCTCGAGCGAGAGACTCGGGTCGAACCCGCGCAGCTTGACCTCGGGGCCGAACTCGAAGAACGCGTAGGCGGAGAGGCGGTTCTGTTCGGCGATCTCGTAGTCGCCGGCGTTGATCGCGTTCAGCATCTGGTCGAGGCTGATGTCGACCAGGTCGTAGTCTGCGTCTTCGCTGGATCCCTGCCAATCGTCCGGGAACATCGAGTCGGCCGTGTCGGCGATCTCACCGCTGATCGCCTCGATCTCCTCCACGTCCCTGACCTCGGTGCCGGCGGCCGCCTCCTCGAGATAGGTCTGGAGTTCGGAGACACTGGCCAGCAGGGCCCGGGTCTTGGCCTTGTCCTGGTCGAGCAGGTCGGCCGAAAGATCGGCGATCGCCTGTTCGGCGCCGTCGGCGAAGGCGATCGCCTCCTGGATCTCGAAGTCCCGGGTCACCTGGCCGTCGCTGACGCCGCGCCCGTACTCGACCGGCACGAGCTCGATGAACCGGTCGAACTGGGCCGCCCGCCGGATCTTGTCGTCGAGGGTGAGCGGCGAGGCGACGAATCCCTCCATGTGGGACGCCGCGTTCCCGGCCGCACCTTTGAACGCCCTGTAGTCGCTGGCCAGCCCGGCGGCGGCGATCGTGTCGAAATCGCCATCGACCACCTTCGCCTGTTCTTCGCCGAGATCTTCGACGTAGCGGTCGCGGATGATTCCCCAGTAGCCGGCGGTGAGTGCGGTCTGATCGGCGAAACGGGGGTAGAAGCCCTTGCGGCCCGCTTCGTCGGCGGCACCGAGCCCGATGTTCACCCGGGCCTGATAGGTGTCGAGCAGGTCCTTGTTGACCTGTGCGGCGGCCTCGGCCGGCGACAGATCGCCGGATTCCAGGCCCTGCAGGGCGTCGGCCGCTTCCACGGTCAGCTGTGAGAACTTGGTCGATGGCCGGAAGTCGCGGACCAGGAGCCAGGATTTCGCGTCTTCGACCCGGTCCGCCTCGGTCAGGGCGATCGTCGCCTCGTAGGAACCGTGACGCAGGGCGGCCAGCGTGTCTCCCTGGGCGGCGCCCAGCTTGACCTCGTCTCCGGCCCGGGCCGCCGAGGCGGCATCGGCGAGCGCCGCGCTTAGAGCCTCGAACTGATCCGGCGCGAACCGCTTCAGCTGGGCCGCGGGCGGGCCCTGCAGAAGTTTGCCCGGTGCGGTGAACGAGGCCGAATCGCCGTCACCGAGCGCGAGTGTGGTGCGGGCATCCGCGAACTGCCGCTCGATCTCGTCTTCGAGCTGCCACGGAGCGCTGATCTTCTCGGCGCCGGCGCGGGCCGGCGCCAGGAGCAGAACGACCAGGGCGAGCGCCGCGAGAAGAGTCGCGGCGCTCGCCCTGGTGAGGCCGGTCGAGCGGTGGTTCTGTGTGACGGCCTCGGGCAAGACTCGCTAGGCCTCCTGGATCTCCACGCCGGTGTCCTTGGCGGCCTGGGTCACCTGGCCGGCGATCTTCTCCGCCTGGGCCTGCATCTCGGCACCGAGCTGGTCGGCCTGCTCGGGGGTGAACTTCTCACCGCCGGCTTCGCGATCGCGCAGATCCTCGGCCCGGGCGAGCAGGTCGCCGAGCTCGGCCGCGGTCTGTTCGGCCTGATCGGCGTTCTCGGCGGCGATGACCGGTTCGATCTCTTCGTAGGTGAAGTTGATGCCGGTGAGGATGTCAGCGATGTCCGAGAGACGCGACGTGGCGACGAAGCTGGCCTCGTCCTGCTTGCCCTGTCCGGAGACGAAGGCCGAGTTCTTCCACTGTTCGAAGTACTCGCTCATGGTCGGGGTCATCACCGTGATCGCCGTGAACGCGTCGGATTCGTTGATCACGATCTCCTGGGCGTCGGCGTCGAGATCGTTGGCCTGCTTGTCCATCTCGTCGGCGCTCGCCTTGAGGATGTTCGCGTCCGGCAGTCCTTCACCGAACTCGACCTTGCCATCGCAGTTGACGTCGGGCTTCACGCCCTTGACCACGAGGTCCTCGTTCGTGCCGTAGAGCGAGGTCTCCAGCAGGAAGAAAAGGTTGCCGGGCTGCTTCATGACCTCGCCGTTGGGAAGGGTCAGGTTGAAGGAGACCGCACTCTCGGGGTCCGAGGCGTCGGATCCGGCGTCCATGTCGGTGTCGTACTGGGCGGTACGCGGGATGCCGGCGACGATGCCTTCCATCTCCTCGTAGTTCGGGTTGGCGGCGACGAAGGCGTCCTTGGCGTCGGTCAGGGCGGCGTCGACCGCGTCGCACTGTTTGGCGAGAAGCTTCTCGTAGTCGAAGTTCTCAGCCTTCGCCAGGTCGTAGTAGGCGTTGGCCGCTGTCTTGATCTTCGCGGTCTCTGCCGCGAGGTCGGCGCTGTGGTCGGTCAGATAGGTCTTGGTGGCGGTCAGGCCGCCTTCGTCCTCGGTGTCAGAGCTGCTGTCGTCACTGCCACAGCCGGCCACGAAGGCGGCGGCCACGATTGGAAGGACGAACAGAGCGCGCAGACGGCGACTCGATTTCCCAGACTCGGGCGCGTCGTCGCCGCGCCGATCAAACAAGCTCTTCAAAACGATCCCTTCATTCTTGGACGGTCCGTGAGGACGATTCGGTCATCCAGCCGGATAGCTAGTTCGGATACCCTAACGTAATCCCAAGTGATGTGATCGGATTAGAACCGGGCGCCCGGCGGGATCAGAAGTAGGCCGGGCCGCGCTCGACCAGCCCTTTATATAGAGCGTCCTGGATCGTCTCGCGGACCTGCTCCGAGAGATCGAACACCAGCGAGCGGTCCTCGCTCGCCCCCGGGCCGTATCCGGAGAGATCGATCGGCTCGAGAAACTCGATCCTCCACCGCGACGGAAGCGGCAGGAGGCCGAGCGGGCCGAGCCACGGAAAGGTCGGGGTGATCGGGACATACGGGGCGCCGATGATCTTGGCCAGTGCCGACGACTCCCCCAGCTTGGGATAGATCTCCTCGGAGCCGACCACGGCGACCGGAATGATCGGCGCGCCGGTCTCCAGCGCCACCTCGACGAAGCCGCCCCGCCCGAACCGCTGAAGCCGGTACCGCTCCGAGAACGGCTTGCCGAAACCCTTGACCCCCTCCGGAAAGACCATCACCGGCTGATCCTGCTCCAGCAGGCGGGTCAGGTTCGCCGGGTTCGCCGCGACGCCGCCGATGCGGCGGATGAAATAGCTGACGAAGGGGAGATCGAAAGCCCAGTTGAGGACGAGCGCCTTCGACCAGCGCGGCAGCGGATGCTCTTTCTGGATGGCCGTGCCGATCATGGTCGCGTCAAAGGGGAAGACCGAACCGGCGTGGTTGGAGACCAGCAGCGCCCTGCCGTGGCCGGGCACGTTCTTCATGCCCTCCACCTGGACCCGCCACCAGGAGCGATAGAGGAATTCGAAGATCGGGAAGGCCGCCTCGGCGAACTCCTCGTCGAAGCCCCACTCGTCCTCGTGGTACTCGCCGGCCATCCGCCGGACCAGACGCTCGGAGGAGCTCTGAACGACCGAGGCCCATTCCAGGGCGAGATCGGCCGAGTTCATCCGGGACCCTCACGGCGGCCCACGCTGCGCACCGGGGAACCCGGATGCGGGGCCGGGAAGAGCGACTGGATCCCGGATTCCTTCGTGGCGAAGTCGCGGGCGGCACCCTCGGCGTCGAAGGCGAGCTCATACCCGACCTCCTCACGCAGCCTGCGGTTGTCACAGCCGCGCCCGTAGCGAAGAAGCAGACGCCCGTCGTCCTGTAGGTCGGCGCTCCCGAGGAAGTCGCCGAGCCGTTTCAGGATCGGCCCCGAGATCAGGGGAGGGACCCCGACCGCGGGCTTGCCGCACAGCCGGAGCAGACGGCTGAGCGAAATCGCGCCATCGGGAGCGACATTGACCGCTCCCCGCACCGGGTTCATGGTGGCCGCGGCCAGCGCACCGGTCGCGTCGGCCGAGTGGAGGGGCTGGAGTCGCGGGTCCCATCCCATCTGGGTCGGGATCACCGGAAGGGTGAGATACCTGATCAGCGGATTGTCGAGTCCGGGGCCGATCTCGGTCTGGAACCGCAGCATGCAGCAGGTGATCGCCGGATGCCGCCGGGCGAAATTGTCGAAATAGCCCTCGAGCTCACCGATGTCCCGCTGAAATCTCGTCCGCAGCGGGTAGTGGCGGGCCATGTCCTCGGTGAAGAACGAAGGGGCCGACGGCGAGCTGCCGTAGATCGCCGCGGACCCGCGAACGACCAGTGCCCGCAGACCTTCGATCTTCTCACAGGCGGCAAGCAGCTGAAGGGTCCCGATCACGTTGATGTCGTGGAGCGCCCGCGACGGCCTGTCCTTCTCCGGATACCAGAGGATCCCGCAATGCACGACCACGTCTGGTTCGAGGCCGGGCAGGATCCGGGAGATGACCGGGTTGCGAATGTCGGCTTCGACGAATTCGGTCATTCCCAGGTCGGCGTCGGGGGCCGAGGTGTCGATTCCGATGATCTGGCCGACGCCCGGATGGCGTTCCAGGGTGCGGGCCAGCTCGGTACCCCAGTGTGTGGACACACCGGTGATCACAACGCGACCCTGTCTGGCCATATCTAACCGTCTACTTGAGGCTTAGACTTAGCCTCTAATTCGGCTATACGACTGGAAAGATCCTCAATCTTCTCTTCGAGCTGGCGCAGTTCGTCCCGGCTGACCAAACGCAGACCCTCAAGCGTGCCCCGAGCCCCCTGTCCGCGCCGGGAAACCTCGTCCACGAGGCCCTGGGCCCGATCCCGAGTCTTCTCGGAAAGCCCCTGGGCCTGGGCCCGGGTCCTTTCGGTCGCAGCGAAGGCTCCCTCGATCGCTTCGCGCAGGCCATCCGGTATTCCGCGTCCGCTCTCTTTATCTTCCTTGTCCGCCATCGCACTAGTTTATCCACGAATTCCGCAGCCTCGCCGGAGATAACCTGCCAGCCCGACTGACACCACTCGAAGCTCCGACCGCCGACGCCTTGGTCACCGGTGATCCGCGCCGCGCCTTCGCCCTGGCCGGAGCACTGACCGAGCAGCCGAAGATGAGCCATCAGGCTCGCGGCCTGTGGGGCTACACGGGTCTGACCGGCAACGGCATGCCGCTCACCGTCCAATCGACCGGGATCGGCGCGTCCAGCGCGACGGCGGTCCTCGGCGACCTGGCCGGACTCGGGGTGAGAAGGATCGTCCGGCTCGGCACCTGCGTCGCACCGGAGGAAGGACCCGCCCAGGGCGAGGTCCTCCTGGTGGAGGAAGCGATCGTCCTGGACGGAGCCTCCGCTCATCTCACCGGTGGACGGCACCGCCTTCGCCCCGACCCGAGGCTGTACGAGCTCCTGGCCGGCCTGGCTCCGCCGGTTTCGGTGTCGAGCCACGATCTGGTGGCCCGCCTCGATCCGCTCGGCGTCCGCCCCGACCCGGAGGCGGCCGTCAGGGACCTCCAGACCGCCGCGACCTTCGCCGCCGGGGATCGATTCGAGATGAAGACGGCCGCGATCCTGGTCGTCGCCGGAACCGGCGAGGGAGAGATCCTCCCCGAGAACGAGATCGGTGAAATTCTGATCGAGGTCGGCCGTCGGGTCGTCGGCCGTCTCGAAACTCACCCAGACTAACCCTCAAGTCGAGGGTTAGAGTAGGGTGCTGAGCGGCCTCAATCGGCATCTTTCTTGGTCGAACGGCGCTTGCGGGTGGTCGAGGACACCAAGGGCGCCGAAATCGAGTCCCTCGACGCCTCCAGATCCTTCACCTTGCGCTTCAACTCGCGAATGTCGTCCAACGCGCGGTCCAGCCGGTCCTCGCTTTCCTCCAAACGGTCCGAAAGCACCCGGATTCTCCGTTCCAGCCGGTCGGCCGCGTCCTGCGACGAGACATTGAGTGCGCCCATGGCCGCACGCTGCGCCTCGTTGGCCTTGTCCCTCGCGGAAACCGCCGCCGAGACCGCCTGGCCGAAGGCCGGACTGCCGATCAGGGCCTGGGCGATGTCGGACGCCGCCTTTTCGCCTCTTGACTGGACCCGATCCCTGATTCCATCACGCTCTTCACTCATTGCCCCATCGTATTCGAGGGGCAGGCGGACGCCCAGGATCCAGATCTCAGGAAGAGGATGTGAGCGGGCCTTGTTGAACCCGTCTGCGATACGGTTTCGGTGCCGCATCTCGGGAGAGTGTCGGCCGTGTCTGTTTTAGTTGGGAACCATCTTTTGACACAGGGCTCTAAGTCGACACGCCGGATTCATTTGGCCGCGTTTTTCGCGACCTTCATCTGCCTGCTCCTTTTCGGCATGGTTGCTGGCGATACGCCCGCATACTCAGCGGTGTCCGGACCGCCCGCGCCGGGCAAGTCCGCCGCCCTCTCGACCTCGCCCCCGGCCACCCAGGCCTCGGGCAAGACATCTCCGAGTGACGTTCCCCCCGCTCCCACGCCTACGCCCGTCTCCGTTCAGGCCCCCGCCGCTGACGGAACCGGAGGGGTCGCGCCGACCCCTCCCGCCTCCGGCGGCGACAAGGGCGTCAGCGATATCGGCAAGGGCGACAAGAGCGACGGTGGCGGCAGCGGCGGCACCCCCGCCCGTGAGCCCAAGTTCGTCGAGGAGGATCCGAGCCTCAGCAGCGGCGGCGTCGCTCCCGGCGACGAGACGGACGATCCCTTCAAGCTCGACCGGCTCAACGTCCCGAACTTCGTCATCAACAACTTCGAGATCCCGCCGTTCCTGCTGCCGATCTATCAGGCATGCGGCAGCGAGTACGGAATCCCGTGGGAAGTGCTCGCCTCGATCAACCGGGCCGAGACCTCCTTCGGAACCAACGTCGGCGATTCCACCGCCGGCGCGATGGGCTGGATGATGTTCATGCCCGCCTCTTGGACCGAGTGGGGCGTCGATGCCAATGGCGACAAGATCAAGGACCCCTACAATCCGGTCGACGCGATCTGCGCCGCGGGCAACTACCTGAAGGACTTCGGCTACGCGGAGGATCCCTACGACGCGATCTTCGCCTACAACCACGCCGACTGGTACGTCCAGCTGATCCTCAAGTACGCCAAGATCTACTCGGCGATCCCGCCCGAGGTGATCAGCAGCCTCACCGGCCTCACCGAGGGTGCCCGCTTCCCGATCGCCGCCGAGTCCTCCTACGAAGGCCAGATCTCCACCGAGAAGGCCAAGAAGGAAGGCACCGCGTCGCAGGACGTCAGCTCCTCCGAGGGACGCACTTCGATCGAGATCTCCGCCGGCGGCGGCGCCCCCGTGATCGCGGTCAACGACGGAACGATCAAGAGCATCGACCAGACCACCGGCACGGTGATCCTCGAGGACGTCTACGGCAACCGCTACTCGTACGCGGGCCTCGGGTCGGTCGCCAAGGTCCACCCCGTGCCGCGCCAGCGCAACGCCGACTCGGTCGAACAGACCGAAGCAGATTCGGGCCTGTCGGACGAGGACGAGCACCACGACCAGTCGCTCGAGATGGGGACCGCCAAGGCCGCCGACGAACCGACCAAGGCGGAGCGTGAAGCTAACCCTCAGGTAAAGGGTGAGGCTGAGCCGACCGACTCCGAGATCAGCGAGGTGCTGGTCGATCCCGACGCCGCCGCGGCGGCCGCCGCCGAACAGGCCGCCGGTGCCGCCGGCAACTCCGGCGATTCCGCCGACCCGATGGAGGCCGCCACCGACCGGCGCGCCAAGCAGGACGAGTTGAGCGCTCAGGCCAAGGCCTCCGAGCAGACACTCAACACCGAGAACATGCGCGGCCGCACCTACGCCAACCCGCTCCGCCCGAGCAACCAGAGCCGCTCGACCATCGAAGGCGTCTCGACCAAGACGGCGCAACCCACCACGACCTACGGCGGCGTCGACGGCAAGCCCGGCGACTACCTGATCTACGACGGCTCCAAGGCCGGCGTGTACAAGTTCAAGCCCGGCACCGCCGAACTCCACACCCTGAAGAAGGGATCGCGAGTGATCGCCGGCACGGTGCTCGGCCGCCTCTCCGAACAGCCCACCGCATCGATCAACTTCTCGATCAAGCCCGGCGGCGAGGACACTCCGCAGATCGATCCGAAGCCCTTCCTCGACGGCTGGAAGCTGCTCACCGAGACCAATATCTACAACGCCCAGGGCAAGGACAGATTCTCTGACCGGCTCGGAATCGGCGGCGTCCTGCTGCTCTCCAAGTCCGCCCTGCAGAAGCGGGTTCTGGCCGACGACAAGATCAGTCTCGGCGAGGCGGACCGCCAGTACATCGCCAGTGGCACGATCGACCGGCGCCTGCTCGCGGCACTGTCCTTCCTCACCGAAAAGGGCTACTCGCTCCTGATCACCTCGATGTACGCCGGCCGGGAAGTCTCGATCACGACCTCCGGCAACATCTCCAACCACAGTCGCGCGATGGCCGCCGACATCGCCGCCATCAACGGCGAAGTCGTGACCCCCGCAACTCAGGGCCCCGGCTCACTGACCGACCAGGTCGCTCAGGAACTGCTCTCGCTCCAGGGCATCATGGCTCCGGACGAGGTGATCTCGCTGATGGACTACCCGCAGCCCGCCGGTTTCGCCATGGGCGATCACGGTGACCATCTCCATCTCGGCTACAGCCCGGTGGCGGGTTCGGACCTGCCCGGCGGTTCGGTCCAGTCCACGCTCGGCGCCGAACAGTGGACGGCGCTGACCGAACGTCTCGGCCAGATCCGCAACCCCGAAGTGCCGACTACTCCGTCACGGGACTCCCTCCCGGCCGAGAAGTCCGACAAGGGCAAGTAGCCGCGATCAGCCCGCTATTCGGGTTCGTCCAGATCGAACTCCCCGGAGCTCTTCCCCTCGAGGACGGGCGCTATCTCGATCGCCGGGGAGAAGACAGCCGGGTCATCGTCCTCGAAACCGAAGGGGCCCTGCCCCCGGCCCGCCGCAAGCGGCGGCGGCCCAAGCAGTCTTCCCGCAGCGACTCGCCGACCGTGGTCACGGTCACCACGGTCACGCTCATCCGGGCCCAGGAACCACTCGGCAGTGAATCGGAGGCCCGCGAATGGCTAGCCCGCCTCGAGGACGACGATTTCATCCAGTCGCTGTTCGACGAGACCCTGGCCTCGATTGATCGCGCTCTCGCCGCGGAGGCGGCGGCCAGTGGCCGCCCGTATGCCCAGTCCCCCGCCCTCGACCAGATCCTTACCGCGCGGATCGGCTTCGGCGACGGTGACCGGGTCGCCGACGGCCGCTACACCGACGCGCTCGAGGTGGATGCCCGGGGCGGCACCGCGAGCCCGAAACGTGAGCGCCTGAACCGCACGAGACCACTGGCGCGGATCGCCGCGATTCTCGGGGGCAAGAACGATGCCGCGGCCTGCGAGCTGCTGATCCCCCGGGTGCGGGCCGATCTCGACGCCGGGCGGGTGCTCGCCGCCGGCCTCGCGATCGAGAACGCCGCCCGGTCAACCGTGGTCGAGATGGACGCCGTACTGGATGACCCAGATCACGAACGGGATCTCGACCTGCTCGAAGCGATGCTGCCCGACCTGACCGGCGTGACCGACAGCCTGCTCACCGATGGCCGACCATGGGCGGGCCTTGCGGATTCCCTGGAAGAGCCACTCGCCATCGCCGAGCGGATCATCCGGCGCCGGCGGGTCCTCGACCAGTAGCGCCGTTCAGGCGGGCTCGATGCCGAGCGCGTGGAGCACGTCCTCGTCCTCCAGCGATGGAGCGGTGAGATCGGCCTGATCCAGCTCGATACCGGGAACCGACGGAATGCCGATCACGAAAAGGCCGGCGGCGACCGCGGCGGTCACCCCGGAGGGCGAATCCTCCAGCGCGATCACCCGCTTGCCCGGCTCGACTCCCAGCTGCCGGCATCCCTCGAGATACGCGTCCGGCGCCGGTTTGGCCTCGGGAACCTCATGGCCACTGACCACCGCGTCGAATCTCATGTCGGTCTGGGCGACCTCGTGCGATCGTTCGATGAAACGGCGGGGCGAGTTCGAGACCAGCCCGACCGGGACACCGGCCCGGAGCAGCAGCTCGACCAGCTCACGGGCACCGACCATCGTGTCCACCCCGCCTTCCAGCTCGGCCAGGACGAGGCCGTTCAGCTCGGCCATCAGTTCATCCTCACGGCCGACCTCGTCCAGAAAACGAGCCAGTTTCTGCCCCGCGAGTTTCTCTGAGGATCCGACCAGGCTGCGCTTGTGATCGATCGTGAAATCCCGGCCACGCACCGCGAAAAGCTTCTGTTCGGCTCGTGTCCAAACCGACTCCGTGTCGAGCAGAAGACCGTCATTGTCAAAGAGAACCGCTTCGGGATAAGGCATGCGGCCACAATATTGCTCGAACATGGTCAGCCGGTTTCCAATAATTTGGGCTTCGCCGATACCACGAGGCGTTTGGCGGGTTACAAAAGGGAATGCCGGATCAGAAGATGCACAAGACTCAACTAAGTCCATCGAACGGACATGGAGATCGTCCAGGCCGCCAGGTTCACGCCCTGCTGCTCTTTCTGGCGATCTTCTCGGTCGCCATGATCGGCACGGCCGCGGTGGCGATCGCGGCTCCCGCGGCCGAGATCCCGGCCAATACCCCTCAGCCGCCGATGGAGCTGCCGCCGATCGCGGCGGGAGGCGGCGCGGCGATCAGCGGGGCCACGAGTTCGTCTTCGAAGGCAGGTACCTGGGTCGTCGCCGGCCGTCCGGGCGCCCTCAGCGAACGGATCGCGGCCCGAAACGGCGCGAAGCCTGTCGCTCCGAAGACCGGCATCTACCGTGTCGGCCGGAACAAGGCGAGAGCGCTCGCCGCGAGATTTGAGGGTTCCGGCCTCCTGATCTATGCCGAACCGGATGTGGATGCCGTGAAGAGCGGCTATCCGGCCGATCTCTACCAGAACGAGCAATGGTGGCTCGACAACATCGTCAACACCGAGTCGACCACGCCGCCACCTGTGAGTGAGTTCAGCCCCGAACTGGCCCTGATCGAAGAGTCGGTTGATCCTTTCCATCCCGATCTGATCACCGCCCGCCTCGCCGGTGCGCTTTCCCTGGGTCCCAAGGCTGACTGGCACGGCACCGCGGTCGCCGCGATAGCCGGGTCTCCGGGCGAGATGAACGGAATTCGAGGCGTGTGGCCCGGCATGAAGATGCGACTGGTGCCGATGGGCACCAAGTGCTCCACCGCGACGAAGGCCGTGGTCGCCGCGGTGAGAGCGAAGAGCGCGGTGCTGAACATGAGCTACGGGTTCCCTTCGAGCAGCTGCTACTCGCACTATGTGGCGACCGAGTTCGCCGTCCAGAACGGGGTCCTGCCGGTCGCCGCGGCCGGCAACACCGGCGGCGAAGGGGGCAATGTCCCGATGCGGCCGGCGACCGATCCGCACGTGATCTCGGTCTCTTCGGTGAATTCCGGCTGGGGTATTTCGCCGTTCTCCACCACCAACTCCGGTGTCGACATCACCGCACCGGGCGAGAATGTGTTCGCGCCCTCGGTCTCGGCCTCGGCCGATGGCACCAAGGTCGATCGGGGCTGGCAGAACCTCAACGGAACCAGTTTTTCGACGCCGATGGTCGCCGCGGCCGCCACCTGGCTGCGGCAAGCCCGTCCGGATCTTGATGCGAGACAGGTCGGCCGGGCATTGACCTCGTCGGCGACCGACATCGATACGCCCGGCCGCGATTCCCAGTACGGAGAGGGTGCCCTGAACATCGAGGCGGCCCTGACGGTGACCGCACCGCCACCCGATCCGATGGAACCGAACGACGACATCCAATGGCTCGATGGTTCCCTCTTGAACAAGAAGGCGAAGTTTCTCTACAAGCCCAAGAAGAAGGGCAAGCGGAAGGCCTCGGTCACCGCCACGCTTTCAAGGGTCAAGGATCCTGCCGACGTGTACAAGGTGCGGATCGCCGCCAAGGGCAAGGTGCTGATCACCGGAGCCCAGTACCAGAGCGATATCCGCATCGAGGTGCTGAAGTCGAAGGCGACCACGGTCACTTCCCCCGGCAAGAACCTGATCGTGCGCTCCGACCGGCCGCGCACCAAGATCGAGGGTGTCAGGATCAAGAACCTGAAGCCGAAGGCGCAGACCATCTATGTCTCGGTCACCCAGAGTGCCCGGGTCTTCAGCGACTACTCGCACTACAAGCTCTCGGTCGTCGGCTAGGTCCCGGCGGGACTGAGGATCACCAGCGGGATCCGGCGATCGGTCCGCTCCTGGTATTCGGCGTACGACGGGTAGACCTTCAGGGCCATCGGCCATAGCCGGTCTCTTTCCTCCTCGGTCGCGACCCTGGCCCGGACCGGTCTGACTTCCGAACCGATCTGGACCGTGGTGTCCGGGTTCGCCTTCAGGTTGTAGAACCAGGCCGGGCTGTGCTCGTAGCCGCCCTTGGAGGCCACCAGGACGACATCCTCACCGTCCTCGACGTAGAGCAGCGGACTGGTCCGCTGCTTCCCGCTCTTGGCTCCCACATGATCGATCAGGCAGATAGGGGGAACGCCGGGAATACGGTGGCCGATCCGCCCACCCGTGGCCCGATACACCTTCCCGTGAAGGTTCATCAGACGATGAAGGATCGGCCAGGTCCGATCGGCAACCGCAAGCTGGTCCATGACAAGAGCCTAGCCACCAGAAGCACCAACCGTTCTGGGTCGAATAGCCCACCAAACAACCATCAGATTCGACCCAGAACGATCCGAGCAACGGGCGTGAGGGGTTCTGGGGGCGTTTTTGGTGCAGTCAGCACCCAAAACACCCCCAGAACCAAAGAACCCCCACGCGCGCAGCGCGGAGCGAAGCGACCCGGCACCCGACCCTCTGCCGTAAACGCCCCATACCGAACCGGCGCCCGGAGCCACACACGCAGGGGTGGAGACGTT
>DATJUB010000023.1:0-87086 GCA_035502775.1 Solirubrobacterales bacterium | reverse complement strand
GTTGAACTGGGGGCGATTTGGGGGCTAATAGCCCCCAAATCGCCCCCAGTTGCCTGGTTGGTGGTGTAGATGGCTCTGGGGTTGACGAAAGGCTCACTGGTTGCCTTGCCTATCCTTGGTTCATGAAGGTAGAAATTTTCTTTGACGTCGCCTGCCCCTTCTGTTACATCGGCATGGTCAACTTTCAGAAGGCGCTGGCGGCGCATCCGGATCCGGGTTCGATCGACGTGACCTGGCGCAGCTTCCAGTTGAACCCCGACCTGCCGCTGGAGATCGAAGGCGACATGCATGACTACCTCGCCTCCAAATTCAACGTCTCCAAGGATGAGGCGCGGGCGATGAACGATCGCGTGCTGGCCTCCGCCCACGGGGCGGATATCGAGATGGACTTCGACAAGGCCAGGCCGGCCAACACCTTCGACGCCCATCGTTTGCTCCACCTCGCGGCGGAGTCCGGACGGGCCGACGATCTGGCCCGCATCCTGTTCGACGCCTACTTCAACGGACGGGCCGACCTGGCCGACCCGGAGGCCCTGATCGAGCTCGCCGTCGAGGCCGGCATCGACCGTTCAGCGGCCGAGGAGGTGGCCCGGGGCGACCGCTTCTCCGAGGAGGTCCTGGCCGATCGCGGCCTCGCGACCGAGCTCGGCATCTCGGCCGTGCCGACCTTCGTGATCGACCGCCGTCTGGGTGTGTCCGGCGCGCAGCCGCCCGAAGTCCTGCTGGGCGCACTGACCCAGGCGGCGTCGGACCCGGCTACTCCCTGAGCCAGGCGGCGATCGTCTCGCCGATCAGCTCTCCCCGGTCCTCCTGCAGGAAGTGCCCCGCGTTCTCGATCACCGTCAGCGGAGGCGCCGAGGGGAAGAGGGTCTGGACCTGTCTCCCGACCGGGTCGAGCGGCAGCGCCGGATCGGCATCGGCCCAGAGCAGGAGGGACGGCCGCTCGTCGGTCAGCAGGCGGGCCGCGGTCGCCTGTCCCTCGGCGGCCCCGGGGGCCTCGGGCGTCAGCGGAACCAGGCCGGGGAAGGAACGCACCCCGGCCTTGTAGCCGGCATCCGGGAAGGGAGCCTTGTAGGCATCCAGCACCTCGGCGCTCAGTTCGGTGGCACAGCCGCCCCGGATCGGCATCTCGACCCGCACGTCGCGATGGGCGGCGATGAACCGGCGGTAGTGATGCCAGCTCTCGCTCATCTTCTGGTGGCCGGTGAAGACGCCGGTGTCCATCGCGACCAGGCGGGAGAAACGATCCGGCCGCTCGATCGTCGCGACTCGCAGACCGATCGGTCCGCCCCAGTCATGGCAGACGAGAGTGAGCTCGTCCAGCTCCAGCTCGTCGACCAGGGCGACGATCGACTCGGTGTGGCGATCGAAGCTGTACCAGCGGTCGTCGGCGGGCTTGTCCGAACGCCCGAAACCGGGAAGGTCCGGCACCACGCACCGGAAGCCGGACCCGAGCAGCGGCGGCATCACCTTGCGGTACAGGTAGCCCCAGGTCGGATGTCCGTGGAGCAGCAGCACCGCCGGTCCCTCACCCTCGTCCACATGGGCCAGCCGCATGCCCCGCCATTCCCTGTATCGCGGCCGGTACGGAAAGTCCCCGATCGAGTTGAAGCAACTTTCCGGAGTGCGTAGGGTTTCCATGGCAGCAGGGTAACTGTGGGGATTGTCTGCTCATCCATCCACGACGGACCGGGGAACCCATGAACTCTCAGAAATCGCCTCTCGCCAAGATCGCGGCCATCGCGATCGCTTTCCTGCTGTCTTTCACGGTCGCCGCGACGACGGCGGCGGCAGCGGAACGGTTCCTCAGCGGACCGGTGCCGGTGCTGCCGGAACCGGTGGACAAGTCGCCGTTCGGTGGCTTCGAGTTCGCCGAGGCCGCCTCCGGCGAGGCCGTGGCGATCTGGGGCGAGGCCAACTCGCTGAGAGCTTCGGTTCGCCTTCCGGGTGGCGGCTTTCAGCCTTCCGTCGAGGTCGTGCCGAATGTCTTCCCGTCGGCCAATCCCGATCTCGCGATCGCTCCCGACGGATACACCGTGCTCACCTGGCGCCAGAACGACGGCGATGGCGTTTCGCAGGTGATGAGTGCCGTCCGCCAGCCCGGCGCGGCGAACTTCGGGCCGGCGCTGCAGGTGTCGGACGAGAGTTTCGACATTCCCAACATCGACCCGCATGTCGATGTCGCCGACGACGGCGTCGCGCTGCTCACCTGGAAGGGCCGCGACATCGAAGGCGACGAGAACAGCACCCGGGTCCGCAAGCGCTTCCTCACCGGGCAGGGCGCGCTCGACGGAGCGATCTCCGACGTGTCGCCCGTTTCGGCGAACGGCGTGTCCACGCCGCAGGTGTTCCTGGGTCCGAACGGCCACGCCCTGATCACCTGGGTGGTCGGGGACACGATCACCGGCGATCCGGCCACCTGCTGGATGGAACCGGGCGGCGCCGGACCGGATGTACAGATCTTCAACACGAACAGCGGCTCGGGCCTGGCCGGGGCGGTGGACGCCCAGGGCAACGCGGTCGTGGCCGACAGGGTCGGCCCGGATGTGATCGGCAACTCCCGCCTGGCCGGTCCGGGCCAGAACTTCATCTTCGATCAGACCTTGAATCTTCCCGGGACCACCGGTTTCACACCGCGTCTGTCGATGGACGAGAACGGTGCCGCCACCGTCGCCTTCCCGTATTTCGGTGGTGGCAAGGAAGGGATCCAGACCGTGGAACGGCCGGCCGGCGGAGTGCAGTTCTTCGGCACCGCGACCAAGGCGATTCCCGAATCGGCGGGCGTCAGCGACGTATCGCTGGCGGTCGGCGGCAAGGGCCTGGTGATCCTGGGCTGGACCCGGGAGGACGATCGTGTCTACGCGGCGTCCCGCGATGCCGGTGTGCCCCAGTTCAACGTGCCGACAGGTCCCGTCTCCCCGGCCGCCGCCACCGGTGTGACCGCCGCCGGAGCCGACGCTCTCGGCAAGGGCATGGTCCTCTACTCGAGCCTCGACGTGCCCTCGGACGACTACTCGATCAACGCTTTGCCCTACGACGATGTGCCGAAGGCCGATGGGCTGAGCATTCCCTCGACCGCGGTCACCGGGCAAGAGGTCGCCTTTTCGGTCACTCCGAGCGATCCCTGGGCCGCGATCACCGGTGTCGAGTGGGAGGTCGACGAGAGTGTCAAGAAGGACGGCGAGCAGGTCACTCATACCTATGCCACTCCCGGCGAGCAGATGGTCGTGCTGACACTCACCGACGCTCTCGGCAACAAGACCACGACCGGCGGTCTGGTCACGATCACCGCCCCTCCCGTAGACGAGACCGCGCCCAAGCTGAGCGGGCTCTCGATGCTGAAGAAGAAATCGAAGCGCGGCGCGAAGAACGCGTTCCGCTTCACGCTCTCCGAGAAGGCGAGGGTCGTGATCACGATCAAGCGGGTATCGAAGGGCAAAGGAAAGCGCGCCCAGGGCAAGATCGTGCGCAGGAAGGTCGCGGCCGGAAAGCGCCGGATCGGCTTCCGGGGCAAGGTGAACAAACGGGGGCTCGTCCCGGCCCGGTACAAAGCGACGATCGTCGCCGTGGACAAGGCCGGAAACCGGAGCAAGAAACGTCATCTGAGCTTCCGGATCGTCCGATAACCTGACGCCAGTCCGTCCATAGCGGCTGCTGGGGGCCGCGATCCGATCGTTTCGGGAGGTCCGGTTTGTCTAGTACGAAGGGCAGCTATCTGGTTCTGACCGCGATGATCTTCGCGGTGTCGATGACCTTCATCGATCAGACGATCGTCTCGATCTCGGTCCCGGAGATCCAGAAGGAACTGAGCCTTTCCTCCACCGGAGTGCAGTGGATCGTGAGTGGATACCTGCTCTCGATGGCGGCGCTGTTCGCGTTCGGCGGCAAGCTGGCCGACGTGCTCGGGCGCCGGCGCATGCTGGTCATCGGCATTCTGATCTTCGCGGTCTCGTCGGCGCTCTGCGGTGCGACGCCCAAGGGCGAGCTGGCCGAGGCCTGGATCATCTTCTTCCGGGTGGTTCAGGGTGCCGGGGCGGCGATCATGTTTCCGGCGGCGCTCGCGATCACCATCTCGGCCTTCCCGATCGAGACGAGGGGACGGGCGATGGCCCTCTTCTTCGGGATCACGGGCGCGCTCACCTCGGTGGGGCCGATCGCCGGCGGCTATCTGACCGAGTGGACCTGGCGTTCCATCTTCTGGATCAATATCCCGATCGCCCTGATCTCGCTCTTCCTGATCTGGAAATCGAAGCCGGCGAACCTGAAGAATCCGCAGCCGCTCGATTTCCGCGGAGCGGTCCTGATCGTGGCCGGCATGGGCCTGGCGGTTCTCGGTCTGCAGCAGTCCGCGACCTGGGGCTGGAGCAACCCGCTGACGATCGGCAGCATCGTCGCCGGGCTGGCGATCCTGGTCGGTTTCTTCGTCTACGAAAGCAAGCTCAGCCAGCCGCTGATGCGCGTCAAGATCTTCAAGAACCGTGCCTTCCTCGCGGACAACATGGTCCTTTTCCTGCTCTCGATCGCGTTCGTGCCGCTCTTCTTCTTCGCCAGCATGTATTCGCAGATCTCGCTGGGATCGGGAGCGTCCGAGGCAGGCATCTATCTGCTGATCTTCTTCGCCGGTTTCGCGGTCGCCTCGCAGTGGGGCGGACGGATCCTCGACAGCAAGGGCGCGAAGCCCGCGGTCCTGCTCGGCTCGGCCCTCGCCGCGGTCGGCTTCTTCCTCTGGGCCCAGCAGATGACCGATATATCCGCCGGGGTCGACGGCCAATGGATCTACATGGTGATGGCCGGCGCCGGTGTCGGCCTGATCCTCGGACCGGTGAGCACCGACGCGATCAACCGCGCGCCGAACACGAGCTACGGCGAGGCCACGGGCATCACCCAGACGGTGCGCAACTTCGCCGCCGCGTTCGGGCTGGCGGTGCTCGGCACGATCCTGACCACGCGCAACAAGGTCAACGTCGAGAACGTGCTGGAGTCCGGCCCGCTCAATCTCTCCAAGAGCCAGTCGGATTCGATCGCCCACTCACTGACCCAGTCCGGCGGGGGCGACAGCGGCTCGGTTGCCGGGCATTCGGGCGGCGGGATCGACGCCGAGATATTCCATGACATCCAAGGCGCTTTCGCCCACTCCACCCAGACGGTCTTCTACATCATGGCCGGGGTGATGGCGGCCGCCTACGTAGTCGCCCACATCTGGATGGTCAAGGGCAAGATGGTCGAGGTCTTCGACGATCCCGCCGACCATCTCGAGCAGCCGGATCAGGCCCCGGCCTCGGACACAACAACCTGATGTTCGGTTTCCCGATGTTCGGCGGCGGGGACCTTACCCGCCATGAGCACTGCAGGAGAAAACACCCCGGTTCAGACCAAGATGCGCCGCGAACCGGTCCAGGCCCGGAGCCAGCAGCGGGTGAAGCTGCTGCTCGATACGACCGCTGAGCTGGTCGACGAAGTCGGCATGGAAGGGGTGACGACCGGCCTGTTGGCCGAACGCGCGAAGGTCTCGATCGGCTCCGTCTACCGCTTCTTCCCCGATCGCATCTCACTGATGAGGGCGCTGAGCGAGCGTAATCTGGAGCGCTACGTGACCCGGTTCACGACCGAGCTCGAACAGGGGCAGGTCGAAGGGTGGGAAGAGGCTCTCGAGATCACCGTGGACCAGTTCGTCGAGATGCACGAGACCGAGCCCGGATTCCGTGCCCTGCGTTTCGGTGACGTGATCGACGAAAGGCTTCTCGACGGCACCGAGAGCAACAACGGGGTTCTCGCAGATCCGTTCAAGTCCCTGCTCGTGAACCGGCTCGGGATCGAGGACAACGACCTTCTGGTTCGCCAGATCAATGTCGCGACCGAGATCTGCGACGGTCTGCTCAGCCGGGCCTTCTTCGTCGATCCCGAGGGTGACCGGTGGCTGATCGAGGAATGCAAGACCGTGGTCCACGACTACCTCGCGGGGCGTCTCCGCCTCGCCTGAAGCCGCCGTTCCGCGGTTCACTCGGCCGTGAGCGACTCCGGCGGATCCTCTTCCGCCTGTGTCCGACGGCTTTCGGGAGGGCCGGCCAGGGCGTTGTAGAGCGCGGCCGGACCGCCCAGAAGGATCGGAAACGCGATGCAGATCAGCACGAAATTACCGACCATCACGCCGAGCAGGTCGCTGCCGAAAGGCCGGGCCACGATCAGGCCGAGGAGAGCGAAGGCGACCGTGATCAGGAACAGGCAGACCAGGAATCCGAACACCCGCCAGCCGTTGCCGCGCACGAGTTCGCGGCTGCGGGACAGGCTCTCGAAAACGCCGGTGCGTTCGACCACGACCACCGGAACGACCACCGACCAGATGGTGAGCATGATCAGACAGGGGATGACCAGCAGCACGAACCCGAACCCGGCGAGGACCGCGACCAGCAGCGTCACCCAGATCAGGGTTGAGAGCACGCCCCTCACCTCCGCCCAGAGCTCGCCCGCCGTGTCACGCTGACCGGGGAGGCAGACCAGCGCGGCGGCCATCCCGGAGTACGCGGTTCGGATCAGCAGGCTCAGGCCCAGCGAGATCGCCAGACCCAGGGTTCCGTTCTGCTGAAGCGGAACCAATGCAGTACTGAGGGCCGCGAAGGCGAGCGTGACCCGGATCAGGAGGGACTGATGACGCTCCGCGATGGTCTTCATGCTCGAGAGGACGGCGCTGATCGATAGTTCTTGCGTCGGCGTCACGAGCGCCCACCATATAGCCTTCCCGGTCAACTGATTCCCGGCCGGTCAGGAGGGGGCCGCCACGGAAACGTAAACGCCGGAATTTCGGCTGCCGAACGAAGGACTGAGGCGATGAGCGCAGACCCGAGCCCGAATGGCTCCAAAAAGAAGCTGAATATCTCCCCGCTGCTGATCGTGGCCGTGATCGCGGCTCTGGTCGTCGCGGCCGGTGCCGGCGCGCTCGCGTACCGCACCTACCTCACCAACAAGAAGGACGATCCCAAGCCGCAGCAGCAGGCTTCGACCGGCGGGATCAAGAACACCGGGGCACCCGGTGCCGCCTACGACGCCCAGTTCAACACCAAGTCGATGTACCCGGCCTTCAACCCTGATCGCCACTACTACGTGACCCGCTGCGTTCCCGGCAAGATCGAGGTTCAGGTGAACGCCAAGCCCGGATCGACCGTGAAGGTCGGCCCCTATCCCGCGAAGAGCGGCCGCTACAAGGCTGAGGCCCGTCCCCTGCCCAGCCAGGATTTCAACATCCTGATCTCCTCGGGCGGCCAGACCCAGACCTACCAGGTGCGATGCCTCCCGGATGATTTTCCCCAGTGGAACTACACCCGCTTCAAGGATCCGCCCAAGGGCATGTTCTTCGTCTCGTTCCGTCCCGAACCGAAGGACGCCATGCGCAGCTGGGCGGTCGTGTTCGATCAGGACGGCACTCCGCGCTGGTGGTTCAGCACGCCGACCAACACGCTCGGCGGCCAGATCCTGCGTGACGGCACCTTCCAGGTCCCGCGCGGTTTCGGCGACGGTTTCGGCAAGGATTCACGGACCGGCAACGAGATCCGCAGCCTCGACGGCAAGCTGCTGAGGGTCGTGAGGACCAAGAACGCCCCGACCGACGGCCACGAGTACACGCTGCTGCCGAACGGCAACGCGCTGATCATGAGCTACAAGCCGGTGCTCGGGGTCGATCTGACCTCGGTCGGCGGCCCGGCCGACGCCGGGGTCCTCACCGGCGAGATCCAGGAGATCACCCCTTCCGGCAAGGTCGTCTGGAGCTGGAACTCACTCGATCACGTGCCGCTCGATTTCACCGCCAAGCGCTGGTGGAAGAAGGTCCTGAAGAACCCGCACACCGATATCGACGGCAACGAGCGCTACGACATGTTCCACCTGAACTCGATCGAGCCGTTCGGCAAGGATCAGCTGGTGATCTCGACCCGTCACACCGACAAGGTGTTCGGCATCTCGCGGAAGACCGGCAAGATCCTGTGGACGTTCGGCGGTGAGCCGGACAAGTACTCGCTGAAGATCGAGGGTGACGATCCCCGGGCGGAATACCCGATCGGCGGCAACCACGACGCACGGATCAGCGACGGCAACCTGCTGTCGGTCCACGACAACAGCACCCATCTCGATCGTCCGCCGCGGGCCGTCGAGTACCGGATCGATCTGAAGAACCGGACCGCCACGTACGTCGGCCAGCAGCTCGATCCGAAGAAGATCAAGGACAGCCATTGCTGCGGCGGCGTACGCCCGTTCGGCACCGGCTGGATCGTCGCCTGGGGCAACAACCCGTTCGTCGACGGTTTCAACTCGGAGAACGAGCTCGCGTTCCGCCTCGGCCTGCCGATACCGGTCTACCGGGCGGTGCCGGTTCCCCCGGAGGTCACAGAGCGGGACCTGAACCGGGCACTGGAGAAGATGGAGATCGAGCCGCCGATGTCCAACGTCCCGGTCAACCCGATCGTCGAATACAAGAAATAGGAGTTCACCGAATACCCCCTGATCGGGGGGTGCCATAGCCGTAACCGTGGGGCACCGGGTGGGGTAGCGTCTCCTATCGCGATGTCAATCACAGAAGGCCACGCAGGAGAGATCGACGTTCTGGTCGGCCTGATTGCGGGAATCGAAGAACCGGAAGGCGCCTTTCGCCTGTCCGACCGGATCTGCGAGGCGGTCAGCCGCCTCACCAGCTTGACCCGGGTGGTCATGTTCCTTCACGACCCGGTTCTCGGAGTCTCACGGCCGGCCGGATTCCACGGGGTCGAGGAGGCGGTGATCGCTTCGGTCGCGGCCACGCTCGACGAGATGCCGCTGGCCCAGCGGGTGCTGGCCGAGGACCGGGTGATCGAGATATCGCAGAACCTGGAGTTCGAGCTGCCGGCGAGATATGCGGGCATGGCGGGCATCACGACGATCACCTGCGCGCCGATCGCGGCGGGCGGGAACTGGTTCGGGGTGATCGTCGCCGACCAGGGCGGGGACGAGTACTCGCTCTCCGAGGAGGACCACCGGCGCCTCCACACCCTGGGCCGCCTCGCCGCGATGGCGGCCACGGTCGAACGTTCGACCGCCAGCCGGGAACGCACCCAGAGCCTGGACTCGAGGATCGGCATGATCCGAGAGATCCACGACCAGGTGGTCCAGCGCCTGTTCGGCCTCTCCCTGGCCCTCGGCTCCGACGGTGAGCTTTCGCTGGAGGAACAGAAGCGCTGCAGTGACGAGATCACGGTGGTGCTGGGTGAGCTGAGAACCGCGCTGGCCCGGCCGATGACTCCCGCCGAAGGGGACAGTTCGCGATCCTTTCGCGAGTTGGTCGAGTGGTTCAGCGAGTCCGACGCGATCGAGCTGAGCTGGCAGCGGGGGGTCGAGACCCCGGCCCACCTCGAACCGATGGCCCGGTCGGCGCTGACCGAAGCCCTGCGAAACGCCCAGCGGCATTCGGATGGCGGCTCGATCGAGATCAGGGTCGCGGTCGAGGAGGGAGCCTTCCTGGTCGAGGTGCTGAACGACCGGGTGGACCGGTCCTCCAGGGGCGGCGGGCTCGGCCTGCGCCTGCTCACTCTCGAGGCCCTTCAGAACGACGCTCTGGTCGAGTTCGGGCCGGTCGAAGGGGAACGCTGGCGGTTCCGGCTGGTCGCTCCGGTGAAGCGATGAGCGCGAACGGGCCCGGTTTCACGCTGCTGGTGGTGGACGATCACGAGGTCGTCCACTGGGGATTCCGCCTGCTGCTCGAGCGTCAGGTATGGGTCGAGCGATGCGATGGCGCGACCAGCTCCGAACAGGCGATCGAGATCGCCCGCAACCTGAGGCCGGAGGTGGCGCTGGTCGATCTCATGCTCGGCACCGAGTCCGGGGCCGACGTCTGTTCCGAGATCCGATCCGTTTCCCCGGCCACCCGGGTCCTGCTGATCTCGGGCGCGGGCCGGATCTCTCCCAGCGTCGCCCGCGCGGCCGGTGCCTCCGGCTTCGTCTCGAAGGATTGGGGAGCCGCCGACGTGGTCAAGGCGGTGCGGATGGTAGCCCTCGGCAGCGAGGTTTTCTCCGAGGACCGGCAGACCGACGCGATCGGCCTCAGCGAGCGGGAGATGGAGGTCCTCGGGCTGGTCGCGACCGGCGCGACCAACAAGGAGATAGCCGGCCAGCTGTTCCTCTCGCCGCACACGGTCAAGGAGCACACCAGCGCGATCTACCGCAAGCTCAGGGTGCGGAATCGCGCCGAAGCGGTTCGCAGCGCGCAGGCCCACGGCCTGCTCGGCTGAACCCAAGGCGAGGAAGGTCTGGCAACGTTCGGCCGCCAAATAGGCGGCCGAACGTTGCCAGACCTTGTGGATCACCCGATGGGTTGGGGGTGATCCCCCGGTTGGGGGGTACGAGACCGAATTCGGGTTACAGGGGGCGGTGGTCGGTGAATTATCCGGTCAGTGACTGAGAACAACACAACAGCGATGCTCTTTCCCGGCCAGGGAAGTCAGCGGGCCGAGATGCGCGAGACGGTCGCGGCCCATTGCCCGGAACTGCTCGATCTCGCGATCGACGAGATGGGCTGTGATCCCTTCGAACGGATCAAGGAAGGGACCGCCTTCCAGCAGCCGGCGCTCTACTGCGCCTCGGTCGCGGGCTGGAAGGCCGCCGGTTCGCCGGTCGCTGAGTTCATGGTCGGCCATTCGCTGGGTGAGCTCGCCGCCGCGGCCGCGTCCGGCGCGATCACGGCCGAGGACGGGCTGCGCCTGGCGATCACCCGGGGGCGGGTCATGCAGGACGCGGCCGCGGCCGATCCCGGCGGGATGCTGGCGGTGCTCGGCGACGGCAACGGCCCGGCCGGTCTCGCCGCTTCGCTGGGCCTGACCGTGGCCAACGACAACGCTCCCGACCAGATTGTGCTGTCCGGCCCGGCCGACGCGATCACCGAGGCCCGCCGTAAGTTCAAGGAGGCGGGGATCCGGACGGTGCGGCTGCCCGTGGCCGGAGCCTTCCATTCACCCGCGATGGCCGTTGCCGTGCCCGGTTTTCAAACCGCGCTCGACGCGGTCGAGGTGAAAAGTCCGAGGACCACTCTGCTCTCCTCGATCACGACCCTGCCGGTCGCCGACCTCCGCAACGGCCTGGTGCTCGCGCTGACCCGGCCGGTCCGCTGGCGCGAGACGATGATCTCGCTGAAGGAACATGGCGTCGGCCGGTTCCTCGAGTCGGGCCCGGGAGAGGTGCTGACCGGGCTGGTCCGCCGCACGATCGCCGGTGCCGATGCCGGACCGCTCGTCGCCGAGGGGAACCCCGGTGCTTGAGACGGAGATCGAGAACCGCGAGACCGCGACCGGGCCGGTCCCGGCCGGGGCCGCGATCGCCGGCCTGGGCGTCGCCCTGCCGTCCACGGTCAAGACCAACCAGCCGATCGCCGACCGGCTCGGCGTCGGGCCCGAGTGGATCACGGAGCGGACCGGTGTGATCGAGCGCCGGGTGGCCTCTCCGTCCGAGAGCCTGGTCGACTACGCGGTCGCGGCGGGAGCGGCAGCGATCGAGGAGGCCGGGATCGATCCCGCGCGGATCGACCTCGTGCTGGTGGCGACCGTGACTCACGACATGCTCTGTCCGGCCGCCGCCCCGCTGGTCGCGGCGCGACTGGAGACCGGCAACGCGGCGGCGATGGACCTCAACGCGGCCTGCTCCGGCTTCCTCTCCGGCATTTCGATGGCCGCCGCGCAGATCGAGACCGGCCGCGTGGAGCATGCCCTCGTGGTCGGTGCGGACCTGATGCATCGCGTGATCGACATGGACGATCGCGGCACCGCCGGCATCTTCGCCGACGGTGGCGGAGCGGTGGTGATGAGTGCCACCGCCGGCCGGAGCCGGATCGGCCCCGTGTTCCTGGCGAGCGACGGCGATCGCGGCCATCTGGTCGAGGCGACCCGGGCGGACGCGATCATCAAGATGAAGGGTCATGACACCTTCCGTCAGGCGGTCGAGCGTCTCGGCGAGGTGACGATCGCCGCCGCCGACAGTGTCGGACTCGGGCTCGGCCAGATCGACCTTTTCGTCTACCACCAGGCGAACAGCCGGATCCTGGACGCCGTCGGCCAGCGGCTCGGGCTGCCGGCCGAGCGGGTCGTCGACTGCGTCCCCAGGTACGGAAACACCTCCGCCGGATCGATCCCGATCGCGCTCGCCGAGGCGAGGAGCGAAGGTCGCCTCTCACCCGGTGACAAGGTGCTGCTCGGTGCCTTCGGCGGTGGGCTCACCTGGGGTGCCGCCGTGATCGAGTGGGGCGAGGGCGAGGATCTCCATGAGTGAGGGCGTGGCGCTGGTGACCGGTGCGTCGGGCGGTATCGGGGCGGCCGTGGCCGAGACGATCAGCGCCCAGGGCCGCCCGGTCGCGGTGCACTACCGCTCCGATCGCGACGGAGCCGATGCCGTGGTCGCGCGCATCGAGGCGTCGGGTGGCGAGGCCGCCGCCTTTCACGCGGACATCAGCGATCCCGAGGCGATCGACGGTCTGGTGGCCGGGGTCGAGGACCGGCTCGGTCCGGTGCTCGTGCTGGTCAACAACGCGGGCCGGCGGGCCGACGGCCTCGCCCCACAGCTCGATGACGACCAGTGGGACCGGGTGATCGAGACCAATCTCAACGCCGCGTTCCGCCTCACCCGACGGACCCTGAAACCGATGCTGCGAGCGCGGTTCGGCCGGATCGTGAACGTCGCTTCGATCGTCGGCCCGCGGGCGAACGCGGGCCAGGCCAACTACGCCGCCTCCAAGGCCGGGCTGATCGGCATGACCCGGACGATCGCGGTCGAGGTCGCCCGGCGCGGCGTGACCGTGAACGCGGTCGCACCGGGATTCGTCGAAACCGGCCTGACCGCGGACCTTCCGGAGGACGCCTTCGCCGGAGAGATCCCCCTCCGCCGGGCCGGAACCGCCGAGGAGATCGCGGCCTGTGTCGGCTTTCTCGCATCCGACGCCGCCTCATATGTGACCGGAACCACCCTGACCGCCGACGGCGGACTCAGCGCCTGAATCAAACGAAAAGGAGAAACGAATGCCAGTCAAAGCAGATCCGCAGTCAGCCGAAAAGGTGATCGTCGAAGGCCTCGCCGAGGTCGGAGCCGATCCCTCCGAGATCACCCGCGAGGCCACCTTTGAAGCGCTCGATGTCGATTCGCTCGATCTGGTCGAGATCGCGCAGATCGTCGAGGACGAGTTCGGCATCGAGCTGGTCGGGGACGATGTCCAGGGCCTGAAGACGGTCGGCGACGTGATCGACCTGGTGGTCCGGAAAGCCGCATGAACCGCCGGGTCGTGATCACCGGGACCGGCGCGGTCACCCCTCTCGGGGTCGGGGCCGACACGCTGATCGACCGCTGGGCGGATGGCCAGTGCGGGATCAGTGACGGCGTCGGGGCCTGCCGTGAGTTCGACCCGCTCGATTTCCTCAGTCGCAAGGAGAGCCGCCGCGCAGATCGCTTCACTCAGCTCGCGGTCGTCTCCGCGACCGAGGCGCTCGAACAGGCGGGATGGGCGAGCGAGCTGCCGTATCCGGCGGAACGCATCGGCTGCATCATCGGCACCGGCATCGGAGGTATCGGCTCGCTCGAGGATCAGGGGGCGGTGCTGCGGGACAAGGGCGCCAAGTCGGTTTCGCCGCTGGCGGTACCGCTGATGATGAGCAACGCGGCCACCGCGGCGGTGGCGATGCGTTTCGGGCTGATGGGTGAGACCTACGGTGTCGTGTCGGCCTGTGCCGCGGGAGCCCACGCGATCGGTGCGGCGACCCGCCTCGTCCAGTCCGGACAGGTCGACGCGGTCGTCACGGGAGGTTCCGAGTCGGCGATGACCGGGATCGCGATGGCCGCCTTCGCTTCGATGGGCGCGACCTCTCCGAGTGGCATCTCCCGGCCGTTCGACGCCCGCCGCGACGGTTTCGTGATGGGCGAGGGCGCGGGGGTGATGGTGATCGAGAACGCCGAATCCGCGGCGGCCCGCGGGGCCGGTTCGGTCGGCGAGATCCTCGGATACGGCGCCACCTGCGACGCCCATCACCTGACCGCGCCCGATCCATCCGGGGTGCAGTCGGCCCGGGCGATCCGCATGGCGCTCGACGACGCGGGTCTGAAACCCGAGGACCTCGACTACGTGAACGCCCACGGAACCTCGACGCCGCTGAACGACCGTTCTGAGACCGATGCTCTGAAGCTGGCTCTCGGGCCGGTCGCCAAAGATCTGCCGATCAGCTCGACCAAGTCGGCGATCGGTCACCTGATGGGTGCCGCCGGTGCGGTCGAGGCGGTGGCCACGGTCGCGGCGCTGCGCTGCGGGGTCGCCCCGCCGACGGTCGGATGGGAACAGGCCGAGGAGGGACTGGATCTCGACTACGTGCCGGGCCGCGCTCGCAATCTCACGCTGCCGCAACCGGCCGGCGATGGCCGCCGCTACGCCATATCCAACTCCTTCGGGTTCGGCGGCCACAACGCCGTTCTCTGTCTTGCCGCGACATGAGCAGTGCCGTCGCGACAGCCGCCGAGGCTCCAACCGGTCGCCCATCTCCCCGGCACCGGTTGGAGAGCCTCTGCGACGAAGGCAGCTTCCGGCCGATTCGCTCAGCCGTTCTCTCCGGCGGACTGGGCGAACGGGCGCGGCCGGGTGACGGCGTGATCGCCGGCGCCGGCCTGGTCGGAGGCTGCCCCGTCTTCTGTTACTGCCAGGACCCCGGTTTCCTCGGTGGTTCGCTGGGAGAGGTTCATGCCGAGACGATCGTGCGCACGATGAACCTGGCCGGCGATGCGGGTGCGCCGGTCATCGGCTTCGTCGAGTCGGGTGGTGCCCGGCTCCAGGAGGGGCACGCCGCTCTCGGCGGGTACGGCCGCATCTTCAGGGCCAGCGTCCGTCTCTCGGGCAAGGTGCCGCAGATCAGCGTGATCAGCGGAGTCTCGGCCGGTGGCGGCGCCTACTCCCCGGCGCTGACCGATTTCGTGCTGATGACCCGAGATGCCCGGCTGTTTCTCACCGGTCCGAGGGTGGTCGAGGAAGCGGTCGGCGAACGGGTATCGATGGAGGATCTCGGCGGCCCGGCGGTGCAGGGTTCGAACGGGGTCTGTCAGGTGGTGACCGAGGATGAGACCGAGGCGATCGGCAAGGTGCGTCAGCTGCTCGCCCTCCTTCCTTCCCGGATCGGACGGCCGCCGGCCGATGCCGCCCCGGCTCCACCGGAGATCGAGGATCCGGGAAGCACCGTTCCCGAGGATCCCCGCCGGACCTATGACATCCGCGACACGGTCGCCGCGATCGCCGACCGGGGCAGCGTGATCGAGACCTATGCCCGCTGGGGTTCGGGCATGTACACCGGGATCGCGAGGATCGAGGGCCGCGCGGTGGCGATGGTGGCCAACCAGCCACGCCGGTTCGGCGGAGTGATCGACGCCGAGGCCGCCGAGAAATCGGCGACCTTCATCAACGACTGTGACCGATTCGGGCTGCCCCTGGTGGTGCTGGTCGACACGCCCGGCTTCATGCCCGGCATGAAGCAGGAGCGGTCCGGGGTGATCCGGCACGGGGCGTCGCTGCTGCGGGCTTTCGCCGCGGCCGGGGTGCCGAAGCTCACCGTGGTCCTGCGCAAGGCTTTCGGCGGTGCGGCGATCACCATGAACTCGAGGGATCTCGGAGCTGACATGGTCTTCGCCTGGCCAAGGGCCCAGATCGGCATCATGGCCGCCGATCAGGCGGTCGGCATCGTCAACCGCCGTGAACTGGAATCCGCGGGTGACGGACGGCGCGGCGACCTGGCCGGGGAGTACGCCGAGAAGCATCTGACCGCGGAGGCCGCCGCCGCGAGCGGTTTCGTCGACGAGGTGATCGAGCCGCGGGACACCCGTCGGTCGCTGAGCTGGGCGCTCGACTCGATCGGTGCCGGGCGATGATCTCCCAGCTGTTCGGGCCGAAGCGTCACCGCGAAGTCTCCAGCTACGTGGCCCTCGGGGACAGCTTCACGGCCGGCAACGGCTGCGAACCTCAACTGCGCTGGGCCGATCTCGTGGCGGCGGGACTGCGGGAGGAGAATCCCGGCCTCGAGTACGTGAACCTGGCGCGGGACGGTGCCGACAGTCACGAGATCCTCGGGCAGGTTCCCGGCGCGATCGTCGCCCGGGCGGACCTGGTCACCCTGGTCTGCGGCGCCAACGACGTGATCCTCAATCTGCGGCCCGACATCGACACCTTCACCGGCCGGTTCGAATTGATGTTGGACCGGCTGCGCAGGGCGCTGCCCGGAGTGGCGATCCTGACCGCGACCTATCCCGAAGGCTGGCGCCTGGAGGGGATCGGTCCGCGCACACAGGAGCGGATCAAGGACGGGATGCGCGATCTCAACCTGGCCATCCGCGAGGTCTCCGCGGCGAGGGTGGTGCCCTGCCTGGAGACCGTGGATCACCCGGGCATCCAGGATCCGGCCAACTTCGAGCCGGACGGGCTGCATCCGTCGCCGGCGGGACACCGTCACGCCGCCGACGAGTTCCGGTGGGCGCTCGGAAAGAACTTCTCGATCCAGACCACCAGCATCAGGAGGCAGAAACTTTGGCGATGAACGATGGGCTCTTCTCGGCCGGATTCGACGATCTGGCGGTGGGCGAGAGCTTCGAGACCTACGGCCGCACGATCACCGAATCGGACCTCACCGGATTCTCCGGGCTGACCGGCGATCACCATCCGCTGCACACCGACGCCGAGTGGGCAGCGCGGTCGCGCTTCGGCGGCCGCATCGCCCACGGCATGCTGCTGCTCTCCTACTCGGTCGGGCTGGCACCGATCGACCCCGAGCGGGTCGTGGCGCTGCGCGGCTTCGATCGGGTCGTCTTCAAGCGTCCGGTTCAGATCGGGGACACGATCACCCTTGACGCGAAGGTCAAGGGGGTGAAGGCGCTGGACGGTGAGTCGGGGCTGGTCAGGTTTCTCTGGAAGGTCAAGAACCAGCGGGATCAGCTGGTCGTGCGCGCCGACGCCGAGATCGTCTGGCGGCGGTCCGGCGGTGAAGCATCCGCCTCACCGGATCAGGGGACGGTCTCGGAGCCGGTGTACCTCTGATGCTGGCCGGAAAGCGGATCCTGATCACCGGTGTCGTCAACCGCCGCAGCATCGCCTTCGCGGTCGCCGAGCGGGCCCAGGAGCTCGGTGCCGAGGTGATCCTGACCAGTTTCGGCCGGGTGCGGCGAATGACCGAGAGGGCGGCGGTCCGCCTGCCCCGGCCGGTCGACGTGATCGAACTCGACGTCAACAGCGACGATGATCTGGAGGCGCTGCCCACCGAACTGAGCCGGAGATGGGACGGTGTCGACGCCGCGCTTCACGCGATCGCCCACGCTCCGGCCGACGCTCTCGGCGGGAACTTTCTCGGCGCCCCACGCGCCAGCGCCCTCCAGGCTTTCGAGACCAGCGCCTTCTCCTTCAAGGCGCTGGCCGAGGCGCTGGGACCGCTGTTCGGCGGCACCGACAGCGAGGGAGGCGGTTCCTTGGTCGGGCTCGATTTCGACGCGACCGTCGCCTGGCCGTCCTACGACTGGATGGGGGTCGCCAAGGCGGCCCTGGAGTCGACCGGCCGGTATCTCGCCCGCGACCTGGGCACGGCCGGGAACCGGGTGAATCTGGTCTCGGCCGGTCCGATCGGCACGGCCGCGGCGAGCGGCGTGCCGGGCTTCTCCGATCTGGCCGGGCAGTGGCGGGACCAGGCGCCGCTCGGCTGGGACGACCGGGACCCCTACCCGGTGGCCGACACGGTCTGTTTCCTCTTCTCCGACCTTTCCCGTGCGATCTCGGGGGAGATCATCCACGTCGACGGCGGGTTCCACGCGGTCGGCGCGGCGTCCCGGCCGGCCGGCGGATCAGCCGGCGCCGGTGCCGCCGTCGAAGTCGGCGGCGGAAACCTCGGCCACCATCAGGCAGTAGCCGTCGGGATCATCGATCCGGAACTGGAGTAGCCCGGTCGGGCCGGACTCGATCTCCCCGAAGACGACCTGCTCGCCGTCGAGCGAATCGTGAAATGAGGCGAGATCCTCGGTGTAGAGGTAGAAGAGCACTCCCTGTCTGGTGCGGTCGATCGGCGAGTCGGCCGCGGCGAGCATCAGCAGGGCCCGGCCGCTTCGAAGCATGCACCACGTGAGGCGGCCATGCGGTTCGAATGTCTCGATGATCTCGAAGCCGAGCCCCTCGTAGAAGGAGATCGAGGCCGCGATGTCCTCGGAATGGGCGAAGGGCACGAGGCCGTGGATGGAACCCGGGGTCGGCATCGGCTAAGCGTATTCAGGGACAGGGCCGGTTCGCGCGCGGGTCGGGCACGAACTCGGTGACCGACTGCAGCGCGACCTCCATCGCTTGGGGCTGGAGCGCGTTGGGCCCGCGGAAGGGCTGCTCGAACACGGCCACGAGATAGATCGAGCAGAGCAGCAGCAGAGTCACCGGCAGAATGTAGATCGCCTGCCCCAGCCGTCGTTCGTTTCCGGCGAGGATCGTCGCGTAGGCGGTCAGCATCAGCCCGCCGAAGATCATGAAGACCCAGAACATCGGTGGCAGGTACTGCTCGCTCTTGAGCAGGCGGGCGTCCCGGGCCTCGCCGAGTTTTCGCACCTGATCCAGGGAGCTGGACAGCGCGGCATCGTCGGGGTTGTGACGGCCGAGGCCCCCGAAGGACTGGAACAGGCGGTCGGTCGCGGCGTCGGCCAGCTCGGATCGCTCACCGTCCGACATGCGCGGCCACTCGTCGTAGATCACGGCCCGCGAGTAGCAGATCAGTTCGTGGCCGATCCGGTCGCGATCTTCGGCTTCGAACAGTGTGGCGGCACGTGAGAGGGCGGTGACGGAACCCGCTTCGGCGCCCGCCTCGGATTCGGCGGTCTGGTAGCCCTCGAGCGCGAAAGCGAGCACGAATCCGATGACCAGCGCGTAGAGGACTCCGCAGAAGGCGAAGACCATGCCGCGCCGCTCTTCGCGCCCGCGCAGTCCCGCCGGCACGAATCGGCGCACACCCCAGATCAGGATCGCGGTCACGATCGAGCTGATCGCGAGGATCGCGAGGCTGGCGAGAATGGTCACTGGTCGAGCTCCTGGAGGATCGACACGGGCACGTCGATGGTGCGGCCGAGCACGAGCTCGCCGTTCTCGACCCGGTAGGCGCCGTAGAAGGGAAGGGTGGTGTCGCCGTTGACGTCGATCGAGTAGCTGCCGAGTGGTGAGGCCCTTTCGGTGATGTCGAAGAACGCCTCGCGGGTCCCGGTGCGGAGGGTCGAGATCGCGTCGGTGGAGATGTCGCCGCGAACCCCGCGCCGGATCGAGTCCATCACCGCGGCACCGGCCTCGTAGCCGAATACGGACATCGGTTCCGCGTCGCGTCCGAACTCGTCACGGAACCCGTCGAGGAAGTCCTCGCCGCTGCGGGCGTAGTTGCCGGCCGGCAACTGCGGCGCGGTGACATAGGTGTCGAGCTCGATCGGCCCCAGGGTGGTGAGGAAGCCGGAAAGCGCGAGACCGTCCCCTCCGAACAGCTTGATGTGCCCGTTGGTCCGGTGGACCGATTCGAACAGGCTGAAGGCGAGTTCCAGATCCGATCCCGCGTAGAGCAGGGCGTTCGGGTCCGCCCGGGAGATCTTTTCGGCGAGGTTGCCGAACTCGGTGCGCGCGCTGACTCGCGGTCCTTCGATCACCTTGATCCCGGTGGCGGTCGCCGCCTTCTCGAAAAGGCGCCGCAGGCCGACCCCGTAGGTGCCGCCATCGTCGACCACGTAGGCGGTCGCCACGCTCTCCTGATGCATGAATTCCTCGAGCGCTCCGGCCTGGACCATGTCGTTGGGTACGACCCGCCCGAAGGTCGTCACCCCGGTGGGGCGCAGGCGCTCGCCCTCGGCCGGACTGGGCTTGGTCAGCTTGAGGGCGGTCGATCCGGAGGAGACGTGGAGGATTCCGGCGCGGTTCAGGATCGGCATCGCCAACTCGGTGCCGCCGGAATCGAATTCGCCGATGTAGGCGATCGCACGATCGTCCCGCGCCGCCCGCAGAGCGTTGTCGCGGACCAGCTTCGGATCGAAGGCCCCGTCGGGGGCGGAGTCGTTCAGGGCGACCACGTCGATCGCCGCGGAGTCGACCGTGCCACCGGCGTTCTCGACCGCGATCTTGACCGCGCTCGCGGTGTCTTCGCCGCCCCGTCCGCCCTTCATCGGCGCGCTCACGTAGACGCGGAGGGTGCTGGTCGTCTCTTCGCCGGGGTCATCGCCGCAGGCCGCGAGCGGGCCGGCGCACAGGACGATCAGGATGACGGCTGTGGCTCTTCGCATGAGTCGTTGGCCGACCGCACACCGATCGGAGCCCGCAAGTTATCGCTAATTGATCGACGTCACGCAACGCCGATTTCAAAATCATGTATGTTGATCAAACGACTAGACAAACTCAATAATGTCTAGATCGCATTCCCACTGGGCGGTGGGCTAGACGGCCCAGTTGGACGCATGGGACAGAGGGGCGGAATCGTGGCTAGCGATTCCGCCCCCTTCCCAATCCGGCAACGACGAGATCCAGGACTCCAGCTATGACCGACAAACTGCTTCATCCCGGTTTCCAGCCCAACGTCATCGCGATAGTCGGCAATCCCCGGCGGGACAGCCGCACGCTGCGTCTGGCGACAGGGGTCGCCGACGGGCTCGCGTCCCAGCTGGGGCCGGCACCGGCCGTCGCGATCGACCTGATCGACCTGGAGCTGGACCGCACCGGATACGACCAGGCGCTGACCGAGCTGGTGCTCGGCGCGCAGGTGGTGATCGCGGCGAGCCCGACGGTCATGGGCAGCTACGCCGGCCTGCTGAAGATCTTCCTCGACGGCCTGCCCGAAGCGGCCCTGCTCGACAAGACCGCGATCCCGCTGATGATCGCCCGCCAGGCGAGGCATGCCCTCGCCGCCGACGTTCACCTGCGCCCCGCCCTGCTGGAGCTCGGTGCCACCTGCCCGACCCCATCCCTGGTCGCACTGGAGGCCGAGTACGCGGCCCTCGGCAGTGAGGGCCTGGTCACCGCGTGGCTCGAGCGCAGCAGCAGCTGGCTCGCCGGGGTCCCCGCGTGAGCGAAGACCGGATGGGCCCGCGCCTGCGTCGGGCGATGGGGAATTTCGCCACCGGCATCTCGGTGGTCACGACTCGGGGTGAGGACGGCCGTCCCATGGCGGTCACCGCCAACTCGCTGACCTCGGTCTCGATGAATCCGCCACTGGTCCTGGTCTGCCTGGCCCGTGACAGCGACACGCTCGCCGCGATCCGGGCCACCGGACGGTTCGCGATCAACATCCTCGCCGAGCACCAGTCGGCACACTCGACCAGGTTCGCCTCGAAGGGGGGACCCGGCAAGCTCGCCGGCGTCGAGCTGATCGAGGACGGCGATCTGCCGCCGCTGCTTCCGGAGACGCTGGGCCATATCCGGTGCGAAACCCACAGCCTGGCCGATGGCGGAGACCACGAGATCGTGGTCGGGGAGGTCACCGAGATCACGATCGACGAGGTAGAGGAACGCTCGCCGCTGCTCTTCTACCGCAGCCGGTACTCGCGCCTTCACGGCCATCTCCCACCCGAACCGATCCCGGATCCATCCCCGATCGCCGGAGCGGCCCCTCCCGAGCCGAAGGCGACGATCGCGGTGATCGGCGGCGGGGCCTCCGGAGTGCTCACCGCCGTCCAGCTGATGCGCCGTTCGGCGCCCGGCCTGCGGATCGTCCTGATCGAGAAGGCCGAGGAGGTCGGCCCCGGCCTGGCCTACCGCACCGACCACAAGGGCCATCGGCTGAACGTTCCCGCCGGTCAGATGATCGCGATGCCCGACCGTCCCTTCGACTTTCTCGAGTGGGTGCGGCGTTCGGCCCCTGAGACCCAGCCGCGGGAGTATCTGGCACGGCACACCTTCGGGCGCTATCTGGTCGATCTGCTGGAGCGGACCGAGGCCGAATCCCGGGGAAGGATTCTGCTGGAGACCCGCAGGGCCGAGGCGGTGGCGGTCTCGATCGCCGAAGCCGAGGCGGGAACGGAGCGGATCGAGATCGAGCTGTCCAATGGCGAGACGGTGGAGGCGGACAAGGTCGTGCTGGCGCTCGGCAACGCCCGTCCCTCGGATATTCCCGGGCTCGATCCGGACTTCGCCGCGAGTGACCGCTACGTCGCCGATCCCTGGCTCGGCGGCGCCCTCGATCGCGCGACCGGCGACGAGTCGGTCCTGCTGATCGGCACCGGGCTGACCATGGTCGACGTGGCCCTGGTGCTCGGCGGGGTCGGCGGCCCGACCGTCTACGCGGTCTCCCGCCACGGATTGATGCCCCGATCCCACGGCGACACGATGCCGACCCGCGGCCGTCCCGTCGCGGTCCCGGACGAGCGATGTTCGCTCACCGAGCTCACCTCCAGGCTGCTCACCGAGGTCGCCTCGGCCGCCGCCCGCGGGGAGGACTGGCGATCCGCGTTCGACTCGCTCCGCCCGATCACCAACGATCTTTGGCGGTCGCTCGACCGTCGCGACCAGAAGCGGTTCATGACCGATCTCAACCGGATCTGGGGTGTGCATCGTCACCGCATGGCACCCCGGGTGGCGCTCGGTCTGGAGCGCCTGAAGACGAACCGCCGCCTGCGCGTCTACGCCGGGGCGATCCGGGGCATCGAGCTGTCGGGAGCTCGGGTCTCGGTCGATCTTCGCCTTCACGGGGTCGATCCCGGTGCTCCCCTGGTCGTCGATCGCGTGATCAACTGCACCGGCCCGACCTATGATCCCCGGCACCTGGAGCAGCCGCTGGTCAGGTCGCTGCTCGCTCAGGGGCTGTTGAGGGCGGACAGTCTCGGGATCGGTTTCGACGTCGATCTCGACGGTGCGCTGATCGGGGAGGAGGCCGATGTGAGCGACAGCATCTACGCGATCGGTCCCCTGCGAAACGGGGTCTTGCTCGAGACGACCGCCGTGCCCGAGATCGGCAAGCAGGCGGAACTGCTCGCCGAACAGCTGCTCAGCGGACTCTCTTCCGTTCTCGGCAGCGCCCGCGAGATGTCGGTCGCCTGAGCCGGCCTAGCGAACTCGCAGAAGGCTGTTCGCCTTCAGAGCGGTGCTGGTGCCCGACCTGGTTTCGAATCCGATCCTGTAGCTGTGCCGAGCCGCGCCCTTCTTCAGCTTCAGGTCGAACCTCCGGACCTTCGAGGCTCCTGGAGCCACGGTTCCGAGATCCCGGCAGCGCTTGATCCTGGCGGTGGCCTTCGGCGCCTTGATGCAGACCTTGACCGCGCTCGCCTTGGTGCCGCCGACATTGGTGACGGTGGCGCGATAGCGGACCTTTGAGCCGGCCTTGGCCCGCCGGTTCTTCGGGGTCACCGAGAGCTTCAGTTTCGCGGCGGTCGGTTTCGGTCCGCCCGGTTCACCCGGATCGCCGGGGTCGGGCGGGTCGATGCTGGTCCTGGTCAGGGTGATGGCGCTCGGGCCGAGGTCGACATCGTCCAGGTTGGACAGGTCGATGTCGCCCAGCAGGGATCCGATGTCGAAGCCGCCCAGTTCGGTGCCGCCGAGCCCGGCCAGCAGGGTGGGCAGCTGATCCTGGAGCAGCTGGCAGGCATCGATCAGGCCGAGGACCTTGGTCCGGCCGGCGAAGGGTCCGAGCTTCGACCACTCGGCCGAGATCGCACCCGGCCCACCCGGACCGGTGGTGAATCTCTGGCCGGTGGCGAGGGAGTTGGGTTCGGTCGAGAAATGCAGGTTCATCGGTGAGAACCCGCAGGTCAGGTTTCCGATCAGGCCGATGTAGGGACCGAACTCGCCGAGCGAGCCGCTCAGGTCGAGTCCCAGGCCGGAGGCGGCGTCGATCAGCTGCTTGACGTTGACCGATACCCACAGTCCCGCCGTGGTGTCGAGGTCCAGCCGTCCGGTGGCCGCGTCGTAGGTGCCGGTCGCGGGGCCTTCGATTCCCATGAATCCCTTGACCGAGACCGGCTCGGTGATGCCGAGCTCGGGCATTGTGAAACCGCCCTTGGGGATGGTCACGTTGCCGTTCTCGTCGATCGTGCCTTCCAGCGACGCCTTCGTGGTGAGGGCGTCGAGCGGGAGGTCCTTGATCACGTTGACCTGGATGTCGCTGGCGTCGAACTCGATCTTGAAGGGAGATTCCGCGGCGGCGGCGTCCTTCACGCCGAGCGTGATCGCGAGCAGCAGAAAGAACGCGGTGACCATCCCGGCGAGCGGAACGATCCGGCTGAAACGCATGGATCCCAAGAAAATCTCCCTTGATTCGTTGGTGGCCGCTCCCTGCGGCTTTCTGCAGCATAGCCGGGCTTTCGGGCCCGATGTTGCGGCTGACTACGATTGGTGGGCAAGCACGCGACCCGAGAGGCCCCAGATGAGCGAAGCACAGTTTCCGGTGGAGACCAACGAGAAGGGTGCCTTCGTGCGCCAGCGGAGCGCGTTCAGGGAATGGGTCACCGCCGACGGCTCCTCGGGGTTCAAGGCCGAGCCGGGCCGCTACCACCTGTATGTCTCGTACGCCTGCCCCTGGGCCTCCCGCACGATCATCTATCGCAGATTGAAGGGGCTGGAGGACGTGATCTCGATGACCGTGGTCGATCCGATCCGGGACGAGGAGGGCTGGCGGTTCTATCCGGACGATCCGGATCCGGTCAACGGGTTCCCGTTTCTGGCCGAGGCGTACAGACTGACCGATCCGGATTTCTCGGCCAGGGTGACCGTGCCTCTGCTCTGGGACAAGCGGGAGAACCGCGCGGTCAACAACGAGAGCTCCGAGATCATCCGGATGCTCAACTCGGAGTTCAACGCCTTCGCGGAGAATCCGGAGCTGGATCTCTGTCCGGAGGATCTCCGCGAGGAGATCGACCGCCTCAACGAGCGGATCTACGACAGCATCAACAACGGCGTGTACCGCTGCGGTTTCGCGACCCAGCAGGAGACCTACGAGGAAGCCTTCGTCGAACTGTTCGAGGCGCTCGATTGGGTTGACGACATCCTCGCCGGGAAGCGCTATCTCACCGGAGATCAGATCACCGAGGCCGATTGGCGCCTGTTCGTCACCCTGATCCGGTTCGACGCGGTCTATGTCGGCCACTTCAAGTGCAACCAGAGACGGATCGCCGACTACGACAATCTCTCCGGCTACCTGCGGGAGCTCTACCAGCAGCCGGGTATCGCGGAGACGGTCGATTTCGACGACATCAAGCGCCACTACTACGTGACCCACCCCCAGATCAATCCGACCCGGATCGTCCCGGCCGGACCGATGCTCGATCTCGATTCACCGCCCGAGCGAGAGCACCTCTCGCTCTAGTCCCAGCCAAACCTTCCGTCTTTCAAGAGAACGGGGTTTTGCCGAGTATTTCGGCAAAACCCCGTTCTCTTTTGCGAGGGCGGACCGCGTCTGTTATCTTGCTCGACTCAATGTCGAGTAACCCAATCAACTTAAGCAACAAAGTCTCGGAAATCGACCCGGTGACGTTCGACGCGACGGTCACCTCGCCGAAGCCGACGCCGGCCACGGCAGCGAGCGCCGCCGAACGGCCGCCCCGCCGCTGGACCAAGTTCGCCCGCCAGTTCCTGGTTCAGCTCTCGGCGATCGCGGTGCTGATCGGCATCTGGTGGGCGGTCGCCGCAGCCGAGATCTGGCCGCCCCTGCTGGTGCCGTCGCCCTTCGACGTGTTCGGGCAGCTCTTCGTGATCACCGGGGATCACGACGGGATCCGGGGATACAGCGGCTACTACCTCCAGGAGCACCTCTGGTACAGCCTGTCCCGTCTGCTCAAGGGAGGCCTGCTGGCGATCGTGGTCGGCGTGCCGACCGGCATCCTGCTCGCGGTGGTCACGCCGCTGCGCTGGATCTTCGGCCCGGCGATCGACTTCCTGCGCAACCTGCCCCCGCTCGCCTACTTCAGCCTGCTGGTGATCTGGTTCGGTATCGACGAGACCCCCAAGGTCACCCTGCTCTTCCTGGCGGCCTTCCCCCCGATCGTGATCGCGACCGCGGCGGCGGTGCGAAACGTTCCGGAGGACCGCCTCGATGCCGTGCGCATGCTCGGGGCCAATCGGTGGCAGACGGTCCGGCACGTCACGGTCCCCTCCATCCTTCCCGAGGTCATGACCGGAATCAGGGTCGCCCTCGGCATCGCCTTCACGACCGTGGTCGCCGCCGAGACGATCAACGGCCTACCCGGGATCGGAGGCATGGTCAGCGACGCCCAGCGCTACAACGCGACCGAAGTCGTCCTCCTGGGAATCATCGTCATCGGTATCTGCGGTCTGGCGATCGACTTGCTGATCCGTGGAATCGATCGCGTCCTCGTTCCTTGGCGCGGCCACTGAACGGGAATCCCCTCAACCAACCAAAGACGAAGCATCTCCGTCCGACAATGAACCAGGGAGGTTCAAAAACACATGAACGCAACGCACCCGACAAGCACTCGCCAATGGCGCATCCTCCTCGTACTCGCGGCACTCGCCGCGTCGATCATGCTGATCGCCTGCGGCGGCGATTCGGATTCGTCCGATTCGACCGCGGACGCCAGTCCCAGCACGAGCGCCGACACGACCGGCGCCAGTACGACCACGGCCTCGTCGACCGCACCGGAGACGATCACCATCGGCTACCAGCTGATCCCCAACGGCGACCTGATCGTCAAGAGCGAGGGCTACCTCGAGCAGGCGTTTCCCGACAGCACCATCAAGTGGGTCAAGTTCGACTCGGGCGGTGACGTCAACACGGCGGTCGCCGGCGGCGCGATCGACTTCGGCCTGGCCGGGTCGAGCCCGGTCAGCAACGGGCTCGCCAGCGGCATTGAGTACAAGGTGCCGTGGATCCACGACGTGATCGGGACCGCCGAATCGCTGGTCGCGACCTCGGACTCCGGCGTCACCGACGTCGCCGGCCTGAAGGGCAAGAAGGTCGCCACCCCGCTGGCCTCCACCTCGCACTACAGCCTGCTGGTCGCCCTGAAAGACGCCGGCCTGAAGCCGACCGATGTCCAGGTTGTGGACCTCGAGCCGGAGGCGATCCTGGCGGCCTGGACCCGCGGCGACATCGACGCGGCCTACGTCTGGTCACCGACCCTCGATGAACTGAAGGCCGACGGCGGCGTGGTCTTGACCGACAGCGCTCAACTGGCCAAGCAGGGCGAGGTCACGGCCGATCTCGCGGTGGTGACCAACGAGTTCGCCGATCAATACCCCGACGCCGTCCAGACCTGGGTCGACGCCCAGAACAGGGCGGTCGAGCTCTACAAGTCGGACCCGGACGCGGCCGCCGCGGCGATCGCGTCCGAGCTGAGCATCGAGCCGGCCGAGGCGCTGAAGCAGACCAAGGGCCTCACCTTCCTCACGGCCGAGGAGCAATCCAAGCCGCGGTATCTGGGGACCGAGGCCGCTCCGGGCGGACTCGCCGGAAACCTCCAGGCGGCCGCCGAGTTCCTGTCCTCTCTCGGTCAGCTGGAGGGTGAAGCGACACCGGAGAAGTTCAAGGACGGTCTGGCCCCGCAGTACGTGAACGCGGTATCGGGCGGTTGAGCCCGGCCGCGACAGTCCCGTCCCACCGGACCGGATCCCATTCGGGATCCGGTCCGGGTGGCCGGATCTCGCTGGAAGCGATCACACACCGCTATCAGCGCGGCCTGCCCCCGGTGATCGACGGGCTCGACCTCTCGATCGCAGCGGGGGAGTTCGTCTGCCTGGTCGGCGCGTCCGGCTGCGGCAAGACGACCCTGCTCAAGCTGATCGCGGGCTTCGAACGGCCGGTCGCCGGCTCGGTCGAGGTGGAGGGGCACCCGGTCAGCGGTCCGGGCGGTGAGCGTGCCGTGGTCTTCCAGCAGCCCAACCTCTTTCCCTGGCTGAGCGTCCGGGGCAACGTCGAGCTCGGTCCTCGCCTGGCTGGTGTGAAGAAGAACGAACGGAGGCGGATCTCCGGGCGCCTGCTCGAGATGGTCGGGCTCGCTGAGGTCGCCGACAAGAAGACCTGGGAGCTTTCCGGCGGCATGCAGCAGCGCTGCTCGATCGCTCGCGCGCTCGCGACCGATCCCGGGATAGTGCTCATGGACGAGCCTTTCGGGGCGCTCGACGCGATCACCCGTGAGCGGCTTCAGGACGAACTTCTCGACATCTGGCGCCAGAGCGGCGCGACGGTCGTCTTCGTGACCCACGGCGTCGAGGAGGCGCTCTACCTGGGTACCAGGGTCGTGGTTATGGGCGACCGTCCCGGCCGGGTTCTGCTCGATCTTCCGATCGGGTCGTATGGTGCCGAGACGGGCGGCGAGGTTCGCCGTTCGGTTCGGGACTCGGTCACATTCCTCGATCTCAAACGGACCGTGCGCGACACGATCGCCGCGGCAGGAAAGGCTTCGCGATGAACGATGACAATCAGCCGAAATGGCATTGGTTTCTGCCGACCTCGGGAGACGGGCGAAACGTCACCAACGTGATCGACGTGCTCGGCCAGACTTCGGTGAATCGCCCCGCCGATGTCGCCTATCTGTCCGAGGTCGCGCAGGCCGCGGAGCGGGCCGGCTTCGAGGCGGTGCTGACCCCGACCGGCTCCGGCTGCGAGGACGCCTGGGTCACCTGTGCCGCGGTCGCCCAGCACACAGAGAAGCTGAAGTTCATCGTCGCGTTCCGTCCCGACGCGATCCATCCCGCCTGGGCGGCCCACCAGGGCGCGACCTTTCATCGTCTGACCGGCGGGCGCCTCCTGCTCAACGTGGTCACCGGTGGGGATCCGACCGAGCAGCGCTCCTTCGGTGATCACCTCGACAAGGAGAGCCGCTACCGCCGGACCGGGGAGTTCCTCGAGATCCTGAAGCGTTCCTGGTCAGGGGAGACGTTCGATCACGAGGGTGAGTTCTACAAGCTCGATCAGGGCGGGCTGCGCCGCGGCCTGGACGGATACGAACCGCCACGGGTCTACTTCGGTGGAGCCTCACCGCCGGCGCTGGATGTCGCCTCCAAGTACGCCGACACGTACCTGACCTGGGGTGAGCCCCTCGAAGCGGTCGCCGACAAGGTCTCGGCCGTCAGGGAGAAGGCCGAGTCCGAAGGCCGCGAGATCCGGTTCGGCCTGCGGATCCACGTGATCAGCCGCGACACCGAGGAGGAAGCCTGGCTGGAGGCGGACCGCATCCTGGAGAGCATCGATCCCGAAGCGGTCAGGGCGGCCCAGGAGAAGTTCAGCCGGATGGAATCGACCGCTCAGGCGAAGATGACCGAGCTGAGCCACAGCGGTGCGGACGGAGAGCCGGCCGGCCGGGACGATCTGGTCATCGCGCCCAACCTGTGGGCCGGGATCGGACTGGTGCGCGAGGGAGCGGGCACGGCGCTGGTGGGCAGTCACGGGCAGGTCGCCGACCGTCTGCTGGAGTATCGGGGCGTCGGCATCGACGAGTTCATCCTCTCCGGCTATCCGCATCTGGAGGAAGCCCTCAGGTTCGGTGAGAACGTCCGCCCGCTGCTCGATCGTGCGGTGATAGCCACCTGAGGACGGGTAGCCGCCACACCCCGCCTGCCGCCGCCGGCCATGCTTCAATACGAACACACGTTCGAGGAGGAAGAATGGTTTCAGACAAGATGGATTGCGGCATGGATGCCCTGAGCGCCGAGGATCAGGCGCTGATGCGAGATGTGAGGATGGCGAGAGAGATCGCCGAGTTCGTGGCCGACCGGGCCCTGTTGTTCAACGACGTGGACAGCAGGGCGTGGGCGCTCACCGACTTCGGGGTCTGGGCGGTCCTCGCGGGCCGGACCCCTACCCTGGCCCTTGGCCCTGTTTTACCGCCCGACGACGTTGATGAGAGTGCTTCTTGATCTCGGTCAGCGAAACATCGATCGGTTCGAGACCGGACTTCTCGAGGTTCTTGATCGCCTGATCGATGCCGACCTTGTCCTCGTCGAAGATGTGGCGGGCCAGGGCCAGGCGATACTCGAGAAACTCGGTCGGGGCGACGTCGAGCGCCTTGGCCAGGGCGGCGATCGTGCGGGCGGACGCTCGGCGTGTACCTCGTTCGATCGCCGTGATCTGGGCCGCGCTGGTGCCTTCCTGGTCGATCCTGAACGCGCTGTGGGAGAGTCGTTCCCTGCTCCAGCCTTTTTCGTTTCGCAGCTCGGGGAGCTTGTCCCTGATTCCTTTCATGGCCATCGGCCCATCTAAGGCAAGCGTCTACGGCTTGACAAGAAACAAGAAGTAGCGATACAGTATGGCTCGCTACATGACGTAGATAGTCCAGGGGTCGTTCGTGGACGTGGTTCTGGCCGGGAAGCAGGGAATCTCGGTTGACGATGGGAACGCGTGCCGGGCGGCTCAGTTGGTCTAAGACTGAAAGGAGTCAGTGATGGCCACCGAGGCCGGGTTCAAAATCGAGCGTCAGAGCGATCGGACCACGGTTCTCATCTGGGCTATGGCGCGTCGCGGAACCCACGATTCGCGGCGCGCCCGCAAACTCGGCGAATCGCCACTCGAGCTCTCGGGTGGTGGCCCGCCGGCGTCGCGAGAGGCTGGAACTCACCCATCTCCCTGGGTGATTTCGCGGCGGTTGACGGCGCGCGGTCGTCGCACACCGAACGTCGTCAGACAGAGATCGGCGCGATCCTCGCGTCCCCCTAAAGTGACGAGGGTCGCGCCGGTATCTCTGTTCGATTGCGCTGGGAGGCATCGACCAGGCGTCTGGTGAACTCCTCTCGCGGCTTGCCGAGCGTCATCTCGGTTTCACCCACCTCGATGATTCGTCCCCGGTGCATCACCGCCACCCGATCGGCGATCTGGCCGATCACGTCGAGATCGTGCGCGATCAGGAGGCAGGCCAGGTTGAACTCGACCTGAACCTTCTTCAGCAGCGCGGCCATCTGGTTCTGGAGCGAGACGTCGAGCGCGGTGAAGGGTTCGTCGCATACGAGCAGCCGCGGCTCGGTGATCAGTGCCCGGGCCAGGGCCACCCGTTGCTGTTGGCCGCCGGAGAGCTGGGAGGGCATCCGGTCGAGGTGTCCACGCTCCAGCCCCACGGACTCGAGCGCCTGGACAGCCCGGGCGAGATCCAGCTGACGTTCCCGGCGTCCCCGTCCGCCGAGCGGTGCCTGCAGTATTCGGGAAACGGTGTGCTTGGGGTTGAGCGAAGCGCCGGGACTCTGAAACACGGCGCCGACCTGATTCCGGAACGGGCGGAGCGCACGGTCGGACAGGTGGGTCACGTCACGTCCCCCGATCTCGATCGCGCCCGCGGCGGGCTCCATGATGCGCAGGACGCATCTGGCCAGAGTCGTCTTGCCACAGCCGGATTCGCCGACCAGGCCGAGTACTTCACCGGGCGCGATGGTCAGGGACACGTCGCGGACCGCGGGCTTCTCATGTTTCGGGTAGGTCGCCTCGATGCCCGAGAGCCGGAGTGCCGGAATCGATTCAGAGGTCCGGTCGAGTAGGTCGGGGCCGATGCGGGACGCTCTCCTCCGCTGGGACTCGAGCAGCGCCCGGGTGACCGGGTGGCGGGGATCGGACAGCAGATCGCGGGTGTTCCCCTGCTCGACCGTCCGGCCGCCGTCGATGACCGTGATCCGGTCGGCCATCCTCGTCATGACACCCAGGTCATGGCTGATCAGCAGCACCGACAGGTCACGGTTCCTCTGGATGGACTCGATCAGATCCAGGATCTGATCCTGGGCTATCGCGTCAAGGGCCGAGGTCGGCTCGTCGGCGATCAGCACCGAGGGTTCGCCGGCGAGCGCGATCGCGATCATCACGCGTTGCTTCATGCCGCCGGAGAGTTCCTGGACATAGGACCCGGCTGCCGCTTCCGGATCGGCCAGGCCGACCTCGTCGAGCAGCCGAAGTGATCTCGCGCGAATCTCGGATCGGGACAGATCATGATGCGCACGCACCGTGTCGTCGAGCAGCCGGCCCACCCGGTGGACCGGGGTGAGCGCCGTACCCGGATCCTGGAACACCATGGCGATCCGGCCTCCCCGGATACCACGCAGCTCCGGCTCGGCAAGACTGGTCAACTCGATCTCTCCAAGTCTGATCGAGCCACGGACCAGCGAGTCGCGACCACCCGGGGGCAGGCCGAGGAGCGACAGTCCCGTCACCGACTTGCCCGAGCCGGAAATGCCCAGAAGCCCGAGGGTGGATCCGGCCTTCAGCCGGAAACTGACGTCCCGTACGGCCTCGACCACGGCCGTGCCGGTGGCGATCGAGACCTGGAGGTTCTCGACGGTCAGCGCCGCGGCCGGGGAGTTCTGAGAATCATTTTCGAGATGCTCTCCGGGAGGCACTCAGAGCATCCTTTCACGGTAGGGCAGGACGGGAGGATAATTCGGGTTTGGTCGATCAGGTGCCGCTCAAGAGGAATCCGGCCGATGTTTCAAATCGGAGTACAGTTATGTTCGTGTCTGCGTCGGAGGGAAACGAAGAGGCCGGTCGCCCCGTGCCCACGGATCCGGTTTCCGCACCTGATGCATCGCTGATGCCTTTCGCTCAGCCCTGGGGCCGAAGGGGCATGGGCACGGCGGTCAAGGTCGCATTGACGATACTCGCTCTGCTGGTGCTGACCGCCATCTTCGCCCCGGTACTGACGTCCGTCACCGGATCTCCGGCGCCGGGGGCCAGCGACACCTCGAGCCTCTCGCGAAGCTTCGGTACCCCCGCCGGACCGAGCGCGGCTCACTGGTTCGGCGTCGACGGCCTCGGCCGTGACGTATTCAGCCGGACCCTGTACGGCGCGAGGGTGTCGCTTCTGGTCGCCTTCTGCGCGGCCGCGCTCTCACTTCTGGTGGGCGTCACCCTGGGCATGATCGCCGGGTTCCGGCGTGGTCTCACCGACTCGCTCATCTCGCGTCTGATCGAGACCTTTCTCGTGATCCCGTATCTGCTGCTGGCGATCGGCATCACCGCCAGCTGCTCGACCGGAGGGGGTTGCCTGAACGGCACTCTGACCCCGGGAATACCGCTCGTGATCCTGGTCATCGCCATGACGTCCTGGCCGGTCGTCGCGCGTATAGTTCGCAACCAGACCCTTGCCATCCGTGAATCCGACTACGTGACCGCCGCCCGCCTCGCCGGTCTGTCCCCGGCTCGCATCCTGGCGACCGAAGTTCTTCCCAACCTGGCCTCCTCGATCTTCGTGTTCGCGATCGTCCTGCTGCCCCAGGCGATCCTGGCCGAGGCGGCCCTGACCTTCCTCGGTGTCGGCGTGCCCGCGTCGACCCCGAGCTGGGGAGGGATGATCGCCAGGGACGCGACCCTGTTCCCCGACACCTGGTGGATCATGGTCTTCCCGGGAGCCGCGCTTCTCATCACCGTGTTCGCCTGCACCGTGGTCGCCGACTATGTGCGGGACCTGACCTTCGGCGGGAGGGTGGCGACATGACGACCGAGACCGCCATGGCGCGTTTCCGCCGGACTCCGGTGGTCGTCGGACTGCTGCTGGCGGTCGTTCTCTCGGCCTGCGGTGGCGGCGACGGCGACGACCTGGCCGCGAACGACTTCGCTCCCCGTTACTCGCCGCCGTCCGACGCGAAATACGGTGGTGAGCTGATGGTCCTCGGTTCGGGTGACGTGGACTCTCTCGATCCGGGTGTGGCACAGAACCAGTACGCCTTCATGGTTCTCTTCGCGACCCAGAGGACATTGCTGACACCGGACAACGAAACCCCGGCGAAGCTGATTCCGGACATCGCCCGGACCCTGCCCAAGGTGGATGTGAAGGCCGGCACGATCGAGTTCGACCTCCGTCCGGGCATCCGCTTCTCGCCGCCGGTGTCGAGGCCGGTGGTCGCCGCCGATTTCGAGTACGCGATCGAACGCAGCCTGCTTCCCGGGGTCGCCAACGGCTATGTCGAGCCCTACCTCGGATCCCTGCGCGGTTTCGCGGCCGCCAAGCGCCAGGTCGAGCGGGACCCGGAACGGGCGCCCGATATCGCCGGGGTCACGGCGCTGTCGCCGGACCGCCTCGAGCTGCGGTTCGCGGGCGTGGTGCCCCCCTTGGCGGTCGATGCCTTCTCACTGCCGTTCACCTCGCCGGTTCCGGCGGGCTACGCCAGGAAGTTCGATGCGGAGATCCCGTCGACCTACGCACAGAACGTGGTCTCTTCCGGCCCCTACATGGTCCCGAACGACGATCAGGGCGCACTCACCGGCCATCGCCCCGGGATCGAGATCGAGCTTGTGAGGAACCCGGAGTGGGAGCGGAGCCGTGATTTCCGTCCGGCGTTCCTCGACCGGATCCGTGTCGAGAGCGGTTTCACCAACACCGGGTCCGCCTCTGAGCGGATCCTCGAGGGCGAGTCGCAGATCAACGGTGATTTCGCTCCCGATCCGGTTCTGCTCGAGAGGACCGCGGAGAACCATCCGGATCAGCTGATGATGGTTCCGGCCGGAGCGATCCTCTACGCCGCGATGAACACCACGATCGAACCGTTGAACGACGTCAACGTCCGGCGGGCGATCGTGGCGGCCGCGGACCGCGTGGCGATGCGGCTCGCCCGGGGTGGAGCCTTCGTCGGTCCCCTGGCAACGCATTTCATCCCGCCCCGGGTCCCCGGTTTCGAACAGGCCGGCGGCCTCGAGGGTCCGGGCTACGACTTCCTCGCCAACCCGCGCGGCGACGACGAGGTCGCGGCGAAGTACATGCGCCGGGCCGGATACCCCGGCGGGCGCTACACCGGAGACGAGGAACTGCTCATGGTGACCGACACGACCGGGATCGGCCGCAAGACCGGTGAGGTCGTGAAGCGGGCCTTCGACGCGGTCGGGATCGACGTCGAGGCGAGGGCGGTCACCCAGGACATCATGTACTCCCGCTTCTGCAACGTCCCGGCCGCGGAGGTCGCGATCTGCCCCAACGTCGGCTGGGTCAGGCAGCTCGACGACGCCCAGACCGTGTTGGATCAGACATTCAACGGCAACGCGATCCTGCCGGTGAACAACTCGAACTGGCCGCAGCTCGACGTGCCGGCGATCAACCGGGCGATCGATCGTGCCAAGCGGATCGAGGATCCGGAAGGCCGCGCGGACGCGTGGGGAGCGATCGACCGATCGATCACCAGGGTCGCCCCGGCGATACCGATCGTGTGGAGCGAGGTGCCGGCGCTCTCATCGGAGAATGTCGTCAACGTGATCGACCGGGCCAACGCCAATCCATCTCTGCCGATGGTTTCGCTTTCCGACGCGACCAGGTGCACCGGCGACTCGGACTGCTGAGTTGACCGCCTACGTTCTCAGGCGGATTCTGTGGGGCGCCCTGCTCGTGCTCACCGCCAGCGCGCTGGTCTTCGTCATCTTCTACATCTTCCCGTCCGGCGATTCGGCCGTGATCAGGGCCGGCCGGTTCGCCACACCCTCCCAGGTGGAGGAGGTTCGCCACGCTCTCGGACTGGACCAGCCGGTCTACGTCCAGTTCGGGATCTACCTGCGGGACCTCCTGCTGCATTTCGACCTGGGGCACAGCTACCAGTACGGGGTTCCGGTGACCGATCTGATCTCCGACCGTCTTCCGGCGACGCTGCTGCTGATCTCGGGCGCGGTGGTGATCTGGCTGGGATTGGGTGTCGTTCTCGGGGTGGCCACCGCGGCCCGTCCCTCCTCGAGGTTCGACCGCGCGACCGGCATCGCTTCGCTGGCGCTGCTTTCGGCCCCCGTGTTCTGGCTCGGCTACGTGGCGCTGATCCTGTTCGCCGCCGGCGCCGGCTCGCTGCTGCCGATCTTCCCCGGGATCGGCGCCTACATCGACGCGGACGGTTTCCTCGAGAAGATGGCCGCTCTGATCCTGCCCTGGCTGGTGCTCGGTCTTTCTTCGGCCGCGGTCTACACGCGATTCACGCGGTCGGCGATGGTCGAGCAGCTGGGCAGTGCCTACGTGACCGCCGCCCGCGCACGGGGCCTGCCGGAGCGATCGGTGCTGTGGGGCCATGCCGCCAGGAGCGGACTGGCACCGATGCTCACCCTGGTCGGCATCGATGTCAGTCTGATCCTGGCCGGCAACGTGATTCTGGTCGAGACCGTTTTCAACGTTCCCGGACTCGGCGGCCTGCTCACCTCGTCCGTGGAGCGCTCCGACCTGCCGGTTGTTCAGGGCGTGGTCATCGTCTCGGCCATCTTCATCGTCGTCGTGAACATCGCGGTCGATCTGATCTACGCGGCGATCGATCCCCGGGTCAAGCTACGGGAACCCTGATCCGCGAGCAGACGCAGTCCGGTTCGGGGGTCACCGCCTCGTACTCGGACTCCATCGTCCGCAGATCCATGAGCAGAACCCGGTTCAGGGTGGCCGGGTCGACCGCGCCGGTCAGCAGATGAATGGCCTCCATGGCGATGATCGATCCGATCATGCCCGAAGCGGCACCCAGGGTGCTCGCCGTGGTCGGATTCCCGGAACGGAAATCGGCCAGTTCGTCGTACATCGGGTAGTCGCGACTCACCGCCCGCTCCTGGCATTCCAGGCAGGATGTGCGTCCGGGGATGACCATCGGCCCGATCCGGATCAGCGGTGGGAACTGTCCCGCGGTCAGATACGGCACCCCCGTCTCCAGGCTGGCCTGGTTGATCCATCGGGGCAGCTCATAGGGCGGCCAGTCGGCGGTGGCGACCAGCAGGTCGGCGCCATCGATCAGCTCGGCCACGTCCTCGGCGGATTCGACCCTTCGCCTGACCGGGGTGACCCTCAGGGTGGAGTCGTATCTCGAGAGGGCCAGTGCGGCCGCCTCGACCTTGGGTGTGCCGATATCGGATTCCTTGAACAGCAGCTGGCGGTTCAGATTGCTGAGCTCGACCGTGTCGTCGTCGATCAGCGTGACGTCACCGATCCCGGCGCAGACAAGGCCGCATGCGGCCCATGATCCGAGGCCGCCGCATCCGAGGATGACCACCTTGGCTTCGCGCAGCTTCATCTGAAGCAGCTCGCCGCCTTCGCCGGTCGGGCATATGTCGGAAAAGTAGATCAGCTGGCGGTCGAACCGTTCGGCCGCCCGGACGTCCAGCCCGGCGTCGCCGGTCCTGGTTTCGAGATGACCCGATTTGGTCAGTTCGGTCAGTGATGTGTCGAGAGTGCCCGTTTCGAGTCCGCGTTTCATCAGCTCGTCGGCGATCTGATCCCGGGTCAGGAATCCGCTTCTCAGCAGATCCAGGACCAGCCGGTCCGATTCGGTCGGTTCCGGGATCAGGAAGTAGCTGCCGATCCCGTCGTTGATCAGATGAATCGAGTGATCGGGCGCGGGGTAGATCTCGATCGAGCGCTTCAGGCGATAGTGACGGGGTGGCCGCTCATACGAGCGACCACCCCCACCATTCAGCCGCCCTTCTGGACGGAAGCGCGCGGGGTCGCCGGGACCTTGATCTCCTGGGGCTTCATGTCTCACCTCCTATTCTCCTTGTGGGTTTGAACTCTGGCGATGTAAATCGTTTTGGTATGACGGTTCTCCTCGAGTGGCCGCTCGAGAACGGCGTCGAATCCCTGGCCGAAGACGTCGAGGCATTCCAGCCCGGCCTCGGCCATGGAGCTTCTGACCTCGTCTTCGCTCAGATGCCGTTGCCGGTGGACGGCCCGGGTCAGCGGCTCGCCTCCGGGCGGCGCGATCTCCATGACCGACTCGGCGAGTGCCCCGGGTTCGGCGGTGCCGTCACCGAGTCCCCGCCAGGTGACGCGCTGGCCCGAGACCTCGACCTCCTGGACTTCGGCGAAGAAGGTGCGGTAGGTGGCGACCGTGTTCAGGTCGAAGAGCAGCAACCCGTCGGGCGCGAGGTTCGCGGCCAGGCCCCTGAGAGAGGTGGAGAGGGGGGTGGTGACCGCGCAGTAGTTGAGCACGTCGCCGAGGCACAGGATCAGGTCGAAATCACCCAGGACGGGCATCGTGCGCAGATCGGTCTGTTCGATTCGCATTCGATGGCCCGCCTTGGCCCGCAATCGCTCCAGCATCTCGGCCGAGTTGTCACAGGCCGTGACCTGCCAGCCGCGGTCGAGCATCGGCAGGGAACTCTTGCCGGTGCCGCATCCGGCATCCAGCAGCTGGTCGCCGCTGAGGCCGTGAACGTTCAGCGCGGGCAGGAGGCTGTCCAGCCAGACGTCGTAGTCGTGGTGGGCGGTGAAGCCGTCGTAATGGCCTGCGATCAGGTCGTACGCGGCTTCCGGATCTGGGGAAATTTCGGCAAAATTGTGGCTCATACCGATATAGACCCTCCGAGTGGTCAGAATCGTTTCATCCAACGATTCGTGGGATTGGGAAAAGTTGCGAGAAACTTGTCTGAGGGTGACTCGCCGCTATGCCCGATCGCGCTCTGAAGCTGAAGATATGGCCCAAAACGCCTTGATGAGAGCCTGGAAAAATCAGCACAAACTTCTTGATCCGAATCGAAAGAAAGAGTGGATTTCTCAGATCGCGAGGAACGAGGCGCTGAGGGAGAGGGAGCGCCGGGTGCCGGACCCGGTCGAGTTCCCGGATCTGGTCGCGGAGGAGGACGGAGAGCTGCTCGCGCTGGTCGAGGGATCGGCCATCTGGGGGGCCTTCGAATCGCTTTCTGAGCAGGACCGGGAGCTGCTCAAGCTAAGATACGAGAGTGATCTGACACAATCAGCAATTGCTGAGCATCTTGGTATACCCGAAGGAACCGTTAAGGTCAGGTTGTACCGAGCGCGAGAAAAGCTCCGCAAAAGACCGGAGATCCAATGAGCGGCAAGACGATTAGCACCAAGACCAAGACCAAGAAGAAGAAGGAAACCAAGAAGGCCGAGGCCACCGCCGTTGACGTTCGAGTCATCAAGGCGCTGGGTCACCCGCTCCGCCAGAGGATCCTTCAATCACTTAACAAGGAAGTCGCCAGCCCCAGTGAGCTCGCGACCAAGCTGGGTGAGCCCCTGGGCAACGTCAGCTACCACGTGAAGATTCTTGAGGGCTGCGACGCGATCGAGCTGGTCCGCACGGCCCCGGTCCGTGGAGCGCTCGAGCATTTCTACCGCGCGACGATGCGGGCGAGGCTCGACGAGGAGCATTGGACGATGCTGCCCGAGTCGATCCGCCGCGAGCTCTTCGATCAGACGATCCAGCAGATCTGGACCAACATGACCGCCGCCGCCGAGGCGAAGGGCTTCGACGATCCGAAGACCGCGGTCGCCTGGGTCGATCTCGAGTTCGACGACGAGGCCTACGCTCAGCTGACCGACGAGATCGTCGCGCTGCTGGACCGGGCCACCGATCTGCAGGCTGAAGCGGCCGTGCGTCTGGCCAAGCTCGACGACGAGGAACGCAAGGCCGTGACTCATCGCACCGAGATGGCGCTGCTGCACTTCCACCGCCCCTAGGTTCGCGCCGGAAGGCGATACAAGCTGTCTAAATACATGGTGTCTCTTGCCATGACGTAGCGATTAGTCTTTCATTGGCCGGTGCGAATGAAAGACATAAGGCAGACCCTGCCCGAACTCCGAAAGGCCAAGGGCTGGAGTCGCGACCGTCTCGCTCACAGCGCGTTCGCGGTGGACAAGGAAGGCACCAGCGCCGCCCAGATCGCCGCGATCGAACTCGGAAAGCGCCGCGCCTCACCGAGAACGATGGCCGCGTTGGCCCAGGCCCTCGATGTGGCCCCCACCGTATTCGCCGAGTATCGCCTCGCTCTCGCCCGCCACGTGCTGGACGAGCAGAAGGTCGGTCTGGATCAGGCCATCGAGAATCTCGAGGCAGCCGGAATCGAACCGGTGGAGGTCGATGTCCGTGAGATCAAGGAGCATTCGCATCTGAATCGCAGGAACCAGCGATGAGCGATGGTTGACACGGAGCGGGCCGGCGGGTCTAATCGGTGCAGGTCCTCAGTGAGGGCTCTCGAGGCAACCGGACCGGGTGGATTTTCGGCAGGGACGCCGTAGGCCGCATGGGCGGCCGGCCGTGAGGGCCGAATAGGAGAACGCATGAAGCGACTCAAGGTATTCCTCGGTTCGATCCTGGTGATCGCCGCCGCCGGTGTCGCCGCCGCCGGCGGTGCGAGTGCCGGAATCGGCAACGCCAGCATCGGTGGGCCACCCTGTGACCTGACATTCGCCAACACTGGTGGCCCGACCGATCCGACGCCCAACAGCATCACCGTAAACAACGTCGTGGAGGACCCGCTCGACCCCGATTGTGCGGGTCTTACGATCCAAAATCCGGCCACGTCGTTGGTGATCAACTTTGCGGGCAACGGAACTCTCTCCGGAAGCGGTCTAGTCCGTATCCGTGCCGACCGGGCCGGGCTGACCTGCTTCTACGATTCGACCAGCTTCACGGGAACGAACACCGCGACCACCGCGATCATTACGGGGGCGTTCACCAGGTCCGGCGGCTCCTTTTTGTGCCCGGTTTCGATTCCGAACGGAGTCGTCAACGTGCTCTCGTTCTAGGCGATGCGCGTAGAGCGGGCGATCACGGGCGGATTTCCGGCTTGATATGGCGCGGTCGATCGGGTCTAATCTCAACAGATCCTCAGCGAGGACTCTCAAGACAAACCGGATCGGGTGGTTTTTGGCAGGGACGCCAAGGTCACTGGAGTGACCAGTCATGAGGGTCGATTGGAGACGCATGAAGCGATTCAGGATTGTGCTGCTCTCGATGGTCGCGGCTTGCACCATCGGAGCGATCGGCGCCGGCAGTGCGAGCGCCGGCAACGGGTACGTGACCGCGGGCGGTGCTCCGTGCGATGTCACCTTCAACAACACCGGTGGTCCGACCGATCCGACGCCCAACAGCATCACGCTGGACAACATCGTTGAAGTTCCGTCGGATCCGGATTGCGCGGGAGTTGACTTCATCAATCCGGTGACGTCGATGTCGATCAATTTCGCCGGCAACGGACTACTCACGGGAACCGGCATGGTTCGTGTCGATCTCACGATTTCCGGAGCGATCTGCACGTTTGACGCGACCAGCGTCACCGGTTCGAACAGTGCCAACACGGCGGTCATCTTCGCGGCTTTCACACTCTTCTCGGGCCCCGGCAGCTGTCCGCCGTCGCTTCCGCTGGGACATCTGAGCGTGCTTTCCTTCTGAGCTTGCCGCGGTCCGATGATCGGGATGGGTCCCGTCGCTTGGCCAGGCGGGACCCACTCGGTTGACAGCCGGTGGGCGATCGGATCTAATCGAGAAGGTCCTTCAGTGAGATCTTCTCACGGCAAACGGACCGGGCGGGAATCTTCGCGGGGCGCCATTGGCCAAACTGACGGCCGGCCGTGGGAGGTAGAAGGAGACGCAACGATGACCAGAATCAGGATGATTCTGCTGGGGGTAGCAGCCGCGATCGCCCTAGCGGGCCTTGTAACGAGTTCGGCTGGCGCGACCATGGGCTTCGGAAACCTGTCCATCGGAGGGAATTCATGCTCCTACACTTTTGACGCCAGTTCCGAGGTATCGACTTTTCCCGCACCTAGCACGATCGCGATCGACGATGTCCGCGAAGACCCTGGCTGCGCTTTCAGCACGGTGAACCCGGGCACCGACATCGATCTGGACCTCGATGGCTATAGCCTCGTCGAGGCGAACGGCACGATTTCCATCTCGATGTCGTCGGTGACCTGTGACTACGCTCTGAGCGCTGAAGTGGGCACCTATGGGTACGCGATGGTGGAGATCGGCGGATCTCTGTCCAGGATTTCCGGCTCCAGCCCGTGTCCGAATCCCGCCGACATGGAGATGGTCTTGCTCTGGCCGCAGGAAAGTGTCCTGACTATCGAGGACGAATCTTGCCTGATCACCTACGACAGCATCGGGTATCCGGAAGATCCGTGGCCGAGTTATGCCACGATCGACAACGTCGACGTCTACTCGTCTTGCTGGTTTGACGTTGTGAATCCCAACACCTTTGTCGATCTGTATTTCGACGGCGATCGCAATGTCCTGGCCGACGGCAGGATCCGGGTCTCGTGGGGCGGATATCTCTGCACTTACACGTTCTCCGGCATGGCGGGCCGGAATACGCTGTACCAGGCACGGATCAAGGGAACGGCGGCGGCAACATTCCCCTGTCCCAACCCGAGCGAGGTCTCGATGTGGCTGAAGGATTTTTGACAGGTCTGACGTGAGACCGAGCGGTTGACACCGGGTGGGTGATCGAATCTAATCGGGTGAAGGTCCTCGGTGAGGCTCTCAGGACGAATCGGACCGTTTGGCTGTTGGCAGGGACGCCAGAGGCCGTGGACGCGGCCGGTCGTGGGGGCTGATTGGAGATACGCATGAAGCGACTCGTGATTCTTTTGCTGTCGATGGTGGCGGTAGGTGCGATCGGTGCCGGGCAGGCTTCGGCCGCGACCGGGTTCGGTTCCAGCACCGTGATGATCAAGAACCAGCCCTGCACGACCACGTTCGTCTGGGACACGGGTTCTGGCAACCCAGACCCGCCGACGGGCAGCCCGGTGACGTTGAGCAATTTCTTTCTGTCGGGTTGCCCGTATTCGCTCGTCGAACCCCCGACCACGCTGACGATCACCTTCGGGTCGGGAGGAACCGTGACCTGGAACGGCACAGTCAGGATCAACACCGCGGGGATCGTCTGCAACTACCCCGTATCCGGGTTGGCCGGGACGCATTCGGGCACGGATCCGATCAACGTCATTGGCGGCGGCTTGGCGTACAGGGCCTCAGGGAGCAACTTCCTGTGTCCCAGCGAGATCGAGTTTGATTTCGACGTCTACCTGTTTCTCGCTGACTAGTCGGGCAAGTCGAAATTCTAGATTCGCCGGCTTGAGGTCGGCCGGTGGTTCCCAAGTGGTCGTTGGGACCCACCGGCGATGCCGGCCCTTACTTGAGATCCCTTGAGAAAATAGCTTGAATAGTCACCACATCGAGGATGAGCCTCGAGACAACCGAACCGGGTGGTTGGCTGCTGACCCGTCATGTCAGGCAGCTGGCCTCCGGGAACTAAAGAGGAGATACGCATGAAGCGACTCATGACCCTGTCGATTTCGATGATTGCGATCACGGTCATCGTTGCCATCGGCGCGAGTGCCGCGAGCGCGGGATCCGGCTACATCTATCTGGGTTCCGGGACCCCGTGTGATGTGACATTCGATAACACAGGTGCTCCCAACGATCCGAATCTGGTCAATATTACGATTGACAACATGGTCGAGGATTCACTGGATCCGGGCTGTGCGGGCATTGCCTTTCAAAATCCGGCGACTTCGTTTGGAATCACTTTCGCCGGCACGGGACTCTTGAGCGGCAGTGGCACGATCCGGTTGGCGACCACCATCGGGGTTACGTGCGTCTACGACGCGACCAGCTACACCGGTACGAACAGCGCCAACACCGCGATCATCAACGTCGTGTTCAACAAGGTCTCGGGTTCGTTTCTCTGCCCGAATCCGTTGGGTGCCGCCGGCTATATCAGCGTGACTTCGTTCTGAGGGCATTCTCTCCCGCAACTCGCCAAGTCCGCTGCCGTCCGGTGGCGGACTTGGCGAGGGGCGATGTTGTACCTCTCGGTCGGACATCAGCCCGTCCCCGCGATCACGGCGATCGTCCATCGGTGCCTTGACGAGGCAGCTGCGGGATCGTTTCTGTGCGGTCTCGCTGCCGAATGGCGTCATCAAGGTGACTTCGTTCTGAGAACCCCCAGCGACGGGGGAGGCATCCGTCAATGCCTATTTCACAGGCATCCGGGAGTTCGTGTATGCCCAGGCATGGCTGCGACCAGCTCTGCTGCTGTGACTTCCTTTCAGCTCAGGCGGTCATGCCGAAGTGGCGGCTCCGGCTTGATGGTCCGGGACCGTCGCCGCTGGTGCGCTGCTCGGCAGTTCTGGCGCCAAATAGTGAAAATTTGGTATCCGTCGATTAATGGTTGATTAAATTTGAGTAATCGACTAAGTTCGAGTGGCTCCCAGAATATTGTTCGTTCACTGAGACGGGAGCAGGAGAGAAGTGCGACCAGAAGGGTCAAGTGGGCGGACAGGAGGAGAAGTGCATATGAAGCATGTACGCAAGCTGCTGGCACTTACCGTGGCCCTGGTGGCCGTGGGTGCGTTCGCGGCAGCCGGACCGGCCTCGGCCGCGACCGGATCTGGTACCAGTACGGTGACCATCGACGGCACCGCCTGTACGGTGACGTTTGACTGGGATACGGGAGCCAATCCGCCCCCGCCGGTGAATCCGCCTCCGCCCGCTGGAAGCCCGGCGGTGCTGAGCAATTTCGCCACGTCAGGTTGCGCGGCGACAGTGGTTGAACCTCCGACCACCCTGAGTGTTGCGTTTGGTCCGGAGACATCTCCTGGTTCGGGTACCGGCCCGGCGACTGTAAACGGTGTTATTCGCGTTAACGTTTTCGGTGTTAACTGCACCTACAACGTTACTAACCTGTCCGGAACGTGGACCTTCATTCCGGGAGGAACACCGCCCCCGCCGCCCGACATCGTCAGGGTTACCGGTAGCGGAACGCTGGTCAAGACCCCTGGCAGTAGCTTCCTCTGCCCGAGCCCGGTTGACTTTGATATCGAAGCAGATTTCGAAGTCTAGATCACCGGTAAGTAGTTCGTAGTCCCTCGCAAGGGCGGTTCGCGGCTTCGGTCGCGGACCGCCTTTCGAGTTTCCGGCGAGAGCGGACGCGCCAACCATCAGACCACCATGAAACCGACGCGGGGTTGAATGAACGGGAAGAAGGGGAGGCATAAATGGAACGTATTCGCAAACTATCGACTCTGGTGTGGCCGTTGTTGTCGCAGGTACCATCGCTGCCGGACCGGCTTCGGCCAACGCAGGCACCGGCACGGTGAAATGACGTTCAACGACATCACCTGTAGGTATCACCTTCCGATGGCGGGAATCTCCGGAACTTGGACCTCCGTTCCGGCTGGGCCAGCCGAACAGCAGCATCCTTCGCCCGACTGTCGGGCTCATTCGCAGTCGACGCGTACCTCGACGTGTAGGCCACCTTCCGGTTTCGCCGATTTTCGGAGGCGCGTGGAAGGAGCGATAGACCGTTGTATTCCTCAAAAACAATCTTTTACTTGACAAGTCCTGAGTGATCGGGTTTACTATCGCCCAGATCCACCGAGGAAGGGTCCTCAAGGCAGTTTTCCGGATCGCGGACGCCAAATGGATTGCCAAGGCCACGTGGGAGGCCAATATGAGGACCAAAGGAGAATTTGTGAAGCGGATCAAAACAATTTTCAGAGCTTGCCTCGTGGCTTCGTCCGACTTGATCAAGGAGTTCATGGTCATCGTCGAGAGGCAGGTGACGCGGGGTACGAAGGGAACGCTCTCGTTTACCGCCTCTGTTCTTGAGGTGGCCGACAATGCCGCGAAGGTGAATATCGCAGTCCGTTAGCGGGCCTCGCGGAAGAGACAAGGTGAATAGGCGCCCCGGCGGGTTCCCTGCACCCCCGGGGTGCCGCTTCGCCTCAATGAATCAGGAACTCAAGCCGCGCGTCAGAAGACATGAAAGAACTTACTCAAATTTCAAACTGCTACGGCAAGAGCGAAGGTCAAATGAGTTGGCCTTCCAGCCGAAGCGGCGATCACACCCCGGGGGATCCTATGAGGGGGTGGGGGTGTGGTCGCCACGGATTTGACCGGACACGGATGGTGAAACCGGTTGAACGATCGTCCCGGCAAGAGGCCGGGACGGTTCAGAGCTTACGTGGCTGCCGTCGCTCTCCCTAGACGGTCAGTGCGTATGGAAGGTGTGGATTAGCTCGTCTCCCTGAGTGTCCACGCCAGTGTGATGCGACTGGTGCGGTTCCCGGGTCCTACCTATCGGGAACCGTGCCATCGTCGCGCGCCGCAGTCCCACTGGATGTCCGCTCGCGCGGGTTAAATGGACATGTGAATCCGGGGGGCAGAGATCTGGTCGGGCGTCTGATCAACAATCCGATCAGACGCTATGACTTCGTTGAGAAGCTCGAGTGGTTTCTTCTGGCGTCGGTCACGACGATCCTGGTGATACGCACCCAGCTTTGGCTGACGAACTATCCGCAACTGGGGGGAGGTGGACTTCACATCGCCCACCTTCTCTACGGGGGCATCTTCATGCTGATCGCGATCTGGTTTTCGCTGATCTACCTGAACGGGTGGAGCAAGACTGCCACCGCGATCATCGGCGGGATCGGATTCGGGTTCTTCATCGACGAACTGGGCAAGTTCATCACCGCGGACAACAACTACTTCTTCAAGCCCGCCGCCGGCATCATCTACATCGTCTTCATCGTGCTCTTCCTGATCGTCCGGGAGCTGTCCCGGCGACAGACCCTGAACTCGCAGACCGCGCTGGCCAATGCCATGGCCTTCCTGCCTCAGACAGTCACCGGCGAGTTCGGCAAGGACGATCTCACCGTGGCCAACGCCCTCCTTGATCAATCGGATCAGTCGGATCCGCGTGTGGCCAGAACAAGGGCCTATTTCGCGGAGATCGCACTCGCCCCGACCAAGTCGCCATCCAAGGCGAGCCTTTTCATCGACCGCCTGCACGCCCGGATCACGGCGCTGACTCTACGGCCGAGATTCGGATCCGCCGTGATCGCGATCGTGATCGCCTGGGGGGCTGTTTCCCTGCTCGGAGTCCTCGATCTTCAGCTTGACCTCGGCGTGGAATCTCAGAACCACGGCAGGGTTCCTCACGAGAGCGTTGACTTCCTGACGGTCGCCCGGACCCTGTCGATCCTCACTTCGGTGGTTTTCGTCGGCATCGGCATCCTCAAGATGCGCAAGGGCGAGCATCAGGCCGCGTACTCCAACTTCGGCCGGGCTCTGCTCGTGTCGATCTTCGTGACGCGGGTCTTTTCTTTCGTCGAAGCCCAGTTCGGGGCTGTCTTCGGCCTGGTGCTTGACGTGATCCTCTACTCGGCGGTCGCCGAATTGGCCAGCCAGGACTCGCAGCAACGCCACCGTTTCGGTGGTCTCGGAGACGCGGAGCTCTTGAACCGTCAAGATGAGATCGATGGCGAAGAAGCGCAACCGAAAGATCAGACAGCCGAAGGCAAAGAGTCCGACGTCCAGCTATAGCGATTCGGATGGGAACGTCCTGGTTCTACGGCAGAAGTTGACCTCGGGGACCATCAGGCAGTTCCGCTCCGAAATGGTGAGTGACGCCGCCAGCGTCGATGACATCTGGCAGCGGAGGACGGAGCTGTTGTTCGAGCGCCTCGTTGTGTCCTGGGAGATCGCCGGACTGCCGCTGGACGATCAGGCGATGCTGCTAGGCCGCTACCGGATGGCGGACTCGGACACGAAGCGCTGGGTTCGCGAAACGATCTCAGAGCACATTCGGCGGTTCATTCCCGAGTTGGACGTCTGACCCGGGCGGCTCCGTATTCGAAGCCGAGGTGGTCCATACGCACGAGCCGACCTCGCATGACGCGAACGATCCTGTGCGAGCGGCTGTAGTTGATTGATCTATCTATTTGGAGTAATCTGAAACTCGTTCGCTCAGGGAGAGTGAGTGGAGACGGATTTGGAGTTCGCGTCTTCGGGCGCGACGAGGTCATGGAAGACGCCAGAACGGGCGTGGTGGGCGGAGTACTCTGCTCGCCACGCCCAGTCTTCGTTGTGCCCTGACTCGGTCTGGTCCCTTCCGGCGGCCGACTTCTTGCCTGGAATCTCCATCCAGCAGGCCCGCATTCTGCTTGGAAGGGTGGGTCGGACATGCGAAGCCCCGAGTGTGGCCGGCCATTGGCTCACATGATGGCGGCGCCAACCTCTATTGCTCAGGATACATTGAGTACTTGACAAACATCAAATCACTCGATATACATCTCGTCATCCCCAACATTGAGGTCTGGTCGGTTTACTGGGGATAGGCATGAACGCCGTGGTCAAGAGACCAACCCGATTGGGCCGGAGGAGACACACACATGAGGTATGTGAAGAAGCTGGGTATGGCCGTGGTTGCCATGCTCGCCGTGGGAGCATTGGCCGCCGGTTCCGCTTCGGCTGCCACCGGTGACGGAAACGTCGACGTCGTCGTTGATGGCGGTACCGCCTGTAACGTCAATTTCCATTGGGACGGCACCAACATCACGAATCTCGCCCCGACGGCGCCCTGCTACTACGAGAGCATTCCGATCGACATCACGGACAGCACCCTGGCTGCGTCGTTCTCGAGTGGCGTTGCGTCGCTGACCGGTACCGTTGTTGCCGACATCGGCTTCACCTGCACCTACAACACCTCGTCTCTGGGTGCGATCACCGGCACCTACAGTGACGCCGGCGGCATCCGCTCGTTCGACGGCGGACCGAAGAACGTCGCCAAGACAGGCGGGTTCTTCCTCTGCCCGAATCCGCTGGTCGGAGTCGAGCTGCAGAACGGCACCATCGAGCTCTAGGAATTCCTAGTGCTCGTTTCGACTCTGATGGATGCATGAGTCGAGCTACCCCGGGGCGGCCTTGGCCGCCCCGGGGTTTTTCGTGCTGCTGAATCACTTCTAAGGAGAATGCATGAGGCTATTGAAGAAGTTGTGTTTGGTCGGGACCATCACACTCGCGGCCGTATCTCTCACGACCGGTTCGGCGTCGGCCGCGACCGGTGACGGAAACATGGACATCGTCGCCGTCGGGCTTTCTGTGTGCAACGTCGACTTCACCTGGGATTCCGGAACGGGTGAAATCAGCGACATCGTTCACACCTCGCCCTGCGACCTGACGAGCTTGCCTGCGGACCTGTCCAATAGCAGCCTGAACGCTGCCTTCGCCGGCGGTGCGGCATCGGTGACGGGATCCGTTGTCATCGACGTCGGATTCGACTGTCACTACAGCACCACGTCTCTGGGTGCGGTCACCGGCACGTACAGCGATGCCGGTTCCAGCCCGGTGATTCGATCATTCGCGGGCGGACCCCAGAACGTTCAGAAGACGGGTGGGTTGTTCCTCTGCCCGAGCCCGCTGAACAGTCTCGAGTTCCAGAACGGCACGATCGAGCTCTAGGTAGCGGCGTCGACCCGGACGGCCGGATGCCTTCGGAGCTTCACAATGGCTTGATAAAGGCGAAAAAGATGCTCTGATCGACCATCATGTATTCGAGAACAGTTGAATACTTGACAAAACTTGTGCATGTCTGTTATTGATACAGCGCGTAGCGCAAGTAGCGGAGATGGTCGGCCAGGAGAGGTCGGCCAGCGGGGAGATCGGGACGGTATGTGCTGGGTCGATCGCCCGCAAATGCTGAGGAGGAGACAAGGGGATGGTGCAGGGAACACGACAACGTTTGTTGGTGCCGGAAGCAATCCGGGGTTCCTCCGTGCCGTCCAAAGGGCGAGATCACATGCGGTCTCGCCGGCCATCCCTCATCACCTCCGTCGACCGTAAACAGGAATCAGGTCAACGGCCTGGGGTGCGGGTGCAATTCCCGGGTTCCTCGGGCTCGGCATCCACCAATGAATGAATGGAGAGAAGAGAGCAATGAAAAGACTTCGAAATAGAAAAGGCCTGGGGCGCAGATTGCGCTTCGCGCTGACCGGATTGGTCGTCGCGGCCGGGGTCATGGTCGCCGCGCCCGCCGCGATGGGAGCCGCGACTGCCGCGCCCGCGATCACCATGCAGCCCAGCAACCCCAATACGACTCAAGGCACCGTGCGATTCGAGTATCAGGTGGGTGCCGGAGAAACCTCGGTCGTAACGCCGTTGCGCTTCTACTGTCGTCAGTACCTGACCTCATCGCCTCCTGCCCCGACAGCCGGATGGGTCGCCTGTGGTACGACTGCGGGCGCTCCGCCGTACTTCAGGACATATGCGCCGGCCAATGGTTCACAGACCTTTGACGTCGCGGTTCGCGAGTCCACGAATATTTCGACTCAGGGCCCGATCGCGAGCTACGTATGGAGCCAGAACCTTCCGGCCCCGGCACAGCCACCGGCCCTGACGGCGACGCCGGCCAACCCGAATACATCGTCGCCGAATGACGTGTTCAGCTTCACCGGCGGAACCGGGGAAGTCGGGTTGCCCAACCTCTACCAATGCAGCCTGGATGGCGCCGCCTTCATCCAGTGCAACTCGGGAACGATCACCTATTCGGTGGCCAACGGCCCACACACGGTCCAGATCAAGGCCGGGACTGCGACGGGCTACGGTCCCGTTGCCGAGTACAACTGGACCAAGAACGTCCCGAATCCTGATCCGAGCATCAAGGTCGGGGCCGGTGCGAACACCGTCTACACGGGCGGGGCCGCCAACGCCGCTCTGGGCAAGTCGCTCGAGAACGTCGGAGACATCAACGGTGATGGAGTCGACGATCTCGGGATGAACTCCGGCGGTGCCACGAACCCCGGGCTCTACATCCAGTTCACCTCGCCCTCCGGACGGGGAACCACCAGCGTTGCCAACACCCCCGCGAGCTACGGCTATCGGATCGCTCCGACCGCGGGAACCGTTACCGCCTACAACCTCGGCGACTGGAATGGTGACGGTACACCCGATCAGTTCGTCACCTATGGGGCAGGCGCCTCGAACTACGTCGTCTATGGCGTTGAGGATCCGAGCACCCTTCCGATCTGCGCCTCAGGCGCACCGGCAAGATGTCTGGACCCGGCGACGATGACCAGTTCCCAGGGCTACCAGCTCAATGATTCGGAAGCTATCGGCATCGGTACCGAAGACCAGGTGGCTACCTTGGACTTCAACGGCGACGGATCGCGGGAACTGGTCCTGTCGGCCGCATCGGTCGATGAGATCCTGGTCATCAAGGCCGGCGCGCGGGTCGGACCCGTCGATCTGGCCACTCTTCCGGCGACGGACATGCTGACGCTCACCAATGTCAACGGCTTCGGAGGCAACACCACGATCAACCGGGTCGCCGACATCAACGCCGATGGAAAGGACGACCTGAGCCTGGCCTTCGGTCCCGCGAGGCCGGCAGGTGGATCAGAGATCCTCTACGGAATCAATTGGACCGATGCCACCTATGACCTGGGTACTTTCACGCCATCGATGGGAGTTACCCTGGCAACGCCCGCCATTTCTGCCAGCAGCGCCTACAACACGGGCGATCTGAACGGTGATGGAAGGGACGATCTGACCGTCGGCGTACAGGGATTCCTGGACCCCAACGGTGGTATCCAATCCTTCCTCTACCTGCCCGCTCCGGGAACTGCCGGCGCGATTGTGACCGGATTCGATCTGGAGCCCGGCACCGGCTACTACGCGCTCGGGGGCAGCTTGGCCTCGGGTATCGGAAAGCGGACGGTTCCGATCGGTGATTTCAATGGTGATGGGTTGGACGACACGTTCATCTCGGCCTCGGCCACACCGGTGGATGGAGTTACCGGAGTGGGTGCCGGCTATGTCGTGTTCGGACAGGCGTCCGCGCCTGAAAATCTGGAACTCGGGCTGGGACCGGACCTGACCCCGGAGGCGGGTATTGCCCTGCTGGGTTCTGGTGCCAACGTCGGATCGGGTGACATGATCACGTCGCTGGGAGACATTGACGGCGACGGTCTGACAGATCTGGCCTACGCGGCCTCGGGGGCAGATCCCGACGCGGTCAACAACGCCGGTACGGTCTCGATCGTGCCCGGCAAGGCCCTGATCAACCAGGCCAAGACGGGTAACGCGGTCGGTGTCACCAACGAGACCGCGTCACTCAACGGTTCGGTCGCGACCAACGGGCGTGACTCGGAGGCGTACTTCGAGTACGGCACGAGCGACGAGTACGGAGAGACCACCGCCACCCAGGAGCTCGAAGCATCAGGCTCCGGTTCACCGGTCGACGCCGGGCTCACCGGCCTCACCAAGGGCACGGAATACCACTACCGCGTGGTGGCCACGAACGATCTGGGCGTGAAGCGCTACGGCGCGGACCGGACGTTCACCACCACCGATGCTCCGATCGAGCCCGGTCCGAGCCCCTGCATCGCGGATCCGTCGCTGCCTGGCTGCTCTGGCTACTGCGATGCGAATCCGACGAAGATGGGATGTCCGGACTACGACTGGTGCGCCGCCAATCCCGGCAAGTGCACCGGCGGCCCGGCGAAGCTCGCGACTCTGGTCGCCAGCCCGAAGTCGCTCAAGGTGAAGCGCGGCAAGAAGGGCACCATCACCGCGATCGTCACCAACGCCGGCGGTGAGACCGCCAGTGGGGTGAAGGTGTGTGTGAAGGCACCGAAGAAGTTCGTCAAGGTCAAGGGCTGCCAGACGGTCGGCAGCCTCGCCTCGGGATCGACCAAGGTCCTGAAATTCAAGGTGACGGTCAAGAAGCAGGCCAAGAAGGGGAAGAAGATCTCCCTCAACTTCACGGCCAGCGGAAGTGGCGTCGACTCGAAGAAGGCGACCGCCAAGATCACGGTCGGCTGAACCGGCCGGCTGTGGTGACCGACGAGAATCGATAGATGGATGGGCCCGCTCCTTCAATGCGAAGGGGCGGGCCCGACCGTCGATCGGTGCCGGATTGGGGTGGCATCGAGCTGCCGGCCGCAGAGGCGGTATCCCGAACATCACCCGGTGAACGGGCGAGTCTCGTTTTACTTGACAAATCTTGAACAATCAAGTACATATAGGCAAGGCCGGAGAGGTCTCCGGCGAGCCGATCCGATCGGCTAGGAGAGGGGAATCCGCAGGGTTCGTAATGGATACGAGGGATGAGTTGAACCATCCAGGAGGGAGAGTTCTTATGGGGTGCACAAGGTCCCAGCCTCGACACGAGGCGACAAGTCCGCGAGGGCTGGAATAGCCGCTCGCTAGCGCGGTCCCTCCCCGCGGAATCAGGATGAGGAGGTGCTTCGGTGAGATCCCTGCCTCGCCGGAGTGCCTCCCTCATCCATCCAGACTGCAAATTTTTTGCAGGGAATGCAGACAGAAAAAGGAGCATGATGACTCACTTAGGACGCAAAATAGGATTGGCACTGGCGGCGCTGGTCGCGATCGTGTCGTTTTCCGCCATGACGGGTGCCGCTCAGGCGGCCAACTACAACTACACGCTCGATCGAGGAGTGATCCAGCTCTCGACCACGTGGGCGAAGATCGTCGATCCGGACTTGTCGGATCCTCCGGCAAGGCTTTCGGCGGAAGTGGCCGGCGACGGCACACTGACGGCGCCCAAGGAGAATTTCTCGTTTCCGAACAAGACGATCGAAGACCTGGCGACAGGTGAGCCGCTCCTGCCCATGGTCGACGCGAAGATCGCGATCGCCGCTAACGGCAACATCACCGGCAATCTCAACGCGGCAACCGGTGTTTCCACGGTCAGCATCCCGACCAAGGCCACGATCACCGTCTACCCGGCGAACAGTGCGTCCTCTGTCGCCCGCTGCGGAGTTTCCGGCTTCTCGCTCGGACTGTCGACGACCGGCGAGCTGAATGACCCGGGTGACCCGGGTGCCACTCCGCCGCGTCCGGCCACCGACTACGAGGCGGCGCCGTTCGCTCCGCCGTCGTTCGACGGCGCGCTTGTCGCCACCTGGGCCGGTCTGCCCGCATCGGTCGCCGAGGCCGGATCGCTCGCCGGGCTCGTCTGCCCCGCGGTCGATGGTCTGATCGGTGGTCCCGGTGGAATCTGGCTCGAAGGCGATGCCAAGGAGGGAACTCCGCCGATACCTAAAAAGCCGCTCGCTCCGAAGATCCTCACGGGTCCGGACGCGACGACCGATTCAAACTCGGCCACCTTCACCTATGAGAAGAACGCCGCGGAGCCCACAACCATCACCGGATTTGATTGCAAGATCGAATCCACAGACTGGGCTCCCTGCGACAGCGGGTCCAAGACATACGCCGGCGTCCAACCGGGCACCCACACCTTCTCGGTTCGGGCGAAGAACATTGACGGCGACGGTGCGGTATCGACTCGGGACTGGACCGTCACCGGCGGGCCTGGCACCTGCGCGACCGATCCAAGCCTCTGCGGCAAGATCGGCGTCAAGGTGAGCCCGAAGTCCAAGACGGTCAAGCGTGGCAAGAAGGCCACCTTCACGGCCAAGGTCACCAACAGCGGCGGCGGCGCGGCCGCAGGCAGCAAGGTCTGCCTCACCGCACCGAAGAAGTTCGTCGGCGGGGCCAAGTGCGTCTCGACCGGCAACCTCGCCGCGGGCAAGTCCAAGTCCGTGAAGTTCAAGGTGACCGTCAAGAAGAAGGCGAAGAAGGGCAAGAAGATCTCGCTCAGCTTCAAGGCCTCCTCGACCGACGCCGGCTCCGCCAGCGCGAAGGCGACGGTCAAGGTCAAGTAGCAAGCAGCGACAGGGGGTAGCCGCAGGAAGCGGCATCCGGGTGGTGGGTCCGGGTTCAGAAATGAATCCGGACCCACCACCCTTTCTTGTGCAGGCAGCTCTACTGCTTGGTCCCCGTTCGGCGGATCTCTCCCGCCCGCCGCATCTTTGATGACGTTCGCGGTTTAGTGCTCTGTATCGCCAATGACGGTGAACGTTTCGAGGGGAGATCGCGATGGGGGTCCATACGGCAACGACGAATCTCAGTCCTAGGCTGAGCGCGGGTCGGGTGCTGGTCGGCCTGTTGCTTGTCGCGGCCATGTTCGTCCAGATGGAGAAGCCCGCCTCGGCATCGATATATGACCGTGATACCTGTCGCAAGGTCGAATCCGGGCCGAAGGGGCCGCGCGGCGACTACGTCTCGATCCACCGGAAGAACTGGCTCAATGGCGCCACACTGCTCTACCGCGACCACAGACGGATCAGGTTCTTCACCACCGAGGGCATTCGATCCCATATGGGCTGGCGTGGACAATCGAGGGAGATTCGGTGCTCACCGGTCACCGTTCGTGATGTCGATCGAATCGTGATCAAGGTGAAACGCACCTCGCGCCACGCCCTGGTCATCGATCAGAGCGGCCGGGGACTGAGGTCCAATCCCGGATCGCGCCCGGAATTCCAAGGGCCCGGAGGACCCTTCTCGCCCGGTGCGAGCGGAAAGGGCATCCGAATCGAGATGAAGGGCCAATCCCCCCGGCGAGGTGACGCTTCCTATCTCCTGTTCGCGGGAAGCAGAAGGGCTGATCATGTCTACCTGTCTCGCACCGCCGGCCTGATCTCACTGCGCTCGCGTTCGGTGAACCGGCGACTCGGTGAGCTGCTCGGCTTCAACGCTGACAAGGTCCACGTGCTTCTCGGTCCCGGGGACGATCTGATGGAGGCCGGCGGGCTGGGCCCGGATCCCGACTTCAACAGTTTCGATCTACGGGCCTGGGGTGGAAAGGGTGACGATCGTCTGCTGGGCCACGAAGGCCGCGACCGCAACTTCATCGGAGGACCGGGCGACGATCTGCTTGATGGCAGAGCCGGAGACGACCGTGACACCGGCAACAGTTTCGGGCTGGTCGGCGGTTCGGGGGACGACGTGATCCTCGGCGGATCGGGCAACGATTGGATCGAGGGCGAATCGGGCTTCGACACGATCAGACCCGGTTCGGGCGAAGATCAGGTCTATGAGGAAGACGGCCAGTTCGACCTGATCGATTGCGGGTTCAACCCGCTGGCGTACATCGTCTTCGACGCCTCGCTGGACGAACTCGTCAACTGCGTCGAGCCCTAGATGGCGGCCCCGCGCTTCCGGTCCGGGACGACTTCACAAATCAGGAACAAGTGATTACTCAGAACTGCTAGAGTGAATCCAGTTCGGTGGTTTGGATCGAGGTGCGGGCCACGAGGGGATCGTCATCTCGGCTCAAGAGCCGAATCGGTTTGTCGAAGTTTGGGGCTCGCGACATGTCGCGAAGCCGGTCATGGAGGACACCAAACCGAGCGCGATGGTGGAGGACCCACCATCGCGCTCATTTCGATGCGCTCATGCGCTCTCCTCTCCGAAGCAGGATCTCCGTTGGTCGCGCGATGGAGCCCGCGACCGGAAAAGAAAGGGGCGGCCCGAAGGCCGCCCCTTTCAGTCTGACTTTCATCCCTGTCTTACTTCTTGATCGTCAGCTTCGAGCTCGCCGACCTGCTGCCGGCGGCACCGGACTTGGCGGTCACCTTCACGGTGGCCTTGCCCTTGGCCTTCTTCGCGGCCTTGACCTTGAGCTTCACGCTCGAGGTCGCGCCGGCCGCGATGTCGGTCGTCGTGCATCCGGGCACCTTGACCTTCTTGGCCGGACCAGAGGCGCAGACGGACACTCCACTCGCCGCCGCGTCGCCGCCGTTGGTCACCTTGACCGTGAGGGTCACCGCCTTGCCGGCCTTGACCGACTTCTTGGCGGGGGAGACCTTCACCGCGGTGATCTTCGGACTGCCGGCCTGGACCTTGGTCGGGTCGTAGGCGATCGCCTGGGCGACCGCTCCGCCACCCTGGACCGAGGCCGTGTTGGTCACGCCGGGAGCGGCGTCCCCATCGACCTTGACCTTCAGGGTGATGGCGGACGCATCCGCACCCGCGGCCACGACCGCGTCACTCGTGCAGTTGACCTTCTGACCGCTGGCCGAGCAATTCCAGCCGTCACCGGCCGCGCTCTCATATGTGAGCCCGATCGGCAGCGCGTCGGTCGCGGTGATCGTCCCGGAGGTCGGAACTTCACCATCGTTCGACACCACGATCCTGTACTCGCCGGACTGTCCCGCCTTGAAATCACCCTGATGGGACTTGTCGATCGAGAGGATCGGCTTGTTCGGGTTCGGCGGGATCGGCGGGGCCGGATCGACGATCACCGAGTCGCTCGACTCTGCGTCGCCGCTCATGCCCCCGCCGGACACGGTGCCGGTATTGGTCACACCCGGAACCGCGGCCTCACCGACACCGGTGGTGATAGTCAGGTCCGGCGCGGAATCTCCGGCCGGAATGACCGCCTCACTGGTGCAGGTGACCACCTGTGCGGCGTCGTCACAGCTCCAGTACCCGCCCGCCGAGTCGGCTGACACGAAGGTCAGCCCGGCCGGGAGCGTGTCGGAGACGGTGATGGTGCCACTCGAATCGACCGGTGACGAGTTGTAGACCTCGAGGTTGAAACTTCCATCCTCGCCGGCCGTGAACTTGCCCTCGTGCGACTTGATGATTCCGAGCGTGGTCGCGGCCGTCACATTCGTGGGGTCGGAACCATTGGCGACATTCGATGCCGCTCCGCCGCTCGCGGTGACGCGGTTGGTGACGCTCGGGTAGGCGCCGTTCTCCACGTCGACCGTGATGACCAGCGGTGTCGCGGAACCACCTGCGGCGATCGGCTTGCCCACACCGGCAGGCGTGGTGTTGCCGCATTCGACCGTCTGGCCGCTGGCGGAGCACTGCCAGTAGTTCGTGCCACCGCTGGGCGAGGCACTCACGAACCGGAGTCCGTCCGGCAGGTTGGTGGTCACGGTCACCGGGTTGGTTCCGGTGGTGCCGAGGCCGGTGTTCTTCAGGACGATCGTGTACTCGCCCTGAGCGCCGACCGCGAAATCACCCGTGTGGGTGGATGTGACCGACAGCTCCGACTGGACCACCGGCCGGACGGCCGAGGTGACGTTGGAGTTCGCGGCCGCTGGGGCCCCGCCTCCACTGACCGCCCAGCTGGTGCTGACCGAATCGGCAGCGGCACTGTTCACCGCGACGGTGATCTGCGGAGTGACCGTGGCGCCGGCCGCAACCGGCGTGCTGGTCTTGCAGGTCACCGTCTGACCGGTCGCGCTGGCCGCACCCGCGGTGCAGGTGAAACCACCGGTCCCGGCAGCGGATACGTACGTCATGCCCCTCGGGAGCGTGCCGACGAGAGTGATCTCACCCGCGGTCGGCTCGGTGCCGGAGTTCCGGACACCGGGCCGCATGATCGAGGTGGACCCGACGTTGTGGTTGCCGGTATCGCTGGTCATCGCGAGGGCGAAACCGGGAGCGGAGATCTTCGTCATATGCGACGCGATGAACTCCCCTTCGGATCCACCTCCCTCGACGGAAGCGAAATTGGCGACCGACGGATACGCCGTCTCACCGGTCGTGCTCACATTGACGCGCAATGTCGGCAGGGTCTCGCCGGCCGCGTACGTCCCGTTGTTGTCGCAGGTGACATCTTGGCCCGTGGCCGAGCAGTTCCAGCTCGGATCGGATCCGGCCGAATCGACGTAGGCCAAACCGTCCGGCAGCGTGTTGGTGACGCTGATCGTGCTGCCGTCGGTCGGTTCGGAACTCTCGTTCACGATGTCGTACTTGTAGGCACCACCTGTGCCGAGCACGATCTTGTCGACCGGGGCGACCTTCATGGTCAGCGCGGCGTTGTCCTCCGGGAACGCGGCATGCGTCTCCAGGCGGATGTCGGTCGCTCCGGTCGGTGCCGGCGTGCCGAGCAGGCCGTTCACCGCGGATGCCAGGCCGGCCGCATCGAGTCCGGCGAGTGCGGTGATCAGCGGGTTGACGTAGGGGCAACCGACACCCGATACGGCAACGCTGTTGTTGATCAGGGCACCGTTGCTGTCAGCACCGAAGGGCTGACCGGCGGTCACTGGTGACGGAACGACATCCGGATCCGGTGGCGCGAGACTGCCCGTGGTGAGCGGATCGACATCGGTCTGGCCGGTTTCACAGGTACCGACCAACAGGCCGGGAATCAGTGAAGCCAACTTGATGTTGAGAACGATGTTGACCTTCATGTTGAGGCTCGATTCGCCGGTGGCCGGGTCGTACGAACCCGTCCAGGATCCGGTCGGAACGAAGTCGACGTCCACATCGACGAAGATCTTCGTCGCTCCCAGCGCGAGCCCGGCATCCAGATTCGGGATCGTGTAGGTCGGGAAGTCAACTCCGCTCGGATCGATCGAGACACTCTCGTCACCCGGCTCGAACGCGCCCGTGAAGACCGGCTTGTTGACCAGCTGGGTGAAATCCAGGAACACGTTCGTGTCGTTGAACAGATTGCGGAGCCGGAAGAAAGAACCGACGCCTTCTGTCTGTGAAGCGACCTCGGTCGGATTCACCGAGTACCTGATCAGCTTGGCGTTCGCCGAGTAGATCGGGGTCGGATCGCTCGCCTCGCCCGGTGTCGCGCCCGTGCTGGTCACGGTCGCGGTGTTGGTCACCTCGCTCGGCGCCCCGGCATCGACATTCACGTCGAGGTGGAGTGTCGGAGCCGATTCACCGCTGGCGATGACCGCGGGACCGGTGCAGGTGACCACCTGTCCGGCATCGGCGCAGCTCCAGTAGTTTCCGGTGGAGCTCGCACCGTCGTAGGTGAGTCCGGCCGGCAGCTCGTCGGTGATGATCACGGTGCCGGTCGTCGGCAAGGGCCCGTCGTTGGTGACCGTCAGGTCATACGTGGCCTGTGAGCTTCGCTTGAACAGGCCGGAATGCGACTTGTCCAGGCTGAGTGAAGGCGACGGAGTGATCTGGAATGAGTCCAATCCGTTGACGTTGCCGCCACCGCCGCCCAACGACGAAACGTTGAGATCGACCGTGCCGCTCGAACTCGGCTTGACGCGCAGCTTCACGTTCACCGCCGGGCTCGTCTCTCCGGGGGCCAGTACCTCGTTCGGATCGCCGTAGCAACCGAGCTGGGTGGCGCCGAGGCTGATCGAGAAGCAGCCGGTCGGGAACTGCGGATTCGACCACCAGACCGGGTCGGCCGGGGTGGCGCTGATGTACTCGAGGGACTCCGGTATCTCGACCGAGAACCCGAGTGCGTCGGTCGGAGTCGCGCCCGGAGCGGTCGGCGCATCGCCCGTGTTCTTGAGCTTGATCTCCGCGGTGAACTGCTCGCCGGTCTTCAGATTGCCGGCCGGCAGATGTGAAATCTGTGCGGTCACTTCCGCCGCCGCGGACGCGAACGACGGTGCGGCCATTGAAAGCGATGCTGCGAAAAGGACGGCGAACAGAGCCGCCATCCAGGTGATGCCGCGACGAGTTGACCCTCTCGGGACAGCTCCCATGTCGCCTACCTTGATCGCGTGACCCACGGGCCGCGACCCCTTACATGAGTGGCTAGACACTTCTACTCCTCCTCTAGAGATTCCCCTAAATAACCTCTTTTCGAACGTATCATGTACTCCTGTATCTGTGTTGAACATGTGAGGATTCTTATAAAGATACGTTCAGTAAGCGGGCAAAAAAATAGCGCCCCAAGCCAAAAAAACAGCTCGGGGCGCTTACTGAACGGTGTTTATGAATAGGAGTGGGGCTCGCTACTTGGCGAACTTCACCGTCGCTTTCGCGGAGACCGCGTTCAGGCCGACACCGGTTGCCTTGACCTTTACGATCGCCTTCTTGCCCGGTTTCGCCTTCCTGGTCACCCTGACCTTGAATGTCACGGTGCCGGTCTTGCCCGGATCGATGGAAGTGATCGTCCTGCAGGCACCGCCGAGCGTTTTGAGCTGCTTCTTCGGCGCGGTCAGACAGGCCCTCACGGAGCGGGCGGCACCGTCGCCTGAATTGGTGACACCGACTTTGAAGGTCGCTGCCTTGCCGCGCTTCACCTTCTTCGACTTCGGCGTGATCGCCACCCGGCCGAGCCTTCCGAGGCAGTTCGACTGGCTCGGATCCTCCGCACAGGTCGGGTCCGGCGGCTTCACCGCCGACACCTTCCAGGAGTACGACGACACCGGTCCGGTACCGATCTCGTTCCCGGCCCTCACCTCGAACTCGTGGTCGCCCACGGCGAGCCCGGAATAGGTCTGCGACCCGCTGTCACAGGCGCTCCAACCCGCGGCCGAATCCAGCCTGCACTCGAACCCGTCCACCGGCTGTTCTTCGCCCATTCCCTTCTCGAACGTGAACGTGGCGGAGGTGTCGGTGCCATCGGCCGGTGGTGACGTGAGGATCTTCGGCGCCACGGCCGGCGCGGCGATGATCGTCCATTCGTGGCTGGCGACCGGACCGTAGCCCGAGTCGTTCCCAGCCCTCACGTCGAACTTGTGTTCACCGGGCTCCAGGCCCGAATACTCGTTCGAGCCCGAAGTCGCCCCGGATCCGCATGCCTCCCAGGCGTCAGACGCGCTCGAGTCGAGACGACACTGGAACTTGTTCACCGGCTGATCCTCGCCGGCACCCTGCTCGTACTCGAACTCGGCGGCGGTCGAACCGGTGGTCACCTCCGGGGCGGCCGTGATGTCCGGCGCCTCCGACGGCGGCAGCTGTACCGGGCCCGCCGACGGGGTTGCGGTGCCACCGAGCCAGATACCGCCCGATCCGCCGATCAGGCCATCGACCGCGGGACAGACCACGGCGGGCAGAGATCCGCCCTCGGCGCTGGACGCCGGCAGGCCGGCCCACAGGGAGACCATCGCTCCGTCGCCCGACGGCGGTGCGAAGGCGGCCGCCGGATAGTTGGCCGGGGGATGCGGCGGGGTCGCGCCCGGAACACCGGGGTCGACCAGCGTGCCGGTGGTCGAGAGCCCCAGCGTGAAGCCGGAGACTCTGCAGACTCCCAGCGGATCCTCGGTGGAATCGGCGGGATACACTGAGATCAGGGCCTGGGCCGGGACCGTGATCGCCGAAGCGCCGGTGACCCGGTCGAAAGTGCCGGTGATGGTCGAGGTCGCGGAGATCTCGATCTTCGCGTCAACGAGAAGACCGGATGCCGAAAGGTCCTCGATCACCTTGGTCGGGAAGACGAAGCCTCCGGTCGGCGTGGACACGGCGCCTCCCTCGGTCAACGTGGCGTTCAGAGTCGCGGGCGGATCGGGCGGCGTCGCCCCCGGATCGATCACCTTCACACCGGTCGTCGTTCCCAGGTTGATCACGCCCGAATCGAGTGTCATCGTCAATGATCCGTCGTCGGCCGCGGCCGGCGAGCTCCAGGTCATGAAGGCAGCCGCAAGGCACAGGATCGCCACCGAAATCCAAGCTCTCCCGGTGGCTCGCTCCCTTCCCTGCACAGCTCCCGCGAAACCGCAACCTCTCATCTACCCACGCTCCTTGTTGTCCTCTCCAGAAAACTGACGCGAGCGCGAAGCTATCAGGTACACATCCGTACGCCGGTCGGTTTCGGGGCCGCCGGATAGGCGTACTCAGGGTTTCAGGCGATGCCCCGTGGAGAACAGATACTGCGACCAGCCGAGCAGGAGAACGGTGATCACCGCGACCACACCGAGCGAGAGAATCGGCTCCACATCACTGTTTCCGAGGAATCCGAACCGGACCGCGTCGACCACGTAGAAGAGCGGGTTGAAGTGCGATATCTGCTCCCAGGGCGAACCGAGTCTCGTCACCGAGTAGAAGACCCCGCCCAGGAATATCAGGGGCAGGATTACGATGTTGTTGATGAAGGACTGGTTGTCCCAGGACTGCGCGTAGATGCCCACGATGATCCCCAGCGATCCGAAGGCGGTGGTCATCAGAAGCACTGCGAGCAGGAGCTCGAACGGATGATCCAGTGGTGCGCTGGTGAGCGGCAGGGCGACGGCGGTGAGCAGCGCTCCGATCAGAAGCGAGCGCATCGCGCCACCGATCAGGTAGCCGAGATGGACCTGCCAGGCGCTCATCGGGGCGGACAGGATGTCGTCCAGGTAGCGGTCGTTGCGGGCCTGGAAGATCGTGCTGGAATTGTTCGAGTAGGCGGCCTGCGCCATCGCCATCGCGATCAGGCCCGGCACGATGTAGACCTGATACTCGAAGCCGTTGATCTCGGCGATGCTGTCACCGAGCGAGAGGCCGAACACGACCATGAAGAGCAGGGCCGAGATCACCGGGGCGAGGATGGTTTGCTTCCAGAGCTTCAGTACGCGGTGGCACTCGCGACGCGAAAGCCAGGCGAGTCCGCGCCACGGATGTGGCTCCACTTGAACCGGGGGCAGCGGGTTCACGACTCGCTGGTTTTCCGTCCGGCGTTCTCCTCGGCCTGCTCGCGCAGCAACTCGATCATCGCCGAGTTGTCGAGCCCACCGCGGCCTGAATCGACCAGCCCGCCGAGTGAGTCGCGGGCGACCTCGAAGGCCTCGACCGGAGCGTTCGAGCGGGCCGCGAGGGCGCCCACGATACGCGCGTCCTTGGCGTGCAGCTCTACCTTGAACCCGGGATCGAACCTGCCTTCGAGCATGTTCAGACCATGGTGCTGGAGAACCTTGCTATCGGCGAAACCACCGGTGACCGCTTCCCGCATGACCGCGGGATCGATCAGTCCGGAACGTTCCGCCAGCACCATCGCCTCGGCCACGGCTCGCACGTTGCTCGCGACCAGCAGCTGGTTGCAGGCCTTGACGACCTGGCCTCCGCCGGAGGGTCCGACGTGGGTGATGCGTTCGCCGATCACCCGAAGGTAGGGCAGGGCCCGGCCGAAAGCCTCGTCGCTCCCACCGGCCATGACCGAGAGGGTGCCGGCGATCGCCCCGGCCTCGCCGCCCGAGACGGGGGCGTCGACGAACTCGATTCCCCGATCCTTCAGGCGTGCGGAGAAATCCACGGTCGCCGCCGGATCGATCGTACTCATGTCGATGATCAGGCCGTCAAAGCTCTCGGCCTCGATCGCACCCCCTTCGCCGAACAGGACCAGCTCGACGTCCGGTGTGTCGGGCAGGTTGAGGAAGACCACTTCCGATGCCGCGGCGACCTCGGCCGGAGTGTCGGCCAGAGCCGCTCCGGCCTCGACCAGGGGTTCGGCACGGGACTGGGTGCGGGTCGCGACGGTGAGCCGATGTCCGGCATCCATCAGGTTCTTGGCCGCGGGCCGTCCCATGATGCCGAGCCCGATGTATCCGACCCGGCTCATGGGCGGGCCGCCTCTTCCGCCAGATGGATCTTGCCCCCGGCCACCGTCTTCAGGTAGACCTCCTCGAGGGTTTCGACGCCGTGCATGTCCTTCAGTCCCGCGGCGGTGTCCCGGGCCACGATCTGTCCTCCGCTGATCATCGCGATCTCATCGCAGAGCGCCTCGGCCTCTTCCAGATAGTGGGTGGTCAGCAGGATCGTGGTGCCCTGCTCGTGGAGCTTGCGGATGTAGCTCCAGAGCTCGTGGCGCAGCTCGAGATCGACCCCGGCGGTCGGTTCGTCGAGGATCACCAGGTTCGGCCGGTGGAGCAGGGCGCGGGCGAGCAGGAGGCGCCGCCGCATGCCACCGGAAAGCTTGGGTGCCTCGACGTCTCGCTTGGCCCGCAGGTCGAACGCGTCGATCATCTGCTCGGCCCGTTCACTCGCCTCGGAGCGGTCCATGCCGTAGTAGCCGCCGTGGTAGAGCAGGGTCTCGAAGACGGTCAGGAACTTGTCGAGATTCGGCTCCTGCTCTGCGATCCCGATCATCCGGCGAGCATGCATGCTCGAACCGGGATGGCCGAAAACCGTGATCTCTCCCGCGGTCGGGCGCACCAGGTTGCAGACCGCCCCGATCAGAGTCGTCTTGCCCGCTCCGTTCGGTCCGAGCAGGCCGAAGAAGCTGCCGTCGGGAACCTCGAGATCGAGGCCGTCCAGGGCCAATGTCCCGTCTCCATACCTCTTGGTGAGGCCGGAGATGGCGAGTGCGGCGGGGCTGGCTGAAGCTGGAGGCACGGCGACAGAGGCTATAGGTCGTGCGCCTCCGGCCTACAAGGCCGATCGCGGGGCCGGCGCGGCCCGATCGCCGCGCCGGCCCCAGCCAGGCTTGATCAGAAGGTGAAGTGGCTCATGTTGCCGAAGAGATTCACCAGGTTGAACGTGGCCGGGCAAAGGAAGCCGCCGGCTGTTTTCGCGAGGGCTGTCGGTGTGGTGGTCATCGTGAAGCCGGTCGGAGCGGCGATGCCGTTGATGGTTCCGCTGTAGCTGCATGCCCCGGCAAGCGCCGTCGGAATTGTGAGGTTTCCGATCGCTTGCGCGCTCCCGTCCGCCTTCCAGTGCACGTGGAACTCGCCGGCGATGGCGGCGAAGACACAGCTCTTTCCCATCGCGGGATCCACGGCGATGTTGGTCAGGTCCCGGTAGTCGACGAAGCCAGCTCCCGCGTCGGGCCCCTCGGCGGTCTGTGCGCCGGTGGTGAAGGTGACGTCGCAACGCCCACCCGGCGCATTCAAGTTGCCGGTCCCGGCCTGTGCGGGAACCGGCCCCATGGCGATCAGGATCAAGAGTGCCGCGGCCGCCGCGAGTGCCGTGCCGATTCGTTTCATGTCGTCTCTCTTCTGGCCGGACGGCTGGTCTTGGTTGACCTCTCGCGTCCCCCGCAGATGCTTGCCCGCTGAGACCGAGTGGCCACCGGCCGATCATCGGTCACAGTCACAAGTAGCCGATCGCGCAGGAAATATCAAGCGATGGATCGGAGTGAGGCTCGGGCCGGGCGGGCATCAATGCGACACTTCATGTGTGGACCTGACTCAACTCGAGACGACCATGGCCGAACTCGGCCAGCCCGCCTACCGGACCAAGCAGGTCTGGGAATGGCTCGCGCGCGGAGCCGGGTCCTTCGACGAGATGAGCAACATCCCGGCCGGCCTGCGCGAACAGCTCGCCGAAAAGCTGCCGATCTCCACCCTGAACGTGGACGCGTCGGCCCTCTCGGTGGACGGCACCGAAAAGGCGCTCTTCCTGACGCATGATCAGCGCCCGGTGGAAGCGGTGCTGATGCGCTACCGCGACGGGCGGCGCTCGCTCTGCCTCTCCAGCCAGTCGGGCTGCCCGCTCACCTGCACCTTCTGCGCGACCGGCAAGATGAAGTTCGGCCGCAACCTCACCGAGTCCGAGATCCTCGACCAGGCGCTGCACTTCCGCCGCAAGGAGGAGGTCAACCACACCGTCTTCATGGGTATGGGCGAGCCGATGATGAACCTCGACAACGTGCTCGCGGTCTGCGAGAAGCTGCCCGAGGTGGGTATCGCCAACTCGCACACCACGATCTCGACCGTGGGCTGGCTGCCCGGCATCCAGAAGGTCACCACGGAGGGCCCGGCGGTCCGGCTCGCGCTCTCGCTGCACGCTCCGAACGACGAACTGCGGTCCCGGATCATGCCGGTGAACGACCGCTACCCGATGAAGGACGTGGTCGATGCGGCCCGCGAGTGGCGCCATGTGCGCAAGCGCAAGGTCTTCATCGAGTACCTGATGCTGGACGGGGTCAACGACACCCCGGAACTGGCCCACGAACTGGCCGACCTGCTCCTGCCGAAGAACGACTTCAAGGTCAATCTGATCCCGTACAACCCCGGAGGCGGAGAGTACGGAGGCTCATCCAGGGAGACGATCGAACGCTTCAGGAACGTCCTGATGAAGCGCGGGATCCACGCCACGGTGAGGCTCACCCGAGGCCGAGACATCGACGCGGCCTGCGGCCAACTCGCAGCAAAGGCCGCCGCCTGAACGTTCTGTCGCACCCGAACCCACGTGGGACGCAGCCATCGTGCGACAGAACGTTCGGCTTTGCTGCCGGTTGACGGTCAGCCGGCCGCGGCGGCTTCCTTTTCGGCTTCGATGTCGCGCAGGCGCTTGCGGGACTCTTCGAGGACCTCGAGGGCGGCCTCGAGCGGGTACCAGCCGTCGACATCGACGTGCTTGCCTTCGGGCTGCTTGTAGACCGAGAAGAAGTGGGCGATCTCTTCGCGGAGCTGGTCGCTCAGCATGTCGAGATTCTTGATGTATGACCAGTTCGGATCGTTCGAGGGGACGCAGAGGATCTTGTCGTCGACCTCGCCGTCGTCGGTCATGCGGAACAGTCCGATCGGCATCGAGGGGATGATGCAGCCGGGGAAGGTCGGCTCGGAAACACAGACCATCGCGTCCAGCGGATCGTGGTCGGCGCCCATCGTGTGGGGTACGAAGCCGTAGTCCACCGGGTAGACCATCGAAGAGAAAAGGAACCGGTCGAGCACGATCGCGCCGATCTCCGGGTCGTACTCGTACTTGTTGCGGCTGCCCTTGGGTACCTCTACGACGATGTTCAGCTGTTCAACTTCAGACATGTTCTAAGTTCCTATGATTTTTTGGGTGCTGGGTCAGCGGGAAGCGCTCATCCGCCGAGGATCTGATGCTCCGTGGCCTTCTCGACCGGCCTCCAGGGTTCATCCCAGTGGCAGACGCCCTTGACCAGCCGCTCGGCCTCAGACGGTCCCCACGAACCTTTTTCGTAAGGGAGGACCGGACTGGGATTATCGAGCAGAGGCTGCACGATACGCCATGTTTCGTCGATCGCGTCGACATGGGTGAAGAGTTCGGTCCTCCCGTGGATCGCGTCATCGAGCAGCCGCTCGTACGGTTCGGGCTCGGTTCCGGGCTCCTTTTCGAAGAGAACCTCGAGATCGGCCGGGGTGAAAGTGTCGGTTCCGGCCGCTTTCGCGATGAACCGCATGTTCGCCCCGGGCGCCGGATCGATCCGGATCACCATCTGGTTGTGGTCCGGTTTCGCCTTGCCGCCGATCGCGAGGTGGGGTGGGCGCTTGAACACGACCCTCACCTCGGTGTGCTTCACCGGCAGGCACTTTCCGGCCCTGATGTAGAACGGCACGCCCGACCAGCGCCAGTTGTCGATCGCGAGCTCCATCGCTACGAAGGTCTCGGTGTTCGAATCGTCGGCCACGTCGGCGATGTCGAGATAGCCGCCGTACTGTCCGCGCACGCATCGTTTCGGGTCGGCCGAGCGGATCGCCTCGAACAGGTCGAGCTTCTTCGCCCGCACCGAATCGTGCTGGTTGGCGTTCGGCGGCTCCATCGCGACCAGCGCCAGAACCTGAAGGATGTGGTTCTGAACCACATCGCGGATGGTCCCTACCCGGTCGTAGAAATGGCCGCGATCCTCGACCCCGAACGGCTCGGCCATCGTCATCTGAACGTAGGAAACGTAGTTGCTGTTCCAGACCGGTTCCAGGATCGAGTTGGCGAACCGCAGATAGGTGATGTCCATCACCGGCTCTTTGCCGAGATAATGGTCGATCCTGAGGATCTGATCCTCGGTCAGTACCTCGGTCAACTCGCGCTGCAGCGCCTTCGCCGAAGCCAGATCATGGCCGAACGGCTTCTCGATGATGATCCGCGCGTTCTCGGTGAGGCCGACCGCGGCCAGCGAGCTGATGATCGGCGAGAAGAGCGGCGGCGGGACCTCAAGGTAGAAGAGCGGTTTCGAGTACGCGCTCAGCTCCTCGGCGAGAACCTCGAAAGTGGTGCTCTCATCGAAATTCCCGGCGACGAAACGCATACGATCGGCGAGCCGCTTGAAGACCTCCTCGTCGATCGAGCCCAAGGTGTTCGTGATCGACTCATGGGCGCACTGCTTCATGGTCTCGTGGCCCCAATCGGTGCGACGGCCGACGCCGATGATCGGACAGTCGAGCTTGCCGCGCTTCTCCAGCCTGTACAGAGCGCGGAACGTCATCTTGCGGGCGAGATCTCCGGTGATGCCGAAAATCACCAGAGCGTCGGTGAACTCTTCGGCTTCCTTCGCTTCCTTGTGGCTCATGCCCGGCAGGCTACTGACAAGCGTGGATCCCAGCCCCGCATCCGAATGGGCCGGGAGGTTTGCATCTAAGATGCGGCCATGGAACTCGGAATCGTTGGTCTCGGTCGGATGGGCGCCAATATCGCCCGTAGGTTGATGCGCGATGGACACACCTGTGTCGTGTACGACGTCAATCCGGAAGTGACCGCGGCCCTCGGTGAGGAGGGGGCGGTTCCGGCCTCCGATCTGGCCGATCTCGCCTCGAAGCTCACCGCGCCGCGCGCGGTCTGGGTGATGGTCCCGGCCGGGAAGATCACCGAGGAGACGGTCAGGAACGTGGCCGCCGCGCTCGACGGCGGCGACGCCGTGATCGACGGCGGCAACACCTACTATCGCGACAACATCCACTTCGCCGAGGAACTGGGCGAGAACGGCATCGACCATCTCGACGTCGGCACCAGCGGCGGCGTCTGGGGCCTCGACCGCGGGTACTGCCTGATGATCGGCGGTCCCGACGAGGCCTACCGGCGGCTCGAGCCGATCTTCGAGTCGATCGCCCCCGGGATCGGCGACATCGAGCGCACCCCCGGCAAGGAGGGTGAGCCCAGCCCGGCCGAGAAGGGCTACCTGCACTGCGGGCCGACCGGCTCCGGACATTTCGTGAAGATGGTCCACAACGGCATCGAGTACGGCATCATGGCCGCGTTCGGTGAGGGCCTGAACATCATCAAGAACGCCAACGCCGGCAAGGTGCAGCGCGAAAACGACGCCGAGACGGCCCCGCTCCAGCATCCCGAGTACTACCAGTACGACATCAATGTGGCCGAGGTCGCCGAGGTCTGGCGCCGCGGCAGCGTGATCGGATCCTGGCTGCTCGACCTGACCGCCTCCGCGCTCGCCAAGTCGCCCGGCCTCGAGGAGTTCGACGGCCGTGTCTCCGACTCCGGCGAGGGCCGCTGGACGACCATCGCCGCGGTCGAGGAGGGAGTGCCCGCACCGGTGCTCACCTCGGCGCTGTACGAGCGCTTCGAGTCACGCGGACTCGGAGATTTCGGTGATCGCGTGCAGTCCGCCATGCGCAAGGAGTTCGGCGGACATGACGAAAAACCGGCCGAAACCAAATAGGCTCGGGGCGATGGTCACGAAACCAGTCGCCGACGCAGAAGAGGCCGCCCAGGAAGCGGCGAGGATGGTCGAGATGACCGCCCAGACGGCGATCGCCGAGCGCGGCAGGTTCAACTTCGCGGTCAGCGGCGGTCACACCCCGTGGCGCATGCTCGAGATCCTGTCCGAAAGCACCATGCCCTGGTCGAAGACCTCGCTTTTTCAGGTGGACGAGCGGATCGCCCCGACCGGAAGCACCGAGCGCAACCTGACCCACCTCGTGCTCAGCCTGCCGCTGATGTGCCAGGCCGCGATCCGGCCGATGCCGGTGGGGGCCGCCGATCTCGAGACCGCGGGTCAGAGCTACGAATACTCGCTGCCGGACCGTTTCGACCTGATCCACCTCGGCATGGGTCCCGACGGGCATACGGCGTCACTCGTTCCCGGTGACCCGGTGCTCGACGTCACCGATCGCCGGGTAGCGCTCACCAGCGGCGAGTATCAGGGAACCCGGCGCATGACCCTGACCTATCCGGTGCTGGACGACGCCCGCAAGATCCTCTTCCTGATCACCGGGGACGGCAAACGGGAAGCCTTCGACAAGCTGATTTCCGGTGACGAGAGCATTCCGGCGGCGCGGGTCAGCAACCCGAACATTCTCACGGTCACGGACCTGAACCTGGATCCGGTTAATTGAGAGACCTGAAGCAGGTGGGTCGGGAGCGTTACGGACTCGCGCTCGTCCTGATCCTCGCTTCGATGATCTTCATCATGGCCGCGCCGGAGGGGCGGTGGTCGCTGGTCATGTCTCTGGCGCTTCAGGGAGGGGCCTTGCTGGCCGCCCTGCGGGCGGCCCAGTCCGATCATCGTCTGCGAATCGCCTGCGAGATCACCGTGGCCCTGGCCCTGCTCTCCTCGATCACGATGGCCGGTTTCGATACGCATTTCGGCCAGTTGTTCGTGCGCGGGGCCAGCCTGGTCCTGGTGGTGGTCGGCATACCGATCATCGCTCGCGGTGTGATGCGGCAGGTCAAGGACAAACAGCAGATCACGATCCACACGATGATGGGCGTGCTCTGCATCTACCTGCTGATGGCGATGGCCTTCGCATCCGGTTTCGGCCTGATCCACGAGATCAGCGACAGCCCGTTCTTCAGGCAGGGCGACGGAGCCGATCGGCTCAGCAACTATCTCTACTTCAGCCTGACCACGATCACCACGGCCGGACTCGGCGATTTCGCCCCGGCCGAGAATCTCGGCCGCTCCCTGACCGCGGCTGAGGCGCTGATCGGCCAGATCTATCTGGTCACCGTCGTCGCGGTCATCGTGGCCAACCTGGGACGCAAACGCTGACCTGCTGCTCCGTTGACCGGGGAGCAACATAGGATGGCCCCGTGACCAGACGCCGACTGAAGCCCGACGAGCGCCGGGCAGAGATCATCCAGGCGGCATTCCGCAGCTTCACCTCGCAGCCCTACACCGAGGTGTCCATGGCCGAGATCGCCGAGGAGGCCGGCGCGAGCCGCGCCCTGCTCACCCACTACTTCGGCGACAAGGAGAGCCTTTACGCCGCGGTCATCCACTACCTGGTCGAGCTGCTCGAGTCGATGGTGCGCACCGATCTCGACCTGACCGGCCGCGAACTGATCGACGCCAACCTGACCTCGGTCCTCGATCTGCTCGAGTCCCAGCGCGAGGCCGCGCTGTCCTTCTTCAGCGGCGGCCCGGCCGGCCCCGACGTGGTCGTGGCCGGTGCCATCCGGGATTTCAACACGCACGTGGTCGACCGCGTCCTGCTGAACCATTTCGGATCGTCGGAGGTGAAGCCGATCACCAGGGTCGCGGTTCAGGGATCGGTCGGATTCGGTCAGGCGATCGTGTTCGACTGGCTGAAGGAGCCGATCGTTTCGCGCGAAGAGCTCCACGAACTGCTCGCGACCAACATGGAAGCGGCCCTGGCACACGAGAAAGACGACTGATGAGTCCGGACGAGGTGCTGCTCGGCCTCAGCCTGGTGGTCGTCCTCTCGGTCCTCGCGCGCCTGATCGCGACATGGATCCGGGTGCCGGCGATCGTTCCGCTGCTGATCGTCGGTGTGCTCGCCGGCACATCGGTCACCGGGCTGATCGACCCGACCTCCCTGCTCGGTGACGCGCTTTCGCCGGCGGTCCAGATCGCGGTCGGCATCATCCTGTTCGAGGGCGCCCTCAGCCTGAAACGCGAGGAGCTCGCATCCGGTGTGCGACCCGCCGTGATCAGGCTGATCACCTTCGGGGTGCTGGTGACCTGGGTCCTCTCGTCGCTCGCGATCATCCTGCTGTTCGACATCCCGAATCCGGTGGCTATCCTGATCGGCGCGGTGGTGATCGTCTCCGGTCCGACCGTGGTCCTGCCGATCCTGGACTTCATCGGGCCCTCCACCCATGTGCGCTCCGTGCTCAAGTGGGAGGGCATCCTGGTCGACCCGATCGGCGCGATCATCGCGGTCGTGGTCTTCGGTTCGCTGGCCAGCGAACATGGCCGGGCCGCCTTCGATCTGATCGAGATCCTGCTCTCACTCGGCAGCGGCCTGCTGGTCGGCGCGGTCGCGGCCCTGATCCTGATGCCCCTGCTCGCATCGCGAAAGCTGGCCGGGCGCGACAAGGTCGCGGCGACATTGATGCTCGTGGTGGCCAGCTTCGCCGCGGCGGACGCGCTGTTCGATGATTCGGGTCTGGTCGCGACGATCGTGATGGGTGTCGTGCTCGCCAACCAGAACAAGGTCAAGGTCGACTACATCGCCGAGTTCAAGGAGACCCTGGTCCCGATCCTGATCGGGATCCTGTTCATCCTGCTGGCCGCCAACGTGAGTGTCGATTCGGTGGTCGATCTCGGTTTCCCCGGCCTCGCCCTGGTCGCGATCCTGATCCTGATCGTGCGGCCCCTGGCCGTCGCGACCACCGCCGGGCTGCCTTTCAGCTGGCAGGAACGGGCTTTCTTCGCGGGCATGGCCCCGCGCGGGATCGTCGCCGCCTCGACCGCGTCCGCGTTCGGGCTCGAGCTGACCCAGCAGGGGATCGAAGGCGCCGAGATGATCATTCCGATCACCTTCCTGGTGATCGTCGGCACGGTTTTCGTCTCTGCGCTCGGTTCCCCGACCCTGGCGAAGATCCTCGGGGTCACCGGGGAGAAGCCGCCGTCGCTGCTGCTGATCGGGGCGCCGCCCTGGGCGCTGGCGATGGGCTCGGCGATGCTGAAAGCGGGAGCGGAGGTCCGGGTCTGGACCGAGGACGCGGACGATGCCGTGGCCGCCGAGGAGGCGGGATTGATCGCGTTCGGCGGTCCGCTCAACCCGCATTCGGGTGCCGCGCAGTCGGTCGCGGAAGGACTGTCCGCGGTGGCCCTGGTCAGCCGGGACGACACCTTGAACCAGGTGATCTCGTTCCAGTTCGCGGAGAACTACGAGCCCGACCAGGTGTATCGCCTGCGCTCGCCTTCCGACAAGGCGCCGATCATCAGCTCGGCCGCGACACCGCTCTTCGACGGCCTGACCGAGACCGAGGAGATCGAGCGCCGGGTCGAGACCGGCGAGAAGATGGTGGCGTTCCCCCCGGGGGAGAAGCCGCCGATCGACGCGCTGCCGATCGCCGCTGTGCGGGAGCACCGGGGCGGGAGTCCGGCGACGATCCGCCTGGCCTCCTCGACCACCAAGGACCTGGTCAGTCCTTGGGCGACCGTGATCGCCCTGGTGCCCGATTCGGCTGTTCCGGCTTCTTCGTAGACGACTTTTCCGCGGGCTGCGCGTTCTCCTCCCCCTCGGCGTCCGCGGGTTTGTTCCGCCAGAAGAAATCGACCCACTTGTCGCAGATCTGAGACATCGGAACCTGGGTCCGCGGTGCGGCCCTGGTCGCGACCAGGCGGCCCAGCTTGGTCTCCCGTGAGTATCCGGTCAGCTTCTGCAGGAAGGACGGCTCGGCGGCCTTGACCGTGAAGGTGACCGGACCGGCCTGATCGATATCGATCACCCCGGCCGGCCAGAACTGGCCGGTGCTTCCGGTGTCCATGTTCGAGAGCCGCTGGCCGTTGATCGACGCCTCGAAATGGCGCTGGTAGCCGGGCGCGGTCATGGTCATGCCGTTGGGAGTGAAGTACTGGAGCGACAGCCGCCACTCGCCCTTGCCCAGATCGAGCTCTACCGAGGCGCTGTCCCCGAGCTTCAGGTCGGGCTCGGGGAGCCAGCCGGACCTCAGCCCGACCTGGGCCTCCGGCATGATCGTGGCGGTCCCGTCGAGCTGCGAGTAGTACCTGCCGCCCTCGTTCTCGCACATCACCAGCTTGGCCGGCATCGTCTTCTCGTTCATGATCGGCCGGCCGAAGGCGGGCCCGGTCTTCCGCCACAGGCTGAACGATTCGGTCTGGCCGACCCGGGTGTAGAACGGCGGGGTCTTGCTGGTCCAGGCGGCGTTCGTCGTGATCACGAACGCGTGCTTGCGCAGGGTCTCGACATCGAAGGAGTCGAAATCGATCGCGCTGAGACCACTTTCGCCCTGGAAGGGCTTACGCTCGTTCTCGATCACGTTCGGGTCGGGGAACTCGTCGAGCGGAACGCTCACCTTGGCGCCGCTGAGGTAGTACGGAGCGAAGCGGTCCTGGTCGGCGAAGAGCACGGTCTTGCCGTAGATCTGGTCGTGGAAGGCGGCCAACTCGGCGGCTCTCCCCGGCGGCGACACCGAGGCGTCTCGGAGGACGATGAAGCTGGATGCGGCACAGCCGATCACGAACACGGCCGCGAGGGTCATCCAGGCCCCGAACTCCATGCCCTGACTGGGTTTCCAGGGCTTCGTGGGACCGCTCAGCAGGGCCGTGAGGATGACCACCATCGTGATCGGGGCGCTGATCACCAGGGCTTTCGCCAGCGAGTAGTCGCCGACCCAGGGCAGCGAGATCCCGTAGAGGACCGCGCAGGCGACAAAGGCCAGCGGATAGATCGATTTGGGCTGCTTCCACCACCAGAACAGGGCCACGACCAGGGCGGCCAGGCCGATCGCACCCATCAGGCCCGGCAGGGGAGTGGATCCCTCACCGGCCAGGCGGTAGTCCGAGGTGAGCCAGACACCGAACTCCTCGATCACCGAGACCGGGCCGAAAGCGTCGCTCGTCGCGACTTCGGAGAAGGCGTCGCCGAAGCCGAACGGACCCCAGGCCAGTCCGGCCACGAGGGCGAGCACGAGCACGGACGGGATCAGGATCAGCGGACGCTTGGCGTATCCCCAGAGGGCTCTGGGAGTGAGGCGTGATCGAACCTCGGGATTGGCCAGCGCCCAGATAACCACGACCGCGGCGGGCCAGGCGAGACCCGGGAAGCTGTAGGTGAAGACGATGCCGAGCAGCAGCACGGCCAGCGGCAGGATCGCCATCAGCTTCGCCCGGCGGCCGGGCGGCAGCGGCGTCACCTGGGGCAGGGCGATGGTGAAGGCGAGCAGGAACATCGCCGCGGCCAGTTCCTTGAACGCACCTTGGGCGAAGTACGAGGCCATCAGGTACGGCAGGCCGACCAGGATCGAGGCGAGCAGCCGCCGCCAATTGCCGAGCCGTTCCAGGGCCGCGTAGGCGGTCATCACGGTGAGGATCGCGATCGCCATCACCTGACCGATGAAGACCGGGCCGAGGGAGAGCTTGGGCAGGAAGGAGAGTGAGGCGGCCAGACCGTGCGGGCCCAGCGGATAGCCGTCGCTCGGTTCGGTTCCGAAGCCGGAGCGCAGCCACTCGGCCCAGGCCAGGTGCAGGCCCAGGTCGTTGTTGTAGCCCATGCCGAGCAGACCCCAATGGCCCGAGATCACGAACGGAATCGAGGTGATCGCGAGGGTCAGCAGGGCGGCGGCCCAGAAGAAGGGTGAGCGGGGGATGTCGCCCGGGCCGACTCGCCGCAGGGCGAAGGCCGATACCGCGACCAGCAGGACCAGGCCGGCGATCAGGGCTTCGTGCGTTCCGGGGATCCGGGCGAGCAGGCCCTCGACCGCCATCAGGGCCGCGAAGCCGACCGCGGGTTCGAGGCCACACCATTTCTCCCGGCCGGTCGCCCGCATGATCGCCCGTCCGACGAAAAGGGACAGGCCGATGATCACGGCGATTGAGAGGTAGGTGCTGAGCATGGTTTCTAGTGCTGGTCGGCCGCCGCCAGGAGCGTTTCGGTGAGATCCGCCGCCCGGAGGGGTTCACCGTGCCCTGAGAGGACGGTCTGGGGCTTCAGGTCGGCAAGCTTGCGTACGGAGGCTTTCGCCTGCGCATGATCCCATGCCCAGGCCGGATGCGGAACGCTGGCCTGCCCGTCGGGCAGCTTTTTCAGCTTGGCGGAATCGATCACGTAGATCGTGTCGCTGACCAGGGCGAGCCGGTCCGACTCCCTCCAGAGGCCGATCAGGCCGGGCGCGTGGCCGGGAAAGTGGACGACCGTGAAACCCGCCACTTCGTCTCCCTCTTCGAGCGTTCCCGCGATCTCGACCGGCCCGCCGTCCCACCATCTGAGCAGGGTCGGATAGATCATCCTGACCGGGGCGAACGGCAGCAGCGAGAGGTCCATGTATGGGGTCTGATGGGCTGGGGAGCCCGCGTCGTCGAACTCTTCCGGATGGCAGTACACCGGGGGACCGAGCCTGCCTGCGGTTCCCCGGTGGTCGGCGTGGGCGTGGCTGAGCACGACCCGGTCGATTCCGCCGAGATCCTGGGCGACGCGGCGGTTGGCTCCGAGCATCGATCTGCTGCCCGCGTCGAACTGGACGATCTCCCCATCGGGGCCACGCAGGAAGTAGATGTTGAGCCCCTTGCGCAGGTCGCCGCGCAGCACGTACACGCCGTCTCCCACTTCTTCGAGTCCCTTTGGTGTCAAGTCAGGCTTCTTTCTTCTACGCTGCTCTCAGATGCCGGCCAATTGGAGAATCCTCATGATCGTGATCTGCGTGTTCCTTTTCGCGTCCGTACTGATCGGAACGATCAAACTCGTGTCCACTCCCGACGAGATTCTGGGAGCCGGCTTTCAGGGAATACCGAGATCTGAGTTTCCCAGATAGGGTGTGGCCGCGCATCGTATTGATCGCCGGGACCGGCGGTAGCATTGACGTTGATTCGCTCGCCAATCGAGGATGGGAGTCGCATGCCGCTGTTTAGACGGATTGTCGTTGGAACCGATGGATCGGACTCGGCCAGAGAGGCCGTCCGGCAGGCGGCGAGCCTGGCGCAGCTCACCGGAGCTTCGCTCGATGTGGTCAGCGCCTACGAACCCGTGCCGAACAGCCGCAGCGCCTCCGAGCGGAGCGGCGCTCCCGGAGACGTCCAGCACGAGTTCGGCCCGCGCGAAGACGTCAACTTCGCGCTCGACACCGCCGCCGGCATCGCCAAGGACTTCGGTGTCGAGGTCAAGCCGCATCCGCGAGACGGCGATCCCGCCGACGCCATCCTCCAGGTCGCCGAAGAGGTCGACGCCGATCTGATCGTGGTCGGCAACAAGGGCATGACCGGTGCCCGGCGCTTCCTGCTCGGCTCGGTGCCGAACAAGGTCTCCCATCACGCTCCCTGCAGCGTGATCATCATCCGCACCACGTAGCGGTGGAAAGGGCGCGACTCTCGCCGCGCCCTTTCGGTGCCTACGGCAGGGAACCCTCCACGTAGATCTGTGTGATGGAGGCCGGGCAGAGGAAGCTGCCCGCAAACTTCTCTGCCGTGCCACTGACAGTGGTGTAGAAGTAGTCCGGGAGGTAAGAACCGGTAGGAAGGGTCGTCAGCTCGTACCTGCAAGTGACTAGACCCCCCATGGTGACGCGAAGGTCGGGGCCGTCGATCGTGACGGAACCACTCCCGGGCGTTCCCGTAAGGGTCGCGCCGACCGAACTCAGGTTCTCAATCTTCGTCGGGAGGTTGAGCGTCGTCATATTGAATGCACATTCATCTGATTCGAAACCGGACAAGGCGCCGCTGCCCGGAACTGAACCGCCATAGGTGTATGTGATGTTGCACGGCGCACTTCCGTTCATCTCGATCGTTCCGACCCCCGCGGATGCGGCCACCGGGGCGAGTATGGCAAGCGTGAACGTGGCTGCAACAAGCAAGCCGAGTCTCTTCATTTCGCACTTCTCCTCGTATCCGCTCGGTCTGGTCCTCGTGACCACGACGCACCTCATGTCGACTCCGCTTCCGAGCGACTGATTCTGGAGCACCGCACTTGTACCTCGCAGTTGCGGCGGTGTCAAGAATCAGCCGGGAGGCGGGGAGAAGGCCGGATTGACGGCCTTGCCGAGGTTGACGATGCCGGCGCCGATTCCCGACCTGGGATTTCCCCTGGCCCAACCCGGCTTGCGGGCGGTGTCCAGTAGCCGCGTCCTGACCTGGCTCGGTCCCTTCTTGTCCGGCAGGGCGTCGCCGGCAATGATCATCGCGGCCGCTCCGGCGACGTGGGCCGCGGCCATCGAGGTTCCTTTCCAGCCGGACTCGATGCCGTACCAGCTGGGGTCCTGGCCGATCATTCCGACCTGGAGGATCGGCCGGTCGCCGGTGCGATGCGGGCAGCCGTTCTTGGTCGATCCCCCGCCGGGGGCGGCGATATCGATCGCGTCGCTGCGGAACGAGTAGTTGGCGAGGCAGCCCGATTCGGTCGTGCCGCCGACGCTGATCACCTGGGGCGAGGTCGCCGGCAGCGAAGGACAGGTCTGTGAGCCCTTGTTGCCACTGGATCCGACCAGGACGACACCCTTTGAGTGCGCGTACCGCAGCGCTTCTTCGAGCGGCGGGATCGAGGCTCCGCAGGCGAAGTTGAGTGACATGCTGACTACCCGGGCGCCATGGTCGGTGGCCCAACGGATCCCCTTGATGATGTTCTCGGTGGTTCCGAAACCGTTGGCGTCCATCACCCGGACCGGGATCACCCGCGACCCGTAGGCGATCCCGGTGAGACCGCGCCGGTTGTCGGTCGCCTGGGCGATGGTCGAACTGACATGGGTGCCATGGCCGTTGCGGTCGAGCGGCAGCCGGTCATGGTCGACGAAGTCGTATCCGGGCAGGAAGGTCCGCGAATCGAAATCCGGGTCGATCCGGAAGCGGCTGCCGTAGTCGCGGTAGGCGACGCCGGTGTCGAGCACCGCCACCTTCACACCCCGGGCGCCGGGCCGGCCGGCCTTTCTCAGCTGCCGCCAGGCCTTCAGGACGTTCATGCCGCCAAGCGATTGGGGGCCCGACGAGGCGCCGGAGTGACAGAGGCTGAGGCAGGGCAGGAAGTTCCACTGCTTCTTCTCCCAGCCGCTCACCTTGCCCGGTTTCGGGGGGTTCACACCGATGTCATCCGGGATCCAGGACGAGATCCGGGCGACGTAGTTCGGGGTCGCGTACCGGACTCCGGGATGGTCCTCGAGACGTTCGGCGGCCGCTTCCGGGTCGGCCTGAGGGGAGATCTCGACCGTTTCGGGCAGCTCCTCGCCCCGGTAGCCGACGATCAGCTCACCCGGAACGTAGGCGTCGCCGGCCTGGATCGGCGGGGCTGCCGCGTCGTCGCTCTCGACCGCCCGGGTGGAGGGCGCCGCGAGCAGGATCGCCACTAGAACCAGGATCGGTGCCAGGAAAGGGGCGGCCAGTGATTTCGAAGGTCTTGCTCGGGTCATAGCGGGCCGCGCTTCTCAGCCCGACACTCAAGGAACACCGTTCGTGCCTCTGAGTTGCTCGTCTCATACCCTAGTGCGGTGAACGTGAACCACTCCGAGATGGGCCTGGCCATCGAACAGGCCCGCTCCGCCGAGGATCATGGGGACGTTCCGATCGGCGCGGTGATCGTGCGGGACGGTGAGGTGATCGCCGCCGCGGGCAACCAGCGCGAGCTGAAGAAGGATCCGACGGCCCATGCGGAACTCCTCGCGATCAGGCTCGCGTCACAGGCCCTCGGTGGATGGCGGTTGCCGGGAACCACGCTGTACGTGACCCTGGAGCCCTGCGCGATGTGCGCCGGGGCGATCGTGCTCGCCCGCATCCCGGAAGTCGTGTTCGGCGCCTGGGATCCCAAGGCGGGCGCGGCGGGATCGGTGATGAACATCCTCGACGACCCGGCCCTCAATCACCGCCCGGCCGTGACCGGCGGAGTACGTGAAGCCGAGTGCGCCGCGATGCTCCGCACGTTCTTCGCGTCACGCCGCTGAGGCGGCCAAGCCCGCGTCACGCCGTCCACACATAGCCACGCCGACGATCGGGCGGCGTTGCTGAGGCACTTTGAGGGGCAACACTTTTGCCCACTCACGCAGCGGGTACCTTGAAATCCGGATTGGCATCCGCCCACCGGCCGCAGCTCGCGGAACTCTGGGATGTCAATCCGGATTCCTTATTCACGGAGAGGGTGGGATTCGAACCCACGAGACGAGAGATCCCGCCCACGCGATTTCCAATCGCGCTCCTTAAGCCACTCGGACACCCCTCCAGGGGACAATGAAGGGTATCCCAGTGGCGCCGTGGCGGTCGCCCCGCTCGCCGCGAGGTGCCGGAACCACCTGTCCGCCGGATTGGGTCAATCATCACATGGACCGTCGAAAAGGCGCTACTGTCCCGGAACTGGCCGGGACCGGTCGGGTCAAATATTCGGGAGAGGGTGTTTCAATGAGTCTGTGGGCGCATGAGGCGGTCGGATTCGGTGTTTTCGTTCGAAGGTTCGCCGTGGTCGGCGTGGCGGTTGCCTGTGTGATGCTGCTCTGGGCCTCCTCGGCCTCGGCGCTGGCACACAAGACGGCGACCAAGACGCTGCCGAACGGCGTCGAGAGGACCACCTATCGGGTCGGTCCGTTCGATGTGACTCCGGGACAGAACCGGATCGGGAATCGTCCGCTGATCGGGCTCGAGAAGCCTGGCGAGGACGGATGGATCGTCGGCATGGCCCCCAATCTCGTCGATGAGGCCGGCAACGTGCCGCCGTCGAGTGACGTCATGTTCCACCACGGGGTCTTCCTCAACATGTCGCAGCCCGACGTCACTTCCGACCTGCCCTGGGACCGGTTCTTCGGGGCCGGCGAGGAGAAGACCGATCTGCGCCTGCCGCCCGGCTACGGATACCGCCACGAGAGCAAGGACATCTGGATCCTCAACCACATGATCCACAACCTCACCTCCCGTCCGATGAAGCTCTACATCACCTACACGATCGACTTCGTTCCCGACACGGCACCGGAAGCGAAGGACATCACTCCCGTGCGTGCGGTCTGGATGGATGTTCGCAACGGCAGCGGCTACCCGGTCTTCGACACGATCAAGGGATCCGGGGGCAAGGACGGCAAGACGGTATTCCCCGACGATCAGCCGGACGCGTATCCGGACGGATCCGAGCCGAACAAGTGGACCGTCGATCAGGACGGAGTGATCGTGTGGACGGCCGGGCATGTCCACACGGGCGGGCTCGCCACCGATCTGTACCTGTCTCGGGAAGGTGCGAAGTACGCCGGCCCGCGGTGCAAGAAACCGAGAGCGCTGAGTCGCAGGCTGAGCAAGAAGAAGCGCAAGAGCCTGCAGCGGAAGCTGAAGAAATGCATTCGGACGAAGCCGAACGTGGAGGGTGACCGGGTTCATCTGTTCAAGTCCTTCGCCAAGTACTACGAACCGGCCGGACCGGTGTCCTGGGACGTGGCGATGGCGAACACCAGGCCCGACTACGGGGTCGCCATCAAGAAGGGCGACGAGCTTGAACTGACCACCACCTACGAATCGAAGCGGGCGTCCTGGTACGAGAACATGGGCATCAACTTCGTGTTCGTCGCGCCACCCGAGGTGGGTGGCGACAACCCGTTCAAGAAGAGGGTCGACTACCCCGGTGTGCCCAATCACGGGCATTACAAGGAGAACGACAACCACGGGGGCAAGAACCCGGTGGTCGGGCCGGACCCGACCAAGCTGCCGAACGGGATCGCGTCCGGTGGGCCGTTCGACATCAGCAACTTCGGCTACGCCGCCGGCAACTTCGCGATACCGGGCTCCAACGGCCGGCCCCCGGTCGTCGAGAAGGGCCAGTCCTTCACCTTCCAGATGGTCCAAAGTGACCTTCAGCAGGAGATCTGGCATTCGCTGACCTCCTGCAAGGCGCCGTGCAACAAGTCGACCGGTATCGCCTACCCGATCGCGGACAGCGATTTCCAGTTCGACTCGGGCCAGATGGGGATCAACGGAGCCCCGACGGTCAACCGCACGACCTGGAGCACACCGCCCGACCTGCCGGTGGGAACCCACACGTTCTTCTGCCGGATTCACCCGTTCATGCGGGGCGCGGTCCGGGTCGTCAAGTAGCCCTGGCGAACAGCGCTATCAATACGGTTGGCCAACAGGGTGGAGATGAGTAGGAGTCCTTCCACCTCGCGCGGGAACGTTTCAGGCAATGCAGAGAACACTCAAGATTGTCTGATCGGTCCGGTAGGGTTCACGGAAACCATCACGTAGGGAGGGAACCATGGACGAGTTCGAAGAGCTCACGATCGGTCGATCGCTGAAAGTGCAATCAGTGGATGAGGCACTTGGTGTGGCGATGGAGGTCACGCTCGAAGCGGGGCACACGATCGTGGAAGGCGCAAGACCTTCCTCAGAAATTCTGGATCTTCAGATTCAGCTTGACAACCCGCGTGATCGCTTGCTTTCCAACCCGAAACGCAAGCTTGGTTTGGTGAGCTCGATCGCTCGTTTCGCCTGGATGATGGGTGGAAACGAGCGGTTGAAGGATATTCAGACCTACCAACCAAAGGTTGCGGCCTATTCTGATGACAAGCTGACCGTACCTGGGTCGAACTATGGCAAGCGCCTGATCGCTCCCAGACCAGGTCTGAATCAAATCGAGGGGGTCATCGGCCGTCTCTCCGGGAGTGACGGCCAGGTATCATCGGGGCCAGGGTCCAGACGGGCGGCCGGGGTCATCTGGCAGCCCGACGATGCTGTAAGGACATCGAAGGACATTCCCTGCGCATTCGGGGTCATGTACGCCGTACGCGAAGGCAAACTGATCGCAAAGACCGTCATGCGATCAAACAATGGGGTCACTCTTCTTCCGGTCAATCTTTTCGAATTCGGCCTGCTTGCTGAGGTAATCGCGGCCGAAGCCAAAGTTGAGCTTGGACCCCTGCGACACGATGTCTTCTCCTTCCATATCTACGAGAATGAACGCGGAGGAGCCGAGAAGGCCTTGAGCGGCTGGAGAGAAATCGAGAGAGCTGAACGTCGGCCAATGCCGCCCATGCCGGTTGATGGGCCCTTGGCTCAGACCCGCCTGCTTGCGAAACTGGAGGCCGAGCTCAGGCACGATCAGAATCGCCTGAGAAAGGAGGGGCCGGCAGAACTCTTGGCGCGCAGCAAGGATCTGGATCCCTACTGGACAGGGTTCTATCGTGTGCTTCTCGTCCATGCGGTCTGCCAGATTGATCGATTCAACGCAGCGGAAGCGGTTGTGAAAGAACTTCCCGACTACTTCCAGACGGAGATGTCTGAACATGTTGATTCTCTCAGGGAAAAGCACGGAACCTCCGCTTCCGGTCAGCTCTTCGACCATTCGGAAGTCGAACTCGCGGAGGGGAAAACAGATCATGAAGCCGATCCGATCGAGAATCTACGCGCTCTTTGCGAAGAAATACAGAAAGAATTCGATATGCCGATTTCAATGAGCGAATATGTGGCCTTGGAACAGAAGCTTGTTACCGGGGTGGAAGCTCGGCGTTCCGCAGACTTTCTCCTGAAAAAGGAGGACGTGGCGCGGGAACTCGAGAATATTCGCTCTGCCGAAAACAACTGACTTGAGATAAATGGAGCCCGCGACCACCTCTACGTTCCCGAATTCCGATCCTCTCCGCGATTTCGCGGAGAGCCGTGGGACGTCGGTTCCGCGCGATGCGATGGCAGAAGCGTGTCGTCAGCTGCGGGTCGGAGTAGGCGAACTTTCTCCACCGATTGACTTGCGTCCGTTGTTGCAGAAAATGGATGTCAAGGTTGTCCATGAGGAGACGAGTGGTGATGCGATCCTTCGTAGACGCACCGGCGGTGGATGGAGCATCGGAATATCCAAAGATGCCTACTCGAGGTCGCGCCGGAGAAGTCGGTTCACCATCGCGCACGAACTCGGCCACATAATTCTCTTCCGCGCCTTTGAGGACCTTGGCATGTCTGTAAGGGCGTTGCAGAGCCCCGAGCATTGGCAAGCTGTTGAATCGCTCTGTAACTTCGCCGCAGCGGAGCTGCTTCTACCCCGGGAGACTCTTGAGTCCGCACTGCGTACAAGGGGATTGGGCGGCGAGACGATTGGTGACCTCAGGCGTACGTTCGACGTTTCTTGGCAAGCCCTATGGATTCGCATCGCAGAGGTGCTTCCCAGTACTTCAGTGGCGACCTGGAAGTTTCACGCTCGGCCGGACCGGAATGAACGGGAAGCGTTCAGGGTTACACAAAGCTACGGCGGCGGGCGCAGCAGACCCTGGCTTCCCGAAGGACTTACGTCTCGTTACCTGGATCCCGACTTGATCTCGGAGGCGGCAGATGGGGGAGACGCGTTGGCAATCGAGGTCGACCTGAACCTTTCGAGAACGAGCAAGAAAATTCACGCCTTGGCGATCAACTCCAAGCAGCTGCTCACTCAGTCGGAACCCGGTCTGTTCGATCCAACTCCGATTGCGCACTTTCGTCCCCTGGACGCTGATGTGGTGATTTTCATGACCGCCTCGGAGGCGGTGAGTTCAGGCGCGATTGCGCCAGTCTGGGAAGCGACCAGGAGCGCTTGGCAAGTCCGGAACGGAGTTTCGTCAAGTCAGTCTCTTGCACCTGAAGAAGTTTCCTCTGAAGGTCAGTTAGCCCTTCAACTCGACATCTGAAGCAGAAATCCAGGGTTGCGGGTTTGGTGAGGCCATTGGCCGCTCCCTGAAATCTTGCAGCGTCCTCAATAGCTGGGAACGGAAATCTGCTTCGTGTTCGAACTCAATCAGAGGGTAACGAGCGGCCTGGGCCATCCCGATGATGAACCGAGATGGTCTTTCGGTGATCCTGAAGATGGCGACAACCGGGACCTTTCGCTCCAATGCGATCCCAAGCTCAGCGCCTACCCCGGAAGAAGGGGGACCAATGTGAGCGATCAGCAACGATGATCCCGCGACCATTTCATAGTCGCGTTGGAAGACCGACGCCGGTGGGGTATCCAGGTTCCTCTGTGGATCGGTTGATTGATGTGGCAGATAGCTGTTCCATCCTGCTTCCCGACAGGTATCCGCGATCGCCTCGTAGAACGATCGAGCGGAAGCCAGATTATCCGCTGCCTGGAGTGGGCCTGATATGTAGACGTATGGTTCCGAGGGGGGTCAGTTCAAGCAGAGGAGCGTCTCAGTCTTCGCCATTGACGGATCTCAAGGCTACCAACCAAGTCCACTCAAATTGGTCGTTAGTTGTGAAACAGCTTGCGCGAATGGCGCCGATATTGCGCCATTCGCGGCTGTATCAACGGAGGGGGTGGGATTCGAACCCACGGTACCCCGAAAGGCACAACAGTTTTCGAGACTGCCCGATTCAACCGCTCTCGCACCCCTCCGGGATGCCCCTGCAGGCTAACGATTCTGCGTCAACGGGGGCGGTCAGCCACCCGGTCGGCCGGTTCTTCCACCGGCCTTCCCAGCAGGTAGGAACACAGCCCGGCCAGGGTGATCGTCGCGACCACGATCAGCATCGGTCCCGAATCTTCGGTGACCGATCCGATCAATCCACCGACCAGTCCGCCGATCAGCGCCGCCGGCCAGATCGGCCCGGCGAAGGGCTTGAACATCTCACGGTTCCTGATCGCGTAGGCCGCGGCGAGCAGGCAGATCAGGGTGATGATCGGCATGTTGCCCTTCCAGAGCTGCTGCCAGGCCAGGGTCGAACGGCGGCGGACGATCTCCCAGAAGGAATCGAACGAATCGAGTGAGAGCACGCTGTGGCTGTAATGCCCCTTGCCGCCTGCCGTGAGGGCGTCGAGACCGGCGAGGAAGGCGAGACCGACGATCGGACTGATCACCAGGATCGCCAGCCGCTTCCGGGTCATGCCGCCGGGCAGCATCATCATGGTCGCGACCGCGGTGGCGCTGGCCACGATGATCGCCGCCCCGACCCCCGCGCCCAGTCTGCCCGAGCCGAGGATCACACAGAGGACCAGGCCGGCGCCGAGTACCGTGAGGGCGGCTTTTCGTGACTTGGGACGGTCGGTCAGGGCTGCGCCCAGGCCGGCGAGCAGCAGCACCATCAGACCGGACTTCAGTTCGTTGCCGATTCCGTAGAACCGGGATCCGTAGCCGGGGTTGGGCCCGAGGATCGAGCGGGTGATCAACTCGGATCCGAGAGCGAGATCGATGGTGATCACTCCCAGACCGACCGCCGCCGGCACGATCGGTGCCCGCGGCCACGGCACCAGCCGGTCGGTCAGCCAGCCGAGTCCCAGGCAGCCGGCGCCGATGATGAAGTACTCGAGCTCCCGCGACGGATTGCCGAGCGCGGCCGGGATCAGGATCACGGTCGGGATCCACAGGATCGCGAGACCGCCGAGGCGGCGGACCGGCATGCGGGTGCGGGTGGCGCCACCGATCGCTCCGGCGGCGAGCAGGATGATCAGCCAGCCGGCGGCGATCGCGGTGAGTGAGGGTGTGCGGCGCGGGCCGAGCTCGTCGAGCCTGTCGCGGAGCGGGGTCAGCTCCTCGGGCTGGCGATCGCCCTCGGTGCGCATGACCCGGCCCTTCATGTCCTCGGGGATCTCGAGGCCGAGATGATCGAGCACGGTCGGGGCGATATCGATCCCGGCGACCAGGTTGGGCATGTTGGTCGAGTCCGAGGTGATCCCCGAGGGAGCGCCGTCGCCGAGGCCGGCGATGCCCATCGGCAGGAGCGGCAGGATCGCGCCGTCGGGCGGGGTCTGCTGAGCGATCACGAGCTGTCCGGGCTCACGCCGGGCGAGGATCTGGCGGAGTTCGCGAAGCCCCTTGTAGCCCGGGGAGGTGGCGACGACGACGAGCCCGTAGATATCGGCCTCGGCCTCGGCGCGCCGGGCGGTGTCGGTGGTGTCGGCGAGGGCCAGCGACGAGATGCGGCCGACCTCGTCGGCGGCGGGGATGACCGTCTCCTGGAGGCGGGTCGCATCGCCGACGTAGGCGACCCCGCCCGGGATGGAGCTGGCCAGCAGGCCAGGCACGATCGTCTGGGGAGCGGTATCGGCCCGTTCGACGATCGCGTCCCATCCCTTGACCGCGCCGCTGCCGTTGACCATCTTGACCAGGCCGACCGGGGGCACGTCCTTCGGTTTGTACGTGGAGCGGGAGACCCGTGTTCCCTGGCCGATGTCCAGCAGGGCCTGGGCACTTGAGTAGGAGCCCTGGGTGGAGCTCACGAGGCCGATCGAGAGGTCTGGGATCTCCGCCATGCCTTCGGCGATGTCCTCCTCGTAGGAGGGCGTTGAGGCCTTGTCTTGGGGAATCAGTACGAGGATCGCCGAATTCGACTGGCCGGCCTGTGCCTGGGTCACAAGCAGGGCCGAAAAGGCGAGGGTGGCGATCACCGCGAGCATGGCGGCGGCTAGGCGGTCGATCACAGCGGCCAGTGTATCTCGACGCAGGAGCCTCAATACCTATCGGTAGGGTGAAGGCATGACCAACGATTCCGAGCCCACCACTTCATCCCGTATCGGCGCACTTGCCCAGGAACTCATGGAGCAGGTCGAGAGGGACACCCCCGGAGCCCGTCTGGACCAGCTGGTCATCTCGGCGGTACTCAGCGAGGACGACGGGGGAGATGAGCAGACCATGCACGTCCAGCTCGTATCCGATTCGAGCGATCCGCTCTCGGTGGTCGGATTGCTGACCGTCGCACTGGACCTGGCCAAGGGCCAGCTCACCGGCGGCGAGTAGCAACCGAGACCAACCACACGGTTCTGGGGGCGATCTGGGAGCGGATAGCTCCCAGATC
>DATJUB010000022.1:0-36016 GCA_035502775.1 Solirubrobacterales bacterium | reverse complement strand
TCGTATGGGGGTGGCCCCCGGCCCCCCCGCTTCTTTGACTCTCAAGGGCCCGATGGGCCCGGAATCCGGGAGCACTTCTATTGCTCAGTAAAAACTGAGTACTTGACAAAATCAAAGCAAACTCATATACATGCGCTCTATCAATAGAACCGCTTTCGAGACGGAAGCGTTCGGGATACAGGGGCATCCCGCTGTGCCAGGGATCCACACCGTAATAGAGGGTAAAAGTCCATCACGGAGGGGAAGATGAGATCTAGAATCAGAGTAGTTTTCTGCGGTCTGTTTGTGCTGGTGACGGTCGGGGCTTTTTCGGCGCCGGCGTCCGCCGATCCGGGCAGTTCCATTCTGTTGAACGAAGTCACCAGCGCACGTTGGGACGGTACCGGGACTTCTCCGAGAATCGGCGGCAGCGCCGTCACCAATGCCGGAGATGTCAACGGCGACGGTCTCAACGATGTCGCGTTCTCCGATCGTGGAGCGACGGCCGTCACCCGCGGGATCATCGTCGGATTCACCCCCGGTTCGGCCGTGGGATCCCCGAACACGATCTCGCCCCAGAACGTTTCCCCGGCGGCGATGACCCCCGAAAAGGGGTACCGCATTCAGACTGGATCCACCACGACTCCCTACACGACCTCCATCGGAGATCAGAACGGTGACGGCGTGCCCGACCTGCTGGTCCGGTTCTCTCCCTATGTTGCGATCGTCTATGGAGTCAGTAATCCGTCGACCCTTCCGCAATGCGGAGCCGATCCGCTTCGCTGCCTGAACCTGGCGACCCTCACCCCATCTCAGGGATACCGTCTTTCCAGCGCGGTGACGGGATTTGCCACCTCGATCGGCAATGCGGGTGACGTCAACGGAGACGACGTGGACGACATCGTGATCGGCAACCCGTCGGACAGCAGCGTGGCCTCAAACGCCGGATCCGCGTTCGTGGTCTTCGGCGGTCGAACGGCTCCGGGGGATGGCTCACCGGTCGACATTGATTCCCTTCCGGCCTCAGAAGCGGTGAAGCTCACCAGCACCACTGTGAACGCGCAGCTGGGTCTGAACGTCAACGGTGTCGGCGATCAGAACGGGGATGGCATCGACGATGTCGCGGTGCTGAACGCGGCGGGCGAGGTGACCGTCCCCAACGCCATCCACATCATCTTCGGTGATGAGCTCGATGAGAGCCCGATCGACGTCGGGACGATCACGTCCGCGCAGGGATTCCAGTTGGCCATCAATGCCCTGAACAACGCCGCGAACATCGTGGATGCCGGTGACGCGAACGGAGACGGCATTGACGACACTCTGTACGGAGGGGCCGGTATCGGGGCTTCCGACGGCTACTCGAACATCAGATACGGCACCAATGTTCCGCAGACCGCGCCGATCCCAGCGACTCCGAGCCCGACCCAGGGCTACAACATCCAGCCAAATGAGGCCGGGGCAAGCATGTCGACCAACCCGGGAAACCACAATATTGCCGGTATCGGCGATGTGAATGGCGACGGCCTTGATGACCAGCTCATCGGTGCCCAGGGTCAGATCGTGAACGGTCAGGCTGGGGCGGGAGCCGCCTACGTCCTGATGGCCCAGCACGCGCCGCCGGTCTCACCGTTCCTACTCGGACCCGATCTGGTGGCCCCCGAAGGCATCGCGATCGGCGGCAACACCGATGGTGACCAGGCCGGAGCGCAGCTCGACCAGGCGGGCGACCTGGATTCGGACGGGCTGACGGACTACTTCATCGGTGCCCCGATGGCTTCGGAGAATGCCGTCACAAGCGCCGGATCCATCAACGTGGTACTCGGCAAGAGGCTGATCGGCGACGCGACGACCGGCCTGGCCGCCGCGGATTCCACGACGACCGCCAGCGTCGGTGGCACCGCGCGGACCAATGGCCAGGACTCGGCCGCTTGGTTCGAGTACGGCACCAGCGCAGAGTACGGCAGCCAGTCCGCGGAGATCGAGCTCCAAGGCAACGGCAACCAGTTCGTCGAAGCCGATCTAACCGGACTCACCGCCGATACGACGTACCACTACCAACTGGTGGTCGAGAACGAACTGGGTCTCCAGGCGGTGGGTAGCGATCGCACATTCACCACCCCGGCGGTGATTCCGCCGCCGCCCGATCCCAACTGCGCCACCGACCCGAGCATTCCGGGCTGTGAGAAGTTCGCGGCCAAGCTCGGCAATCTGATCGTCAGCCCGGGCAACATCAGCATCAAGAAGAACAAGCAGGGCACGATCAGGGCATACGTCACCAACACAGGCAACATGTCCGCCACGGGCGTGAAGGTGTGCGTGAAGACGCCGAAGAAGTTCATCAAGGCCCAGGGCGGCAACTGCAAGTCGGGCGGCAGCCTGTCGGCGGGAGCCACCAAGGCCCTGTCCATCAAGTTCAAGGTGACGGGCAAGGCGAAGAAGAACAAGAAGTACTCGCTGACCTTCACCGCTTCGGGCACGAACGTCTCGGGCACGAAACAGGCCAAGGCCAAGGTCACGGCCAAGTGAGGCAATAGCTCCCTCCAGTGGGGATCCCTCCCCCACGGCGGCCCCCGTTCTCTGAGAGGACGGGGGCCGTTTCCCTGCGGCGAAGCAATCAGTTCACTTCACCTGCGGGAGGTCGCCGGTTCGAGGCCGGTTGTTGATTCACGCGGTCCCCGGTGGCTAGGATCGCGGCATGGGAAATTCAAGGGAGAAGCGATTCCCGCTCCGAGTCCGGATCGTCATCGCGACGGCGCTTGCGCTGATCGGTATTTGTGGACTGTCGGCCACGGCCTCAGCAACGCTGCCGGGGAAGAACGGGCCGCTGCTCATCTCGACCTTCATCAAGGGCGGTGACGGCAACTACTCGACCTACGTCTACACCGAGACCACAGCCGGCAGGTCGACGATGCTGCTCGGCGGTGCCGACTCGTTCTCCGACCCGGCGGTATCGCCCAACGGGAAGAGCATCGTCTACTCACGCTATCCCGGGTACCAGCTGTGGCTGGGCCCGTTCGGCGATCCCGAGAAGGCCAAGGCGATCACGCCCGCGATCGAAGACACCAACTTCGGCGAGGCCGTGTTCTCCCCAGACGGAAAATCGATCTATCACTCGGCCAAGATCTACTCCGATTCGGGAACCTCATGGACGATCAAGCGGTACTCGATCAAGACGAAGAAATCGAAGGAGTACAAGCTGAAGCCCTTCGAGGACTCGGGACTGTCGGACATCTCCCCGAACGGAAGGCTCGTCTCGTTCAACCGGGGAACCGACGAGGACAAGTCCAGAACCTGGTTCCTCGACACGAAGACCGGCAAGAGCCGGGCCTTCAAGTCGAAGGCTCCGGCACAGAACCTGAATTTCTCTCCGGACGGGAAATCGGTCACCTACGCCGCACCGGTCAAGGAGGGCTTCGAGATATTCACATCCCGTCTCGACGGCAAGGGCGTCAAGCGCCTGACCCGTGGCGCCCTGGTCAACTACTCGCCGGTCTACTCCCCTGACGGCCGTCAGATCGCCTTCACCCAGGGAGCCGACGCGACCAAGAAGATCGGGATCGTGACCCTGAAGACCGGGAAGATCAAGTACATCGCGGCCCCGGGCGACTACACCGAGGTGGAGCAGTGGCTCGCCCGGAGGTAGCCGGCGGTCGCGCCGGGAGGCTGACTCCCGCACTCGTCTTCGCACTGATCAGTCTCCTCTGTCTCGGCTGCTCCTTCGCCCCGCGGGCGGAGGCGGCTCCGCCATCAGCCAAGGTGACGATCCTTCCCTACGCGAAGGGATACTTCGGCGAGATCGCCGGTTCGGTGGGCACCAAGTGTGCGGCGAACCGGCGGGTCGTGGCCTTCGTCCGCCGCCCCGGCATGAGCAGATTCGGTCTGCTCGGCAAGGCAAAGACCCGTCGCGTCGCCGGCAAGCTGAACCCCGACCGGGGCACCTACCAGTGGCGTGTGCGGCTCACGGCGGAGGGCAGGCTGTACGCCAGAGCGGAGGCCCGGAAGGGCTGCCCGGAGATCGAGAGCCGGGTCATCAAGGGCCTGCCGGTCAACGGCAGGGGAGGCCTGACCGGTGAGGAGATCCCTCCCTGCCCGGCCAGGGGGAAGTCCTACTGCCGGCTGGCCGAACTGCACCTGGATGGATCGATCTGTCCCAGCTTCACCGCCTATGCGGGGAGCTGTGGTGGAAGCATCGGCGGACCTTCGCCCTGGTGGAGCAATGGTGGAAATTTCCACTGGTCGGATCGGGTGGGCAACTACCGAACCGTCGAGATGTCCGCATACACACCACAGGACATGTCGGTGGACAAGTGGCGGATCGAAGGCTCGATGAGCGGTCCGGAAAAAGCCGAATGGATGGTCTATGACGCCTGGAACAAGGGAGATGGCGAACCGGTTCTGCACTGGCAGGCCGCCGACGTGGACATTCGGGCCGGCGAGCTGGGTGGTCCACTGCACATCAATTTCAGGAACGGAATCATCGGCGCGGACATCTTCGTGCGCGGCTACATGTACCTCAAGTAGGTCCCAAACCGCCTATTTGTGAAAACCGTCATGCACGGTTTGACTCTCGTGTGGAGGCAAGTATTTTCCGGAGGACTTCGTCCACGTCTTTCCCTGGGAGCCCATGTTGCGCAAGCTTTTCGCCGTGTCCGGCCTGCTCGCCCTGTTCGTCGTGTCCGTCGCGGCGGCCACCGAAACCGCACAGCCCACCCTCGCCTGCAAGGCCGGTGAGGGCAAGACCATCGATGTGGGGATCGTCAAGGCGATCGGATGCTGGACCAAGGAGAGCAAGGACGGCGCGAACATCTACACGGCGCGTTTCGCCGACCAGCCGAACGGTGAGGTGGACCTGAACGGCTTCCTCGTCGGGAGCGCGTACCGCGGCAACGGCGCGCTGCGGGTGAACGACTCGACCAACCGGGTCACCGGTGTCTCCCTCGACGGAGGCCCCAAGGTGATCGATGTGCAGCTGCGCTCGCTGAACGTGCCCGTGTCGGGAAGCAAGACCGATCTTGGCGGTGGAGTGAAGCTCGATTTCGTCGCGCCCAATTTCGGTGAACTGGTGATCGAGGATCTCCGCCTGGGTTCGAACTCGGCCTGGGCCCGGGCGCTCGCCGGATTCATCCCCGGCAACGCCGAGGTGCCGATCACGATCGGTGAGGACGGCAAGGGCACGATGCACCTCGTGGTCGAAGCGACCGGAAGCCTCGCCCTGAAGGGCAAGCCCCAGTCGGTTCGAATCAACGTCGAGACCGAATCGGGCAAGGGCACCGAACTGGACGGCTTTGAGTTCAGCCTGAACGAGGTGTCGGTCGGCCGCTACCTGACCGTCAACAACCTCAACGCCTTCTTCTCGGCGTCGAAGCGGGAGTGGGGCGGCAACGCCGAGGCGAGCTGGCCCTTCCCGCGTCCGAGTGGCTCGGCCGGATTCAAGATCGGCTTCACCATGACCAACGGCAGCCTGCGGCGCCTCCAGGTCGGAGTCAACGGCCTGATGATCCCGATCGGTACCGCCGGAGTGATGAAGTCCCTGAGCGGCGGTTTCGAAGTGAGCCCGAACGGAGCCGACGACGGAATCCAGTTCAACGTCGGTGCCGGTGCCGCGATGGGTCCGCCGATGTGGACCCCGAGCGGCGGTGTCGGAGACCGTCCGATCGGGGTCAACGCGACCCTCACCGCGGGGCGGGCCAACGGCAGCTACTTCGTGAAGGTCAACGGCGACATGTCATTCATGAACGTCCCGCTGGGTGACGCGTACATGGGCATCTACTTCGATGCCGGGGCCGATTTCGGCGCGGCGATGGGCCTCGGACTGCCGAGCTTCCGCAACAACCCCAACGACCCCTTCTACATCGGAACCCGCATCGACGGCTGGATCGGCAACGGCTTCCAGCTCGAGGGCGGCGGCCGCCTGAGCGTCTTCGGCTGGCGCCTCTCCGACACCAACATCCTAGTCAGCAACAAGGTGATCGGCGCCTGCGCCGAGGTTCTCTGGACCGATGTCGGCGGTGTCTACGAGTACGGGCGCGGCCTGGAGCTCTTCGGCAGCAGCTGCGGCCTGAAGAAGTACCGGCAGAAGTTCGCCGGATCCTCCGTCGCCTCGGTCTCCGCACCCCGCACGATCAGGCTCGACCGCGAGGAAGTGATGCTCGCGGTCAAGGGCGACGGCGCCGCTCCGCGATTCCGTCTGATCTCCCCCGACGGCCGGGTCATCGCGACTCCGGACGACCGCGACGCGGTGGTCCGGGAGGACAACGCCTTCTTCATCGACGAGGAGAACCATGTGACCAACGTGATTCCCCCGCGCGGACCGGGTGAGTGGAAACTGGCACCCCTCCCGGGATCGGCCGATGTCGTCCAGGTCACTTCCAGCCGCGAGCTTCCGCCCGAGAAGGTGAACGCGAAGGTGGTCGGGCGCGGCATCGACCGGACCCTCGTCTGGAACTCCGCCGGCGGTCCCGACACCACCCTCAGTTTCAGCGAGGAGATGCCGGGCGGCCGCGACCGCCACATCCTCTCCACCGGCAAGAAGTCGGGCCGCTTCAAGTTCACCCCCGGCTATCACGGCAACTACGGCGAGCGCCGTCTGAAGCTGATCGTGATGCATAACGACAGCCCCCGCGAGACCAAGGTGGTGAACACCTATCGGGTGGAGCGTCCGTCCCCTCTGCGGGCTCCGTCACATGTCAGGGCATACCGGGACGACCATGAGGTGACCGTGAAGTGGTCCGGCGTCAAGCCCGCAACCGGCTACCTGGTGACCACCTCGATCAAACCGAAGAACGGCAAGCGGGTGACCTTCGCCCGCAAGGTCGGACCCAAGGCGCGCAGCGTCGTCTTCAAGGGATCACCCGGTGCGGCCTGGGCGACCGCCCGCGTCTTCGCGCTCAACATCGACGGACGTCCCGGCAGGGCCAAGGCGAAGCGATTCCGCCCGGGCCCCGCGATCAAGAAGCTCGACCCGGCCGCGCAGGCCGGACTTGATTCGGCGAGAGCGACCGGAAAGGGTGTCGTGCTGAGGACCGTCTGCCCGACCGGCGGACATTGCCAGCTCCGGCTGAAGCTGCTCCTGAACGGCAGGACGGTCGCGACCAGCCGCTACCAGCAGGCCCCGGACACATTCCACCGCGCGCTGGTCGTGCCGAAGGATCCGGCCGTCCTGAGGAAGCTCGCGGCTCCGCGTCCCCGCGGCTTCGCGCTGGACCTGCGGCAGTCGCGCACCGCCGGTCACGGCACCGATTCGGGCCGGGTGAGGTAGCCGGGAGAGGTGGCGGGCCCGAGCGGCCCGCTACTTCTTCACGGTGACCGTCTTCTTCACGGTCTTGGTTCCGGCATTGGCCGAGGTCACCTTGAGCGTGACCTTGATCTTGCCGGTCTTCTTCGGCTTGATCCTGAGCTTGATCGTCTTGGCCCTGCCGGCGGGGATCGAGCCGGCGGATGCCCTCGCGCTGACTCCCCTGCCGCTCGCCTTGACCTTCACGCCGGTGGCGCCGGCCTTCCCGGTGTTGGTGATTTTCACCCTGTAGGCCGCCTTGCTGCCCTTCTTCACCTTCTTCGGGCCGGTGAACTTCACCTTGCCGATCTTGGCCTTCGCCGGCGCGACCGTGAAGGTGCGGGTGGCCGGGGTCGGATCCTGGTTGCCGGCCGCGTCCTCGGCCCGGAAGGCGACAGTGTGGGATCCGTCGGCGAGGTTGGAGAAGGTCTTCGGGCTGGTGCAGTCGGCGAAGGCGGCCGTGTCGAGCTTGCACATGATTTTCGCGGTGTCACCGGCCGGGCTGCCGCTGAAGGTGAACGTGGCGCTGTCGGTGGTGATCGTTCCGGAAGGCCCGGAGTCGATCACCGTGTCCGGTGGCGTCACATCGGCCCCGGTTCCGCTGAGGGGCACTTCCAGGGGGCCATCGGCGCTGTTGTAGAAGACGGCGAGAGTCGCGTTCCGGGAGCCGACGGCCGAGGGGGTGAAACCGATGGTGATCTCGCAGGACTCCGCGAGCGGGATCGGAACTTCGCTGCAGGTGTTGAGCCCGATCGAGAAGTCGGCCGCGTCCGGGCCCTCCAGCACCGTGCCGCCGGTGAGCAGTTCGCCGCCACCGGCGGTGTTGGTGATGGTCAGCGTCTGTTCCCCGGTCGTGCCGGTCGGCTGTGCGGGGAAGGTCAGCGGCGCCGGTGAGGCGGTCGCGGTGGGGGCATCGTTGATGAGGACGCTGACCTTCGGTTCGGCCCAGTCGGAGACCGCGATGTCAGGATTCTCGTCGCCGTCGAGATCACCGATCGCGAGCGCCCATGGACCGTCGCCCGCCGGGTAGTTCACGCTGGACGCGAAGGTGCTGTTGCCGAAACCGCGGAGCACCGAGACCGTGTCGGAGCCGTTGTTGGCGGTGGCGATGTCGAGGATGCCGTCTCCGGTCAGATCACCGACCGCGGCCGTGTAGGGGTTGGTGCCGACTCCGAAGGCGGTCGGGGCGCCGAACGTGCCGTCCCCGGCTCCGGTCTGGACCGCGACGCCGCCCGAGTTGGTGTCGGTGACGACGAGATCGAGCGTTCCGTTGCCGTTGAGATCACCGAGTGCCACACCGGTCGGGATCGCGCCGGAGAAATACTGGACCGCCGGGTTGAAGGTGCCGGTGGCGAGGTTCGCCAGGAAGATCGCCGTCTTCTCGTTGCCCTGGAGGGTCACCGCCAGGTCGGCCCGGCCGTCGCCGTTCAGATCGCCGGCCGCGATGTCGTTGGGGGTGTCGCCGGCGGCGTAGTCCGTTTTCGGGGCGAAGGATCCGTTGCCGCCGCCCAGCAGGACCGAGATGTCATCGTCGCCCCGGTTGGTGACGGCCAGGTCCCTGAAGCTGTCACCGTTGAATTGACCGATCGCGACCGATGTGGGCATGTCTCCCGTGGCGAAGTTTGCGGCCGCGGCGAAGGTGCCGTCGTCCTCGTTCATCAGGACCGAGAGGTCGTCGCCGCCGTAGTTGGGGACGACGAGGTCGGGGAAACCATCCGAATCGAGGTCTCCCATCTCGATCGAGTACGGCTGAGAACCGGCCGGGTAGTCCACCTTCGCGGCGAAGGTGCCGTCGCCGTTGTTGATCAGGACCGAGACCGTGTTGTTGGCCGCGTTGGCCACGGCCAGGTCAGGGAAATCATCGCCGTTCAGATCGCCGATCGCGGTTCCCTGAGCCGAGAAACCCACCGAATACTGGGCTGGCGCGAGAAACCCGCCGGAAGCCGCCGGGGCGATGACACAGAGACCGGCGGCCACCAGGGCCGCGACCGCGATCAGCAGGCTCTTGGGTCGCCGAGACAGATTCCGAACCACCGACAGCCGAGCAAGCATCATGTTTCCCCTTGGTTGGATGTCGCACGCCCTGGCGCGCCCGACTCACCTCAGACTAGACGAATTCGCGTGTTTTTGTGGAACAAACTCATCGAGACTGCAACCGCCTGTGGGGCCGGGATGCGTGCGGATCAGAGGGCGCGGACCGCTCAGCGGGTGGACGGCGGCTCGGCCTGGAATCGGTATCCGCACCAGGCACCGAAGAACAGGACCGCGATCAGCGGCCCGGCAAGATGGGCACCGACGATCACCGCGATCACGCTCGGCAGTCCGGCCAGCACGGCACCGGCCAGGACCGGACCCTTCGGCAGGTTGAGCACAGCGGCCGTGAAGGCGGCGCAGAGCATCCACGCAAGCGGACCCGATACCCAGCCCCACGACTCGAAGAAGGACTTCGGCAGCAGCAGCCGGAGCACGATGAAGAGCGCGGCGACCGACAGCAGCTGCACGAGAGCGGACTTCCAAACCAGGGGCCAGTTCAATTTCACGCACGTATATTGTCAAGCCGATGAAAGCCGGACCACGTTTCCTCTGTGCGGCTCTCGCGGCCTTCATCGGCCTGACCGCCTCGGCACAGGCCGATGTGGGAGACGACGGCTCATCCCGAGGTCCCGATGACGGACAGCCGGTCGAGAGGACCAGCCCGGTCGAGAAAGCCGGCCTGTCCCAGGCCGGCAAGTCACTGATCTTCCGGATCAGGACCGACCGGGAGATCAGTCTGCGGAAGCTGGAACGCCAGCCGGATCTCGACCGGCCCGCCGCGAGCTATCTCTGTTTCGAGGTGACCCGCGCCGGTTCGAAGATCATCTCCCGGATTTGCGTCGGTGGCAGGAAGAACTCGCATCACCGCGTCGGAATCACCCGGGCCAACGGGACCGGCAAGGTCTACTCGAAGGACACCATTCCGGCCTCGGTCAAGCGGTCCGGCGATCGCGGGCTCGTGTTCAAGATCGATCCGGCCGAGGCTCGCCTGAAGCCCGCCCGCTACTCGTGGCGGGTGGTCGACGCGGACGGAACCTGCGGTCCCGACTTCGATTGCCGCACTGAATTTCCGGCCAGGCGTGCCGCCAAGTACCGGCTCAGGCCGGTGGAGATCGTCGGCTGCACCGGCGGAGACGGCGAGTTCGTGACCCACGGACCGCGCGGCAGGAAGCGGATCGCGCTGACCTTCGATGACGGTCCCAGTCTGTACACGGACGACGTTCTGCGCATCCTCAAGAGGTACGACGTCAAGTCGACCTTCTTCCAGATCGGCCAGGAGGTCGAGCGGTATCCCGACGAATCCCGGCGGATCCTGGCCCGCGGCCACGAGCTGGCCAACCACAGCACCCATCATTCCGCGCTGCCCGGCACATCAGACATCCACCGGACCAACTCGATCATCAAGCGGGCGACCGGGTTCCGTCCCTGCCTCTTCCGGCCTCCGGGCGGAGCGGTCAGCTCCTCGGTGCTCAGCGCCGCCAGGGCCAACAAGGTGAAGGTCGTCAACTGGGACATCGACACGACCAACTGGCGGCTTCCCGGCAGCGGATTGATCCTCAACTCGATCACCGGCGCCCGGTCCGGTTCGATCGTGCTGATGCACGACGGCGGCGGTCCCCGCAGCCAGACGATCGGCGCCCTCGGGGCCGGCATCGAGGACCTTCAGAACCGCGGCTACGAACTGGTCACGGTGACCGAACTGCTCGGCAACGAGTTCATCTACCGGCCGAAGTAAGTCCGAGACCCCGGCCGGAGCAGGGCCTCGGATGAAGCCAGACGGTTGGTCCATCGCCATCGCCGGCGAGGTGATGACCTCGACGGCCGGTACGCTCACGGCGTGGGCGTGTCCTTGGTCATACCCTGCCTCAACGAGAAGGAGGCCCTACCGGGTCTTCTCGATGAGATCGAGTCCGTCTGCGATGAGCTCGGCCGTGAGTATGAGGTCATCGTCGTCGATGACGGCTCCGACGACGGCACGTTCGAGATGGTGGCGACCCGGGCCGCCACCGATCAGCGGCTCGGGGCCGTGCGGCTTCGTCAGAACTTCGGCAAGTCAGAGGCCCTGGCTGTTGGGATCGAGAGCGCGACCGGTGACGTGATCGTGACGATCGACGGGGATGGGCAGGACGATCCCCACGATCTACCCTTGTTGCTGGGGAAGCTGGACGAGGGCTTTGATGTCGTCTCCGGCTGGAAGTGCGACCGCCAGGATCCCGCCACCAGACGAATCGCTTCGAAGCTGTTCAACGCGTTCAGCGCCAAGGCGACGGGCCTGAGCCTCCACGACATGAACTGCGGCTTCAAGGCATACCGCGCCGAAGCCGCCCGGTCGATCGATCTCTATGGAGAGATGCATCGGTTCATGCCGGCTCTCGCCGCTCAGCACGGATGGAAGGTCACCGAAGTGGCCGTCAACCACCGCTGCCGCGCTCATGGAAGGTCGCGCTTCGGCCTGGAGAGATACCTGCGCGGTGGGCTTGATCTACTGACCGTGATATTTCTCGGCCGCTACCAGTTCCGGCCGCTTCACCTTTTCGGTGGGCTCGGTGCCGGTCTCACTTTCCTCGGCTTGCTGATCTGCGTCTACCTGACGATCGTCAAGATCGGTGGAGAGGCCATCGGCGATCGGCCACTCCTCTTCCTGGGCGTGCTGCTGATCGTGGTCGGTGTCCAGTTGCTCACCCTCGGACTGCTTGGTCAATTGCTGATCGTCACCCGTGGCGGTGGCACGCGCAGTGACGTGGTCGGGGCCCACGTCGAGGCCCTCGTGGGCCGGGCTCAGCTCGATGGGCGGCAGTGGGCGATCAGCCAGGGCATCGAGCCGGTCACCTCGACCACTTCGACCTGACTCTCGAGGAACCCGCGAAGCGTTCGCGGGTTCCAATGATTGACGTGCTCAGGGTGGTTTCCCCAAGTACGAATGTATTTGCCCCGCGCCAGGCTGCCGAGCCTGAACCAGGGCTCGTGGGGCACGGAGATCACGAGGTCACGCCGGCATACTCGGGCGATGCTCCGGAGGCCGTCACCCGGCCGGTCCAGATGCTCGAGGACCTCAAGGCACAGCACCAAGTCGAACTCACCATCGTCGAAGTCCATATTCATGACGTCGCTGTGGCGGAGGTCGGCGTAGGGAAGTCGCTCTTGGGCGAACCGGACCGATTCATCGTTCAGGTCGATTCCGACGGGCCGTGCCGGCAGTTCGGGCCGCAGACGCATCAGGGTTTCTCCCTCACCGCATCCCGCATCCAGGACGGAGGCGGGAGACAGTGGATGGATGGTGTCCGACACGACGCCGTAGAAGCGATCGATCATTCGACGCACCACCGGGTTGCCGGTCTGGAACTTCGCGTAGTTGGTCGTATCCACCTGAAGATCCGTCTGGCCGTCGTGCGACATGGCGACCAACTTACTGTGCCGATCGGATTTCCCAGACGAGGGAGCTAGAGCCCGCAGATCTCGATATCCCGGCCCGAACCCTGGACCTGCCAGGGGACGGTTTCGGATCCGGAGTCGGGCAGCACCTCCAATTTCACGGTCTCACCGGGCTCGATCTTCTCGAGGGGGAGGTGCGGTGCATCGGCGAACCGCCCGGCAAGCAGGTTCTTGATACCCGATCGGCTGTGAAGGATCCCGCCGTCGGGACCGAGCTCCGCGACGAAGATCCCGTCTTCTGATTCGGGAGCTTTTCGGCAGTCCTTCCCGTTCGCGTCCGCCGCTGGAAACAGCTCGAGTTCTTCTGCGGCGATGAGACCCCGATCGATTGAGATCCGTTGTTCTGGCGGTAGAGCGGTCATCTCGAGTGGTGTGAGCCCGAAATGTCCGTACGGAAGATCGGCCATCGCGAAGGCAGCACCAGCCTCTTCGGTCACCAGTTCGTCGAGCGGAACGGAATCTTCTTCGAGGGAGCCGGCGCTGGCCTGCGCTTCGACGATGAGATTCGCCGCTCCGACCTGACCGCGAAAAGCGAGGCCCAGATCGCGGTAGAAGTCGCCGTTCCGTTCGAGCAGGAGAAAGTTGGTGGTGAGTCCGATCGCTCCGATCAGGTACAGGGCGATCAGGGTCGGTCTTCTCCACCGGAGGCCGCGCGCCGCCTCAGCCAGGACCAGCACGCTCACCACCGCTCCGGGGTACAGATACCGGGCGTCATCCGGAAGCCTTCCTCCCGTCCCACTGACGAGCGCCTGCATGGTCCAAAGCGCCACTCCGATCGCGATCGCCACCCACAGTCCCCGGCTCGCCCGTCCGCGCCAGACACAGATGGCGACGGCGAGTATCGCGGCGATCGCCAGCAACGCCGCGCCTGTTCCGATCAGGTCGATCGAGTCTCCCCGGGTCAGGTCGAAACTCAATCCGGTGAGGGCGTAGAGCGCGGCCCCGAGAGCCTGGAAGGACCACTTCGGAATCAGCGTCAGGTTGCTGAATTCGACCTGGCTGCCGGGACCGCCGGCATCGTTCGTCTTGGTCCAGAGCAGCCAGGCGAGATAGAGAACGGCGGGGATCGCGGGTATCCAAAGGCGCCTCCACTGCCTCTTCAGTGCCACCGCCGCGGCGATCCCGACCACGAACGGCAGGCCGACCGCATAGGTGGCGACCGCCGCCACCAGAGCGATCGACGCGATCACGTCTCCGGCTCGATCGTCGCGCTCGACCATCAGCAGGGCCAGCAGGCCCATCGCCAGGGAGAAGCAGATGGTGAATCCATTTCCCTGCAGCATGTGAAGGTGATCCGACCCGAAGAACAACAGCACGAGGCAGGGGACCAGGGCGACCACCTCGGGGACTCGCCTCCGGAGATAGACGAACAGCAGTCCGACCGTGAGACAGACCGAAAGGACGGTGAGGATCCGGTATGGCAGGTAATCGAGCCCGAAAAGGTCGAGCAGGGGGGCGTAGAGCAGGCGAGAGACCAGGAGTAGATGACCGGCGTGCGGCTGGAGCGCGGTGTCGAGGTCGAGCTGTGGACTGGTGACCACCCACACCATTTCGTCACCGGAAAATGTCGTGCCCCTGCCGAAGTAGAGGGTCGCGAAAATGGAGACGACCATCGCGATACCGAGGACGGCCTCCATCGTGGAGACCCGTGAAGTCAGTCCAGTGAACTGTCGAATCGGAACAATGTACCGGTCGCTTTCCCCGCAGCCAGACCATCGGGGCGCTCGCCGTGGGCATCGAGGACCTTCAGAACCGCGGCTACGAACTGGTCACGGTGACCGAACTGCTCGGCAACGAGTTCATCTACCGGCCGAAGAGGTAAAAGCCGAGACCCCGGCCTGGGCCGGGGTCTCGGGTACAGCCGATGTTGGGGTTTCGGGTCGCTACGGCATCCCGAAGTACACGTCGCTGTAACACGACTTCGGTGCGCAGATGTCCTCGATGTAGCCGTTCCTCTGCAGGAAGCTGGAGGTCATCTCGACCGCCATGGTCGCCCCGCCCGGAGCGCCATGCGGGTTCTGTCCGGCGCGGTTCGGGATGTTGGCGAACGGCGGCGGTGTCGTGCCGATCGTCTTGCTCGGGTCACCCGGATCCTGCCTGATCGGGCCACCATCGAAGTAGATGATGTTGCTGCCCCGGAACGGGTACTCCGAATCCTTGATGCGCTCGACTCCCCAGAGCACATCCATGTCCGGCCAGCGGGTGCTGTCGATCGGTGGATCGTTGGTCTTCATGCCGAGCGTCCTGGCCTCGACCTCGGCCGCGAAGTTGGTGACCTCATGGTCGCCGAGGGCGATCTGCAGGGTCACGTTGTGCTTCGGTGTGTCCGGCGGCGGGTTGTCAGTCATCACGTGGGCGTAGCCGTTCGGCTCGCTGCGATCCCACAGCATCTGCATCAGGCCGAAATGCAGCGGCCGCGCCATCTCGTTCGGATATGACGGGTACAGGAACGTGGCGTAGAGATCGAAGTCGACCGATCTCGGCAGCAGGCTCGAGTAGTTCATCGCTCCGACCAGCAGCGAGGCCTGGATGAAATCGGGCGAGACCGCGGTCAGCGCACCGCCCATGATTCCGCCCTGGCTCGCGCCCATGTAGAACACGTCGTCGGTATCGATCACCGACTGTCCCGCATTCTGGAAGGCGGGATCGGTACCCAGGCCGTCCTCGTGGTACATCAGTCGGGCCAGGAACAGCTCGTTGAGCAGGCCCTGTGCGAGCCGGTCCGGCAGGACCTTGAAATGCGACAGGTCAAGCAGGGCTTGGATCACCGTGCCGGGATCCTCGCCCGACATGCCGATCTCGTCGGTGGCGCAGATCACCATCTTGTGGTCCTGCGCGAGCTGCGGGTTGACGCTGCCCATCACCCCGTCCGCACGGCCGAACAGGCCGTGGCCGAACATCAGCGGCCGCATCTTCTGCGGGGCGCCGTCGAGCGCGACCCGCGGAATGATGCACTCGATGTTGGCCGTGTAGTAGCCGTTCCGTTTCGGCAGGCCGTTCTCGTCGAGGTCCATCGTGCCGCCCGGCTCACAGTCGGGCTCCAGGTAGCAGGGCACCTCGAAGGTTCCCTTCACCCGCCGTGCCACACGGGCGTTCTGTCCCGCCGTGAAGTCCTGGGTGCTCGTGATCGTGAAGTCGGGTGCGCTCCCCTGGACGATCTGGTCGCCCATGGTCGAGTCACCGAGTTCCTCTTTGAAGGCACGGTCGCGCATGCTGAGCACGCGCTTGTAGTTGTTCTCGTTGCTCGCCGTGGAGAAATCCCAGGCCAGGTAGAGATCCCGCCGCTTCAGGCCCGCCTTCTTCAGGGTTTCGAAGATCCCCTCGAAATGATCGCGGCGGGCGTTGACCTCGTCCTGATCGGACGGCAGGTCGTCCCGGTAGTAGCGGAACGCCTCCGGAGCCTCGAGCGGCGCGCCGGCACCATCGGTCAGGTTCCGAAGAGCGACGATGTAGCGGCCCTTGGCCGAGAAGTTCTCCGCCGGCTTGATCTCGACCAGCGCGTCCTCCGGGTTGCGGGCGTTCGAATCGATGTTCGCCCAGATCGGCCAGCGTTCACCGGTCTCGGCGTCGATCACCACGACCCGCTGATCATCCCGCCGGTACTCGCCGATGTGGTTGATCGGCGGGAACTTGTTCGCCACGACCGCGGCGGCGGTGTCGATGCCGGGGATCTTCAGGGCGATCCCGGCACCCTGGCTGAAGCCGTCGGAGAGCGAGTACTCGTCGGGATTGATCGGCACACCCTCGTTGTTGACCGGCATGCCGCCCGCGGTGAAATGGATGCGCTTGCCCGTCGGTGAGTTCGAGTCCGGACGGGTGTAGTAGTCGCTCGGCCAGGGCAGCATGCACATGCCCTCCTTCGGCTGGGCGATGAAATCGCAGTCGGCCGCGCGGGTCAGATCGACCGGGCTGAGCTGACAGTCGGCCCCATCCCGGACCATCGACTTGATCACCTTGCTCGTCTTCTTGTTGCTGAGCCGCTTCGCCGAGACGGTGAAGGTGCGGGATTCACAGCCGGCGACCGCGGCACGGGAGGCACTGTTCAGCTTCAGCGAGACGGTCACCTTGCCCTTGCGGCCGATCGTGATCGTCTTCGGCGCGGTCAGCGCCGTGGTGCTGTCGTCAAACGTGGTGGAGGTCGCGGTCAGACGGACCTTCGACTTGGCCGGGGCGGCCACCCTCACCTTCAGCGAACCCGTGGCGAGTCCAGTCGCCTTGGCCGAGAGAACGGTCACCCGTGCCTTGGCGCGGCGCTCACGCTTCAGCTTGGCCCGGCACTTCTTGACTTGCTTCCCCTTCTTGCATTTCGCCTTCTTGGACTTCGAGGTCTGGGCGAGGCCACCGTCCCCGGCCGAGGCGGCACCGACGACACCCTCGGATATCAGCAGGCCGGCGAGCAGCGCGACGAGCAGAGTCAAGAATCGACGCATCAAGATTTCCTCCCTAGGAAATGAAACGAATCAGTTTTGATGAAGCTCCCGGCGGATCAGGTTACTACGGTTCAAGTCCTCTGTGTCGGTCGTCACACAAGCTTTCGCCTGAAAGAAACCTTGCCGGGAGGCATCGGCGGTGGGACTGGGATCGGGCCGCCTGAAACAGTGCAAGCAGCCAAGGGAGCGGAGCCGGAGCCGCACCGATTCGGAACGAGCCGTGTTTCAGACTGAGATGAGTTCAAACCCAAGCCGTCGCAGCGCCATCCTCGCTGCCCTCTTGCCAGTACTCCTGCTTGCCGCGCTGATCTCCTCACCGGCCAAGGCGGATGCCGCAAGTCCATACGCCAGGCCGGGAATGTGGATCTGGTACGTCAGCTCCTCGCACGGGGGCGATGTCAGCGAGATCATCAAGCAGGCACGCCGGTCGAAGATCGGCACGCTCTACATCAAGTCCGGTGACGGCACCGATGTCTGGAGCCAGTTCAACAAGCCGCTGATCAAGCGATTCCAGCGCGCGGGACTCAAAGTCTGCGGATGGCAGTACGTCTACGGCGACAAGCCGGCCCAGGAAGCGAAGGTCTCGGCCGTCGCCAAACGGCGGGGAGCCGACTGTTTCGTGATCGACGCCGAAGCCGAGTACGAAGGCAACTACTCGGGCGCCGACAAGTACATCCGCGAACTCCGAAGCCGGGTCGGCAAGAAATTCCCGCTCTCACTCAGCACCTTCCCCTACGCGCACTTCCATCCCGCCTTCCCCTACTCGGTCTTCCTCGGCCCGGGTGCGGCCACCGCCAACCTTCCCCAGATCTACTGGGACGCGATCGGCGACACCGTCCGCGAAGCGGTCGGAGTGACCTGGCTGAACAACGCCCTCTACAAACGGAAGATCTTCCCCGTCGGGCAGACCTACATGAACCCCCGGGCGAAAGAACTCACCGCCTTCCGCCGCTACTCGCAGAACTACGGCACCGCCCCCAGCTGGTGGTCATGGCAGGAAACCAACGCCGCCGAATGGAACGTGCTCGGACAGCCGCTGCCCGGCCCCTACCCCAAGTACCAGCGGGTCACGGACCATCCCGTGATGGAAGCCGGTGCGCGCGGCGATCACGTCGTCTGGCTGCAGCAGCTCCTGAACGGAGCCGGGATCGAGGTCGCGGTGACCGGCATCTACGGCGGCGGGACGAAAAACGCGATCAAGTCCTTCCAGCGGAAACGCAACCTGGAGGCCGACGGAGTCACCGGCACCCAGACCTGGAACCGCCTGCTGAAATACCGGCCGGTCCGGGTCCGCTGGTCGGGCTCGCGCTCCCGCAAGCTCGGGGCGAGCATCTCCGGCACACCGGCGAACGCGCCCAAATCGGCTTCGCTGCCGGCCAAGCGAAACGAGCTGGCCGGAGCGCCCACCGGTGCCGAGCCCCCGAAATAGCCGGAGGGCTTCGCCTCAGCGCCTGATCTTGGTGTGAAGCTCGCCCAACTGCGGTGAAGCCACGGTGACATCGTCACCGTCCTCCAGCCAGACCCAGGGCTTGCGTCCCATGCCGACCCCGGAAGGAGTGCCGGTAGAGATGATGTCGCCCGGTTCCAAGGTCATCCAGTGAGAGATCCGGGAGATCAGCTCCGGGATCGAGAAAATCAGATCGGCGGTCGACGAGTTCTGCATCTCCTCGCCGTTCAAGGTCAGAGAAATACCGATCGAATCATGCGCGCCGGCCTCATCCGGCGTGATCAGGGCGGGACCGCAGGGAGCCGAACCATCGAACACCTTGCCGGACATCCACTGGCTGGTCAGACCCTGAAGATCACGGGCCGAAAGATCATTCATCAGCGTGTAGCCCGCCACATGGCCGAGCGCGTCCTCCACCGAAACCTCCTTCGCCCGGCGTCCGATCACCACGGCCACCTCGGCCTCGTAGTCGACCTTGCCGCTCGCGGCCGGAAGGGTCACCGTCGCACCATCACCGGCAAGGGCATTGCGGTACTTGCCGAAGATGATCGGCGCCTTCGGCAGATCCTGTCCCGTCTCGGCCGCATGCGCCCGATAGTTCAGGCCGATGCAGATGATCTTGTCCGGATCGGGGATCGGGGCGAGGACTTGAACCTCGGCCGGATCGATCCGCTGGACCGAGGTGCCATCCGCGATCCGCTCCGCGAGCTCCGAGATCCGGTCCTCGCCGATCAACTCACGCAGACCCGAACGGGTCGGGTGATCGAGGATCTCCCAGGCATCGAGGACTCCGTCGGCCGTGAGGACACCGGCACGCGGCCCGTTGCCCGAAGCGAAAGTGATCAGTTTCATGGACCGCAGCTTACGGCCTGTCGCCGCGAGGATGTTGATCCGGCGGGACGGCCGTGAGCTGCTGCGTATGTAGCGGGAGCGACGGGACTTGAACCCGCGGCCTCTGGCGTGACAGGCCAGCGCTCTAACCAACTGAGCTACGCCCCCGTGGAGCTATCGGTCGATGAAACCGACCGGCGAGCATTATCGCAACAAGGACAGATTCGCGTCAGCACCTATCCAGACCGGTTAGGCATCTGGCCGTAGTCGCCTATTTCATGGGCTCTCCGAAAACGATCCGTGGTAGTGGGTCTTCGGCCCGGCCTACTTGGTGATGGCCGCCAGCAGAGCGGACGGCGTGATCAGTCCCAGAGGGCGGTGATCCTCGTCCACGACGATCACCGCTTGGAAGTTTCCTCCGGCCAGGGGTTCTGAGAGGTCTATCGCGAGGCTTTCCGGTGAGGTGGTCGGGACCTGGACCATCGCGTCCTTGACCGTGATGTCGGCCGTCGAGAGATTTCTCAGGCCGACTCCTCCGACCACTCCCCCGTCGGCATCGAGCACGGGAAGCAGCCTGGCACCGGAATCGACCAGCAGCCGGACCGCGTCACCGACATCAGCGTCGATCCCGACCGCGTTCACCTCGCCGGACATGATCTCGCCGCAGGTGAGATCGCCGTACTCACGGGTCAGGGCCTCGGACTCGACCGCACGCAGGATCGCCCCTAGATCCTCGCGGCTGATGTCGTAGGAATCGCCGATCCTCGCCAATACGGCATCGACATCCTGGGCACCGAACCTGACCTGGCCCGCCATCGAGTGTCCCGCCTCGATCGGACCTCCGACCACGGGCTGAGGTGCCACATGCGGATACGAATGCCGGGTCACCAGGCGGTGAAAGGCCCAGGCGAGCAGCACGATAGCCAGCGCGTCGATCCCCACCGGCAGCAGGGGAAACAGGATGTCGGGAGTCTCACCCACCGGGACGCCGAGCACCGCCGTGATCGCGGCGGCCCCGCCGGGAGGATGGAGGCAGCGAGCCAGCGACATCACGGCGATCGCGAGCCCGACCGCGAGCCCGACCGCGATCGCGTCGCTGCCGATCACGGCACCCACCGTCAAACCGACCGCCGCCGAAAGGACACTGCCGCCGACCACCGGCCAGGGCTGGGTCAGCGGACTCGCGGGCACCGCGAACAGCAGCACCGCCGAAGCGCCCACGGGTGCGACGATCCAGGCCTCCGCATGCACCGGACCGTCGAGCAGCTGTCCGGCGAGAGCGACCATGAGAACCCCGATCGCGGCGCCGAAGCAGGCCAGGATCCGGTCACGCGAGGTGGCTCCCGCCAGCAGCGGCTGGAAGAGCCGCCGGGTTCCGCTCACCACGGTGAGGGTTCGTAGTCCTTGAGGAACACGCCGAAGATGTCCTCACCCCTCTCGCCCCGGACGATCGGGTCGAACACGCGGGCCGCCCCGTCGACCAGATCGAGCGGAGCGTGGAAACCGGCCTCCTCGGCGAGGCGTTTCTTCATCGTGTGCGGTCGCTCGTCGGTGATCCAGCCCGTGTCGACCGCGGTCATCAGGATGCCATCGCTCTCCAGCATCTCCTGGGAGCTGGTCCGGGTCAGCATGTTGAGCGCCGCCTTGGCCATGTTCGTGTGGGGATGCCCGGCACCCTTGTAGCCACGCGAGAACTGGCCCTCCATCGCCGAGACATTGACCACATACCTGCGGCGGGCCGCCGACGAGGCCATCGATTCACGCAGACGGCTGACCAGGATGAACGGTGCGGTCATGTTGCAGAGCTGGACCTCGAGCAGTTCGATCGGATCGACCTCGCTGACGGTCTGGATCCAGCTGTTGGTGTCGACCAGGTCGGGAACCAGCCCGCCGGCGTCGATCGCCCGTTCGACCTCGACCAGATCGAAGCTGGCGGAACCCGCGGTCAGCGCCATCGCGGTCAGGTTGTGCGGGGTGGGAGCCCAGAAATCACCCGAATCGCCGTTCCCGGCGGCCAGTTCCGCCTGTCCGCCGTCCCGGCTGAAGGTCTCGATACCGGGCAGCTTGCCCTGCGGCAGCTCGCCCCGTTCGGCGGCGACCAGCGGGGCATATGCCTCGGGCGTCCTTCTCACCGTCTGGCAGGCGTTGTTGATCAGGATGTCGAGCGGGCCCTTGGCCGCGACCGAATCGGCGAGATCGATCACCTGGCCGGGATCGCGCAGGTCGATGCCGACGATGTCGAGACGGTCGATCCACTCGTCGCTGTCCTCCATCGCCTTGAACCGGCGGACCGCGTCGTTCGGAAACCTGGTCGTGATCGTGGTGTGGGCGCCGTCGCGCAGCAGGCGCAGCGCGATGTACATGCCGATCTTGGCGCGCCCGCCGGTGAGCAGCGCCCGCTTTCCGGTGAGGTCGGTGCGCGCGTCCCGCTTGGCGTGATTGAAGGCGGCGCATTCCGGGCAGAGCTGGTGGTAGAAGGCGTCGACCTCGCGGTAATCCTTCTTGCAGATGTAACAGGCGCGGGGCTCGATCAGCACACCGGCGATCGCGCCCTTGGCCTCCGAGACGAGCGGCAGTCCCTCGGTCTCGTCATCGATCCGGGTCGGCGCGGCGGTCGCGGTCAGCGCCGTGATCGCGGCGTCGTGCTCCAACTGCTTCTGGCGCTTCTTCAGCTTCCGGCGGCGCCGGACCGACTTGTAGAGGCCGGCGGTCGCGTGCTGGACCCTGACCGAGTCCGGATGCTCAACCGGCAGCCGGTCGAGCTCCTTGATCACGCGCAGCGCGACCTCGAGATCATCCTGGTCCACCCGGAAGTCGGGGTCTTCGATTTTTCGGTTTCTCTGGTCTGGCATCGGGGTGCGACCGCCAATCTTCGCGCAGTCATCGATGCCGTGCGCCCAGACCCGGCCGCTCGCCGAACGAAAAAGGGCCCCGGGATCGAAACCCCGGGGCCCTCTCCACACAGCGGCGCGGCGAACCTACTTCCTGGTCTGTTTCGCCTTCTTGGCGGCTTTCGCCGCTGTCTTCAGGGTCATGCGGGCCGTGGCCTTCGACGAGTCCGAGGCGGTCGCGGTGATCGCGACGACCGTCTTCGCCTTCGCCTTCCCGGTCGTCTTCAGGCGGATCGCGGCGGTCTTGGTCTTGCCGACCGCGATCGTTCCCAGAGACCGGCAGGCCGGTTTCGCCTTGATGCCCTTGCGTGCCTTCCTCGGGATCGCGGCGCAGGCCTTGGCCTTGGTCGCGTCCGTGGTGCCGACGTTCTTGAAGGTCGCCTTCACCAGCACCGACCTGCCGCGCCTGATCTTCTTCGCCTTCGGCGAGAGCTTGACCAGCTTCAGCTTCGCCACCGGCTTCGGCGGTGCCGCCGAGACCTCGACCGTGGCCGTGGCCGTGTTGCCGGCGCCATCGGCCGCGACCACGGTGGCCGTGCCGGCTTCGGTCGCGCCGCACTTGACCTTCAGTCCGCTCAGCTTCTCGCCGTCCTGGCAGGTCCACTGCGCACCGATCAGCTTGCCGGAACCGCCCGAGGTCGAGACCTCGAGCGTCGCCGAATCCCAGGCCCGCGCCTTCTCGGCGGCCGACGCGGTCAGCGCCGGGTTGATCGTGACGGTCTCGGTCCAGCTGCGGGTCTTGCTGTTCGAACCGACGACCGAAGCGGTCACCTCGTAGCTGCCCGGGCGGGGGAAGGTGTGGTCGAACCGATCCCCATTGGGTCGATCCTCCTCGGTTCCGTCATCGAAGTCCCAATGGATCGTCGCCGGTGCGGGCACCGTCTCGTCCTGGGATTTCTGGGCCCCGGCGTACAGGTTGACCGTCGGGTCCGAGGACTCGAGCTCATCCGGGTACCACTGGACCCCGGGACGATCGGAGACGTCGGCGTCATGTTCGACGTGGACCGTCTTCGGGGTGGTCTCGAACCCGAGCGCGTCCGCGTTCTCGCGTGCCTTGTCGGCGTTCAGCTGCGGGAAGGCGGGACCCACGTTGTAGGTCTCGAAATTGCTCGAGCCGAACTGCTGCTCGGTGTACTCGCCCCGCACCCAGTAGTAGCCGAGGAAGTCGCCGGCCAGACCGACCACGTTGGCCGCCTTCGCGCCCTGGATCGAGTCGCGGATCGCGGTGTTGACCTCGGCGAAAGCCTCACCGGGATTGGTCGAGTAGATCACGTCGCCGATCCGGATCGACGAGGTGTACGTGCCGAGCAGCGGATCCTCGCCCTCGACGGGCGTCAGGTACGGCGCCGTGGTCGAACGGGGGATCGTGCAGATGTCGTACAGGTCGATACAGGCCCCGAACGGCGGCGCGTACAGATTCATCGCGAGAATCAGTTCGTCGTTGTCGGCGACCATCTGCATGTAACGCTCGCTGCCTTGGACGGTGTCGCTGGTCAGCGGAGTCGCCTTGGCCATCGTGCGCTGGATCTCGTTGGCGACGTACTCGCCCTGCGGGATCACCTCGTTGTATGACGGATCGCTTCCGGGCGGCTCCTGCCGGCCGAGTGTTCCGGCGCCGATCACCGCGGTGCCGCCGTTCAGCTCGTCCAGCTTCTTGCGGGCGTAGCCGGTCCAGTCGGCCGAGAAAGCGTTGGCGTCCTCGCCGTTGAACTGGTCGGGATGGTTCGGCACGTTGGCATATAGACCATTGGTCGCACCGGTCTCGGGATCTTTGGCCCACATGATCGGCAGGTCCTCGTCCACCGGGAATCCATCCGGATGATTGGTGCCCTGGCCGTTCTGCCAGACGAAGGAACGCACGTTGCCGGTCGCGGTCCAGATCTCGGAGGGCTTCGCCTTCTTCGCGGCCTCGTCGGCGGCGGTGACCGCGGCGTCGCTGACCTTCTTCAGGTAGGCCTCGTCCGGGGTGCCCCAGATTCCGACCACCGCCGGAGCGGCATGAACGTGGGTCGAGGAGACGATCACGTCCTCGCGGGTGATGTCGTAGCCCCGTTCGTTCAGCTTGGCCGCGATCTTCTCCCGGGTGCGGTTGATGCCGTACGGCTCGAGGTTCTCACCCTTGTAGGCGGCGAACCAGCCGGTGAGGTCGGCCACGACGAACACCGCGGCGTTGGTGCCCTTGCCGACGACGAAGGCCCGGGTCTCGAGCGGATCGTTGACATTCATGGTCGGACCGGCCTTGTAGCCGTACCCGCCGATGTACTGCGGCGTGTCCGGGTTGATGCTGGCCGAGGCCGCACCCACGTCGAAGATCGCCGGGTCCGCGGCTCTCGCCGCTCCGCCGCTGCTCAGGCCCGCGGCGCAGAAAGCGGCCACGGCGAGCGTTGCGATCAGGGCCATCAGCCTCGGCTGTATGGCACGAATTCCCAAATACATGGGGTTCCCCATCAAGTTCTCCTCTCGACGGACGGACCAGCCGCCCTCTCCCATAGACGGAGCCCCGGCATCCACCGGCCGGCCCCCTCTCCTGCGGCTGAGGATAGCGCAACAAACAGCACTATCGATGCACTTTCACGTACATGAAAAAGCCCCCGCCTCGAAGGAGACGGGGGCTTGGAAGACACCGCTTGGAACGGGTCGGGCTCAGTGACCACCGGCCGGCGGCGGGGCCGTCGGATCGTCCCCTTCCTCACCGAGACCCTCGCGGGCGATGTACTCCTCGGCGAGCAGAAGGTTCTCCTTGGAGCGCTCGACCACGTTCAGGAGATCGCCCATCAGCGCCACCTCCTCGACCTGTTCCTTCACGAACCAGGTGAGGAAATGCTCGGCCCGGTAGTCCTTGATCTCACGGGCCAGTTCGAACAGTCCGAAGATCTCGCTCGAGACCCGTTCCTCCTGGGCGAGCGCGGCCTTCACCGGGGTGATCGGATCGTCGTAGGTGGTGGCCTGCGCCTTGATGTCCGGGACCTCCACCTTCTCGTCGACGTCGAGCAGGTACTGGATCATCATCATCGCGTGCTCACGTTCCTCGACCGCCTGGCGGTAGAAGAAGGCGGCCAGGCGCGGCAGGGTCTGGCTGTCGTAGTACACGGCCATCGCCACGTACTGCTGCGAGGCGGCGAACTCGTTCGAGATCTGGGCGTTCAGGGCGGCGCCGAAGTTCTTTTTCTTGGCCATTCGTAAGCTCCGATGTTTCGAGGATTTCACCTACCGTACACCAGCCGGCGAGTTCGGTCGGCCGTTTGCGGAGTTAGCTCCAGCTAAGCCTCAATTAGGGATTCCAAAGCCGATTGAGGGCACTTCCATGGGGCTGGTCGGAAGCCCCGGCTCGGGCAGCGCGGCGTTGTAGCCGCGGGGCGCGGTGTCGTTCGGCGCGTCGGGATGAAAGAGCGAGGCGAGGTACTGGATCTGTTCGCGGCCGATGCCGAGTTCCCACTGTCCGCCGCCGTACGCGGTGATCCCGTTGGCCTCGCAGTAGTCATAGGCGTCGCAGAGCGATTCGAGTCCGCCCATGCGCGAGGGCTTGATGTTGATCACCCGTGGCTTGTACTCGAGCGCGGCGATCTCCTCGACCGAATGGATCGGGGCGTCCCAGGTCACCCGGTCCATCACCGGGGCGAGCACCTCACGGGTCTCCGGGGTCAGATCCGGATCCTCGAACCAGGCGTCGGGGAAGGCGTCGACCAGCCGCTGGTAGAGCGCGGGGTCGGTCTCGATATCGACCGGTGTGCCCTTGTACTGGCCCTTCAGATCGAGCGTGTTGACGGCACCGGTCGCGACCAGCCGGTCGATCAGATCCTGATCCCAGTCGAGTGCCGGATCGAGCTTGAACTTGAGGTCCGGGTAGCGCTCCAGCTTCGCGGTCAGCAGGCCGACGTCCGAGGTCGTGCCGCCCGGTCCGCCACCGAGACCCATCGAGGCGACGAAGGTGAGCGGTCGGCGGTCCCGTCCGAGGACCGAGGACAGTTCGGTCCCACCCTGCTTCAGGGCCAGGTCGAGCGCCGCGGATTCGAAGGCCCAGCGCCGGTACAGGCGCGAGACCTCGCGCTCCGGGGCCACCGGGAAGAGATCGGTCCGGCCCATCAGCTCACAGAACTCGCCGACCGTGCGCGGGCCGGTGAGGTCGAGCGGGGTGCCCGCGTCGGCGAGTGCGATCGCGTCGAGAGCCTCGTAGGTGATGTCCTCGCCGTGGCCGGTGAGGCTGTCCCACTCGAGCTGGATCACCGTGGTGAGACGTTCGAACTCCGGGGACGGGGCGAATCGCAGGGTCTCGAGATCGTACGACTCGATCTGGAGCGGCAGGTCGGCTAGCGCGTCGAAAGTACTCATGGAATCACCCTACCCACAGCCCGAGTTCTGCCGTTAAGGTTGGCTCATGGCCGCCCTCATACACACGTGCTACCGCGTATACGACCTCGACAGCTCGATCGCCTTCTACGAGAAGCTCGGCATGAAGGAGATGCGCCGCCTGCCGATCGGCGACGAGGCGGTGAACGTCTTCATGGGGCTCGAAGACGACGGCCCGCGGCTCGAGCTCACCTTCAACTTCGACCAGGAGGAGCCCTATGAGATCGGCACCGGTTACGGCCACATCGCGATCACGGTGGGGGACATGGACGGCGCCCTGGAAAGGCTCGCCGCCGACGGCATCACTCCCGAGAAACCGCCCTACACGGTGAGCGAAGGTGGCTCCCGGCTCTGCTTCGTGCGCGACCCCGACGGCTACCGGATCGAGCTGATCGAGCGGGATCCCGGCAAGGAGTGAGGTTCGGCGGGCTACTCGGTCAACCGGTCGCGGATCGCCTGCAGGACGTCCGCGTCCAACTCCAGTCCTTCGGAGAAGTAACCCTCGATCGATCCGTAGCGCTTGATGGCCACGCCCACGGCGGTATCGAGGTAGCTCCGGTCGACGCTGTACACCGACCTCAGCAGATCGGCGTCGCCACCCGCGGCCGCGAAGGAGTCGAAGACCGGCTGCAGCGCCGGCAGCAGCTGCGCATTCGTCTGGAGGTAGTCGTGGGTCACGTCCTCCTCTGACACCCCGAGGAACAGCAGCAGCGAGGCGGCGGCCCAGCCGGTGCGGTCCTTGCCCGCCGTGCAGTGGAACAGCGCCGGGATGTCCTCGGACCGGGCGAGCTCGGTGAAGAGCGTGGCGTAGGCCGCGTCCGCCGTGGGAGCCTCGACGAACTGGCGATAGGTCTCGTCGTAGAGCACCGCGAGCCGGTCCCCGGCCAGGGCCGCCGAGAGGCCGGCCGGGTCGTCGGCGAGTTCGACCAGGTTGGCCGCGACCCCGACCTCGGAATCGGCGATCACGTCGAGCACCACCTCCCTGGCACCCAGGTCGCGGTCGGGCGCGGCGGCCCGCTCGGACACGGTCCGCAGATCGAAGACCGTGCGGATGCCCAGCTCACCGAAGGTGACCGCGTCGCCGTCGGTCACCCGGCTGGTATCCGCCGAGCGGAAGACCAGACCGGTCTTCACCCGCCGGCCATCCGCGGTTCCGTATCCACCGATATCGCGAAGATTCGGCAGGGTCGGGATCGGGATGTTCTGGCCGGGGGTGAAATGCGGTGCGCTCATCCGCGCATCATTGCCGATGGGCCGAACGGGTGATCGCGGCGTTCAGTCCGCGACCACGCGCAGCGTCGCGAGCTCACGATCGGCGGCCCCGCGGACGTAGCCGCCGTGATCGACCGAGTCGGTGATGAAGTCCAGGGTCTCCCTGGTCAGGATCTCGCCGGGCAGCACGTTCGGGATGCCCGGCGGGTAGGTCGCCAGCGGCTCGGCGGCGATACGGCCCTCGGCCTCGGCGAACGGGACCACCTCCTGGGCACCCAGGAAAGCGTCGCGCGGAGTCATCTTCGGCTCGCCCCACGGCGGCGGTGGCGCGAACTCGGGCTTTGTCTCCGGAGGTTCCGAGCCCAGCTGCTCGACCGCGGCGGCGATGCCGTCGACCAGTCGGAGCGCCCGGGCCGGCGTGCCCGTGCCCATGCCGAACACCGCGACGGCGACCGTGTCGGAGGCCAGCTCCAGGTTCACGTTGGCCAGATCCCTGGCGAGGGCCGCGACCCGGTAGCCGCTGGCACCGGTGCCGCGAACGTCGATCGTCAGACGCAGGGGATCCCAGCCGTGAACGCTCTCGCGTTCGAGCAGGCGTTCGTCCAGCACATCCAGCCCCGGGATCGCCTTCAGCGCCTCGCGGGTGTCTGCCAGCACGGCGATGGTCTCGGTCAGCATCGCCTCGCCGTCGATCGCGGCCTGGCGCCGGGCCGCGTCGAGCGAGCCGCAGAGCAGGGAGTTCGGGCTGGTCGACTCGGTCATGCTGATGCAGCGGTCCACGATCGAGGCGTCGAAACGGTCCGATCCGAGATGGAGCATGGCCGACTGCGTCAGGCTGCCGACGATCTTGTGGGTGGAGGAGATCACCAGATCCGCACCCGCGTCGAGCGCGTCCTGGGGCAGCGACGGATGGAAGTGGAGATGGGCCCCCCAGGCCTCGTCGGCGACCAGCGGGATGCCCCTTGAATGAGCGACCTCGGCGAGCGCCGCGACATTGGCGCTGGCGCCGAAATAGGTGGGGGAGACGATCACCGCGGCGGCCGCGTCAGGGCAGCGGTCGAGCGCCTCGGAAAGGGCTTCGGGGGTGAGGCAGTGCGCGACTCCCAGATCGGGATCGATCTCGGGTGCGGCGAAGGTCGGCTTGAGGCCGGCCATGATCATGCCGTCGATCACCGAGGAATGGACGTTGCGCTGCACGACCAATTCACCGCCCATGTGGGCGACCGCCATGCACATGGCCTGGTTGCCCTGGGAGGCCCCGTTGATCAGGAACCAGGTCCGCTTGGCGCCCCAGGCGCCGGCGGCGAGCTTCTGGGCATCCTGGAACGGGTTCGGGTCACCGATGTCGATTCCTTCGATCAAGGCGGGCACGTCGTCGGCCAGCGCGGTCTGTCCGACCAGGAGGCGCAGCCATTCGTCGGCGCCGGTACCTCCTTGGTGTCCTGGGACGTTGTATCGGCCCGGGTCGCTCTGAGCGAATTCCAGGATGGCATCTACGTAAGGCGTACGGTCCTGATCGTTCATTGATCGAGTTTAGCCCCGCCGTCAACGACATCTTGTATCGAGGCAGTGATCGTTCCGCTCTTTCATGGGGTCACCCGATCCGGCAGGACCCCTTTTCGGCGCCGCGGAAGCGGTATAGGCTCCTGCCTCGTCCAACGAACGAGGGGAATTGAATGATTCACACGCCCAACCGACTGGCTGTGCTCGGAGTCGGAGCAGTTCTGCTGATCGCCGGCCTGGCCGGATGTGGTGGCAGCGACGATGATTCCGGTGGTCTGAGCAAGGATGAGTTCATCGCCCAGGCCGACCAGATCTGCGCCGATGCGACCGCGGCGACCGATGCCAACGAGGCCGAATTCGACTCGGCGGTTCAGTCCGGGGATCTCGATGCGGCCGCTGATCTGATCGCGGACAGCAACACGACGATCCAGGACGCGATCGACGAGATCGCGGCACTCGAGCCGCCGGAAGACGATCAGGCGACGATCGACGAGTTCCTGTCGCTCAGTGACGATCAGGCTGATGTCGCCGGACAGGTCGAAGACGCGATCCGCGCCGGCGACAACGAGACGCTGAACGAGCTCGGCACCCAGGCTGACAAGCTCCAGAAGGAGTCGGACGCGCTTGCGGACGACTACGGGTTCATCGATTGCGGCAGCGCCGCCAACGACGCCTAGGGCACCGCGTGTGAAGCCCGCGGGGAATGTCCGAGCGGCATTCCCCGCGGGCCGCGGTACCTTCACCCGACCCGACATCCGATGAGGGGGAACAGATGAGTGTCAAGTTCAGACGATTCGCCGGTCTCGCCGCCGGAGCGGTACTCGTCATCGCCGGCATCACCGGATGTGGCGGCGACGGGGGCGAAGACGAATCGAGCGCCCTGACCCAGGAGGAGTTCGTCGCCCAGGCCAACGCGCTCTGCGCGGAGTTCAGGACCGCGGCCGAAGACAGCACGGCGGAGTACGACGAGGCACAGCAGGCAGGCGACATCGAAGCCGCGGCCGATGCCTACGCCAAGGCCGGCGATCAGATGTCGGTCATGATTTCCGGGATCGACGGGCTCGGAGCGCCCGAGGGTGACGAGGGGACCATCGACGAGATCGTCTCACTGGGCGGTCAGATGGTCGACAACACGGCCGCCGGGGCCGAAGCCCTGCGGACCGAGGACCTCGAGGCGGTCGGTGAGACCAATACCGAGGCGGACAAGCTGCGAAGCCAGTTCGACGCGGCGGCGGGCGAGTACGGCCTGACCGGGTGCGTGAGCACCTGATCCCGGATCACCCGTAGGGGTACCACCACTCCTTGAGTTCGATCACGGAGTCCATGTGGACATGTTTGGCCTCACGGAAGGCGTCGAGCCCTTCGGTTCCGAGTTCCCGGCCAATGCCGGAGTTCTTGAAGCCGCCGAAGGGCCCGGCGTCATTGTCGGTGAGCGGATCGTTGATCCAGACCGAACCCGCCCGGACCTCCTTCAGGCAACGGATCGCCGTGTTCAGATCACGCGTGTAGATGTTGGCTCCGAGACCGAAATTGAGAGAGTTGGCTTTCTCGATCGCCTCATCGAGACCGGAGACGGGGACGATCGGGGCGACCGGACCGAAGGTCTCCTCGGTCAGCAGGTCCGCTCCCTCCGGTACCCCGGTCAGCACGCAGGGGGCGAGGTAGTGGCCCCTGGCCATGCCGGCATCGCCGCCGCCGGTGAGCAGATCCGCTCCGGCCGCGACCGCTGACTCCACCTGGGCGAGGGCCTTTCCGCGCTGGACGGCGGAGACCATCGGGCCGATGTCGGTCTTCGCATCGAGCGGATCGCCGATCACGAGCGATTCGGTGTACGCGACGAAGGCGGCGACATAGTCATCGAAGATGTCCTCCATCACGTAGAAGCGCTCCGACGACGTGCAGACCTGGCCGGCGTTCAGGTAGGCCGCCCAGGCACCGCCCTTGGCGGCGATCTCGATTCCGTCCGCTCCGATATCGGAGCAGACGATGAACGGATCCTTGCCTCCCATCTCGAGGTTGGCCCGGGCGTTTCGGGAGGCGCAGGCCACCCCGACCTTCCGGCCGGTCGCGACCGAGCCGGTGAAAGCCACACACTCGATGCCCTTGTGTTCACTGATCGCGGCGCCGATCTCGCCGGCGCCGGCGAGCAGGTTCACGGTGCCGGCGGGGAGTTCCCCGAAGATGTCCCCGAGTGCGAGCGTCGAGAGCGGGGTGATCTCGGAGGGCTTGACCACGGCGGTGTTGCCCGCCGCGAGGGCGGGGGCGAGCTTCCAGGTGAGCAGCAGCAGTGGGAAGTTCCAGGGAACGATGCAGCCGACCACACCGTGCGGTTCCTTGACGACGACCGCGAACTGGCTTGCTTCGATCGGGGGGATGACCCGCCCGATCTCGGACCGGGCGACTTCGGCGTAGTAGTCGAAGCAGGCCGCGCACCACTCGATCTCGTCCCGGGATTCGACCAGGGGCCGTCCGATCTCCGTGGTCATCAATCCGGCGAGCAGTTCGGTCCGCTCGCGCAGCTTCTCGGCGATGCCGCGCAGCAGCGGAGCCCGGTCCACCGCGGGCATCGAGGCCCACACGGGAGCGGCCTCACGGGCCGCGATCACGGCGGCGTCGAGCTGCGAGACCGAGGCCCCGGCAACGGTGGCCACGATCTCCTCGGTGGCCGGGTTCTCAACCTCGATCAGGGCTCCTTCACCCTGAACGAACTCGCCACCAATAAGCAACCGCGTCTCATATCCCATAGAGGAACGGTAGCGGGCGCCTGTGGACACGGGCGATCGCGTACACACCAAAAAAGATCCATGCAGCGGAAGGGCCGAAGGCCAACGGCCGGGGTGGAGACGATCAGCACGCTATTTGCGTGTGGATCGTCTCCACCCCAGACCGAAACCTCGCGAGACTCGGCTTTTCACCCACTCTTGTTGAGCCCCTGTGATCTATGTCTGAGATCACGTTGGTTGTTCGGGCCTGGTCCCGCACGGACCTGGTTTTGGAACGGTGGGTGGTCCGGATGGGCGCGCCCGGAGGGCTTCCTAAGTGACTGTCCGAGACTCCGAACCGATTCCAGAGGTTCTGTCCCGGAGGCCGGACCCATCCGGACCACCCCACCCGTTCCCCGACACCTCGGTCCCCAACCGGGTCACCAACCACCCATCCATTCCCCCGAAAGGCCGGTCTAAATAGGAATCGAAACAGCCGGCTTCGAAGCATCGTCGGCCCGCCGCTCAGCCATCTTCTCGGCCCGCTTCTGCTGGATGATCACCAGCAGCATCGCGATCACGGTCACCGCGAACAGCATCGTCGCGATCACGTTGACCTCGACCGGGATGCCGCGCTGGTTGGCTCCGAAGATGTAGAGCGGGAAGGTGACCTCGGCGCCCGAGTTGAAGTTCGAGATCACGAAGTCGTCGATCGAGAGCGCGAACGAGAGCAGGGCCGCGGAGGCCACACCGGGTGCCAGCAGCGGCAGGGTGACCTTGCGGAAGGTGGTGAACGGGCCGGCACCGAGATCGGCGGAGGCCTCTTCGAGGCGCCGGTCGAACCCGATCAGTCGCGATCTCACCACGATCACGACGAAGCTGATCGAGAACATGATGTGGGCGATCAGCAGGGTCGTGAAACCGAGTTCGACCCCGTAGACCAGGAACATCGAGAGTAGTGAGGCGCCGATCACGACCTCGGGGGTGGCCATCGGGATCACGATCAGCAGGTTCGCCGCCTTGCGCCCGAAGAAGTTGTAGCGGACGAGCGCGATCGCGATCAGCGTTCCGAGGATCGTCGCCCCGATCGCGGTGAAGAAGGCGAGACGGATGCTGACCAGCAGCGCGTCGGTCAGTTCCTTGATCGCGAAGGGATCGGTCCAGTACTTGGTCGTGAAGCCGACCCATTCGAAGTTGTAGCGGCCGGTCGGATCGTTGAACGAGAACAGGGCGATCACGGCGATCGGCAGCAGCATGTAGATCAGCGCGAGGATCGCGAAGATCATCACGCCATGCTCACGGATCCAGCGCCAGGCCTTCATACCGCCTCCTCCTCGTCGCCCATCAAGGCTTCAGATCCGGCGAACTTGATGTAGGCCAGCAATGCGATCAGGATGATGATCAGCAGGGTGAACGAAAGCGCGGCCGCCTCGGGATAGTCGTTGACCACGAGGTATTTCGATTGGATCACGTTGCCGATCATGGCCTGGCTGGTGCCTCCGAGGAAGGTCGCGTTGACGTAGTCGCCGGAGGCCGGGATGAAGGTCAGCAGGACACCGGCGATGATGCCTGGCATGGTCATCGGCAGGGTGATCCGGATGAAGGTCTGGGTGGCCGAGGCGTATAGATCCTTGGAGGCTTCGATCAGCCGCTGGTCGAGCCGTTCCAGTGCGGCGTACAGGGGAAGGACCATGAACGGCAGGAAGTTGTAGGTGAGGCCCGCGATCACGGCGGCGCTGGTCGCCAGCACCCGTCCGTCCTGCGGCACGATGTGGAGTGTCTTCAGGACGCTCACGGCGGGGCTTGAGTCGTCGAGGATCGTCTTCCAGGCGATGGTGCGGATCAGGTAGGTGGTGAAGAACGGCGCGACGACCGCGAACAGCATCAGGTTCTTCCAGCGGCCGCCCTTGAACGCGATCGCGTAGGCGAGCGGATAGCCGATCAGCAGCGAGAGGATCGTCGCCACACCGGCGTAGTAGAAGGCCCGGCCGAACTGGGTCGAGTAGTCCGAGATCCCGTCGGTGAAGTTCGACCAGGCCCAGGTCAGCTGATATCCGGATTCGAGCGATCCGGTCTTCAGTGAGAGCTCCCCCATGAAGTACATGGGGATCACGAAGAACAGGACCAGCCAGATCAGCCCGGGGGCCAGCAGGCCATATGGCAGCAGGCGCTGACGAAGCGTTCTCATCGGTGCGTATTCACTCGTCGATCGGCTCCGTCAGCGCAGTTGCCGTTGCTCAGCCCGTGATCACGTCCTGGAAGGCCTGTTCGACCTGTTTCACATCGGCCTCGTCACCCGGGGGTGAGACCTGGGCGAAGCAGTTGGCCGTGAACTCCTCGGACGGGAAGATCAGGTCGTTGTTGGCGATCGAGGGATCCTCCTTCTCCAGGATCTCCTTGACTCCGGAAACCGGGCTCACGTAGTTCACGTACTCGGTGATCTGGGCCTGGTTCTTCGGCTCGTACACGTAGTTCATGAACGCGTAGGCACCGTCCGGGTTGGGGGCTCCGACCGGGATCAGCATGTTGTCGGACCAGATCGAGCAGCCCTGTTCCGGCTGGACGTAGGTGATGTTCTCGTTGTCCGCCTGGGCCTGGACCGCGTCTCCGGACCAGCCGATCGCGGCGACCACATCGCCCTTGGCGAGATCCTGGACGAAGTCATTGCCGGTGAAGCGGCGGATCTGGCCGTTGTCGACGTTGGTCTTCAACTTGTCGATCGCGTTCATCCAGTCCTCGGTGGTGGCTTCCTTCGGATCGATTCCGTCGGCGGCCATGACCAGCGGCACGGTGTCCCGCATCTCCGAGAGCATCGTGACCTTGCCCTTGTACTTGGGGTCGAACAGATCGTTCACGGACTTCACGTCGGGCGCCAGGTCCTTGCGCACGACCAGGCCGGTCATGCCCGACTGCCACGGCACGCTGTACTCGCGTTCCGGGTCGAACTGAGGGTTCCTCAGGCTCGGGATCATGTTGGCGTCGACCGTCTTCAGCTTCGACTTGTCCAGCTTCTGGACGTAGCCGAGGTTGTACATCTTCTCGGCCATCCAGTCGGTCACGACCATGATGTCGCGGCCGCCGGATTCGCCCTGGCTGAGCAGCGGCTGGACCTTGCCGAAGAACTCGTTGTTGTCGTTGACGTCTTCGGTGTAGGTGGTTTTCAGGCCGGTCGCCGCGTCGAACTGATCGATGGTCTTGCCGTCGATGTAGAGCGGCCAGTTGGAGATGTTGAGGTTGCCGCTGGTGGCGCTGCCGCCCTCCGCGGTCGTGACGTCCGAGTTGTCGGTTCCCTCGGAGATGCCGCCGCCGCCGCCGCAGGCGACCAGGGCCAGTGACGCGATCAATGCCAGCGAGGCCAGCAGCAGAAGTTTCAGGTTTCGGGTGTTCGGACGGGTATTCACGCGGTAACTCCTTCGGGATTGGTGTCGGTGGGCTCGACTGGGGACTCGGCGACGAGGTGCATCTGCTCCGGATTCCACGAGAGCTTGACTTTGGCGCCGCCGCCGGGCAGGTGCTGCCGTTCGGCTTCGGATGCGTTGGGGACGAGCACGGTCATCTTCACGTCGTCTCCGACCCGGATCGCCATCTGGGTCGCGGTACCGAGATAGAGCGAGCTCTCGACGATGCCATCGATGCTCGGCCGGTCACTCGGGGCCTGCTCCGAGGTCGTGACGCTGAGTTTTTCGGGACGGACGACCGCGAAGCATTTCTCGCCGACCGTGAAGTTCGCGGCACCGGGAGTACTGATCGTCGGTCCGGAATCGAGCTTGACCTCACCCGGACCGGTCACGACCGCGGGCAGCAGGTTGGAGACACCGATGAACCCGGCAACGAACGTGGTCGCGGGCCGCTCATACACATCCTCCGGACCGGCACACTGCTCGATCCGACCGTTGTTCATGATCGCGATCCGATCCGACATCGTCAGCGCCTCT
>DATJUB010000021.1:0-43911 GCA_035502775.1 Solirubrobacterales bacterium | reverse complement strand
TGTGGGTCCTTGCTCTGGGGGCGATTTGGGTGCCATTGGCACCCAAATCGCCCCCAGATGCCCTCTCGGGCTGGGCTACTCGACCGCTCCGGCTCTGGCGAGCTCCAGGGCTTCCGCTAGATCTGGGGGTAGATCCGCCTCGATGCTCAGCTGCTCTCCGGTCACGGGATGCGGGAATGCCAGCCGGTGTGAATGCAGGAATTGGCGCTCCAGGCCGTATCTGACCGGTCCGGCGTAGACCTGGTCGCCCACCAGCGGATGGTTGATCGCCTCCATGTGGACGCGTATCTGGTGGGTCCTTCCGGTCTCCAGCTTCACCTCGAGCAGGGTGTCGCGGCGCAGTGATTCCCTGACCTCGAAATGGGTCCGGGCCTCCCTGGATCCGGCTCCGTTCACGGCCATGCGGTGGCGCTTGCGGGATGCCCGCCCGATCGGGGCGTCGATCGTGCCGGTGCGGGACCTGAAGCGGCCGTCCGCCAGGGCGAGATAGGTGCGCTCGACCGTCCGCTCGCGGATCATCTCCTGGAGCGCCGCATGGGTTTCGTCGTCCCGCGCGACCACGAGCAGGCCGCTGGTGCCACGGTCGAGCCGGTGGACGATGCCCGGACGGTCCGGCTCATCGCCGCCGGACAGCTCGTCCCCCAGCAGCTCGACCAGGGTCACGCCGTCATGCGACGGTGCCGGGTGAATCACCAGATCAAAGGACTTGTCGACCACCATCAGGTGATCGTCGCGGTACACGATCTCGTATGGCGGCCGCCCGGCCTCGCTCATGCCTCGGCCGTTTCCCGGCCGTCGAAGATCAGCGTGATCGCCAGGATCACGACGCCGACCGTGATCGCGCAGTCGGCGAGGTTGAAGGCCGGCCAGTTCGGCAGCAGCACGAAATCGGTGACATGGCCGATCCTGATCCGATCGATCAGATTTCCCACGGCCCCGCCCAGGATGAGACCCCCGGCCAGCCAGGTGCCGGTCCTCTCAGGCGCCGAACCGACGAAGACTCCGAGGGCGACCAGGGCGACCATGCTCAGCAGGATCACGAAGATGCCGCCGCCGCCCGCCAGCCCAAAGGCGACACCGTCGTTGTAGGTGAGCGTGAACTGGAGCGGACCGATCACGTCGACCTTCTCGCCCCGGGCGATCTCCTCGGTGACCGCGGCCTTGGTGATCTGGTCGACGGCGACGACCGCGACCGCGATCAGTCCCGCCCACATCAAATGCCGGTACTTCTTCAACCGCGCACCACGCCGACGACGATCGCCTGCAGGATCAGCAGCAGGATCACACCGATCATCGGGCTCAGATCCAGCGCGAATCCGCTGCCGCCGACCGGGGGCAGAATACGCCGGAACAGATTCAGATAGGGGTCCGTCGTGTCGTAGATGAACTGGACGACCGCTCGCAGACCGCGGTTGTCCGGCATGCGAGGCACCCACGAGAGCAGGATCCGCAGGAAGATCAACACGATGTAGACGGTGAACAGCGCGTTGACGTAGCTGGCGACATCACCCCTGGTGAGCGCGAGGATCGGACTCGGCATGATCAGGCTCCGCGCATCCGGGCGAGCGAAGCCTCGGCGGCCGCTTCGAACGCCTGGGCACCGCGCGCTTCCTTCAGCCCCTTCAATCCTGCTTCGGTACTGCCTCCCGGCGAAGCCACGGCGACCTGAATCTCAAACGGGGTGCGCCGTTTCAGCAGCTCGGCGGTGCCGGCCAGCGACTCGGCGACCATGTGGAGCGAGACTTCCGGATCGAGCCCCTCGGCAACCCCGGCGCGGGCGAGCGCGTCGGCGACCACCGCGAAATACGCGGGCGAGCAGCCCATCACCGCGGTCGCGGCATCCATCTGCTCGTCGGGAAGCTCGACCACGCTGCCGAGCGAGCCGAGCAGTGTGAAGGCGTCGGCCACGATCTCCCGGTCGGTGTTCTCGGGATCGGCGACCGCGATCACGCCCCGCCCCGCCTCGACCCCGAGGTTCGGCATCAGCCGGAGCACGGTGGAATCGGGGAAAAGCTCGGTGAGCCGGGAGACCTTGGTCGCCCCCAGCAGTGAGAGGATCGCGCGCGGGACGGGCAGCGACTCGGCGACCGCGTCGAGGCCGTTCGGTTTCATCGCGAGCACCACGAAGTCGGAGGCCCGCACCAGTTCGGCGTTGCCCTGGACGGCCTCCCCGCCCACCTCCTCGGCCAGGGCCGAGGCGCGCCCGGATCCCGAATCGGTGAAGAGCATCTTGGACGGTGCGTCCCGCTCGGACGACGCCCAGCCGCGGGCCATCGCCGCAGCCATGTTTCCTGAACCTATGAAGCCGACGATCATGACCGGAGCTTACTCAGCGGCCGCGTTCGCGGCCGCCGGGACCGGCTTGATCAGGACTGGTTGAAGAAGCCCTTGTCGATCAGCCTGGCCTTCTCCTCGGCCGAGACCTCGACGTTGCGCGGGGTGAGCAGGAAGACCTTGTCGGCGATCCGCTGCATGCCGCCGTCCATCGCGTAGGTGAGTCCCGACGCGAAATCGATCAGCCGCTTCGAGAGTTCGTGATCGGTCGTCTGAAGATTGAGGATCACCGGAACCTTGCGCTTGAACTGGTCGGCGACCTGCTGGGCGTCGTTGAAGTTCCGGGGGATGACCAGATGGACCTGAACATCGCTGTCGTCATCGCTGACCGACCTCAGGACGCGGGTGCGCGGGCTGGATGACGGTGCCGGACCCAGGTCGTCGTCGGAGAAGATGTCGTCGATCTCGTCATGACGGCTGCGACGGGTGGTCGGAAGCCGGCGGACGTTGGCCTCACGGCTCCGCCCACGGTCGCGATCACGCCGCGGCTGCTCGTACTCCTCCTCTTCGTCGAGGTAGTCGTCGTCATAACCGTCGTAGTCGGACGCATGCTCGCCTTCCTCGGCCAGACCGAAGTAAACGAGAGTGCGGTGCCATGAATCACGTAGTGCCATAGGTATGCGGTGTTTCGTTGGTAGGGAGGCGAATCCTTCCCGAGTATCTTCGATTCGCGACCTTTGCGGCGAAATTTCCCGAAATCCGGTCGGCGGCTTGCACTCAGGTGAGCCAGGCGATACCGGCCTGCCGCCCGGTCACACCCCGGTCGCGGCGGTGCGAGAAGAAGCGATCGCGGTCGCAGTGGGTGCAGATCCCGGCGGTCTCCACCTCCCGGATTCCCGCCCGCCGAAGCTTGCGGCGCGCGACCTCGGGAAGGTCGAGGTTGTTTCCCTCGCGCATTCCGTCGCCGAGCCCGGCGAACGCGTCGAAGACCTCTTCGCCCACCTCGAAACAGCAGGGGCCGATGCCGGGACCGACCACTGCGTGGGTCGCGCCGATCCGTGCGGCGGCGTCCTCGACGATCGTGCCGGCGAGACCCCGCCAGCCGCAGTGGATCATCGCCAGGCCGCCGGGCCCGCTGAGCGCCACCGGCAGGCAGTCGGCCACCAGCACGATCATCGGCAGCCCGGTTTCGGAGGTCACATGCCCGTCGACCTCGACCGGCGGCTCCCCCGGGTTCAGGTAGTGGGGAGCGACCTCGCCGGATCCATGGACCGCCAGGTCCGAAGCATGCACCTGCCTGCCCATCGCCATCCGCCGGCCGTCGATGCCCAGCGCCTCGGCCAGCCGTTCCCTGTTCTCGACGACCGCGTCCCGGTCGTCGCCGGTGAGCACACCGAGGTTGAGCGATTCGAAGGGCCCGCGGCTGACCCCGCCGAGGCGGGTGGTGAACCGGACTTCAGCTCCCGGAAGCCCGGCTTCCAGCCATTCGGTTCCGTTCTTTTCGACCCGCCGCACCGCCAGATCCTATTCGCCGGCGATCACGGCCTCGGCGGCGCCGACCGCGATCTCGAGTTCCGGCTCGATCCCCGCGATGCCGCGGTCGAGCTTCGCCCGCAGGGCCGCGGCGAGCCCGATCCCGATCGCCGGTCCCTGTGGGATCCCGGCGAGCACGAGATCGTCCCCGGTGATCAGCAGCCGGACCTTCGACCACTCCTCCTCGTAGCGGTCGAGCCACAGGCAGCCCCGGGCACGGTTGATCAATGCCTCGGACGGCCGCAGACCGTGGGCGAGCAGCACTCCCGCATAGGGCGTCTCGGGTTCGTCCGGGGACAGCTCGCGGAAATCGCCGCCGATCACCCGGAGCACCACATCGGCCCTTTCGGTCCGGCCCACCCAGATCTCGTCCTCGAGCAGGGAAACCGCGGCATCGGCCAGGTCGAGACGCTCGGCCGGGATCTCGAGCAGCCCCCACGCGGTGACCAGACGAAGCGCCTCCACCCCGGTTCGCTCCCCGGCGATCAGCTCCAGCTCACGTGCCCTACGGTCCTCCGAGACGGTGTCCAGATCCACCGCCGGAAGCATCGCGGCGGTCTCCGCATCCAGATCGAAGCCGAAGCGGGCCGAGTACCGGGCCGCTCGCAGGGCACGGGTCGGATCGTCGGCGAAGGAACGTTCGTGGAGTACCCGCAGAATCCCGTTGCGCAGATCGTCGCCACCGCCGAAAGGGTCGATCACCCTCTCCGGGTCGTGCAGCGGGACCGCCATCGCGTTCACGGTGAAGTCACGACGGGCCATGTCCCGCTCGATCGGCGCTGGGATGGCCACGTCGGGGAGCGCGCCCGGCCGCTCGTACGTTTCCTCACGGGAGGTCGCGATGTCGACCCGGTGGCCCTCGGTCTCCAGTTCCGCGGTTCCGAACCGCTCGTGGACCAGCGCGTCGGGCGCGAGTGACCTGCCCAGCTCGGCCGCTCCGCTTTCGACCACCAGGTCGTAATCGAGGACGTCCGCTCCGGCCAGGACGTCCCGCACCGCCCCGCCCGCGAGGTAGATCGGCCTTTCCGGGCTCGATTCGGCGGCCAGCCGCGACAGCAGCGGGTGTCCCTCGACGAAGGGTCGCAGCCGGGCCGGGTCTGTACGTATGCTCTCTTTCACCTGAATCTCCCTACCATGATCCCCCCTTTCAATGAACACTGAATCCCCGACACCCGATCGACCCGACGCTCCGATCGACGCCCCGCGCCGCTGGTGGCGCCAGCCGCGGCGCCTGATCGCGGTGATTCTCGGCGTGCTCGTCCTGCTCGGGGCGGCGGGCGCGATCGCCTACAACCAGCTGAAACGGCCGGACGACGTGAGCAACGCCGACGTTCCCTTCAAGGAGCCGGTGACCCACAAGAAGCCGAAGAAGGCCAAGGACAACACGGTCGACTGGCCGACCTTCCGCTACGACCGGCAGCGCACCGGCTACCTGCCGGTCAAGGGCATCGTGCCCCCGTTCAAGCGCGAATGGAAGTACGGCGACAAGCCGCTGCTGGAGTTCCCGCCGGCGGTGGTCAACGGCGCCATGTATTTCGTCGACAACGACGGCTACGCCCACGCATTGAAGACCAAGAACGGCCACCGGATCTGGATGCGGAAGATCGCCAGCCTGAACGCCTCCACGCCGACCTACGCGGACGGGGTTCTGTACATCGTGAATCTGGAACCCGGCCAGGCGCTCGCCCTGAACGCGAAGAACGGCAGGCAGATCTGGAGGAAGCCCCTGCCCTGCCGGTCCGAGTCCTCCCCGGTCGTGGTCCACAAGCGCGTCTACTTCGGCTGCGAGGACGGCGACGTCTACGCGGTCAAGGCGAAGAACGGCCGCACCGTCTGGACCACCGGGGTCTCCGGCGCGGTCAAGGGTGCGCCGGCATACAACGACGGCACGCTCTACGTCGGTGATTACGGCGGGGCGATGACCGCGATCCGGGCCAAGACGGGCGAGGTCAAGTGGTCGACCCAGGCCCTCGGCCCGGGGCTCGGCCAGCCCGGCTCCTTCTACTCGACCCCCGCGGTCGCCTACGGCCGGGTCTACGCCGGCAACAACGACAGCCGGGTCTACAGTTTCGACGCCGAGACCGGCGAGCTCGCCTGGACCTACTCGACCGGCGGCTACGTCTACTCGGGCCCTTCGGTGGCGAAGGTGCCCGGCACACCGCCGACGGTCTACATCGGTTCCTTCGACGGCAACGCATACGCGCTGGACGCGCAGTCGGGCGAGGCCCGCTGGACCTTCGACATGGGCGGACGGGTCATCGGTTCGCTCTCGGTGATCGGCCGGTCGGTCTACGCGGCGACCTTCGACGGCACCACGACCTACGGCATCAGCGCCAAGAGCGGCCGCAAGACCTTCGAGTTCCATTCCGGCGCCTACATGCCCGGTGTCTCCGACGGCGAGATGCTCTACATGGTCGGCTACTCGAGCATTCACGCCCTGCGCCCGACGACGTACAAGGAGATCCGGGCGGAGAAGAAGCGTGAGGCGAAGGCAGAACGCAAGCGGGCCGCGAAGAAGGCGGCCAAGAGCAAGGGCAAGACCTCCAAGAAGAAATCCAAGACCTCGAAGAAGTCCGGCAAGAAGCCGAGCGGCGGCAAGAGCAAGTCGCCGAAGGGCGAGTCCGGCGGTAAGAAGAACGGGTGAGCGACGGTCTTCCCGATCGCCTGGCGCGCAGGCGGCGAGAACTGAGGAGAAGACAGGTCCGCCGGAGGCGATTGCTCCTCGGTGGCGGCGTTCTCGCGGCGGTCATCCTCGCCCTGTTCCTGGTCACCCGCGGTGGCGATGACACTCCCGCCGATTCCGGCAAGCGGGTCGCCGCGGCGGACCGGCCCGCCAAGCCTTCGGACGGGGACTCCGCCTCCGAGCCCGGTGGCGCCCAGCCCGATTCCAGCTGGAAGCCGAGCAGGGCACCTGTCCCGATCCTGATGTACCACGTGATCGGCGAGCCGGCCGGCGAGGTCGCGTATCCCGATCTGTATCTCTCGGTCGACGACTTCAAGGAGCAAGTCGATTGGCTGGACGAGAACTCCTACACACCGGTAACCCTGGTCCAGGTCCAGGATGCCTGGTACGACGGCGCCACCCTTCCCGAGAAGCCGATCGTGCTTTCCTTCGACGACGGCTACCTCGGCCAGTACCTGGACGCGATGCCGACCCTGAAGAAGAAGGGCTGGGCCGGCCAGCTGAATCTGAAAGCCGAAGGATCGGACCTGTCGAGCAAGCAGGTGAAGAAGATGATCCGGGCCGGGTGGGAGATCGCGTCACACACGATCACGCATCCCGATCTGCCTTCGATCTCCCCCGAGCAGCTGCGCACCGAACTGGTCGATTCGAAGAAGATGCTGGAGCGGGATCTCGGCATCCCGATCGAGAACTTCTGCTATCCGGCCGGCCAGTACGACGAGGCCGTGGTCGCCGCGGTCGAGGCCGCGGGCTACCGGGGCGCGACCACCGTCGATCCCGGCCTGGCCGATCGCGGCGAACCGTTCGAACTGAAGCGGATCCGGATCGACAACGGGTTCGGCTCGGCCGAACTGGCCTCCGCCCTGGGCGTCTGAACTGGACAGCTCACCCCGGTAGTGCTTGGATGTCAGCACGATGTTCGGTATCGAATCAAAGGAAGGATTCGGCAAACCGACCAGTGAGGAGGGTCGCGCACGCCTCGTCTGGGTGTCACTGGCCGTCATCGCGCTCTACCTGATCAGCACTCTGAGCGGGCTCGCCGAAGGATTCGTCGAGCGGTTCTTCCTCCCGGTCGCCTTCGTCACCCTGCTGGTTCTGGCGACGGTGGGCTGTGGCGGAGAAGCGCTCCGTGATCGCCGCGACCGGCTCGCCTGGCTGCTTTTCGGGGTCGGCATCGGGCTGTGGACGATCGCCGCCGCATCGCGCAACATCTTCTTCGACGGCACCGAATCGAGGCCGATCCCCGCCTGGATCGACCCGCTCTTCCTCGCTTTCTACCCGGCGGTGTTCGCCGGCCTCATCCTGGTGATCCGGGGCCGGATGCGGCGCTTCAACAACCTGCCCTGGCTCGACGGCCTGGCCGGCATCCTGATGGTGGTCGCCCTCAGCCTCACCTTCCTTCACGGCAGGGTTCAGGACATGACCGGCGGAGACACGGCCGAGACCGTCGTCCTCCTCGCCTACCCGCTCGGCGATCTGGTGCTCCTGGCGCTCCTCGCGGTGCTGCTGAAATTCAACGGCCCGGGACGAGAGGGACCGTGGCTGCCGATGACGATCGGACTCGGCTTCTTCGCCGTGGCCGACATCCTCTTCGCGGTCGCCGCACCGGGATCCGGCACGATCGCGGCGCCGGTCTGGGCACTCTGGATGCTCGGCGTGCTTTTCGTGGTGGTCAGCACCTGGCGGGATGACGGCGACGTCAGGGAGGTGACTCCCGGCCATCAGCAGCTGCTGTTCCCGCTCGCGTTCACGGTCGCGGTGGTGGTGATCCTGATCGTCGGCCAGACCCGCGAGCTGATGCCCGCCGCCCTGATCTCGGCGATCGCGGTTCTGGTGGTGGTCCTGATCCGCCTGCTGCTGAGCGCCCGGGAGAACGCGAAGCTGTTCGATTCACGCCGGTCGGCGCTCACCGACGAGCTCACCGGGCTGGCCTCGCGGCGGCACCTGAACGAACGGATCAAGGCGATCGGCCCCGACGAGCCTTCCTCCGCTCCGGTCAACGTCACGATCATCAATCTGAATCGATTCAAGGAGCTGAACAGCGCCCTCGGACACCGGGCCGGTGACGTGCTGCTGAGCGCCGTCGGTGCGAGGCTCAACCGATCGGTCGCGCGGTACGGGCTGCTCGGCCGTTTCGGCGGCGACGAGTTCCTGCTGATCGCGGAATGCACCCCGAAATGCCCCGATTCCGCCGAGGTCGCCCGTGACATCCAGCGATGCCTCGCACCCCCGTTTTTCGTGGATGGCCTCCGGGTCCACATCGATGCCGCGATCGGTTCTTCGGGCAGGGCCGATCCCGGGGACGAGGGATCGGAGCTGGTCCGCCGTGCCGATGTGGCGATGCGTGAGGCGAAGAGCCGGGAGGAGCCCTTCGTCGAGTATTCCGGTGCCGAGAGCGCGATGTCCAGGGAGCGCCTGAAGATGCTCGAGGAGTTCCGGCTCGGGCTCGAGCGCGAGGAGTTGGTGCTCTTCTTCCAGCCCAAGGTTCGCCTGGCCGACCGGACCGTGGCCAGTTGCGAGGCGCTGATGCGCTGGGATCATCCCGACGGCGGGATCATCAGCCCCTTCGAGTTCCTGCAGATGGCCGAATCGGCGGGATTGATGCATCAGGTCACCGGGGCCGTGATCCGCATGACGATCGAGCAGATGGTTGCCTGGCGGTCGGAGGGAATCGAGCTCAGCGTGGCCCTCAACCTGGCGATGCCGAATCTGCTGGACACCGCCCTGCCGGGCCGTCTGTGCGACCAGTTGGAGGAGGCGGGGATCGATCCGCCGGATCTCACCGTGGAGATCACCGAGAACATCGTGATGTCCGACCCGGAACGGGTTCTCGCGAATCTGGATCAGCTGCGCGATGTCGGGATCAGGATCTCGCTCGACGATTTCGGCTCCGGCAACACCTCGCTCTCCTATCTGCGCCGGCTTCCCCTGGACGAGGTCAAGATGGACCGGGGCCTGGTCGGGGACATGGTCTCCGACCCGAAGAACGCGGCGATCGCCAAGGCGGCGATCGAGATCACCCACGAGCTGGGGCTGAGCGTGGTCGCCGAAGGAGTCGAAGAGCAGGAGACCGTGCGGGTGCTGACCGATCTCGAGTGCCACGAGATCCAGGGCTACGTCTTCGCGAAACCGATGCCGGCCGCCGAGATTCCCGGCTGGCTGGCGGCGTTCCAGCAGAACGGGGCCGCCGGAGCCGCCCCGGCGGTCACATCCTGACGGGAATGCCGTGCATCGCCATGTGCCGTTTGGCCTCCTCCACGGTGTAGATCCCGTCGTGGAAGATCGAGGCGCAGAGCACCGCGTCGGCCGATCCGTCGGCGATCGCGTCGACCAGGTGGCTGAGCTGTCCGGCACCGCCGGAGGCGATCACGGGAACGTCGGTCGCCTCGGCCACCGTCCTGGTCAGTTCCAGCTCGTAGCCGATGTTGGTGCCGTCGCGGTCGATGCTGGTCAGCATGATCTCGCCTGCTCCGAGCCGGGTCGCCTCGATCGCCCACTCGATCGCGTCCCGGCCGGTTTCCTTGCGGCCGCCGTTGAGGAAGACCTCATAGTGATCCCCGACTTTCTTCGCGTCGATCGAGATGACCACGCATTGCGAACCGAAATTCTCGGCCATCTCGGTCAGCAGCTCCGGACGGTTCAGCGCGGCCGAGTTCACGGCGACCTTGTCGGCCCCCGCGTCGAGCATGGCCTGTGCGTCCTCGACCGAGCGGATCCCGCCGCCGATCGTGAACGGGATGAAGACGTTGTCGGCGGTGCGGCGCGCCAGTTCGACGATCGTGTCCCGTCCCTCGTGCGAGGCGGTGATGTCGAGGAAGACCAGCTCGTCGGCGCCGCCGGCGTCGTATCTCTCGGCCAGCTCGACCGGATCGCCGGCGTCGCGGATGTCGACGAAGTTGGTGCCCTTCACGACCCTGCCGTTGTCGACGTCGAGGCACGGGATGACGCGCTTCAGATCGCTCATGCCGAGGAGCCTTCGTTCAGCGCGGCGATCGCCTCCGGGACCGTGAATTTGCCTTCATAGAGCGCTTTTCCGACGATCACTCCTTCGACGTTCGCGGGCGCGTCGGCGGCGAGCGCGCGCAGGTGCTCGAGGTTTCCGACTCCGCCGGACGCGATCACATTGGCGTCGGTCGCGGCGGCCACCCGGGCCAGCTCAGCCATGTTCGGGCCGGTCATCATGCCGTCGACCTCGATCGGGGTGAAGAGGAAGCGCTCGACCCCGCGGCCGCTGAGATCGGCGACCGCGTCGGCCACGTCCACCCCGCTGCTCTCGGTCCAGCCCGCGAGGGAGACCTTGCCGCCGCGCGCGTCGACCGATACCACCACCTTCGAGGGGCCGTGGGTGGAGATGATCTCGGCCAGGAACTCGGGATCGCGCAGGGCGGCGGTGCCGACCACCACGCGGGCCGCACCGGCCTCGAGGATCAGCCCGACCGCCTCGGTGCCGCGCAGTCCGCCGCCGACCTCGATCGGGCAATCGACCGCGGCGGTGATCCGCTCGATCGTCGCGAGGTTCTCGATGTCGCCCTCCCGGGCGCCGTCGAGGTCGACCACGTGGATGTACTCGGCCCCGCCGTCCGCCCAGCGCTTCGCGGCATCGACCGGATCGTCGTCGTAGAAGGTCTCCTGGTCGTACTCGCCCTGCTGGAGACGCACGGCCTTGCCGTCGAGGATGTCGATCGCCGGGTACAGGATCACGATGCCGCTCCTTCTTTTTCGCGGGCACAGATCCCGGCAAAGTTCTTCAGCAGGCGAAGGCCCGCGTGACTGGATTTCTCGGGGTGGAACTGAACGCCATAGGTGTTGCCCCGGGAGGCGACGGAAGCGAACCGTCCGCCGTACTCGGACATGCCGATCACCTCTTCGGCCGCCGGCTCCGGGACGAAGGAGTGCACGAAGTAGAACGGCTCTCCCGGCCGCAGGCCGTCGGTCAGTTGTGAGGGTTTCTCCCAGCTCGTGGCGGCCCAGCCGATGTGCGGGATCTTCCGTCCCCCGGAGGGGATCTCGGTCACCGGTCCGGAGAGCAGCCCGAGACCTTCGGCCCCGCCCAGTTCGACCGAGGATTCGAAGATCAGCTGGTATCCGAGGCAGATCCCCAGGATCGGCGTTCCGGCGGCGGCCTCGTCGAGCAGCAGTTCGTCGAGCCCGAGTTCACGGATCCGGCCCATCGCCCTCGGAAAGGCGCCGACTCCGGGCAGGATGATGCCGTCAGCCGAGCGGACGGTGCTCGGGTCCGAGGTGATGACCGTGGACGCGCCGACCCGCTGCAGGGCTTTCTCGACCGAGCGCAGGTTACCCATCCCGTAGTCCAGGATGGCCAGGCTCACTGTGCCGGAAGTCACGTGTTCAGCGTGCCCTTGGTGCTGGGCACGCCCTTCTCGTCCGGATCGATCGAAACCGCGACCCGGAGTGCCCGGGCGAAGGCCTTGAAGGCCGCTTCGATCATGTGGTGCACGTTCGACCCGTACTTGATCTCCATGTGCAGGGTCATCTTCGATCCGTTGGCGATCGCGCGGAAGAACTCCTCGGTCAGCTCGGTTTCGTAGTTGGCGATCGAGGTGACCGGGATCTCGCCCCGGAAGACCGAGAGCGGCCGGCCGGAGATGTCGATCGCGCAGGCGGCCGCGGCCTCGTCCATCGGCACGACGGCGGAGCCGTAGCGGCGGATTCCGTAACGGTCGCCCAATGCCTGGTCGATCGCCTGGCCGATCACGATGCCGACGTCTTCGACCGTGTGGTGGCTGCCGGTCTCCAGATCGCCGTTGGCCTTCACCTTCAGGCCGATGTTGGCGTGACGTGAGAGCAGGTCGAGCATGTGGTCGAAGAACCCGACTCCGGTGGCCGCCGAGGACTCGGTGCCGTCGAGGTCCAGGGAGACCTCGATCTGGGTCTCCTTCGTGTCTCTGCTGATCGTCGCCTGTCTACTCATCTTCTTCCGCTCTCGCTGTGGCTGACATTCCGTGCACCGGCAGGCCCTCGGCCCTCGCGAGGGCATCAAGGGGCCCGGCCAGTAGCCGGGCTGCATCGGCATCCAAGCTTACCCGCGCCGTCTTGCGTCTGAACGTGGCGGGTGAAAGCGGACCGAATATCCGCCCGGTGCCGTCGGTCGGCAGCACGTGGTTCGATCCGGCCACGTAGTCACCGAAGGCGGTGGCGGTGAAAGGTCCGGTGAAGACGCAGCCGGCGGTGCGGATCCGCGAGGCGAGCGCGGCCGAGCCTTCATCCATCAGCTGGAGGTGCTCGGGAGCGAAGGCGTTGGCGAGATCGATCGCGAGTTCGGAGCTCGGCGCGACCACGGTTGCGAGCCGGCAGTGCTTGACACTCGGCTGTTCGAGGGCGATTCGTTCCACTTCCGCTTCGAGCCGCTTCAGCGTCTCGTCGTCCGGACCGACCGCGAGCAGGATGCTCTCGCTGCCGTGTTCGGCCTGGGCGCAGAGATCGAGTGCCGCGAGATGAGGGTCGGTGTCACCATCGAGGATCACCATCAGGTCGGAGGGGCCGGCGAGGGAGTCGATCCCGACCTCGCCGAAGACCGTCTTCTTCGCCGCCTGGACCCAATCGTTGCCGGGCCCCGCGATCACATCCACCGGCTTGATCGATTCGGTGCCGCGGGCCAGCGCGAAGATCGCCTGGGCACCGCCGACCGCGTAGATCTCGTCGACCCCGCAGATCGAGGCCGCGGCCAGGGTGGTCGGATTGATCTTGCCGTCGGGTCCGGGCGGGGCGACCAGCACGAGCCGTTCGACCCCGGCCACCCGCGCCGTCGCGCAGCCCATGACCACGGTCGAGGGGTACGACGCGCGGCCTCCGGGCGCGTAGATTCCGGCCGCGCCGACCGGCACTTCTCCGACCAGAACGGTCTGGCCCTGCGGAAGCTCGACCAGTCTCTCTTCGTCGTTCAGCTGTGCGGCGGCGACGATCGAGACGTTCTCGACCGCCATGCGAAGAGTCGCCTCGACTTCGTCGTCGAGTTCTTCCAGCGCGTCGTCGGCCTCGTCGAGCGGAACCGCCAGCCTCGTCGGTTCGATCTCGGTCGCGTCGAACCTGGCGGTCAGTTCCAGCAGGGCGGCATCGCCCTTGGACGCGACCTCGGCGGCGATGTCCGAGACGTCGACGGCGCCCTCCTCGAAATCGGTGAAGTGGTCGCGAAGCTCGGCGGCCAGCTCGTCGGGCGCCGCCCAGGGTAGACGGCTGATCCTCACCCGACCGTCTCCCTCAGTCTGGTGACCAGCGAATCGACCTCGGCCGAGCGCAGCTTGTAGGAGACCTGATTGGCGACCAGGCGGGCCGTGCAGGTCACGATCTCCTCGCGGGCCTCCAGGTTGTTCTCCCGCAGAGAGCGTCCGGTCGCGACCAGATCGACGATGCCGTCGGCCAGGCCGACCAGGGGCGCGAGTTCGATCGATCCCTTGACCTCGACCACCTCGACCTGGCGTCCGCTCGCCTCGAAGTACTCCTCGGCGATCCGCGGGTACTTGGTCGCGATCCTCATCAGTCCGAGGCGCCGTTCGTGCTCGCTCGGCCCGGTATCGCCCTTCTGGGTCGCGAGCACCATGGTGCAGAGCCCGATCTTCAGGTCAAGCAGCTCGTACACGGTGCGGTCGGCCTGTTCGAGCAGAACGTCCTTGCCGGTGATGCCGACATCGGCCGCACCTGCCTGGACGTAGGTGGGCACGTCGTAGGGCCGCATCGTGACCAGGGTCATCTCACCGCCGTCGAAGACCAGCGAGCGCGAGTCGCCGCGGACCTCGGCCGTCTCGACGCCGATCCGGTCGAGCAGGTCCAGGGTCTCGTCGAGCAGCGCGCCGCGCGGCACCGCGAGCTTCAGGGGTCCGCCCGGTGCTCTCAGGGACTCAAACATCGTTTCTCCCCTGCTCCAGCTGGGCCTTGTGGATGCGCTCCACGTAGAGCGTGAATCCGGCCGCGGGCTGATCGACCTCGAACTTGGCCATCAGGCCGTCGTAGCGTCCGCCGCCGCCGATGACCTCGCCGACCGAGGGGTCGTACACCTCGAGGATCGAGCCGCTGTAGTAGCCGAGGTCGCGCAGCAGTCCGAGGTCCACCTGGACCCGGTCCGCCCCGCCCCGCTCGGCGATCGCGTCGTAGGTGGCCTGAAGGCTGTCGAGACTGGTTTCGAAGGCGGCACCGCCCATCCCACGGGCCTCGCCGATCACTTCCGGGCCTCCGCGCAGGCGGATCAGCTTGGTCAGGCAGCCGATCTGCTCGCCGCTGAGATCGCCGGAGGATTCCAGTTCGATCTCGAGGCCGACGATGTCGTGGCTGGCGAGGCGGGCCGCGGTGCTCTTGATCAGTTCGGGCCCGGCCGAGAAATCGGTGAGCAGGCAGCTCCAGAGGTCGGCGTCGCCGAGTCCGATCACGGCCTTGGGGAGCCCGACCGCGTCCAGGGAGCGGGTGAGGACCTCGACCACCTCGGCCGTGCCGGCCGTGCCGTTCACACCGATCAGCTCGATTCCGGCCTGACCGAACTCGCGCATCTGGGCTCGCTGCGGAGTGACCGCCTTGTACGAGTTGGCCATGTAGCTGAGGCGGTACGGGGGCTCGACCTCGCCGAAACGGGTCGCGACCAGACGCGCGATCGGGATCGTCATGTCGGTGCGCAGGGCCAGCAGCTCACCGCGATCGTCGAAGAAGCGGTAGGCGCCCGCGTCCAGCTCGTCCCCGCGATCGACCACGTCGGCGTACTCGATGGTCGGGGTCCGGACCTCGCTGTACTCGAAGCTCTCGAACACGTCGAGCAGCGCCATCTGAAGACGGCGCAACTCGCGCATCTCGTCCGGGAGCACGTCCCGGGTGCCTGGGGGGATCGGGTGGATCAAGCTGGATCCTCGCGTCAGTCCTCAACGCGCTCAATATGAGCGCCAAGTGATTTGAGGCGGGCCTCGATGTTCTCGTAGCCGCGGTCGATCTGGCGGATGTTGCCGATCTCGGAGGTGCCCTCGGCGGCGAGCGCGGCGATCAGCATCGCCATGCCGGCACGGATGTCGGGACTGTCGACCCGTTCGCCGTGGAGCGGGCTCTTGCCGGAGACGATCGCGCGGTGCGGGTCGCAGAGCGTGATCCGGGCACCCATCGCGACCAGCTTGTCGACGAAGAAGAGACGGTTCTCGAACATCTTCTCGAAGATCAGGATCTCGCCATCGGCCTGCGTGGCGAGTGCCAGCGCGATCGAGGTGAGATCCGCCGGGAAGGCGGGCCAGGGGCCGTCCTCGATCTTCGGGATCGCCCCACCCTCGTCCGGCTGGACGACCAGGTTCTGGGACGGCGGCACGATCACGTCGGTGCCTTCGACCACGGACTGGAAGCCGAGACGGCGGAACTGGCGGCGGATCATGATCAGGTCGGCCGGCTCGATCTCGTGGATCCGCAGCTCACCGCCGGTGGCGGCGGCGAGGGCCATGAAGCTGGCGATCTCGATGTGGTCCGGGGTGACGGTGTGTTCGGCCCCGCCGAGCTTGTCCTTGCCGGTGACGACCATGACGTTGGAGCCGATGCCGGAGATGGGAGCCCCCATCTTGACCAGCAGGCGGGCCAGGTCCTGGACGTGCGGCTCGGAGGCGGCGTTGAGGATGGTGGTCTCACCGGGGGTGAGAGCGGCGGCCATCAGGGCGTTCTCGGTGCCCATCACCGAGGGTTCGTCCATGAAGATCTCGGCGGCGCGCAGGCCTCCGGGAGGTGCGTTCAGCTCGATCCAGCGCTGGTTCGAGACCCTGGCGCCGAGCTCGCGGAAGGCGTCGAGGTGGGCGTCGAGGCGGCGGCGGCCGATGAAGTCTCCGCCGGGCGGCGGCATGTGGACCTCGCCGAAGCGGGCCAGCAGCGGGCCGGCGAGAAGGAAGGACGCGCGGATCGCCGAGGAGAGCTGCTCGTCGAGGGTGGTGTCGGTGACGTTCTTGGCGCAGAGGCGGACCGTGTTGTCCTCGACCCATTCGACTTCGACGCCGAGCTTGGCGAGCAGGGCGATCTGGGCCTCGGTGTCGCGGATGCGGGGCACGTTGGCGATCACCACTTCCTCCTCGGTGAGGAGGCAGGCGGCCAGGATCGGCAGGGCCGCGTTCTTGTTGCCGGCGGCGGTGATTTCCCCCGAGAGCGGTACTCCGCCCTGTATGACGAACTTCTCCATATGATTTATCCCCGCAAGTAGACGGTTTTTCTTAGGACCGGATCCGGTGGATATGACCCGACCGAAAGTCGGACTAGGGTAACAGCGCAGATGGCACAGACTTCTTCACGTTCAAGGCGGGGCAAAAGCTCCCGGAAGGGCCGCGGCCTCAAGATCACGATCGGCGTGCTGGTGGTGCTGCTGGCATTGATCGTACTGAACGCGTTCGCGCTGAATAACGAGACCGAATCGGCCTCGCTCACCACCGACGGAGCGACCCTGGTGGAAACGACCTCCGGTGAGCTCCAGGTCCTCGACACGGGTGAGACCGCCAACCCGGATTCGATGCCGATGGTCCTGATCCACGGGTCCGGCGGAGCGATCAACTGGTGGGATGACGTGATCCCGATCCTGAGCCAGGATCACCGCGTGATCGCGATCGACATGCTCGGCTACGGAGGCTCCAGCAAGCCGAAGGAGGGCTACGAGGTGGAGTCGCAGGCGAGCCTGATCGCCCAGGTGATCGCCAAGCTGGGAGTCGAGAAGGCGACCGTGGTCGGACATTCGTACGGAGCGATGGTCGCGACCGCGCTGGCCGAGAGTTCACCGGAGCTGGTCGCCGGCGTCGTCGTGGTCGACATGGGCCCGGACAGGAGCTTCGGAGGGCTGAGCGGCACCGCCAACGCCGCCCAGTGGCCCCTGCTCGGCCAGGCCCTGTGGCGGATCGCCCCCGATTTCATGATCAAGCGGAACGTCGCGCAGGGTTTCGCCCCCGGATACGACGTGCCGGACAAGTACGTCGAGGATGTGCGGGCGATGACCTACCCCGCCTACACGGACTCCTACTCCGCTTCGAAGGACTACTCGGGAGAAGAGCCCCTGAACGACCGCCTGGAGACCACCGGGGTGCCGCTGCTCGTGATCTTCGGCGAGGAGGACCAGATCTTCGACGCCCGCGAGTCGATCAGCGCCTACGCGGCGATCCCGGGAGTCCAGACCCTGCTCATCCCCGACGTCGGTCATTCACCCCAGGTGGAGGCCCCCGAAGAGACCGCCGCCGCGATCAAGCGGTTCGCCGACTCCCTGGTACCCGAACCTGAGCCCGAACCCAAGCCGGAGCCGAAGCCCAAGAAGGCCGAGCCGAAAAACAGCGGGAACTCAAAGCCGAAGGCCCAGCCGAACAGGAAGGCCCAGGCAGAACAGGGCAACAAGAAGCAGGCTGGAAGGAAGAAGCAGCGGCAGAAGCAGGGCGCGGCCAACTGACCCATCTGACGCCTCTGCGTTTCCTACACTTAAGGGATGTCCGTCCAGAGGGGGAACTCAATTGCTTTCGGTCTGATTGCAGCGCTTTTGTGTGCGTTTGCACTGACTTCATGTGGTCAAGACAAGGCTGATGATCCGGGTGGCCCCCGCCCACCTGAAGCCAGCGCGCCGGGCAACCAATTGGCTGAACCTCCCGTCTACGCCAGTAAGGATGGTGAACTCCATCTGCGCGTCACCGCGAAGCAGACTCGGGCTGAAATCGGGACGGCCACCTACAAAGGTGTTCAGACTTTCGAAACCGAAGTGATTGACGGCAAGGGTGAGTACACCCCGGGCACGGCCAGTCCTTATGTGGGTCCGACCTGGAAGATCCAGCCTGGTGACCGGCTGGTGATCGAGTACATCAATGACCTGCAGGACATTCCGTTCACGCCGGCCTCGACGGGCAAGCCGGTAGCCATGCCCCAGCCGATCAATCTCCACACGCATGGCCTCACCGTCAACCCCTCGGGGAACAGCGACAACGTTCTGCTCAGCATCCCGCCCGGCCGCTCGAACCGGTTCACGATCGACGTCCCTGAGGATCAGAACCACGGGCTCTACTGGTACCACCCGCACATCCACGGCCTGACCGATGACCAAGTCTATTCCGGTCTGGCCGGGCACATCATCGTCGGGCGTGCGGACGGTGACTACAAGGAGTTCGACGGCCTGCGAATCCGCGACATGATGATTCGCTACAACGTCCGCAAGAAGGGCGAGATGGGCGAGTTGATCGACGCGTCCGCAACCAACACCAAGGGCACCGCCCTCGAGCCGAGGGGCGAGATGATCTACTCGGTCAATGGCCGCGAGGCACCCGAGGTCCCGCTCAACCCCGACGAATCTCAGATCTGGGCTTTCACCAATATCACCGGCAGTGCCAGCTACGTGATCGCCCTTGAAGAAGTCGACAAAGAAGACGCACTCAAACGGAACGTGGTCGGCAAGCCGCTGGACTTCAACATCGTGTCGGTCGACGGCACCCCGATGCACTCTCCTGAATCACTCACCGGGAATGCCGCCCGACGCGGATATCTGCTCGGTCAGGGAGGCCGGGCGGCGGTCCTGGTTCAAGGTCCGTCCGACCCGTCCAAGGTGGTCCGGCTGGTCCAGGTCGAGAACCGCAGCGGCACCGGTGATCGCAGCGCCTACAACTGGCAGGACCAGGTTTGGGGCGGCGGTTGGCGCGACTACACGCGGGACGTCCTGGCCGTGTCATCCGCCGACCCGGACTACGACGGGACCAAGGTCGAGCTGCCGAAAACCCTGACCGCCAACTACGAGTACGGCGATGAACTTTACGACGATGACGAAGTCGACTACCGCCGCACATACGTCTTCAACAGCGTCATGGATCCGACCGAGTCGACTCCGAACAACTTTCCGATCGACAACGCCCTCTTTCCCGAGAATGCGGTCGAGCAACCACGGGCGGGAACGGTCGAGGAGTGGACCATTCTCAACTACTCGAGTCTCCACCACCCTTTCCACGTGCACACACAGTTCTCTCAGTCCATGCGGATAGTGGCACCGAACGGCAAGAACCTGGCCGGCGGGGATGGGGTCTACCCCTCGGTCCAACACGTCACAGACCTGAATCAGAAGCGGCCGAACCCCTTCAACCGGGATGTGATCAACCTTCCACCGGCCCGGGTGGACGAAAACGGCAATCCCGTCCTGGACGAAAACGGGCAGGTCGCCGAGCCGGGTGTGATCGTGCTGCGACTCAAGTTCCGTGACTATCTGGGGACCTACGTCGAGCATTGCCACCGGTTGCCTCACGAGGACCGCGGCATGATGAGCATGGTTCGGACCATCCCCGAGCGGCCCGTGTACGCGGGCGCGGCGGTCGACAAGGTCACCGTTTTCGACGGCACGACGGACAAATCGTTGAAGACGATCACCCAGGAGTCAAGCCACAAGTTGGCTGTTGCCGTCGGCGACATCGACCACGACACAATCCCGGATGTGGCGATCGGCTCGAGGGCGGACGAAAGCAGCCCTTCCAAGGTCAGGATCTACTCTGGCGCCTCCGGCTGGGACAAGGTGATCCGCGAGATCGAACCTTTCGACGACGATGGCACGGTCTCGAGTCTGGCGTTCGGAGACCTGAACGGCGACGGCACCGACGATTTGATCACCGGTGAAGGCCGAGGCGGAAAGAGCCGGGTGATCATCTCCAATGGTTCCGATTCGAAGACCCTCGCTGACTTCTCCCCATACGGCGATGCTTTCGAGGGTGGTGTCTCGGTCGCCGCGGACGCGATCGTCTCAGGAGGACGAATCAGTCTGATCACGGGTGCCGGGCCGGGTGGCCCGGCCCTTGTCAAGGCGTTCAATTTCGATCTCTTCGGTGATTCCAAGGGCAACTTTCCCGACGTCCAATCGAAGCTGGATCCGATCGAGGTTTCGAGCTTCCTTTTCGGTCCCGAGGGATACGGCGGTGGTGTGAATGTGGACGCCGGATACCCCTTCGCCGCCGACGGTGGCTTCGCCAGCATCATCGCGTCGTCAGCCGGCGAATACCGCAGAATGAAAAACCAGGTGACCGTCTACTCGATGATGGGCGATGACCATATGGGCCCGAGCATGGTGAGCATGACCGGTGTCTCCTGGGCCCACTCATATGACCCTGCCGCCAAGCTGATGGTCCATGAGCGCCAGACCATCCCCACGGACACCCCGCTGACGGCAACCGCGGTCAGCACACCGTCCGATGCCCGAGTGGTCATCTTCGGAAAGCGAGGCGCCGGCGGCATCTACCAAGCCGACGGTCCCGGCACACGCCTGAAACGAACCGGAAACGCACCCGCCGCGGCCACCTCAGCCGGAGGGATCTGAACGGCCACGCTCCAACTCGACTGCTGCCACAGCCCGGCGGCCATCAGAATTCCGGAGAGGAAAGAGATGGCACCGGGCAGTTGAGACCAGGGCGCTAGGCCCAGCGGCCTCCGGCCTTCGCCCAGGCCAGCACGGCATCGCTTCCGGCGAAGCCGTCGGGGATCCTGATGTCTCCGCGGTGTCGGACGAGATAGAGCGCGTCCTCATCCAGTTCAAGGCCGGTCTGAGCACAGACCGGCGCGACGCCTTCGGGCACCTCGACGTCCTTCCAGATGTGCCAATCGTTCTTCTGCATCAGCCAGGGCACCACGTGCTCCAGCCGACAGAAGGTCGCTCCCAGGTTGCGCTTCGGCCAGAGCAGCCGGAAGCCGTCGTCCTCGGGAACCCCTACCCCACACCAATCGCATTTACCGTGTTTCGCCATGCGGTCATTGTGACGCACGGCTTCGGGCCAGCGACAAGACTACCGCTGGTGTCTACCGCTACCAGACGCGATAGCCGCGTTTCTTCAGCCGAAACCCGTGCTTGCCGTTGCTGCATTTGATGCCGCCCGGGATCACCCGGCACCGCACTCCGCGCTTGTTCCAACGATCACCCCGACGCAATTGCGGCGGATTGGATGGAAGTTCCGACGAGACCGGGGAGATCAGATTGCCGGTATCTCCCAGGTGCGTTCGGCCTTGCTTCCTGATCCAGGCGTATCCGTCCGTCATCGCGGGAATAGCCGGGCTCGAACACCCGATTCCGCCTCCGGCCTTGATCATGCACCAACCGGTCGGGGCGATGACCATGTTCGCGCGGTATGTCTTCGCTTCAGCCACAGCCGACGTGGACAGAACCAGCAACGCTGAGAGCAAGAGAACACCCAAGGTCCAGCGCATGATTCTCTCAGTCTCGAAGGACTCCATTCCCATCTCCCTGTAGTTCGTGAGTTGCCGAGAATGTTAGCGGGACGTCTCGTGAAGGCAATCGGACTGGGCCCAGCCACTTGTGGCTGGGCCCGGAACGATCAGCCTCCGTTGGAGGCGGGAACGTAGGTGCGGCTGGGCTGACCGCGAAGCGCGGTGGGAGCCGGCAGCGGGGTGCCCTGTGCGTTGGCTCCCGGGATCACCGGCAAGATCAACTTGGCCGCTCTCGCCCCGCCGAGAATGACCTCGTTCTCAGCGGTGCCATCGTCAACCGTGTCGAAGTCCCAGATCGGACGATCGCCACCGACCGCCTGGACCGTCACCCGGATCTTCGATCCAGCCCGGAAGGCATGCGCCACCGGGAAGATCGGGATCCGCAGCAGGCTGTACTCACCCGCTGGCAGGTCCGCCGCATCTTCTGCCAGATGTGTCGGTGCCGGATCGTTGACCAGCGACTTCGCGGGATCCACTTTGCGATGCGATGCCCGCAGCCAGCCGTTCTGGACATAGGTCTCCTTGCCGTCCGGTCGGACTTCACTGAGGGTCACCTGCAGGTCGGTGTCGCTGGCGGTTGACCTCAGGTAGAGATCCAGAGCCGACGTTCCGGCGATGATCATGTCGTTGGCGAGGGCCGGCGTGGTGAAACCGATGCCCTTGCCACTCGCTACCGGCACCCAGTTGTAGTTCGGCTGGCCCTTCCAGGCTTCGTCGCCACCGATGCCACCACCGGCACCACTCAACGACTGTTTGGGACGCGCCGCCGGATCGGCCACATAGCTGACGTCGGTTTCGCTTCCGGGCTTGCTGGTCGTCAAGGTTCCACCGGGCCCCGGGTAGTACGTGGTCGGTGTCATCTCGCTGATCGGCCAGGAGTCGAAATCGATCTCCCAGTTGGACCCGATCGCTCCGAGCGTGCCCGGAACCGCGTTGCCGTTGTCCATCAGCAGGCGAACTCTCGGCTGTTCCTTGAATTCGGCTTTCGCGAGGTTGACATCGGTGTACTCGGCGAACTGTGACTGCTGAACCGGCAGGGAACCGGCCGCCGGCGCGATCGCGTCGTAGAGGAAATCGCTCATGTCGATGATGAACGGGTCGACCTTCGGGATCTCATCGGCCACGAACAGCTTCATGAACTCGACCCAGTTGGTGATCACGCTCGGGCCGAGTGAATCGACATGCGGACCGTTCTGGAGAACCATCCAGACGTTCGGATTGTCGGCCATCCCGCCGAGGCTCTCAGCGAACCGTCCACCGGTCTGCTCGTCCTGGAACTGGCTGGCGAAGAAGGTCGGCACGTTGATCTTCTTCATCCATTCGCCCGGTGCCCGCTCATCGAAGAGCGCCGGGGTCCGGTGCGGATTTTCCTCGATCAGCTGGACGGCGTCCCGGGTCTGGAGCCGAAGCTTCTGGTTGTTCAGACAGTGGGTATCCGGCACGGATCCGGTGTCGGGGTCGCCGTTGAGGATCATTTCGCGAGCCCAGCGCTGCCCGGCTCCCGGTGCGGGTTTCGCGTCGTTCATCCTGTCCTTGATCCAGGAGAGCGCAAAGCCCTTGTTGAAAATGCCACCCGGCATTCCGGTTCCCTGGTAAAGGTCATCGGTGATCGACATCGGGGAGATCGCCGCGAGATGCGGGGGCTGAGTGCCGGCCGCGAACAGCTGCGAAATTCCCGAGAACGAGATTCCCGCCATGCCGACCTTGTTGCCCTTGACCCAGTCCTGGGCGGCAATCGTCTCGACCATGTCGTATCCGTCAAATGTGGTCGGGAGACCGAACAGGTCGTAAGCGCCGCCGGAGCATCCGGAGCCGCGCATCTGGACGCTGACCGTGGCGAAACCGATCAGCGGACCGACGATCGAACCGACGGCCGTGGAAGAGGCCGGAGCAAGCGGGTCCGATGTGCCGGAGAGCAGCGATGTCAGAGCGGAGTGTGGTCCGGCCGTCTCGTACCCGGAATGCTCGATGAAGGTCGGGAAAGGACCGTCTTCCATGGTCGCCGCACCCGGCAGTCGAACGGTCATCGCGAGTTCGACCCCGTCACGCATCGTCACGTAGTTCAGGCCCTCATGGAGGGTCTTGTCCTCACCCTCCGTGTAGAAGGACTGCGGCGGATTGTCCCCGGTCTTGATGACATCAAAGCCAGCCGCTTTGACTTCCCCCGACTGGGTCCGGACGGCGAAGTCCGGTCCGGGTTCGATCTCGTAGAAGATCTTGCTGCCGAGGCTGTCGGCGACTCCGGTGTCGACAACGACGCCGTCGCTGTCAACCAGTTCAAGTTCGGTGCCGGGTTCGGCGTCAACCACATAGGCCTCACCGACGCTGCCGCATGCCTTGAACGAAGCCGGCGTCGACTCCACGCACTGCGGCTTCATCGGAGGATCGACCGGCGGATCGACCGGGGGATCCACGGGTGGATCGACCGGAGGGTCAACCGGCTTCGAGCGGAAGCGCTCGTTGACCTTCTTGATACAGGCCTGGCGCTGCTTGGCCTTGGACCTGTTGCGCTTGGCGATCCGCTTGAGCTTGTTCCGGTTCGCCTTGCGGACCTGCTTGAGCTTCTTCGCACTGGCGCCACGGGAGGCCAGCCGCTTCAGCTTCTGTCTGTCGGCCCGGCGGATCTTCTTGATCCGCTGCTGACTGACCCCACGGATCCTGTCGCACTTCTTCAGGGCCTCCTTGTGGGCCTCTGACTTCTGTGCGGAGATCACACCGAGGGCGGCTCCCCCGGACTGGTTCGTCTGCGTGCTCGCGCCGGACGGGCCGGCGAATGCCAGCAGCATCAATGCCAGCGTCGAAACGACGATGCCGGTCATGCGGACGTAAAGACTCATGTCTTGCCTCTCCCGTGTTCACCCTCTGGGAATCATTCCCCACTCCTTGCGGCGAACAATACGGTACATGGGCGGTCGGCACAAATCTCGGCTCGACGCCGATGCGCATCTCATCGGCCGGTAGGCGGCCACCGCCATCACCGGCAGGTCAGCTGCCCGCCACTCGCGGGTGTGATTCCGGACGGCGGATCCGGCCGCTCGCCCACCCCAGGGGCCGGTTTCAGAGTCGCCCGAAAGAAACGTGCGATTCCCTCCCGCTGCGAGCGAATCGAGGCGGCCGGCTCCAGGTCACCGATGATCGCCGGATACAGGGAAGCGAACGGCCATTCGGGATAGCTCTCGGCGAGCTGCGGCGCGAGACTCTGAAAGTCACTGAAGGAAAGATGCTTCGCCCCATCGAGCTGCCATGCCATCTTGGGCCCGGTGGCTCCTGCGAAGAAGTCGCATGCCTTGTCCTGAGGCAGGACCTGCCCCAGCCCACCCTCCGCGACCAACAGGAGAAACGGCTTGTGAGTGCGGACGGTCAAAGGCCACTCGCCGAAAAGCGATCCGTCGACATCGGCCGACGAACGAAACCGCCGGTCCACCGTCGCGACCCGGGCCGCGGTCGCGCCACCCAGCGAATGCCCGAACACGCCGATTCGCCCGCGATCGATGCGGCCACCGAGCCAAGAGCGTTTCCGGGAACTCTCGCGCAGAAGCCTCGTGGTGACGAAACGCAGGTCACGCACCCTCATCTGAACCAGCGAAACCAGTTCGGGTTCGGTGATCGGCTTCGACGAGAGCGGGCTGCCGAAGAGACCGTCCACAGATTTCCCGCCGGGAAAGGCGACGTTGAAGGAGTCGTAGGTGTGGTCGACCGAAGCGACCATGAACCCACGGCTGGCCAGATCGAACAGCAGCGACGAGTAGACCCCACGGCTCGCCGTGTAGGCATGTGAGAAAACGAGCAGCGGCAGCGCCCGGCCCCGCACCTTGCCGCCGGCACAGACCCCGGTGTCAACGGTGACCGGACGGTCGATCGCGATGAATCCGAGCAGGCTCCGCTCGGTCGCCGATGCCATGTACGGCGCCTGACGGCACCGAGTCTGGGACCGATCCGCCAGCGGGTAATAAACCTGAACCATCAGCCGTCGCTTGCCGGACTGATCGAATCCGGCCGAACGCGACCGATCGACCAACTGGAACGAGCGTGTGCCCACCTGTTTCGAACCGGACACCTCCGGCACGTTCACCCTCAGCTCATCCGCCCCGGCCTGTGAAACCCAGGCCGGCATGAGCACGATCAATCCCAACAGGACCAACCCGGCATGCCACCTCGTCTCCCTCATCCGAGCAGATTATCCGCCTGCACGTGCTTCGCACGAAAACGAAGGAGAAGCCCGACCCATGTGGGCCTCTCCTTCGCAGCAGACTCGCGCTACTGCACCGGACTACATCCGGTCATTCCTTTGTCCATCCACGAAATATCCACCGGGAAATCAACCAATTTCTGACCAGACTCGTCGAAGCCTTGTACGTCCACGTCGTCATGTCCAACCTTTGCGAGGTAGACGTTGGATGAAACTGGCCAGCTCTTTGAGACCCCTTCGGGGTCGGTGGTAGTGATCTTTGTGACCCGGTCTGGTGCGAGGCCAAGTATTTCCCATCCAGAGCAACCGGTGGGACTGGAGACAAAGAGGCCTTCGTCCAACAGGCTCTCATCGTTTCCACAGGTTCCAGCTCCCATCTCCTTGTAGAAGCAGACAGCTTGGTCAACCCCATAGATCGTGATCCGGCTGCCGTCCGCCGCATTCACCTGGGCAAGAGAATCTACGACCGTGTTCGAATCTTCTCCAAATCGATCAATCGTCAAACCAATTCTAAAATCCGCTTCCTCACCGAAACCTCTGAGATCGGAAGGCTGAACGGGTTCCAGAACACTCAAATCATGACTGGCTTTCTGATCCGGGTTCGCGGGCGTGGCTTCACTCTGGCCTGGACCGGATATACCGAACGTCAAAGCTGCCACTACTGCGAGCAGCCCAACAACCCCGATACCTGATCCGAATTTAATTGCGTGGTTCATCTTGGACCCTTCCTATTGCGGATCGGGATAGTGATAAGCAGTGCCGTGCAGCTGGCGATTGGCAGTTGAATGGTGGGCCATATAGATCCAACTCGGCCGTTGATTCGCATTGGTGTACCCATCCGCCATACCCGTCCGGCTGCAGGTAAATCTAAGGTCGGATTCAATCTTAGAAGTTGTCCAACCCTCTTTTGGGAGTTCAAGGAGGCGGCAAGAATCCGCTTGAGACCTGACCTCGGACCCGGCAGGCATCACCAGCCGGATGGTGCTGATCCGCTGTCACGACCCCGACAAGCGAATCGGGGCCTGCTCCGTCGTATTCGAAAGTGATCAGAGCGGGATCTCCATTGCTGCCAGCGAGCAGGTCAAACTGATCTCCGATATCGAAAGATCCACTCTCCTCATCGGCATTTGAATTGTTGTTGTTTGAGTTCGTGTCAACCGCCGAGGAAAAGATCGATGCCCCATCAAAACTAGTAGTCGCCGTGATGGAGATTTTCCCGTCGGCCGCACAGGCCGCCTTCAGCGCTAGTCCCGCTGCATCGAGAATCGTCTCGGTCGCCGAACCGGGATTTCGCTCGTAGTAGACAGGGGTCATCTTGATGCCGTTCACCTGTGCGGCATTCTGAGATTCTGATGCCATATTCGCCCGAGTGGCGTGGTCCGCGCTCTCGGATTTTTCCGCTCTCTGTGCGACCACAGCGCTCTGAGCCGAGTTGGCATTATTCGCCCGCTTCGCACGGGCGACCGAGAGCCTGGGTGCGAGGGCGCGGATCTGCTTACGCACAACTTTCTTGACATCGGCTCGAGACAGAGACGAAGAAGAGTTCTCGCGCCCCGCGATCGCCGTTCCTACCAGACTGATTGCCACTACCAGCGCAGCAGCCAATAGCACCGGCGACCCGCCCCATGTCGTGAACCTGCTTCTCATTCTCTGCCTCCGTCGGTAGCGGGTGTCTTGCCAACGGTTGGCACCCGGCTTGTTGAAATCCTCTCGAAAAGCTGTCCTAGGGTGAGCCCATTCCAAGCTGAGACGAGTATTTCGTCCAATCCTCCGGGAACTTCATAGGAATCGCCGATGAAGGCGGCCAACTCCGCCAGAGCGAGCGAGTCAAGGTCGAGATCGTCGACCAACCGAATCTCAGGGCCAAGATCCGAAACTGGAACATCGGCAATCGCAGCGACCTCAAGCGCGAACGACTCCCAAGGAACTTCCACATGCCTCTCCAACTTGTCCATTTACGGCAACACGATCGGGACGTTGTTCCAGATATTGACCGGGCGATGGATCGGCTCGTTGATGCTGAACCCAGGACACTCATAGTCGGTACCAGACAGGATTCCTACCGCAACATCACCAGCGGTAATCGGAGCACCGCTGTCCCCCCGCCGAACACAATGGCCATCAACTCGGATCATGTCTGTGAACGTTTCACCGTGAATTGCACCATCCCAGTCGTTGTCGGTAACAGTCCCGCAGCCGGTACCCGTGACCGCACCATGCTTGCAGGCGACGGTCCCTACGGCTGCGCTCTGGGACTTCCAACCCTGGATGGGACGGATGGAGTTCGTCGTCCAATTGACGTAGCCGGGAACACCGGAACCGGGGATACCGAGAGGTCCGCTGCTCCTATGGTATAGCGCCGCATCGCCGAACCCATTTCCCCAATAGGCAGCGGTCACGGTGCCGTACTGCGTCAAGTCCCCGTGCAGAGGTTCATAGGACCACGGGTCACCGATCGACCCCCCGGGATATATCAGACAGTGGCCCGCCGAGAACCAGTTGGTTCCCGGCGATATCCTCCCGGGCCCAGGTTCCATGTAACCCTTAAACGCGGCCGTACATCCTACCCTGACCCCGGCGGCCATCGTGTCGCAACGGGGATGCGAGCAGGCGGAAGGCTCGACCACGAGCGATTCCGGATTCAGATACGCCACCTCGACTGGTGGACGACCAGGACCCTGCGACACGTCTCCAACAGCGGCCGCAATCTGACCGCGAACTTCTGGGTCCAGGTCATTGGGAAGCTTCACCTCAATTGCCTCCGCCCCGAGGCCCAGGTGGCCACCTTCGAACTTGTCACCGAGCATCCCCAGCAATCGCACTCTTAGCTCGCTCTTCGCCTCAAGCATCTCGGAACGTGTGTAGTCAACGCGGTCGAGCCGGGAAGAGTCCCCCAGGCCCAAACGCTCCAAGACTTCTTTGGCGGCCCCTGAGGAAGCTTCGTCCGTCATCTGAACGACCCAATTGCCCGAATCATTGTCGAACCACAACCCTGAAAGTTCGTCGCCCAGCTCCTTCTTGAGAGGCCATTGCAGGTTGGGAGCAATCAGCTGAGTGCCAAGGCGTTTGCGTGCTTCATTGCGGTCAACGCGATATGTCTTGACGTAGTAGTCAATTGCGTCGCGGCTCACCATCGCCTCTGCCTCCTCGCGGCTAAACACGAGTCGGTTAGCCTCAGATTCCGGCATAGGACGGGCTGTGAAATTCGCATTCGCATGTTCTCGCGATAGACACAGAAACACAACGACTACGACCGCAACCACAATCGCAAACCGATGCTGCAACAACATCTGCCTTCTGCGACCTGAAGCGTGGCCTCGACTCATGATTCCTTCAGCGCCATCTGAGTGAGCAATTGTCCCCGTTCCTGCCAGGTGCTTCTGTCGACGGAAAGGATGAACTGGTCCCAGTATCTGCCAACGGAATAGATGTGCTCCCGAAGAGTTCCCTCGACCGTAAAGTAGCGATCAATTCGGCTGGAGAACTGGGGGAGATTGTACTCGGGCACCTCCATGTAGAGCTTGCGAAAGTTCCAGCAGCTAAAGACGTAGTTGATGAACATCACAATCCCAAGAATCATCAAGGGCGACTTTTGCTTGGGCTCAAACTTTGCGGCAGCAACATAGGCGTATCCGTCTTGAAAGTTTGCCTGGTAGGCAACGACTAGCCCTAGCGGAGTTCGGTCCACCCTCTTGATGACCATGAACTGAGCAAGGCTCGATGCCCCACTTGACTGAGCCCAACCCTCAGGACTAGGCGTAGTACCTCGAAAACGCCAGCGCACTCCGATCTCACTACTGGTCTCGACAAGCTGAAGGAATCGATAGTCGTCCGTCGTGATCGCGCGAAGCTGAACATGGCGCCCCACAAGGGGCGGGGGATCGAATCCCAGCGGGGAATCTGACTCCGCATGTTCGATATCGCCTTGGTCTGCTTGTCTCTGACTCCCGAAAGCAAGTAGAGGCCGAGCGGAACTCACTCCATTCTGCTCACCCCCCGGCTCGAGGACATCGGTGTTAGCCGCTTCCCCCTGCATAGACCCTCCTAGTCTTTTCCCAACCAGCATCCAAAGTTTTGCTCGCCCAAACTTACATATACAACAAGTACCTGTCAAGTTTCATTGAGCAAACTGGACCTGAAGACGTGACCAACCGAGACTAGACGGAAGATTCGACTGTGCTCGTCCGGTTTGAGCGCTCGCCCCTTTCAAGTGAGAACGCGAAGGCAAGGGGTCAATGACGGGGATCGGGCCGCCCTGATACTCGCAAGAAAAGCTAAACCCAATCATCATCAGCGGCCTGAACGGCCAGCCGCCGCTCTCCCCGCCGCTGAAGGATCAGGCTGGCCGCCGCGATCAGCACGCCGCTGACGAAAATCAGCGTGCCCATCACGAAGACCTGTGGCGGTATTCCGACCTTCACCGCGCCCGCCACCCAGAGCGGGAAAGTGAGTGTCTGGCCGGCCACGAAGCTGGTGATGATGTAGTCGTCGATCGACAGGGCGAAGGACAATAGGAATGCCGAGAAGATCCCCGGTGCGATCAGGGGCAGGGTGACTTTCCAGAACGCGACCCACGGGTTCGCGCCCAGGTCCTGAGCGGCTTCCTCGAGTGAGTGGTCGAGTCCGGAGAGCCGGGCCTGGACCACGATGATCACGATCGCGAGGTTGAAGGCGACGTGGGCGATCAGGATCGTTCCGATCCCTCTCGACACGTTGAGGGCGATGAAGAACCCGAGCAGGGACGCTCCGACGACCACGGTCGGTGCGGTCAGGCTGGTGACCACCGTGAGGTCGATCGCTCCGCGGCCCGCGAACTTCCTTCTGGCCAGGGCCATCGCGGCCGGGGTTCCCAGCGCCGTGGCGATGATCGAACTGATCACGGCCACCTCCAGCGAGTGCATCAGGGCCTGGGTCAGGTCGGCGACGTCGAAGAGCTTTCCGTACCACTCGGTGGTGAATCCGTGCCAGGCGAAGGTGAGCCGGTCGTTCGGCGCCTTGTTGAAGGTGTAGAGAATCATCACCGCGATCGGCACCAGCGTGTAGGCCATCACCAGGAAGACGTAGGTCGGCAGGAAGAAACGCGTCCAGGGATGCCTTCTCACCGGTGCCGCGGTGCTCGCCCCCACTCCCTTGCCGGCCATCAGGCGTACTCCTGAATCGTCCGGGTGCCGAACACCCAGGCGTAGACGAACACGCAGAGCAGCAGGGCCGCCATCAGGATCAGCGAGAGCGCCGAGGCGACCGGGTAGTCGCCGTTCTGCACGTACTGGGTCTGGATGATGTTGCCGATCATCGTCGTGCTCGGACCACCCAGGATCTGGGCACTCAGGTAGTCACCGATGTTCGAGATGCCGACCAGCAGGATCCCGGCGTAGACCCCAGGGGCGGAAAGCGGCAGGATCACCCGGCGGAACTGCTGCCAGCCCGATGCGTAGAGATCGTTGGCGGCCTCGACCAGGTTGCGGTCGATCTTCTCCAGCGCGACGTAGATCGGCAGCGCCATCCAGGGCAGCGCGTCATAGGTGAGGCCGGTGATCACCGCGAACGGGGTCGAGAGCACATGCGCGTTTTCCCCCACCAGCCCGATGTCCTTCAGCGTGCCGAGCACCAGGCCCTCGTCGGAGAGGATGAACTGCCAGGTGAGGATGCGGATGATGAACGAGACCAGGAACGGCAGCAGGAGCAGGAAGAGGAACAGCGACTTGCGCTTGCCGCCGCGGAAGGCGATCCAGTAGGCCACCGGATACATCGCGATCAGGGCGAGTGCGGTCGAGACGCCCCCGTAGAGGAAGGAGCGCAGCAGCTGCGCCGAGTACTGGTCGATCGCGTCCGGGTAGACACCGAAGTTCCAGGTCAGGTCGTAGCCCTCGATCGAGTTGCCGGTCATCAGCGAGATCGAGGCGATCGAGACCAGCGGAACCACGAAGAAGATCGCCAGCCACAGGGTCGCCGGAGCCGACTGCAGGTACGGGACGATCCGGGATCTCATCGGTGCCGCCTCATGACTGGATTATCGGGTCGAACAGCGATGTCCATTGATCATGGGTCTCGATCGTCTCGGTCACCGGATACTCGCTCAGCCGTTTCAGATCGGCCTCGCTCGGGAAGACCAGCGGACTGTTCGCCACCGAAGGATCGTCGAGCTTTCCCGCCACGATCGGCTTGGCCGCCGGCACCGGCGAGACATAGTTGACCCAGTCGGCGATCAGCGCCTGGATGTCCGGGCGGTAGTAGAAGTTGATCCACTCGAGCGCGTCGACCGGGTTCTCGGCATGGAGCGGGATCACCGAGTTGTCGCGCCACAGCACCGCGCCCTGCTTCGGGATCACGAACTTCAGGTTCGGATAGCCGGAGGCGTTGGCCTGGAAGATGTCACCGGAATACGCCTGGCTGATCGCGAGATCCCCGTCCTGGAGCGCCTTGATGTAGCTGTTGTCGTAGTACTGGCGGACGATGCCGTCGTCCCGCTGTTTTGTCAGCAGCGCCGCGGCCTTCTTCCAGTCGGCGTAGGTGGAGGTCTGCGGATCGATTCCGAGCGCCAGCAGCCCGACCGTGCCGAGCTCGTCGTTGTCGCTCAACATGCCGACCTTGCCCTTCCACTTCGGGTCGAACAGCGCGTCGAGACTGTCGATCGGGCCGGTCTGATCCTCGTCGTAGGCGATCGCGGTCACCCCCGCCTGCCACACCGCGCAGTAGGTGACATGCGGGTCGTAGGCGAGATCGGTGGCGACCGTCCCGGCGTACTTCTTGAAGTTGGGCAGCCGCGAGTGATCGAGCGGGATCAGCCAGCGATTCTGCATCAACTGGGTGAGCTGCCAGCCGTTCGAAATCACGATCAGGTCGTAGCCGATCCCCTGTTCGGCCTGGAGCACCGGGCTGATCTGGGAGAAGAAGGAGGCGTTGTCCTGGATCACCGGCCGGTAGTTCACGTTGATCCCGGTGGCCGCCGTGAACTTGTCCAGCGAGGGGTGCCGTCCGCCCGCGCTGTCGATGTAGAGCGGCCAGCTGGCGAAATCGAGGGTGCCGTTCGATTTCTGGTCCTTCCACCAGGCGGCCCAGTCGAAGTCGGCCGGGGCCCCGGTATCCCGGGTGCCGGGCAGACCGCAGGCCGCGAGGAACTGGAGCAGGCCGCCGGCCATCGTCACTCCCGCGGCGCCCCGAACGAATTGGCGCCGGGAAAGGCGAGGCTGAGTCAGCCCCCTGATCCAGGCGGGATCGCTCTCTCCGGGCGATGGCATCCCTCCATCTAAGCACTCCGGGGAGATGGGCGGACGATCACCAATCGCCATCGATCCTCACCCGAACCTCGTCACCCGCCTCCAGGCGTTCCCGGCGCCGGATCTCGGCCTTCAGCGGCAGCAGATACGAGTCCCTTTTCGTGTCGGCGAACAGCGACGTCTTCCAGGTCGATTCACCGACCGTCACCTCCACCGGCGCCATTCCGAACGGCTTCGGATTTCCGGCCGATCGATCCCGTATCTCGTCGACCAGATCAACCGGAATCGTCACGAAATGCCAGCCACCCGCGCCTTCGCTGAGCCAGATCTCACCATCGAACTCGAGAATTCCCTCTTCCATCGGCCGATTCTCGCATCCGCCCCGGCCGCTCCGGTTGCTTCCGACTCCGGCATATGCGAACATATGTTCGTCTATGGTCGTCGCAGTGATCCTTCCCCTTCTCGCCCTCCGAGCCGCGCTCGGCAAGGACCAGAACCGTCTTCTGGAGCCAATTGCGCTGGCTCCCCAGCACGACGCGACCCAGGTCCTGGGGGAGGTTTCAAGGGTCGCCTACGGACTCGGCGTTCGTGCCGGCATGGGGATCGGTGAGGCGATCGACATCTGCCCCAGCCTGACTCTGGTCACCCCCGACCCCAGACACGCCGAGAATCTCTGGCAGCTGGTCCTGTCCCGGCTCGAATCGATCGGGGCCGAGGTCGAGTCGGAGCGCGGTGGCGAGGCTTTCTTCCGGGCGGAGGAGATCGAGCGGCTCTACGGAGGGCTCGACGGCGTGCTCGAGACCACCGCGAAACGGCTGGGCCCGAGTGTCAAGCTCGGGGCCGGGCCGACCCGCCTGGTCGCCTACGCGGCCGCCCGCAGGAGCGACGAGGGCGAGATCTCGGTCGTGCCGGCCGGGCAGTTGCGGGACTTTCTCGGTGCCCTGCCGGTCGCCGTCCTGATCGGAAGGCTCAGCGGGCCGGAGGCGGAGACCCGACGGATGACCGCCTCGCTCTACAAGCTCGGCATCCATCACCTGAGCGATCTGACCAGGCTCTCAAGCGACGCGGTCGCCGACCGCTTCGGCCACCTCGGGACCGAGGCCCGCCATGTCGCCCTGGGTGCCGAGTCCGATCTCCGGCCCCGGAAACCGAGGGAAGAGCTCTGCGAATCCCTCGATCTGCCCGAGATCTCCTCCGGCATCCACCTGCGCGGCACCATGACCATCCTCTGTGATCGCCTGGCCGGCCGGCTCGGAGATCTGGGCCTGACCGCACGCCGGGTGACGATCGAGGCGAAACTGGCCGGCGGCGGCAGTTGGACCCACGAGGTCACCCCGCGCCGCCCGACCGCCCGGGCCGAGATGCTGCGCCTGATCCTGCTGCCCGCCCTCGAGTATCTGCCGAGACCGGCCGAGGTGCTGAACCTGCGGGTCACCGATCTCGCCCCGGGTGCCCCGGAGCAGATCGAGATCACCCACGAGCCCGAGCAGACCCGCTCGCTGCGGCTCGACGCCGCCGCCCGGCAGGTCCGGGCCGCGGTCGGCGAGGACGGCCTGATGCGAGTGCTGGACGCCGAGCTCGAGTCCCACCTGCCGGAGCGGCGCATGCTGCTCACCCCCTACCTGTCGGAGTAAACGAATGATCAGCAAACCCAAACGGAATCCCAAGTCCCCGAACTCTGGCAACGATTTTTGGTCTTATAGACCAAAAATCGTTGCCAGAGGTGGTTTTTCTCTTGTCTAAGGCCACTCGTCTCTACCAGCCCCGCCCGGTCGAGGTGGCCAGCGATTCGCGGCGCACACCGATCCAGGTCAACGACGTCGACGTGGTCGCGGTCCGGGAGGAGTGGATCGTCGAGGACGGCTGGTGGACCGCCGCGCCGATCAAACGCTGGTACTTCGAGCTGGTCCTGATCGATGGGCGCGACCTGACCGTGTTCCAGGCCTTCCCCTCACAGCAGTGGTTCGCCCAGCGCGCCTGACGCGAGTGGTGACGCCGTGTCCGCACCATACATCGAGCTCCACTGCCATTCGTCGTTCTCTTTCCTGGACGGCGCCTCCTCCCCGTTCGAGCTGGCGAAACAGGCGGCGGAGTTCGGCTATCCGGCGCTGGGCCTGGTCGATCACGACGGGGTCTGGGGCTCGATGGAGTTCGCGGTGGCCTGCAAGGCAGCCGGCATCCGGCCGATCACCGGGGCCGAGCTGACCGTCTCACTGCGCGGCCGTCTCTTCCATCTGACCCTGCTGGTCAAGGACGGCACCGGCTACCGCAATCTCTGCCGGTTGCTGACCGAAGCCCACGCCCACACCCGGGACGAACCGAGCCGGCGGGCCACACAGCCATCGGTCCCGCTCGGGTCGCTCGCCGCCCGGGCCGAGGGCCTGATCTGCCTGAGCGGCTGTGCCCGGCAGGGACTGATCGCCTCGGCCTGGGCCGAGGGGGATCTCGCCCGTGGCGAGAGCATGGCCCGCGGCCTGCTCGGCTGGTTCGGTCCGGAGAACCTCCGGATCGAGCTGCAGCGCCCCTTCTGGCGCCACGACCACGCCCGCAACCGCTGGCTGAGCGGCATCGCCCGCAACCTGGGCGTGCCCACGGTGGCGACCGGCAACGTTCACAGCCACACCAGGAAGCGAGCGCGGCTGCAGGACGTACTGGTCTCGGTCCGGCTCGGCACCAGCATGCAGGGCTCCGAACCGCGGCGGCGCGGCAACACGAGTTCCTCCCTGGCCGACCCCCAAGTGATGGTCAACCGGTTCAGGCAGTATCCGGAGGCGATCGCCGAGACCCTAAATCTCGCCGAGCGGCTCGAGTTCGACCTCGAGCGGCAGCTGGGCTATCGCTATCCCCAGGCGGATGATCCGACCGCGGACGGCTCGCTGGCCGAACTCTGCGCCGTCCGGCTGAACGATCGCTATCGCGGGACGGCGGAAGCGGCCGCCGCCGAACGGCGGCTGGACAACGAACTGAAGATCATCCGCAAGCTGGGACTCTCCGGTTTCTTCCTGCTGCATCACGATCTCCTGGAGTTGGCCCGGGAGGTCGCGGCGGAGGTTCGCGGACCGGTCTCCGCCCGCTCGGTCCTGCCGCCGGGCCGGGGCCGGGGCTCCAGCGTCAGTTCGATCGTCTGCTATCTGACCGGCCTTTCGCACATCGATCCGGTCAAGGCGAATCTCTTCCCGGGAAGGTTCCTCAACGACGAGGTGACCGCGGCGCCCGACATCGACCTCGATTTCCCCCGGGACATCAGGGCCAAGCTGATCCCTCGCATCCACCAGCGGTACGGCAGCGAGCGATCCGCCCTGGTCGCCGCCTTCCCCACCTACCGTTCGCGGGGAGCGATCCGCGATTTCGGCAAGGCTATGGGCATTCCCGCCTCGGAGATCGAAAAAGCGGCCCGTTCCGTCGATTTCTACAGCGGGTCGGACGATCTGGAACGGGATCTGGTCAGCGCGGTCGGGGCCGAGCGCGCTCATTCGAACGGCTGGAAGAACCTCTCCTGGCTGATCGGAGAGGCCCGGGGCGTCCCGCGCAACCCGTCGCAGCATTCCGGCGGCATGGTGATCTCCACCAAACGTCTCGATGAGATCTGCCCGGTGGTGCCGGCCGCGATGGAGGAGCGCCAGATCGTTATGTGGGACAAGGATTCCTGTCAGGACGCCGGTTTCCTGAAGATCGACCTGCTCGGACTCGGCATGCTCTCGGCGGTCGAGCGCTGTGTCGACGAGATCCACCGGATCCGTGGTGAAACGGTGGACCTCAGCCGGATCGACCTCGATGACGACCCCACTTTCACGGCGATCCGCCGGGGCGAGACGACCGGCGTCTTCCAGATCGAGAGCCGGGCCCAGATGCAGATGCTGCCGCGCCTGAGGCCGATGAGCATCGATGATCTGACCATCCAGGTGGCTCTGGTCAGGCCCGGACCGATCCAGGGCGGCGCGGTCCACCCCTACATCGAACGGAGGCGCCTGCTCCGTGAGGATCCCGATTACGAAGTGCCCTACCAGCATGAGCTGCTCAAGCCGGTGCTGGAGGAGACGCTCGGAGTGATCATCTTCCAGGAGCAGGTGATCGAGGTGGCGATGCATGTGGCCGACTACAGCTCCTCCGAGGCCGAGAGCCTGCGGCGCGCGATGAGCCGCAAGCGTTCAGAGGAAGCGCTCGAGATCCACCGCAGACGCTTCACCGATGGCGCCATCGCCAAGGGCATCACTCCCCGGATCGCCGACGACATCTTCCGGCAGATCATCGGTTTCTCCGGATTCGGCTTTCCCAAGGCCCACTCGGCCGCTTTCGGGTTGCTGGCCTACCAGTCGGCCTGGCTCAAGGTCCATTACGCCCCGGAATACCTGGCCTCGCTGCTGAACGAGCAGCCGATGGGCTTCTACCCGCCGGACTCCCTGGTGCAGGAGGCGGGCCGCTCAGGGGTCGAGGTCCTGCCGCCGGACATCAACTCCAGCCGGGTCGATTGCGTGGCCGAGTGGCCGGAGAACCGGGACGATCCCCCACCGAACCGGCCTTCGGTTCGCATCGGGCTGGGTTATGTAAAGGGAGCCAGCCAGAAGGAGATGGAGCAGCTGGTCGCCGAACGCGACCGCGGCGGCCGGTATCTGAACCTCGGTGATCTGTCCTCGAGAATGCCGCTCCGGCGGCAGGACCTCGAGCATCTGGCCTGGGCCGGCGCGCTGCGCTCCCTGCCGCAGGGCGGGCGTGTCTCGGGCCTGTGGAACGCCGGTCTCGGCCTGGACGGCGGTGGCGGTGCGATCGGCCGGCAGCTTTCCCTGCCCTTCGGCAACGGAGATACGCCCGAGCTCCAGGAGCCGAGCGCATGGAACCGGGTGCGGGCCGAGTACGGCAGTATCGGCATGACCCTGGAGGGCCACCCGATGGCCCTGCTCCGGCCCAGCCTCGAGTCGCATGTCAAGAACACGGTCGAGGCCGCCGCTCTGGCCGATCGTTCCCTGACGGAGGTGGTCGGACTGCTGGTCGCCCGGCAGAGGCCGGAGACCGCCAAGGGCACGATCTTTCTGCTGGTCGAGGACGAGTTCGGCACCCTCAACCTGATCACTCCGCCCCGGGTCGCCGAGAAATACAGGCTGGTGATCCGCAGCGCGACCCTGCTCCAGGCGCGTGGCCGGATCGAGACCAACCAGGGCGTCGTGAACCTGATCGTCAACTCGCTCATGGAGATCGAACCGCCCGATCCGACGCTCAAGGCCGTCGCACCTGTCGGACAGAACTTCGGACGTCGCGGCCGCTGAGAAAGTCGCCGCAAATTGGGACTTCCAGCCTCGATCAATCCGAGTCTACTTGGCTCCAGCACTGTGTTTCAGGGCAATGCTGCACGGAACCTTGCAAACACACGTTCGTGTCCGAAGGTTCCCGTAAATTACGAACCTATGTTCGTGCATATGAAAAAGATCCCGGCCAAAGCAGCCGACGCACTGGACCTGATGATCGAGTTCGCGACACTCGGTGAGTACGGTCTCGAATACCCGGAACTTCCGGCCGAACCGAGGGTCACCACCGCTCCCTGCGGCCCGGGCCGAACGAGGAACCGGCCGTCTTCTCCCCGGATCGAGCGGCCCGTCCGCACCCACATCCGCCCGGCCGTGACCAAGCCCTCCCGAAGCCGCCGCGGCACCTGTGGACGGGGCCCCTCGACCAACCTGCCCGAGGCCCTGCTGCCTCCCCGCATCAAGCTCGAGGTCTGAGCCTGAGACAATCGGTGGGTGACTCCTCGCGAGAACCGACCTTCACCCAGAGCGGCCCTGCTGCTCTTCGCCATCGCCGCGCTCTGCCTGCCGGTCGCTTTGGCTCATTCTTCACCGGCCCCTGACAGCGGCGGATCCCCGATTGAACCGGCGGCCGTGAAAGCCGGCAAGGGCCGGAAGGCGCAGAAGCCGTCGATCGTCCAGAAACGCATTCCTTTCGGTGCCAAGCGGCGCCACGAGATGGCCACCTACTCGAGACGGCATTACGGCGAGCGTGAATGGCGTCTCGAGAAACCAAAGGTGATCGTCGAGCACTACTCGGTGACACCGGACATCTCTTCTCTCTACAACACCTTCAGATCCGATCAGCCGGACCCGGAATTCGGGGAGCTTCCGAATGTATGCGCGCATTTCGGCGTCGCCCGCAGCGGCAGGATCTTCCAGTTCGTCTCACTGGACAATCGCTGCCGTCACACCGTCGGGCTGAATCAGACCGCGATCGGGATCGAGCACGTCGGCTATTCCGACCACGAGGTGCTTTCCAACGCCAAGCAGATGCGCGGCTCACTGAAGCTGACCCGCTGGCTGCGCTGCCGTTTCGACATCCGCATACGCAACGTGATCGGGCACAACGAAAGCCTGAGCTCACCTTTCCACCGGGAGAAGGTCGACTCGATGAAGACCGTCACACACGGCGACTTCAAGCGTTCCGCGATGAACAAGTATCGCCGCCAGCTGCGCGACAGCGGACGCTGCTGAATCTCGGTCTCACCTGACGCGCCCTGAGGCCCGTTCGGCACCACGCCCATGGTGCCGGTCCGTCCAGCTACCCCTCGCCATACGGCCGCTTATACGGATCCGTGGCAGTCCCAACACGAATCCAACGCCTTGTGCCGGGGCGAGGAGAAAGCACCGTTCTCTCCAGGTAGGCCGGCGTGCTCCCCGGGATGCCCCTATCCGGCATCGAAGGCCAGGCGCCCGGCGCCACACGGCCGAGCGAGAGTTGAGCGCATCCTTAAACACAAAGAGCGCCCCCGAAGGGACGCTCTTTGAAGAAAAACCGGCGGCGACCTACTCTCCCAGGGGGTTGCCCCCCAAGTACCATCGGCGCTGTAGAGCTTGACTACTCTGTTCGGAATGGGAAGAGGTATTTCCTCTACGCTATTGCACCACCGGAAATATGTAGAGACTATGAAGTTCCGATGAAGCTTAAAAACTGCACAATGACCCACTAAAATAAATATCCGTCAAGCCCTCGACCCATTAGTACCGGTCAGCTACAGATGTTGCCATCCTTCCACCGCCGGCCTATCAACCTGGTGGTCTACCAGGGGTCTTACTCCCTCAAGGGGATGGGAGAATTCATCTCGAGGACGGCTTCCCGCTTAGATGCCTTCAGCGGTTATCCGTTCCGTGCGTAGCTAAGCTGCGATGCCCTTGGCAGGACAACAGCTACACCAGAGGCACGTTCACCCCGGTCCTCTCGTACTAGGGGCAAATCCTCTCAATTCTCCAACGCCCACATCAGATAGGGACCGAACTGTCTCACGACGTTCTGAACCCAGCTCGCGTGCCGCTTTAATGGGCGAACAGCCCAACCCTTGGGACGTACTCCCGCCCCAGGATGCGACGAGCCGACATCGAGGTGCCAAACCGCTTCGTCGATATGGACTCTTGGAAGCGATAAGCCTGTTATCCCCGGAGTACCTTTTATCCGTTGAGCGACGGCGCTTCCACTTGCTACCGCCGGATCACTAAGCCCTACTTTCGTACCTGCTCGACCCGTCGGTCTCGCAGTCAAGCTCCCTTATTGCCTTTACACTCTACGCACGATTTCCAACCGTACTGAGGGAACCTTTGGGCGCCTCCGTTACATTTTAGGAGGCGACCGCCCCAGTCAAACTGCCCGCCTGACACTGTTCACTGCCCGGATTACGGCACAGTGTTAGAAGCCCGGTATGTCAAGGGAGGTATCTCAAGGTTGACTCCCCAGCAGCCGCAGCCGCTGGTTCACTGTCTCCCTCCTATCCTGAACAGAACACACCAAACTCCAATATCAAGTTGCAGTAAAGGTTCACGGGGTCTTTCCGTCTTGATGCGGGTACTCGGTATCTTCACCGAGACTCCAATTTCACCGAGTCCCTCGTTGAGACAGCGTCCAAGTCGTTACGCCATTCGTGCAGGTCGGAACTTACCCGACAAGGAATTTCGCTACCTTAGGACCGTTATAGTTACGGCCGCCGTTTACTGGGGCTTAGCTTCGTTGCTTCGCTCCGAAGAGCTAACAAGTCCGCGTAACCTTCCAGCACCGGGCAGGCGTCAGCCCCTATACGTCGTCTTACGACTTAGCAGAGGCCTGTGTTTTTGGTAAACAGTCGCTTGGACCAATTCACTGCGGCCCCCTCGAGCTCCATCCGTACGGACTTCACTCTAACGGGGCGCCCCTTCTCCCGAAGTTACGGGGCGATTTTGCCGAGTTCCTTAACGAGGGTTATCTCGCTCACCTTAGTATCTTCTACGTGTCCACCTGTGTCGGTTATCGGTACGGGCACATGAATCCTGCCTAGAGGCTTTTCTTGGAGGCATGGGCTCAGAGACTTGCCGGTAATCAAACCAGCTGGCATCGCACCTCGCGTCAAAACGCCGATCCGGATTTTCCTAGATCAACTAGCTACGTACTTGCCCCAGGACAACCATCGCCTGGGTTCTCTTACCCTTCCCCGTCCCCCCATCGGTCATAATGGATTCAACGTGGTACAGGAATATCAACCTGTTAGCCATCGACTACGCCTTTCGGCCTCGCCTTAGGTCCCGACTAACCCTGAGCAGACGAACTTTACTCAGGAAACCTCGGACAATCAGTGGAGGAGATTCTCACTCCTCTTTCGTTACTCATGCCGGCATTCTCACTTCTCAGCACCGCACGAAGGCTTTCGCCAACGCTTACACACTGAGAACGCTCTCCTACCGCGTACAGAACCCGCAGGCCTGTACACCCATAGTTTCGGTGACTAGCTTTAGCCCCGCTACATTATCCGCGCCCGAACACTTGACCAGTGAGCTGTTACGCACTCTTTCAAGGGTGGCTGCTTCTAAGCCAACCTCTTGGTTGTCTATGCATTCGGACATCGTTTACCACTTAGCTAGTACTTGGGGACCTTAACTGATGGTCTGGGTTGTTCCCCTCTCGCATATGAAGTTTATCCCCCATACGCTGACTGCCGAGCTAACTGTAATGGTCTTCGGAGTTTGACTGAAGTCGGTAACCTGGTGGGGCCCCTAGTCCAATCAGTGCTCTACGGCCACAACATATAACACTCGACGCTATACCTAAATATATTTCGGAGAGAACCAGATATCTCTGGGCTTGATTAGCCTTTCACTCCAATCCACAGGTCATCCGCCCAGTTTTCACCCTAGGTCGGTTCGGCCCTCCACGAGGTCTTACCCCCGCTTCAGCCTGCCCATGGATAGCTCGCCCAGTTTCGGGTCTACCTCCAATGACTATGTTCGCCCTATTCAGACTCGCTTTCGCTGCGGCTCCGCTCATCGCTTAACCTTGCCACTGAAGAGTAACTCGCCGGCTCGTTATGCAAAAAGCACGCCGTCACACCACGAAGGTGCTCCGACCGCTTGTAGGCGTATGGTTTCAGGTACTATTTCACTCCCCTTCCGGGGTACTTTTCACCTTTCCCTCACGGTACTAGTTCACTATCGGTCACCAGGGAGTACTTAGCCTTGGAGGGTGGTCCCCCCAGATTCAGACCACGTTTCACGGGTGTGGTCCTACTCAGGAACACAATCAGCAGTGCAGTGCGATTTCGCCTACGGGACGTTTGCCCTCTGTGGTGCGAGGTTCCACTCGCTTCGGCTATCACCTGCTTTTGTAACTGCTGCTCAGCCAGACACGACTGAGACATGCGTCCTACAACCCCGATCAGACAACGAGTGTCCTCTTACATCTGATCGGTTTGGGCTGATCCCTTTTCGCTCGCCACTACTCAGGGAGTCTCGTTTGATTTTCTTTCCTCGAGCTACTTAGATGTTTCAGTTCGCTCGCTTGCATTCTGCCACCTATGTATTCAGTGACAGATGACGCCGCATTACCAGCGCCGGGTTTCCCCATTCGGAAATCCGCGGGTCAAAGACTGTTCAGCGTCTCACCGCGGCTTATCGCAGCCGTCCACGTCCTTCTTCTACTCCTGGTGCCAAGGCATCCACCGTACGCCCTTACTATCTTGACGGTGAGCAGGTCGGACCTAAGGAATAAGTCCGACCGCCTTGTTACTCATTTTAATTCAATATTGGCCATTGTGCAGTTTTCAAGCTTCATCGAAACACGCTGCCACGGGGGATTCCCATGGGCGGTCTCTCAAAACTGAGCAGCGTCTGTTGATTCACGAATGAATCGATCGTCGAGCCTGTCGACATTAGGGATACTCCCTAGAAAGGAGGTGATCCAGCCGCAGCTTCCGCTACGGCTACCTTGTTACGACTTCACCCCAATCACGAACCCCACCTTCGACAGCTCCCTCCTTGCGGTTAGGCCACTGGCTTCGGGTGTTGCTCGCTTTCGTGGTGTGACGGGCGGTGTGTACAAGGCCCGGGAACGTATTCACCGCAGCATTGCTGATCTGCGATTACTAGCAACTCCATCTTCATGGAGGCGAGTTGCAGCCTCCAATCCGAACCGAGACGCACTTTTTGGGATTCGCTCCACCTCACGGTATTGCAACCCTCTGTATGCGCCAATGTAGCACGTGTGTAGCCCTGGACATAAGGGGCATGATGACTTGACGTCGTCCCCACCTTCCTCCGGTTTGTCACCGGCAGTCTCCTATGAGTCCCCAACTAAATGATGGCAACATAGGACGGGGGTTGCGCTCGTTGCGGGACTTAACCCAACATCTCACGACACGAGCTGACGACAGCCATGCACCACCTGTGACAGTGTCCCGAAGGAAAACCGTGTTTCCACGGCGGTCACTGACATGTCAAGCCCAGGTAAGGTTCTTCGCGTTGCGTCGAATTAAACCACATGCTCCGCTGCTTGTGCGGGCCCCCGTCAATTCCTTTGAGTTTTAGCCTTGCGGCCGTACTCCCCAGGCGGGGTACTTAGTGCGTTAGCGACGG
>DATJUB010000020.1:0-9234 GCA_035502775.1 Solirubrobacterales bacterium | reverse complement strand
GATCATGGGTGACGCGACGATCAGCAGCTCGGGTGATCTCCAGATCGCCGGGTCGGCGGTCGATACCCCGGAGATCAAGGACCGGGCGGTCAGTACCGCGAAGCTCGGCGATGGTTCGGTCACCAGGGGGAAAATGGCCCCCTGGTTCCAGCCCAAGACCGTCGCCGTTCCCGGTTCCTTCACCGATGGCACGTACAGCGCGGTGATCGTCGGGCACAGCATCGGCCACACGAACTACATCGCGTCCGTGACTCCGCAGGCCTCGCTGCCGCTTGTCGTCACCTACACGAAAGGCAATCTGATCGGACAGGATCCCGGCGAGCAGATCACCGTCTGGTTCAAGAACGTCAGCGGCTCGACCATCTCGAACTTCTCCCTGTCCGTTCTCGTCCTGGGCCTGACCTGATGCCGCTTTCCGCGAGTCACGGTATTCCGACGCCGGCCGGGTCCGATCCGGCGACGATTCCAACCCATCTGAAGGCGATGGCGGACAAGATCGATTCCGAGCTCGACGCGATCGCGCCCAGCCAGATCACGGGAGCCGTTGCCGGTCAGCTGCTCATCGCCAACGCGTCCGGAGTGATCATCGCTCAGGCGATCACGGGAGACGCGAGCATCAGCAGCTCGGGCGCTCTGAAGATCGGTACGGCCAAGGTCGACACCCCGGAGATCAAGGACTCGGCGGTGACCAGCGCAAAGACCGCCGACGGGGCCGTGATCCGCCGACACATCCCGAAGACGTTCATCCAGACCAAGCGGATCCTGATCATCAACCAGCCCTCGGGAGGTTCTCCGGTCGAGCACTCGGTGACCTGGGACACCCCTTTCCCCAACACCAGCTACACGGTGGTCGCCAGTCTCCTCAACACGGCGACCACGGCCGTCGGTCTGCGGATCGTGCGGTTCACGACGAAGCTGAACGCCAGCGTCAAGGTCCTGGTCGAGAACACCGGGCCCGAGACCTCCGCCACGCTCAGCGTGATGGCCATCGGCGATTGACGATTCAACGGCCGCCCCGGCGGCAACCGAGCCAGTCGGCCGGTGGATACAGGAAGGCGTGACTCAATGAGCATCTTCGATCTGATCATCACGCGAACGCAGATCGCGGAAGCGGCGCGTTCGGTGCTGGAGGAATGGCTGCCGGCGTACATCGCCGAGATCGAGCGGCAAAACGAACTCGTGCCGGAGGCCCTGCCCCTTCCGGCGAGCTTCACGAGCCGGACCTCGTTCTCCCAATGGACGGACGAGCCGACCCCCGCGATCCTGATCGTGAGCCCCGGACTGGTGAACCCCAGCCAGGTCAGTCCCGGCCTCTTGACCACAGGCCAGATGAACCCCGGCCTCTACGGTGAACCCGAGAGCGACGGGGAGGGACGCTGGCGGGCGCCCTGGGGCCTGACCGTCGGGGTGGTGGTCGCCGGTGAGGATCCCGGTGAGATTCAGGAACAGGCCGATCTGTACGCCGCCGCGATCCGGGCCTGCCTGCTGCAGCGCCAGCCGCTGCCCGGGGTCGACGGGCGGCTCCGCTGGATCGGCGAAAGCTACGTCGGGATTCCCGACGAACAGGCCCTGGGCGTGGCTTCGGCACGGGTCGGATTCGAATGCCTCATTCCGGTCGCCGTCAACGACCAGGCCGGCCCGGCCCCGGCCACCGCGCCGCCCCCCAACCCCTATGACCCGCCCGAAGAGTGGCCGATCGTCGAAACAACCCATCTGACCGTAGATCCCCTGGAGGACACATGAGCAAACTCGAGGTGCGAGTGATCGCGCCCCATCCAATCTCAACGGACGCGGGTCAGCCCGTCGCCCCCACAGAGGAAGTACTCCTGCCGGCCGAAGAGGCCACGCGCCTGATCGCCGGCGGACTGGCCGTCGAGGTTCAAAAGGTCGAGAACGACCTCAAGAACATCAGGCGGGCGAAGGCGAACGAAATTGCCGAGAACCTCGGCATCGAGAGCCCCGAGTCCCTGAAGAACGTCGGCGAGGTAGTCGACGCGATCCGTGCGGCCCGGACGGCCGCCAAGCATGCCGGCGGTTCCACGCCGACACAGATTTTGACCAACAACCCGGCCGAAGGGTCGGCGACCACCGACGAAAAGGAGGCACGCGATGCCGCTGCCGGGAAATGAAACAACGCTCATCGATGAGCTTCCGCCGCGATCCGCGGCAAACGACACGGGAGTCGCGTTCTTCGCGGCCCTGACCGAAAGGGGCCCGGTCGACCGGCCGGTCGCCGTCCGTTCGGTCCGACAGCTTCGCCGGGACTTCGGCGCGGCGACCAACTACTCGTCCCTGGAGGCCGCGGCCACCGCGTTCTTCGCCAAGGGTGGTTCTCTCTTCCACCTCACCCGGGCGGTCGGTCCGGCTGCCGTGAAGGCGACCGGCGACCTGTCGGACGGCTCCACGGGTGATGCCCTGACGGTCAAGGCGGTCGATCCCGGTGCCTGGGGCAACGCGATCACCGTCGCCTTCACCGTCTCCGGCGGCAACATCACCGCCGTCGTCAAGCTCGACGGCAAGGACGTCGAGAATTCCGGCCCCCAGGTCGGCAAGCCCGGCATCACCGCGTGGTCACAGACTTCGCGCTGGGTTCGCATCACTGATGGCGGAGGCGGTTCGGCCACCTCGGCCACCGTGACTCTGGCCACTGGCACCGATGATCGCGCGAGCATCACGGCCACCCAGTGGAAGTCCGCTCTCGACCTGTTCGAGAGGGATCTCGGTCCGGGTCAGGTCGCGATTCCCGGCGTCACCGCCGCCGCGGTCCACGACGAGATCCTGCTCCACGCCTCGACCCACAACCGTTTCGGTCTGCTTGATGCCGATCCGAGCGACACTCCGGCGACGATCATCGCCGCGGCCGAGGCGCTGACCGCCGACGGCCTGGGCAGGCATGGCGCCATGATCGCCCCGCGGGTCTCCGACAACGGAGCTCTCCTCCCGGGATCGCCCTACGTCGCCGGACGTCTCGCCCACACCGATCGCGTCGCCGGCCCCGGCCAGTACGCCGCCGGTTCCGGCTACGGTGATCTCGAAGGCGTGAGCCTCTCGGTGGTCTACACCGACGAGGAGCGCAACGCGCTCAACGAGGCCGGCGTCCAGGTCATCCACGACGTCAAGGGCGCCATCCGTATCTACGGATTCCGCACCCTCGCCGAGCCTGACTCCGAGTACGTCGAGGCCGCTCACGCACGTGTCATCATGGCGCTGCGGGCCGATCTCGAAGCCGCCATGGAGCCCTTCGTCCTGAAGAGGATCGACGGCCGCGGCAAGCGCCTCGGCGAGCTGGAGGGTGTCCTGACCGGTGTCTGCCAGCGTTACTTCCTGAGCGAGAATCTCTACGGAGCCTCGCCGGAGCAGGCCTACCGCGTCGATGCCGGCAGCGCCCTGAACACACCGGCAACTCTCGCCGCCAAGGAACTGCACGCCGGCGTCGCCGTGCGCGTGGTCCCCGGCGCTGAACGTGTCTATCTCAACCTGACCAAGGCCCCCACGGCCGAGTCGCTGGCCTAAGGAGGCCCCATGTCACCCACACCCGCAGCAAAGCCAATTCAGCAGCACACATTCCGTGCCACGGTCGCCATGGCCGGTGTCAACATCGAAGGTTCCTTCGACAAGTTCGACGGCGGCGACCTCAAGGCGGAATCGAAGGCGTACCGTCCCGGCGGGATGGAGTCCTCGATCGTCCTGCCCGCGCCGCAGACCACCGAAGCAATCACCGTCACCCGGTTTTTCGACGCCGGACGTGATCTCGAGATTCTTCCGACGCTCAGGACGATGATCAACCAGCCGGCGACCATCACGGTCGAGGTTCTCGGTCCCAACAAGACCAAGATCGGGAAGGCGATCAGCTACACCGGCAACCTGTCGGGCATCGTCATGCCGAAGTTCGATTCGACCTCGGATGGCGCTGTCGCCGAGATCGGTCTGACCTTCACGATCGCTGACCAGTAGGCATGATCTCAGCGCTCGACAAGGCCCGCGAGGCGTACAAGAAGGATGCCGACTACCGGCATGAGCAGCCGGTGCTGGGCGGCGCGATCAACCTCGTGCTCGACCGGCCCGAGGGAGAGGACTCCTACATCTCCCTGTTCGCGCTCGCCGAGCAGCCTGAAGTCAGTGTTCTGATCGGCTTCATGGTCGCTTCGGTGACCGGGATCCTGGACGAGAAGGGCGAGGAGATCGTCGACGACGAAGGAACCGCCCTCGACTACATCGAGGTCGCGTCGGCCATCACCGGCGCGAAGATCACCGAGCCCCGGGAGGCGATGGCGGTGTTCTTCACCTCCGGCACACCGCCGAAGCTCGATCGGTACCGCCTCACCGATGTCGTCATGATCCACCGGACGATCCTGATGTCCGGTGGCATCGACGCCATCAACGCAGTCCCGGAAGCCTAGGCCCGACAGAACATCTCATCGCCGACGCGGCTTCTGTCGTGGAGGCTCTCGGCGGGGATCCGGTCCCGCTCCTCACGGAGCGGGACCCAGTTCTGCTCGGGCTGCGGCTACACGTCCTCGAGAAGGCCGAACTGGTCGCACGCAGGCGAGATCGTCTGCTCGCCATTGAAATCGCCACCCTGCTCTCTGGAGAGAAGCTGGGGCCCCTGGAGGTATAAGTGTCCTCATCCATCAACGAAGTCATGCTCCGGCTCAAGGTCGGCGGTGGATCGTCCGCATCGGCCGAGTTCCATCGGGTCGCCGTCTCGAGCAAGAAGCTCGAGCGCCAGGTCGACGACACCGCCGCCGCCACCGAACGTGCCGACAAGCGCGGCCAGGGCATGCGGAACGTGCTCGGCCAGATCCGCGGGATGGCGAGGCTCGCCGGTCCGGCCCTCCTGCAGATGGGAATGCAGGGCGTCTCCGCGGGGCTGAAATACAACGCCGTCCTCGAATCGGCCAACACCGCGTTCACCAGTTTCCTCGGCTCGTCCGAGAAGGCGGAGAAATTGACCGCGCAGCTGGCCGCGACCAGCTCCAAGTCGCCGCTTCCGGTCGAGAGCTACATGAACTCGGCCAAGCACATGCTCGGCTTCGGAGTGGCCGCGCGTGACGTCGTCCCGTATCTCCAGTCGATCAACAAGGCCGCCGTGGTCACGGGCAGCGGTGGCGCGGGCATGGAGCAGATCGCGATCGCGCTCGGCCAGATCAAGGCCAAGGGCAAGCTCACCGCCGATGGTCTTCGTGCTCTGAAGGCGGCCGGCGTCCCCGCGAACAAGATCCTGCAGAAGGAGTTCGGTCTCACCGGCAGGCAGATACGCGGCATCGGGGGCGAGGGGATCAAGGCCGACAGGGCGATCAGGGCGATCACCCGCGGCTGGGAGAAGCAGTTCGGCCCGGCCTATCAGAAGGCATCCAAGACTTTTGAGTTCCAGTGGCCGATCATCAAGAAACAGCTCGAGAAGTTTCTGGGGGAGGGTCTGGAACCGGTCATCACCTTCCTCGAGCAGAAGGCCCTGCCGGCCGGCCGCCGTTTCCTCGCGTGGCTCAACCGGCTGCCCAATTCCACGAAGTCCCTGATCATGGGCGGAGCGGTGATCGGCGCACTGGCCCTCTTCGGAGGAAGCCTGGGGCTGATCGTGGGCGGGATCATCGCGGTCGGCGTCGTGGCCGTCAAGTACCGCCGCCAGATCGGATCGTTCATCGGAACGATCGTCGGCGCGGTCACCGGAGCCGTGAAGGCGGTCGGACAATGGATCTCGACCGCGGCCAAGAACGTCAAGGGATTCATCGGCGACCTGCTCCCGGTGCGCCTGCTGATCACCCGCCTGCGCCTCCAGTTCATGATCCTGAAGCCGATCGCGATCGGGGTCTTCAAGGCGCTTCGCGAGCACGTGAAGTTCATGGTCGCGGTGTTCAAGATCGGTTTTTCCGCGCTCAAGATCCAGATCCGGACGGCCTGGGAAGTCATCAAGCGGCTCGGTGCCATCGTCGGCAACGTGGTCGCGATCATCTCCAACCTTCTGCGAGGCGACTGGCGTGGGGCCTGGAACGCGGCGAAGCGCCTGGTAGCGAACGTCTTCGGGATCATCAAGGCGGTCGCCCGCGGAGCGGTGACCTACATCAAGACCATTCCACGCCAGATCCTCAGCCTGTTCAAGAGCCTGCCGGGAAGGGTCAGCACCGCGGTGTCGGGCCTATTCAACGGGATCAAGACGGCGTTCACGAACGTACTCGATTGGGTCATCAACAAATGGAACGGCTTCCTCGCGTTCCTACGCGGCGTGGAGATCGACCTGCCCCTTGCCGGGTCCATCCGCATCCCGGGTATTCCCAAGGACCTTCCACCGGCAAGCAATCTGAAATCGCCCGTCAAATCCTCCGCCATGCTCCCCACCGGAGACGTCCAGCTGGACAAGGCCGGACTCCCAGAGGGAACCAACCTGATGCCCACCGACAAGGCCGGTGGCGGTAGCTGCTGCGGTCCCGTCGAGGTGAAGGTCTTCCTCGACAGCCGGCAGATCGCCCTCGCCGTGGCCGAAGTGGTCGAAGACGAGGCGGCGAGACTATGAACGACGAACTCACAATCACACCAGTCAGTGGATCGCTGAAGCCGGTCACCGTCCGGCTGGACGAAGGATCGCCGACGCTCACCCTGAACGACACCGGCTGGGAAGCGGTCGGCAGGCCGCAGAAGCCGAGCCTCGTGCGGTGGACCGGCATCGCGCCGATCACCCAGGACGTGCCGATCATCATCGACGGCTTCCAGGTGGCGGACCCTCGGAAACCGCTGGACGGTCCCGTGAACAAGTCCGTCGTCAAGAGGGTCCGGGCGCTTTGGGACATCGCCGGCTTCAGCTGGTCCGCTTATGACGACGGAAGTCCTCCGGCGATCGTCACCATCGAAGGTCCCGGCGGAATCCATTTCCCGAAGCAGCGCTGGGTGATCTCCGGTATCTCGGAGGGAGAGACGATCCGGAGCAATGACGGCACGCTGGTTCGCTATCACGCGGTCATCTCACTGATCCGCTGGCGGAACGCGGACCAGATCAAGGTCAAGCGCCGGCCGGATCCAGTCAAGTACACGGTGAAGAAGGGCGACACCCTCAACAAGATCGCGGTCAAGGTCTACAAGAACCGCAAGTACTGGAAACAGATCGGGAACGCCCAGAAACCGCCGATCAAGGATCCCGACAAGGAGCTGAAGGTCGGTCGGGTCCTCCGTCTGCCGAAGAACCTCGGTGAGGGGAAAGGACCCAAGGGCGGCAAGAAGCCCAAGAACACCGACGGATCCAAGCGCTGATGGCTGTTCAGGCTGTGTCTTCGGGTCTTGAGGATCTGAAGCTTCGGACGAGGAAGTTCAGTACGGATATTTCGGGTGCGATCGTCGGGCAGGTTCCGGTGAGGCGGACGATTTCGTCGGCGTCGTCGGTGACGTTCAGTTTGTTCGATCCGAATTTGGATCTGATCAATGATCGGTTTCTGAATGAGCGCAGTCAGATCGAGATCGATGATCTGCTTTTCGAGCTTGTTCAGATCAAGCGGAGTGAGGATGACACCGATTCTTTGACGTTTGAGGATGCGGCGATCGCGAGGCTCCGGCGGAAGAAGGGGCCGAGGCAGGCTTTCCGGGATCAAGTCACCCGGGCCGAGTTCGTGACCACGCTGGCCCGTGACGCCGAGATTCCATGTATCTCGCCGTGGCGCGGCGTGGAGCGGCCGATCAAGAAGAACAAGGCCGTCGGGGTTCGGGTTCTGGACGAAGGCCGCGGCTCCGGTATCGACCGGACCGCCCGTCTCACCGTCAAGGGCGTGAGGGCGAACTCCACCCAGATCGACATGGCCAGCCGGGCCCTGCAGTCGACCTACGACCAGTTTCCGGACGCGCCGAGAAGGGCCGTGCTCGCCCTGCTCTGCGCCCTCACCCACGAATCGGTGATGGGGACCCAGGGGATGACCACGGCGACGATCAGCGACAACGATTCGGTCGGTCCTCTGCAGGCACGGCTCGCGTACGTATCCGAGAAAGACGCCGTCGATATCGACTACAACGTCCGTCGCTTCATGGTCGACGCCTGGACCGGAAACGTGGACGGAGCGATCAAGCAGGCCGAAGCGGGTAATTCCATCGGTGAGATCTGCATGTCGGTTCAGGGCAACGACACCGGCGACGTCTACACACAGTGGAAGGACGAAGCCGAGAAATGGCTGGAGGCATTCGGCGGAGGCGGCCTGTCCTACGAGATCACGACCGAGGTCCGTTACGCCTTTCAGGTCAAGAAGGACGAGAGCTACTGGGACGCGATCAAGCGGCTCGCCAAGGAGGTGGGCTGGAGGGCGTTCGTCTCGAACGGCAAGCTGTATTTCATGACGGATTCGCAGCTGCTGCGCTCCCGTCCGCGTTTGCGGATCAAGTCAGATCACGCCAAGCGGGGTACCAAGAACTACACGCCGGGAATCGATTCGGTCAGCTTCGATCTCGCGTCGAACAAGAAGACCAACTCCGTGCAGATCGCCGGCCGCCACGCGAACACCTGGCAGGCCCCGCCGGGCACGGTCGTGATCCTGGAGAACTTCGGTCACGCCAACGGCCGGTGGCTGGTCTCGGACATCGAGACCGATCTCACCAACGAGGATTTCGTCGCCAAGCTGAAACGGCCGGCGAAACCACTGCCGGAACCGGCCCCGGAAACCAGGACGAGAACCGTGAGGGGCCGGTCGAACGACAGGGAGGACGGCGGTGGATCCACCGACGCCCTGGCCCGGGTCTATATCGGCCCGAACAACTCTCCGGGCGCACCGTGGTGGGGTGGCACATTGCCGATCTTCAGGCAGTTCGTGATCCCGTTCATGGCCGAGCGCGGTCTGACGACCATCTCGTCCCGGAAGCGCCCCGAAAACTCGGGGACCGGGACAAGCGACCATTGGGTCGCGAGCACCAGCGCGTACGCCTGCGACTTTCCGACCGGTTCCGGAGAGGGGCAGGCCAGAGAGCTTGCGGCCGCCATGGGCTACTCGGATTGGGCTCCGGACACCGAGATCGGCTTCACGATCCGGGTCGACGGGTTCAGCTTCAGTGCCCAGATCATCTGGGGCGCGGCCGTGGACCACGGCGATCACGTCCACGTCGGAATTCACCGGGTCTGAATCATGAGTAAGGAGACGGAACGCTGATGGCTGTTCAGGCTGTGTCTTCGGGTCTTGAGGATCTGAAGCTTCGGACGAGGAAGTTCAGTACGGATATTTCGGGTGCGATCGTCGGGCAGGTTCCGGTGAGGCGGACGATTTCGTCGGC
>DATJUB010000019.1:0-6569 GCA_035502775.1 Solirubrobacterales bacterium | reverse complement strand
CAACATCATTGCCATCAATCAGGACCTTGCCCTCCGACGGCTGCTCAAACCCCGCGATCATCCGAAGCGTCGTCGTCTTCCCACAACCCGACGGACCCAACATCGTGAAGAACTCACCATCCGCAATCCGCAGATCCATGTTCTTCACCGCTTCGAAGGTCCCGAAACGCTTGGTGACACCCTCCAGACGGACCCCTCCCGTCTCCCCGTATCCGCCCTTGGCCGAGGCTGCGTCGCCTCCATCTTTGGGTGGAAGATCTACCGAGCTTTCCATCGAACCTCTCTCCTCGTGGTGAACGGTCGATGTCTCGTCTCAGCGACGGGACGGTCGACGCCAACGAAAGAACCGTACGGCATAAGTGCCGATTCAGGCAAGTCGGACCGCCCCCCAGATTCCCGAAGCAGGGGGTTCCAGGGGCTGACCGGAACCCTCCGCGGACTCAGTCGAGCAGGTGAGGCTCCGCCACTTCGCGGCGCCTCTTGAAGAACGGTTCCTTCTGGTGGCGGCGCCAGAGCAGGAGGAGTACGACGCCCAGGAGAAGGAAGCCGACACCGATGATCGCCGGTGGTGCGAAGCCCAGCCAGGAGGTGCCCGTGTAGGAATTTGCCGGGTCGGTCCAATCGATCAATGACTTGACGAAGAGATAGGACAGCATCAGTCCGCCGATCACCGGGGCGACACCGACGAAGAAGAGGTTCTTGGCGGAGTGGAGCAGCTGATGGCGGAAGTAGAAGGCGCAGCCGAAGCCGGTCAGGGCGTAGTAGAAGGCGATCATCAGCGACAGGGCGGAGAGCGAGTCGAAGAGGAAGTCCTCGCTGATCAGTTTCGACGGCAGGTACCACACGATCGCGAGGATTCCGATCGCCACGGTTGAGACAACCGGCGTGAAGAAACGGTCGGAGATGTCCCCGAGGGCCTTCGGCATCGCCTCGGCCCGGGCCATCGACATCGATGTTCTCGAAGCCGGCAGGATCGTGGTCTGGGTCGAGGCCAGTGCGGACACCGCGACCGCCAGCAGCACGAACGGTCCCAGCGTGCCGCCCAGAACCTGGTCCGCGTAGGTCGAGAGGATCGCCGCGTCGTCGTCGAACTGCTCGGCCCCGCCGATCCCGCCCCAGGCGACCAGCGCGGTCGCGACCCCGAGGTAGGTGATCAGCAGGATCGTGGTCGAGATCACCCCGGCCAGGCCCGGCTTGGTCGCCTCGCCCTCGGTCTCCTCGTTCAGGTTGACCGCGCTCTCCCAGCCCCAGTAGATGAACACGCCGAGCAGCAGCGCCCCGGTCAGGGCGCCGCTGCCCTCGATCGCGAACGGGTTGAACCAGCTCAGGCCGGGCTCGATCGAGCCGCTGGGGCCGTCCCCGGAGAAGACCTTGTAGAGCGCGACCGCAACGAAGACCAGCAGCGGGATCAGCTGCAGGCCCATCAGCACCTTCTGCAGATTTGCCGAGATCTCGGTTCCCCAGACGCAGATGCCGGTCATCACGATCATCAGCAGCACGGCGGAGCCGGTCACCCACGCGGTCGAGTCGGCCAGGCTGTCGGCGTTGATCAGGTCGAAGAACGAGAAGACAGCCACGTCGGCCAGCGAGCCGACCACGAGGATGCCGGTCACGCAGATCGCCCAGCCGGTCATCCAGCCGGTCTGCGGACCGATCGCCCGGGTCACCCAGGAGAAGCTGGTGCCGGCGTCCGGATCGGCCTTGTTCATGTAGTAGAAGGCGGAGGCGATGAAGAACATCGGCACGAACGACACGATCAGGGCGGCCGGTGCCTGGAGCCCGACCAGGACGACGATCGAGCCGATCACGGCGGCCAGTGAGTAGGCGGGGGCGGTGGAGGCGAGGGCGATGACCAGTCCGTCGGTGAAGCTGATCGCGTCCTTCTTCAGGGCGGCCGGCTCAGGGGCGCCGGTGGGATCGGCCTGGTCGGCGGTCGTCGCTTCCAATGGTGTTCCCTTCGGATCGGTTGCGGCACCGCCGCCCATCGGCGTCGTCACCCGGCTGTGACCGCCACCCTATTCGGTCCCGGCGCGAGGGTGGGTGCGTTTTCTGCGCGATAGGCGCAGAAAACGCACCCACCCTCGCTCGGGCGGTTCCGACTTGACACGACGGACATAACTTCCGACAGTATTGGACAGATCGTTGAATGTAATCGCGGAGATCCCTCTCTAGGCTGAAATCAGAACGACCAGTGATTCCGCCACACGGCGGGCTGAGTGAAGGAGGAAAGCGTGTCAACAGTTACGGAAAGCCAGGTCGGCGCCGGCATGGATCTGCAGGACGAGGCACGCAAGCACCTCTGGATGCACTTCTCCCGCATGGGCGGATACGACGATCAGCATCAGATCCCGGTCATCACCAAGGGCGAAGGCGCCTACGTCTGGGATGACAAGGGCAACCGCTATCTTGACGGACTCTCCGGCCTGTTCTGCGTGAACGCCGGACACGGCCGCACCGAACTGGCCGAGGCCGCCGCGCGCCAGTACGAGGAACTCGACTTCTTCGTCATCTGGAGCTACGCCCATCCCCGGGCGATCGAGCTCGCCTCGAAGCTCGCCTCGATCACCCCCGGTGACCTCAACAAGGTCTTCTTCACCAACGGCGGCGCCGAAGCCGTCGAATCGGCGATCAAGCTCGCCCGCAACTACCACCGGATGAAGGGCAACGGCCAGAAGGCCAAGATCATCGCCCGTGAGGTCGCCTACCACGGCACCACCCTCGGAGCCCTCTCGGCGACCGGCATCACCAACCTCCGCTCCCAGTTCGAGCCGCTCTCCCCCGGCGGCTGTCACGTGCCGAACACCAACATGTACCGATACCCGGACGACCGCGATCCGCTCGATCTCGCCGACGAGATCGAGAAGCGGATCCTGTTCGAAGGCCCGGAGACCGTGGCCGCCGTGATCCTCGAACCCGTCCAGAACGCCGGTGGCTGCTTCGTTCCGCCCGAGGGTTACTTCCAGCGGGTCCGTGAGATCTGCGACCGCTACGACGTGCTGCTGATCTCGGACGAGGTCATCTGCTCCTGGGGCCGCCTCGGACATTTCTTCGCCTGCGAGCGCTTCGGCTACCAGCCGGACATCATCACCACCGCGAAGGCGATCACCTCCGCCTACGTGCCGATGGGCGCGATGATCGCCTCGGACAAGCTGGCCGAGCCGTTCAACGAGGGAACCAACTCCTTCGCCCACGGGTTCACCTTCGCCGGACACCCGATCGCCGCGGCGGTCGCACTGGCCAACATCGAGCTTTACGAGAAGGAAGACCTCTGCGGCCACGTCCTGCGCAAGGAGGGCGAGTTCCGCGAGATGCTGGAGAGCCTGCGGGACATCCCGATCGTCGGTGACGTCCGCGGCGCCGGTTTCTTCCAGGCGATCGAACTGGTCAAGGACCAGGAGACCAAGGAATCGTTCGAAGGCCCCGAAGCCGAAGATCTTCTGCGTGGCTTCCTTTCCGGCGAGCTCTACAAGCGCGGCCTGATCTGCCGGGCCGACGATCGTGGCGACCCGGTCATCCAGTTCGCCCCGCCGCTCATCTGCGACACCGAGCAGTTCCAGGAAATGCACGACATCCTGCGACCGGTTCTCACCGAAGCCTCGGAGAGAATGCACAAGTAGACCGTCCGATCCAAGGCGCACCAGCCGACGGCGAAGTTCTGAGAGACAAGAGAGGGTTGTATGAAGGTTGGAGTTCCGAAGGAGATCAAGCAGGACGAGTACCGCGTGGCAATCACGCCCGCGGGCGTGCGGGAAATGGTCGAGCACGGCCATGAGGTGTTCATCGAGACCACGGCCGGAGAGGGCAGCGCGATAACCGACGCCGCCTTCGAGGCCCAGGGCGCCCGCATCGTTCCGGATGCGGCCGCCGTGTTCGAGGCGGGCGAGATGATCCTGCACGTCAAGGAGCTGCAGGCCCAGGAGATCGAGATGCTCCAGCCGAAGCACCTGCTCTTCACGTACCTCCATCTGGCCCCGGACCCGGAGCAGACCGCCGGGCTCCAGAAGTCCGGTGCGACCTGTGTCGCCTACGAGACCGTCGAGGACGGCAAGGGCGGACTGCCCCTGCTCGCCCCGATGAGTGAGATCGCGGGCCGGATCGCCACCCAGGCCGGCGCCTTCATGCTCGAGAAGCCGCTCGGTGGACGGGGCATCCTGCTGGGCGGTGTGCCCGGCGTCGCCGCCGCGACCGTGGTCGTGATCGGCGGCGGTGTGGTCGGAACCAACGCAGCTTTCATCGCGATGGGAATGGCCGCCGACGTGTTCATCCTCGACCGCTCGATCGAGCGTCTGCGCCAGCTGGACATGCAGTACGCCCGTGAGGCTTCGACCGTGTACTCGACCACCCTCGCGGTCGAGGAGCTCCTGCCCCGGGCCGATCTGGTCATCGGCGCGGTGCTCGTCCATGGCGCTCGGGCCCCGTTCGTCGTGAGCCGTGACCAGCTCAGCCTGATGAAGCCCGGCGCGGTCCTCGTGGACGTCGCGATCGACCAGGGCGGCTGCTTCGAGACCTCGCGCCCGACCACCCACCGTGACCCGGTGTTCGAGGTGGACGGCGTGCTGCACTACTGCGTGGCGAACATGCCCGGAGCGGTGCCGATCACCTCCACCCACGCACTCACCAACGCCACCTTGCCCTACGCGCTGAATCTCGCCGACAACGGCCTGCGGTCCGCTGTCGCGAAGGTTCCCGGCCTGAAGCCCGGAATCAATGTCGCCGCCGGCAAGGTCACCCATGCCGGGGTGGCCGAGGGTGTCGGCAGCGAGTACGTGCCGGTCGAGCAGGCACTCGGCTGGAACTGAATCTCACTACCCACAGAAGTCGCTGAAGCCGCAATTCGAATCGAATCCCCGGCTCAGCCGGGGCTGGAAAGAGAGATGAGAGGAACCTGATGGCCATCACCGAGAAGATCAAGCTCCAGAACATGATCAACGGCGAGTTCGTCGACGCCGCCGATGGAGCGACAGAGGATGTGATCAATCCCTCCACGGGTGAGGTGATCGCCTCGGCCCCGCTGTCCTCGGCCGAGGACGCGAATCGGGCGGTGGCCGCGGCGAAGGCCGCTTTCGAGGGTGGCTGGGCGACGACGACGCCGCGTGAGCGTTCGGAGCGCCTGCTGGCGTTGGCCGACGCGATCATCGATCACGGTGACGAGTTGACCGATCTCGAGTCGGCCGATGCCGGCAAGCCCCGTCAGGCTTTCGTCGACGAGGAGCTGGAGACCACCGCCGATCACATCCGGTTCTTCGCGGCCGCGGCCCGCAATCTCGAGGGCAAGGCGGCGATGGAGTATCAGGAGGGAAGGACCTCGTTCATCCGGCGTGAGCCGGTCGGTCCGGTTGCTCAGATCACGCCCTGGAACTACCCGCTGATGATGGCCGCCTGGAAGCTCGGCCCGGCGCTCGCCACCGGCAACACCCTGGTGCTGAAGCCGGCCGAATCGACCCCGGTGTCCACCCTTCAGGTTCTGGCGAAGATCTGCGCCGAGGTGTTCCCACCCGGTGTGACGAACTTCATCGGGGGCCACGGCGATCCGGCCGGTTCGACCCTGGTCCGCCATCCCGACATCAAGCTGGTCTCCCTGACCGGGTCGGTGGGCACCGGCAAGTGGATCGCCCGCGAGTCGGCGGACACGCTGAAGCGGGTTCACCTCGAACTGGGTGGCAAGGCGCCGGTGATCGTGTTCGACGACGCCGACCTCGAGGCCGTGTACGAGACGATCGCCGGAACCGGGCTCTTCAACGCCGGCCAGGACTGCACCGCGGCGACCCGCATCCTCGCGGGACCGAAGGTCTACGACGACGTGGTCAACGGTCTCTCCAAGGAGGCCTCGAGCTATGTGATGGGCGATCTCGACGATGCCGCGACGATGCTCGGGCCGGTGAACTCGGCGAAGCAGTTCGAGCATGTCTCCGGCCTGATCGAGCGGCGTCCCGGTCACTCCCAGATCGCCACCGGAGGAGGCAGCCCGGACCGGCCCGGTTTCTACATCGAGCCGACCGTGATCGCCGATCTCCAGCAGGACGACGAGCTGATCCAGAACGAGATCTTCGGACCGGTCATGACCGTCCAGCGGTTCACCGACGAAGCCGAGGCGATCGCCTGGGCGAACGGCACCCGTTACGGTCTCGCCTCATCGGTCTGGACCCGTGACATCGGCCGCGCGATGCGGGTCACCAACGCTCTGAGGTTCGGGGCCGTGTGGGTAAACGACCACATCACGATGGCCCCCGAGATGCCTCACGGCGGATACGGAGAATCGGGCTACGGCAAGGACATGTCGATGTACTCCCTCGAGGACTACACGAACGTCAAGCACGTGATGATCTCGCTCGACTGATCGTCCCGAACAAGTTTGTTGCGTTTGCTGACGCAACTGTGCCAGGGAAGGGCCGCCGGGAAGGGTGGCCCTTCTCTTTTGCAGGGATGGTGGGCGAGCGGTGCCCGGGACGCACCTATGCACGCCTGGCTTCGTCTGTCGCTCGCCGGGCTCGCTCGTTGTCCTGGGACAAATCACTTCGCCGGGTCGCTGCGCTCCGCGCTTCGCGCGTGAACAACATGGTTCTGGGGGC
>DATJUB010000018.1:0-79813 GCA_035502775.1 Solirubrobacterales bacterium | reverse complement strand
ACTTTTTCCGGCCGATAAGGCCGAAAAACGTCTCCACCAACCGCAGCTCCGAAACCAAAGGAAGCTCTGGCAACGATTTCTAATGACAGTCATTAGAAATCGTTGCCAGAGGCTCGGTTTGATGGGGCGGGGATGGAGCCGCCTGGGCGCGTACAATCTCCCGGTCCGAAAGGGCACCCGGGCCAGTAGCTCAGTTGGTTAGAGCATCGGACTCATAATCCGCGGGTCGTAGGTTCGAGTCCTACCTGGCCCATCGCCATCGGTCCAGAGCGAAGGTCAGCGGCCCACCAGGTACCAGGTCTGGTCGCAGTCGACGTCGACTCCGCCGCGCCAGAGCTTCTCGCGGTAGCCGGGGCCGTAGTAGACCGAACGCCACGTGTACTTCCAGATCCCGCTCGGGCAGCGGCGCAGCTTCTTGAACACGATCTTGGCCCTGGTCGTCGCCAGACCACTTCCGGGCTGACCCGCCGACGCGGACTCATTGACCTTGCCGAACCCGATCGCGCGCTTGCCCCAATGCTTCCAGCGCGCCCCGAAGAACATCGAACGGATGCCGATCATCGACGAACGGGGCTTGACGATGCAGACCGCGTACTCACGGATCACCGGAGCGCACAGCTTGTTCGGATGCGCGATCGAGACTTGGGCGTCGGAAGCCTGGGCGGCGGTGGGGCTTCCCAGCGCGATCAGCAGGGCCAGGAGCAGCAGCACACGTTTCAACGGAGTCCCTTTTCGTTTGAAATTCAGGTGGTCAGGCAGGTGACGGCCGGTCTTCGGCCAGACCAGATCCTAGCCGCCATTGGGAGCGGTCGATTCTGATCCAACCACCCGATAGCCACGTAGGCCCATGACAATGGGTACTGGTTTTCGTGGGGTTCCATGCCTGGACCAACGAAAGTCAGGAGCGGCACATGTCGGAGGCACTACAGCTGGACGAGGTCGACGTTGACGGAGCGATCAGGGAAATGGCTCACGAGGCCACGGAGTCGATGGACGAAGGCGACACGCGTCGGGGTCTGATCAAGAAGGCCGGAATCGGTGCGGGGGCCCTGATGGGCGGCGGCACGCTACTCGGCCTGGTGGCACCGGAGATGGCGATGGCGGCCGGCAAGGGACGTCCGCCGGCCAGTTTCGGCAAGGGCGACGTCGGCATCCTCAACTACGCCCTCACCCTGGAATACCTGGAAGCGGCGTTCTACAACGGCGCGACCGCGGCGAACAACAAGAAAACGTTCGTCAAGGACGCCAAGACCAAGGCGTTCCTGAAGGTCACCACGCGGGACGAGAACGCTCACGTCAAGGCGTTGAAGTCCGTCCTGGGCAAGAAGGCGGTCAAGAAGCCGAAGTTCGACTTCAAGGGCACGAACCAGAGCCTGAAGAAGTTCGTCGACACCGCCTTCGCCCTCGAGAACGAAGGCGTGCACGCCTACGCGGGGCAGGCTCTGAACATCAAGGATCCGAAGATCGTCGCCGCCGCCGTCTCGATCATCACGATCGAGGCCCGTCACGCCTCGGTGATCGGCGTGATCAAGAACGCCACACCGAAGGGCATCTCCCCGGACGGACCCTTCGACACGCCGTTCACGGCGCAGAAGGTCCTGAAGGACGTCACCGGCCTCGGCTTCATCGTCTGACCGGCCGAACCATCCGAGGGGCGTCGGCGCAGGAGGCGCCGGCGCCCGTCAGGCGGCGAACCAGAGGGCGTCGTCACCCATCGTGACGCGCTTTACCTCGCCGGCTCCCTGGAGCTCGACCAGCCTGCGCTCGGTCGCGGTGCGGTCGGGGACGGTGTTGTGCGGGGCCATGATCGCGGCGATCTCCTGGGTCGTGAGTCCGCTGGGATAGAGGACCAGCGCGTCAAGGGGCGATTCCGCCGGCTCGGCCCGCTTCAGGGTCGGATCGAGGTTGGCGATGATCACGTCATAGGCCTCGATCGTCTGGAAACCGCCGGCCTCGAGGCGGAGCAGTCCGGCCTCGAAGATGATCGACGGCGCGGTGTAGCGCTCGCCGCTCGGGGAGGAGGCCGACTTTCCCTGCAGCTGGGTCGGTCCGTCGGCCGCGGTGCGGGTCTCCTCGAAATCGGCCTGGTAGGCATCCTGGACCTCGTCCGAATCGAGCGAGTCGATGATGCGGTCGGCGTCGAGACCATCGACCGAGCCGAGCGCGGCCCGCAGCTGCTCGTCGTCATCGAGCAGGAGGGGAGAGTTGAACTGGAGCAGCTGAAGCGCCCGCAGGGTACGCCACTCGGAGCCGGGCTGGATCAGCCGGGCCGCAACGATCGCCTGGCAGGCGCGGGCGCTGGTGTTGTCCCGGATCTTGGGTTCCACCAGGAACGGCATTCCGTGCCGGTCACGCAGATCGATCCAGTAACCGGCGATCGTCGAGGTGCTCATGCCGTGGCTTGCGGGCTCCGGACCCGAAAGACCGATCATCACCAGCCGCCAATCGATCTGGTCGCGATACCGCCACTCGATGGTGCGGAGGGCGGGGCTTGCGGAGTAGCCGAAGGGGCAACTCGGATCGGTGAACAGACGGGCGGTGATCCGCCCCGAAGTCGCTTGCTTTTCGTTCATGCGTCCTGATTCGTGGAGGGAGGAGAGGGTCGGTCCAAGGATAGTCGGACGGCGTGTCCGGCCCGGCGGGCTACACTTCCCGCGTGGAGTCGCCCCTGAACAGCCGCACTTTCGGCCTGCTTTTGGTGGCTCTCGCCTGGGCGGTCTTCCTGACGATCATCGGATCGCCCGAGGTGATGCTGTTCACCGTGCCGGTTTTCATGCTGGCCGCTCCGCTGGCCCTCGGCCACTACGTCGGCGAGGAACTGATCGCGGCCCTGGGCCGCATCGCCGGACGTGCGCGTCCGTCGGCCACGACGCCCGGTGCCGCCCGGAACGGCTCGGCCGCGACCCCGATCCGGAGTTCGCTGCTGATCGCCTCCAACCTGGCCGGCCGCGCGCCGCCGCTCCTCGCCGCCTGAGTCAGTTCGCCGCCGAGTGCGGCAGCCGTCGTCGGGCTTTTGAATCCGCCGTATTCCGGAGACAGCTCGGAAACAGGAGTCAAGGCAATGAGTCGAATCACGCGCACACTCTGTGTGCTGTTCCTGCTGGTGGCGGCCATTCCGCCGTCGGCCGCAGTCGCCCACGAGGGCAACCCCAACTACAGATCTGAAATCACGTCGATAGAACCGGCGGCACTGGCCGACGGGCTGCGGGCGACCGTCCAGAACTTCGACGACAACGTCGAGCTGGTGAACCGCACCGGCAAGGAGGTCGTCGTCAAGGGATACGACGGCGAGCCCTACGTCCGGATCGGCGCCGACGGGCTGGTCGAGGTCAATCTCAACTCGCCCACCTACTACCTGAACGAAGACCGTTTCGCGGCCGTCGACGTGCCCGAGCGCGCCGACGCGAAGGCCGAACCGGCCTGGGAGGAGGTCGAAGGGTCCGGGGTCTACGCGTGGCACGACCATCGCTCCCACTACATGTCTCCGGGCACGCCCTCGCAGGTCAAGGACGAATCGAAGGAGACCAAGGTCTTCGACTACTCGATCCCGATCACGGTCGGCGGCAAGCCCGCCGCGCTCGACGGCACCCTGACCTGGGTCGGCAAGCAGTCCGGCTTTCCCGTTCTGCCCTTCGTTCTGCTCGCCGCCGTGATCGTGATCGGTGCGGTCGCACTGTCCGTATTCCGGAACCGGCGCCGGGACGGCGACGACGGTCACGACGGTCACGACGGAGGCCAGACACCCGATGCCGGTGAGTCACGAGGCGGCGATCGTCCGGCGGAGGGGGCCGAGGCCTGGTGATCCGTTCACGCCTGAGATACCTCCTGCCACTCTGCGCGGCGCTGCTGGCCTGCCTGATCCTGCCCGGATCGGCCCTGGCCCATGCGGTGCTGGAGTCGTCCAGCCCGACCCGGGGAGCGGTCCTGAAACAGCCGCCCCGCCAGGTGACCTTCGAGTTCAATGAGCCGGTCGAGGCCAGCCTGGGAGCCGTTCGCGTCTTCAACGCCGAAGCCGAGGAAGTCCAGTCGGGTGAGATCAGGCGTCTCGGAGACAGCGGCACCGAGATCGCGATCGGCCTTCAGGACGATCTTCCGGACGGGGTCTACACGGCCACCTACCGCGTGGTCTCGGCCGACGCCCATCCCGTTTCCGGCGGCATGGTCTTCACGGTCGGGAGTGGCGGAACCAGCTCCGGCAAGACGATCTCCGAGCTGATCGCGATGAGCGATGTCGGTCCGGTCACCGAGGTCGCGTTCTGGTTCGACCGCTGGGCCGGATACGTGGCGATCGCGATCGCGGTCGGTCTGCTCTCGTTCCTCCTGCTGCTCTGGACCCCGCTGCTCCGGGCGCGCGATGGTCTGCTCGCTCCGCGGGCCGAAGAGTTCGGCGACCGTCTGCGCAAGATCCTCGGCGCGGCGGTTCTGACCGGGCTGATCGCTTCGCTTCTCGCGATCCCGCTTCAGGGGGCGACCGCGGCCGGCACCGACTTCTGGTCGTCACTGAAGCCCGAAGTGTTCCGCGAGGTGATCGACACCCGGTACGGGACGGTGATGGTGATCAGGGTGCTCGCCTGGCTGGCATTGGTCCCGGCGGTGCTGGCATCGGCCGGCCTGGCCCGAAACCCAGGGTGGTCCCGAAAGCCGCTGCCGCTCGCGGCGATCGCGGTGCCGGCGATCGTCCTGGTGGTGACCCCGGCCCTGGCCGGGCATGCCTCCACACAGCATCCGATCTGGCTGCTGACCGCCTCGGACATCCTTCACGTGGCCGCGATGTCGGTCTGGGTGGGAGGTCTGGCGGCGCTGGTCCTGCTGCTGCCTTCCGTGACCAGGAGAATCGCGGGCACGGCCGAACGCAACTCGGTGCTGGTGGATTTCCTGCTGCGCTTCTCGACCGTGGCCCTGGTCGCCGTGATCGTGATCGCGGTTTCGGGAAGCATCCAGGCGATCGTCGAGGTGAACTCGTTCCCGGCCCTGGTGGATACCGCTTTCGGCCGGGCCGTCCTGATCAAGATCATCCTGTTCGCGGCGCTGATCGCGTTCGGTGCGAGTAACCGCCGCCGGATCATCCCGGCGCTGGTCGCACGGCGTGAGCGCGGGGAGGGACCGGGAGAGACCGGCCTCCGCGCCCGGCGCAACCTGCGGCTCGAGGTCGTCCTGGTCATGGCCGTACTGGCCCTCACCGCGGCCCTGGTCAGCTACCCACCGCCGACCGCTTCCCAGTCCGGACCAGTCAGCGGTTCGGTCGCGGCCGGTCCCGACCGCCTGGAGTACACGGTCGATCCGGCCTGGGTCGGCAGCAACGAGATCCACGTCTATCTCTTCGACGACAGGACCGGGGCACCGATGGAGGTCAAGTCACTCGAGCTTTCCTTCTCGCTGCCCGACTCGGACATCGCTCCGATCGAGGCGGATGTGCGCAAGGCGGGGCCGGGCCATTACGTGGCTCCGGCGGCGATGCTCGCGGTGAAGGGTGACTGGGAGGCGCGGGCCGCGGTTCGTTTCAGCCGCTTCAACGAGGTGCTGGCCGATTTCGAGGTTCCGGTCGAGTGAGCACCGCCGGCTTCCTGATCGCGGTCGCGCCCCTGCTCCTGCTGGTGGCGGCGCTGGCCGTCAACCGCTATCCGGGCGAGGCCGTGATCGAACGGCTGCGGAGCCTGATCGACGGAGTCGCCGGTCGGCCGGGCGACCGGATCGCCGGTCATCGGCCCCTGATGGCCCGCCAGCGGGCGATTCGCGGCGGCCGGCTGATCGGCTGCTCGCTGGCCGGCAGGGCACCTCCGGTTCCGGCCTGACCCACGTCAAGCCATTTCATTCGCATTCAGAAAAGGAACCAGATGAATCTCAAATTGAAAATGTGCGCGGCCCTGACCGTGCTGATCGGACTGGCGCTGCCAGGCATGGCCGCCGCCCACGTGACCGTTTCTCCGGAGGAGTCACCGGCCGAGGGCTACGCGATGCTGAACTTCGTCGTGCCTCACGGCTGCGACGCGGCACCGACCACCAGCGTCGTCGTGAAGATGCCGCCGCAGGTGATCTCGGCCACCCCCGGGGTCGTCGCCGGCTGGGAGATCGAGGCCAAGGAAGGCAAGCTTCCCCAGCCCGCGGAGCAGCATGGCGAGAAGATCACCGAGGGCGTTCGCCAGGTGACCTGGACCGGCGGTCCGCTGCCGGACGGTCAGCTCGAGCAGTTCCCGCTGAGTGTCGCTTTCGCCGGTGAGGCGGGCGAGGCCGCCGAGTTCAAGGTGATCCAGGAATGCGCCGGCGGCGCCGAGACCGCCTGGATCCAGTCGACGGTTGCCGGGGAAGAGGAGCCGGAGCATCCCGCGCCGACGGTCACCCTGACCGCGGCCGAGGACGAGCATGGCGCCACGGCCGATTCGGAGGACGCGCCCGCGGGCTCCGAGACGGCCTCCGCCTCGGAATCTGACGACGACTCGGGCGACGGCCTCGCGATCGCCGCCCTGATCGTCGGCGCGCTCGGCCTGATCGCCGGAGGCGCGGCCCTGTTCACGGCCCGCCGGTCACGGTAGGGACAGTCCATGAGAAGAGCGCTCACATTCCTGGTCGCGCTCCTGGTCACCCCGGCTCTGCCGGGTGTGGCCGGGGCGCACGTCGAGGTGACACCGTCCAAGGCGCCGGCCGGAAGCAAGGTGAACATGGCACTCGAGGTGGGGCACGGATGCGACGGGGCGGCGACGACCAGCCTCGTCGTCCTGGTCCCGAAGGGGATCGAGAGCTACACCGCGGGCAAGGTGCCCGGGTGGAAGAACTCGAGTGCCGCCGGCAAGATGAAGTGGAGCGGCGGTCCGCTGCCCGACCATGACGTCAAGAGGTTCCCGTTCACCGCGAGGTTCTACGGTGAGAAGGGAACCGAGGAGGTCTTCAAGATCCTGCAGGGATGCGAGGGCGGAGCCTCGACCGCGTGGATCCAGCAGGCACCTCCCGGGGGAGCCGAACCGGAGAACCCGGCTTCGGTCGTCACCCTGACCTCGACCGCTCAGGCCGCGCCGGCGAAGCCGGAGGCTGAGCGCGGTCCGACCGGACCCACGGGCAGCGACGCGGTCGACGATCTCGCCTCGGCGAGCGCCGACGACGCCGAGAAAGACGAGGACGATGGCGGGAGCGGAATCATCCTGCCGATCATCGGGCTTGTTCTGATCGCCGCTTCGGTGACCGCCTTCGTCGTCCTTCAGCGGGCCAAGAGGCAGCGGTAGTACCCGAGTCTCGTGCTAGCGGGCCCGGCGCCTCTTGCCCGCGGGGCGCCGGCCGCGGGCCTCGAGCTTGCCGCGGTCGGATTCCTTGGCCCGTACCTGGCGGAGGCCGCGGGTCTGGTTGAAGAGGATCTCCTCGGCACAGCGGCGGTGCCAGTGAGAGTGCTCGGTCCCGCCGATCCGGCCGATGTACTGAACCACCACGTGCTCATCTCCGACCTCGATCGAGTCGTAGCAGCCCTGGCACTTGTAGAACTTCTGCGAGATCGATCTGATGATCCAGATCTCATCCCCCTCATCGGTGTAACCGGTGAGGCTCATTCGTCGATTCGGCAATCCGGAAAAAGAACTCATACTCCCTGCACTTTGAAGGGAAACGGGGTAGGGGGGCGAATTGGATCGGCGTGAGCACAGTGACTGCCGAAACCAAGACCCTGTCAACTTACATCCAGGACCGGATCGACGAGTTTTCCCGATCGCAGAAGGATGTCGCGCGGTACATCGTCGACCATCTCGACGAAGCCGCATTCTTGACAGCGGAAGAATTGGCCAGGCGCGCGGGGACCTCTTCCTCGACGGTCGTGCGCTTCTCACAGGCTCTCGGATTCGAGGGCTACCCGGAGCTTCAGAGCTCGGCGATCGAGGAGTACCGCGCCACGGTCGGCGGCGGTGCCGACACGACCGGCGGACGCATGCTCTTCTCCTTCGACCACTCCGAGTTCGAGGCGTCGCTCGGCACCGATCACGCCAACCTCGAGGAGACGGCCCGCAAGCTCGACCAGGAGCAGATCGACCAGGCGGTCGCCGCGCTGGCCCAGTCCACCCAGGTGATCATCGTCGGCACCGATCAGATGGCCTTCTTCGCCAGCTACCTTCGGCACACGCTCAGTCTGCTCGACATCCGCGCCGAGATCGTGACCTCGACCGCCGGTCCCTCGCTCCAGCGTCTCGGCCGGATCGACGCCGACACGCTGCTGATCACTCTTTCGGCCGGTCGCTCCCACCCGCTGCTCGCGCGGGCGATGAAGCTGGCCGAGCATCGCGGTGCCCGCACCCTCGCGATCGCCGACGCCACGCTCTCCGACGCCGTCAAGCAGGCCGACATGAGCCTCTACTACTCGTCGAACAGTCCGTCCTTCCTGCGCTCGAACACGGCGCTGATGGCGCTCGTCCACGCTCTGGCCCACGGGGTCTACTCGCGTGACGAGGACGCCCACCGGGACCGCATTCGCGCATACAAGCTGAAGTAGCGCGTCACGGGCGCGGTCCCGTTACGAAATGAGTTGAAAACGGCGCTCCGCCGTCCATATCGACACAGTGCCCGCCTTCGCCGAATCTCTATATTGGAAGCGATGGCTGAAGAAGCGACTTTCCGAGTGAAGACGGGCCTGGCAGAGATGCTGAAGGGCGGAGTGATCATGGACGTGGTCGACGCCGATCAGGCGAAGATCGCCGAGGATTCGGGGGCCTGCGCGGTCATGGCCCTGGAACGGGTCCCGTCCGATATCCGCCGGGATGGCGGTGTCGCCCGGATGTCGAATCCGCGCATGATCAAGGAGATCCAGGCCGCGGTCTCGATCCCGGTCATGGCCAAGGTCCGCATCGGTCATTTCGCCGAGGCCCAGGTGCTCGAGTCGCTCAACATCGATTTCATCGACGAGTCCGAGGTGCTGACCCCGGCCGACGAGTTCAACCACGTCGACAAGTTCGAGTTCAAGGCCCCGTTCGTCTGCGGCGCGACCAACCTCGGTGAAGCGCTTCGACGCATCGGTGAGGGTGCCGCGATGATCCGCTCGAAGGGCGAGGCCGGCACCGGCAACATCGTCGAGGCCGTGCGCCACATGCGCGAGATCACCAAGGGCATCAAGTACCTCGGCACTCTCAGCTCGACCGAGCTTCCCTCGGCCGCCAAGGAGATCCAGGCGCCGCTCGAGATCGTGCGTGACGTCGCCACCAGGGGCTGGCTGCCCGTGCCGGTCTTCTGTGCCGGTGGCATCGCCACCCCGGCCGACGCCGCACTGATGATGCAGCTGGGTGCCGAAGGCAACTTCGTCGGCTCCGGAATCTTCAAGAGCGACGACCCGGAACGCCGGGCCAAGGCCATCGTCGAAGCGACCACGCACTTCAATGATCCGGAACGCATCGCCGCCGCCTCGGAGCAGCTCGGCGACGCCATGCCCGGCATCGAGATGTCGGCGCTCGGCGAGAACGGCCGTCTTGCCAGCCGCGGCTGGTAGAAGAACAAGGAAGGCGCTGCGGTAGGTGGTTGCGCCTTCGGCGAAACCACCTCTCGCGTCTTTCGAGAGACTCGAGTGAGTGAGGCGTCGTGAAAATCGGTGTGCTCGCGGTCCAGGGCGGATTCGCGGCCCACGTCGAGCATCTCGAGTCGGTCGGTGTGGCCGCGATCGAAGTCCGGACCCCCGAGGATCTGGAGGGCCTGGATGGTCTGATCCTGCCCGGCGGCGAGAGCACGACGATCACCATGGGGATCGAGTCGGCCGGTCTGGCCGATCCGATCAGGCGGCATCACGAGGCGGGGCGGCCGATCCTCGGGACCTGCGCCGGAATGATCGTCGCCGACCGCGAGCATCTCGGTCTGATCGACATCACCACGAGGCGCAACGCCTTCGGCCGCCAGCTCGCCAGCTTCGAGGACGACATCGACCTGAAGGAGATCGCGTCCGGTCCTGTACGTGGGATCTTCATCCGGGCACCATGGGTCGAATCGATGGGGGATGGCGTGGAGGTGCTGGCCGAGGTCCGGGATCACCCGGTGGCGGTGCGTCAGGGCACGGTGACCGCGATCTCGTTCCATCCCGAACTGACCGACGACAACCGGGTGCATGCCTGGTTCGCCGGTGTGATCGCGGAGCGAAGCGAGCGATCCTGATTCCCGTCATGCCCCGTTTGAGATGGGCGATCCGGCCAGGGTGAAGAACCAGGCCAGCAGCGCCACCGCGGCGATCAGGGCCGAGCCGACGATCACGGTCTCGAGCACCGAGGGCGGCCGCTGGGTCTTCTGTGAGTCACGCAGGCTCTTCAGCCAGCCGAGGCGGATCGGCGCGACGTTGCGGACCCCGGTCAGCTTCAGATAGACCTCGTTGAGCAGTCCGAGCAGCCAGCCGACGAACAGGATCGAGACGATCACACCGAACAGGACCACGGCGTAGGGACCGAGGCTCGGGAACTGCGTGGCGGCCAGCTGTGAGCCGATCCAGAGCCAGATCAAGGGGATCACGGTCCACATCGAAAGGGCCAGCAGGAGCATGACGAAAGCGATGAAACCCGCGGCGATGCGGTGCTGTGTGGGGGCCTGCGTTTCGGTCGTCATGATCTCACCATAGAATCAGAAATATGTCCGGTCATTCGAAATGGTCTTCGATCAAGCACAAGAAGGGCGCCGCTGACGCGAAGCGGGGCAAGTTGTTCACCAAGCTCGCCACGGCGATAACCGTCGCCGCGCGTGAGGGTGGCGGCGATCCCGCGGCGAACCCGTCGCTGGAGACCGCGATCCAGAAGGCCCGCGACAACTCGATGCCGAAGGCGAACATCGAACGCGCGATCGACCGCGGCACCGGCGAGGGCGCCGACGCGGTGATCGTCGAGAGGGTGATGTTCGAGGGCTACGGTCCCGGCGGCGCGGCGGTTCTGGTCGAGGCCCTGACCGACAATCGCAACCGCACCTCGGCCGAGGTGCGTCATGCCTTCAGCCGTCACGGCGGCAGTCTCGGCGAGCCCGGATCGGTCGCCTGGATGTTCGAGACCAACGGCGTGGTCGTGGTCGATGCCGGCAAGTACAGCGAGGATGACCTGATGTCGGCGATCGACGCCGGGGCCAGCGACGTGGTCGAGGACGAGGGCAAGCTGCGCGTGCTGGCCGAGCCGAGTGATCTGACCGCGGTGAAGGAGGCGATCGCGGCCGACGGGATCGAGATCGAGTCGGTCGGGCTCGCCACCGAGCCGACCAACACGGTCGAGGTCGAGGAGGCCGAGGCGGGCACCCTGATCAAGCTGCTCGAAGCGATCGAGGATCAGGACGACGTCAACGAGGTCTACGCGAATTTCGACATTCCGGACGAGGTTCTGGAGCGCCTCGCGGGCTGATTCCGGAGAGGATCCGGCTTCGGGAGTCCGAAGGCGGGAAGGCATCCGACGCCGGCTCCAGAATGAAGTGTCTATGAGAGTCGTGATGGGCATAGATCCCGGTACGGCCAATCTGGGCTTCGGCGTGGTGCGGATCGAGGGAGGACACATGGTCGCCCTCGATGGCGGAGTCATCGAGACCAGGCCCGATCAGGCGATCGAACAGCGTCTTTCGCAGATCCATCGTTCGGTGACGGAACTGCTCGCCTGGCACCAGCCTTCGGCGCTCGCGATCGAGGATCTCTACTTCGGCAAGAACGTCGGCTCCGCGATGAAGGTGGGGCAGGCCTCAGGGGTCTGCATGCTTGCCGCCGCGCAGAAGGAGATCGAGTGCTTCGCCTACACGCCGCAGGCGATCAAGACCGCGGTCTGCGGCTCCGGCGGCGCGGCCAAGCGCCAGGTTCAGAAGATGGTCGCGACCCTGCTCGGCCTTTCCGAGATACCGCGTCCCGATCACGCGGCCGACGCGCTCGCCGTCGCGATCTGCCACGGCGGCACCGCGGGACGGCGCGACGCGATCCAGTTGGCGACGAACGCCAAGGTCCGAGCCGAGGAGCAAGGGCCCGTACGGGTGGCGAGTTGATCGCCACGGTTCGAGGAGAGGTCCTGGTCCGCCGGGCCGACCATGTGGTGATCGAGGCCTCGGGTGTCGGCTACCGGCTCACGGTCAGTGCCGAGACCCTGCGCAGCGTGCCCGCCGCGGGACAGGAGACCTTTCTTCACGCGGAGACGATCGCGCGTGACGACGCCCTGCTGCTCTACGGGTTCGCCTCGGAAGAGGAACGCGACCTGTTCGTGCAGTTGATCGGCGTCAGCGGCATCGGACCCAAGGTGGCGATCGCGGCCCTCTCGGGCGGACCTCACCGTGAGCTGATCACGGCGATCGTCGCCGGGGACGCGAAGCGCTTCCAGGCGGTGCCCGGTATCGGCAAGAGAACGGCCGAGCGGATCATTCTCGAGCTGAAGGACCGGGTCACGGTCGAGGTCGAACAGGCGGGAGGGGTGATCCCCGCCGCCGAGACCGCCAACGCCCGCTCACTGGCCCGCGACGGTCTGATCAACCTCGGCTACGCACCGCTGGAAGCGGAACAGATGCTCGATGGTCTTCCCGGCGAGGACGACCCGCAGGCATTGATCGGGGCGGCGCTCAGAAGGGCCGGTTCGGCAGCGAAAGGCGGCGAGTAGCAATGGCCGATCTGCCCGACATCGGCGGCCGCCGGATCAATCTCGGAATCGAGGCGGACCTGCCCGAGGGCGCCGAGCCGCGCGTCCACGACGCCCGGGCCGACCTTCCGGACCAGGAGCTCGACCGTTCTCTGCGGCCGCCGAGCCTGGCCGATTTCGTCAACCAGACCCAGGTGACCGATCAGCTGGCGGTCTTCATCGAGGCGGCGAAACGCCGCAATGAGCCACTGGATCATGTGCTGCTGGCCGGCCCGCCCGGGCTCGGCAAGACCTCGCTGGCGAACATCGTCGCGGCCGAGATGGGCGTGAATCTCGTCCAGACCGCCGGTCCCGCGCTGGAGCGAAAGGGCGATGTCGCCGCTTTCCTGACCTCGCTCGAGCCGGGCAGCGTCTTCTTCATCGACGAGATCCACCGCCTCGGCCGGGCGGTTGAAGAGACGCTGTATCCCGCGATGGAGGACGGCGAGCTGCCGGTCGTGCTCGGCCAGGGCGCGGGAGCCCAGACGGTGACCCTGCCACTGCCGCCATTCACCCTGATCGGCGCCACCACCCGCAGCGGCCTCCTGACGACACCGCTCCGCGACCGGTTCGGTGTCTCCCACCGGCTGGAGTACTACACGGCGGTCGATCTGACCAAGATCGTGCTCCGCTCGGCCGAGATCCTCGGTGTGGAGATCGACCACGCCGGTGCCTTCGCGATCGCCGAACGGTCGCGGGGCACGCCGCGCGTCGCCAACCGCCTGCTGAAGCGGGTGCGGGATTTCGCCGAGGTCAAGGGCAGAGGGGTGGTCGACGCCGAGATCGCCGATTCCGCCCTGGAGATGCTTGAGGTCGACCGGGCCGGTCTGGACCGTTCCGACAGAGCCCTCCTGGAGTTGATCGCAACGAAGTTCAACGGAGGACCGGTGGGACTCTCGACGATCGCCGTGGCGATAGGAGAGGAACAGGACACGATCGAAGACGTCCTGGAGCCCTATCTCCTGCAGCAGGGAATGCTGAAGAGAACCCCGAGAGGCCGGGTCCTCACGCCGGCAGCATTCGAACACCTGGGGTTACCAACACCAAGAGGAAACGACCAGCTGTTCTAGGCGGCCTCGGGGTCCCAAGAGTTTCAGAGCAGTGCCCGAGCCTTCGAAATCAAAGTCGCACAGCGAAGCGAAGCGATTTTGATTCCCTATTCAGAACTGTCAAGTCGCGGACAGGCCGGAACCGTTCAGCTGTTCCTTGTTCCGATTCCGGCCGCCATCGCGGCAGACCGATTACCGAGCCAGCGCGAACCGCGAGATACCGATTACCGAGCCAGCGCGAACCGCGAGATACCGATTACCGAGCCAGCGCGAACCGCGAGATACCGATTACCGAACCAGCGCGAACCGCGAGATACCGATTACCGAACCGGCGCGAACCGCGAGATACCGATTACCGAACCGGCGCGAACCGCGAGATACCGATTACCGAACCAGCGCGAACCGCGAGACACCAACATCCGAACCTGGTTGGTGTCCGGGTGCAGGGTTCTGTTTTCAGTCACAGCCCAGGCGCCGCCCTCGGCCACCCGCCCGCTGAGACACGCCTCGCCTAGCTCAGCAAGGGCCCTGAATCGGTGTTCCTCTTGCTCATGTAGCGGGCGAACAGGGCGCCGTTGGTGAACATGAAGAGGCTGTAGACGCCGGCGGGGACCATGAAGGCGTCGTCGCCGAGCAGGTTGCCGACGGTCAGGGCCACGGTCGCGTTGTGGATGCCGAGCTCGAGCGCGATCGCGGTCGCGGCCCGGTCGCCGAGCCGGACCGCCTTGGCGGCGCCGAAGCTGATGCCCATCGCCAGGACGTTGAGGGCGAGGGCGGCGAGGGCGATCTTGGTGAAGTTATCGACGATCAGGTCCCATTCGGCGACGACCGCGAAGATCACGACCAGGACGAGGATGACCAGCGCTGCCCGGTCGAATCCCGGCTTGCGCTTGAGCGCCCACTCGGTCGAGCGGCTGCGCACGTACATGCCCGCGACCAGCGGGATCAGGGTGATCGCGACGACCCGGGCCGCGACGCCCAGCATGTTGACGTCGCCGATCAGGTCGCCGTCGCCGAAGTGGCTGTCGGCGAGGCCGAGGTAGAGCGGGACCGTGATCACGCAGAGCACGCTTGAGAGCGCGGTCATCGTCACCGAGAGCGCCGTCTCGCCCTTGGCGAGGTGGGTGTACATGTTCGCCATCGTTCCGCCGGGGGCGGAACCGAGCAGGACGAGGCCGACCGAAAGCGTCGGGCTGAGGTTGAACACGGTCGCGACGATCGCGGCCAGGAACGGTGACACGACCAGCAGGTTGATCATGCCCACGGTCACTCCGCGCGGGATTCGCAGCACTCGGCGGAAGTCATCGGTCGTGAGGCTCAGACCGATGTTGAACATGATGAAGATCAGCGAAAGCGGTAGAAGAATTTCGATCATGCTCTGCTCCCGGGGTAGGTTCCGATGGATTTCGGATCCCCCCAAGGACCCGGCGGCAGCGAATCTACAAGACATGATGTTTTCGAAGCAGATCGCGGCAACGGACGCCGAGCCGTTCTCTTCAATAGATTTGCTGCCGATGCCATTCTTCATCTGTCCAAACTGCGGCAATCGTGAAAGCAGCGGCGACCGGACCGCGGGATTCAGCACGCGGCCCAAGGGCTGCTCCAAGTGTGGCTTCGGCTTCGTTTTCGAACTACTGGACGACTACTACCCGGCGCCCAACGCCGCGTTTTTCGTCTGCGACCAGGAGGGCCGTGTGATCGACGCAGGCAGAGGCAGCTACGAGCTGACCGGACTCACCGACGAGGACGTCATCGGACGCCCCGTCAAGGACGTCTTGGGACTGACTTGGGTCGATCGCGGTGATGGCGGCCCGACGGCCGACACCGACGGCGACGGCGAGACCGATCCGATCGAGACCTCACTCGAGTGGGGCGTACGTTCACTCGGCAAGCGGGTTGCGGTCAAATCGGAGAACGAATCGACCGCCGAGGCGATCGCCGATGTCTTCCCTGCATATGACGACGATGGGGGCCTGATGATCGTCCTCACGCCAGAAGGATAGACTCCGCCGAATGGGAGGCAGGCGCCGCAACATATTCGTGCTGCTATTCGTGCTGGGACTGCTCATCGTCTCGGCCGTGGTATCGCTCAACAAGCCGACACAGCTCGGCCTGGATCTTCAGGGCGGCGTCGAGCTGACGCTGCAGGGGCGCCCGACGCCCCAGGCCCCCGAGGTCACGACCGAGGCGATGGATCGCTCGGTCGACATCATCCGTTCCGGATGTGACCGCCTCGGTGTCGCCGAGATCGAGGTGTCCCGTCTCGGTGCCGACCAGATCTCGGTCGGCATTCCCGGCGCGACCTCGACCAGCAAGGCCACCGAGTGCGCGACCAAGCCGGCGCGTCTCTACTTCTACGACTGGCAGAACAATCTGGTCGGTCCGGCCAAGGATCTCCAGACGGATCTGACCAGCGCCGACAAGGACAAGGTCAACGAGAAGCAGCGGCAGAAGTGGATCGACGCGGGCCGCCCGCCGACCGAGGGCTACAACCGCCAGCTGATCTCACTCGGCGCCGAGCCGACGATGTGGGACGCGGTCAACCTCGCTTCGAAGCAGCCGCGCAAGGATCCCTGCGACACCTGCGCCACCGGCGACAAGTACTACCTCTTCTCCGACGACAAGGAGCACACGCTGCTGTCGGGCCCGACCACGGCCAAGGAGGATCTCTACTTCGACGATCAGGGCACGCCGATCCCGAGGGAAGGGACCATCGTCAAGACCGTGCCGCAGGGCACGATCGTGGTGGACGAGGCCGCGACCGACAGCGACGGCAAGGCGACCGACGACATCGGCTACTACGTGCTCGAGGACAACGCGGCCCTTTCGGGAAGCGACATCAAGGATCCTCAGCAGCAGACCGATCAGGGCACCGGCCAGCCCAATGTGACCTTCGATTTCACGGACAAGGGCCAGAAGGCCTTCCAGGAGATCACCCGGAGGATCGCCCAGGAGGGCGCGGCCCGCAACATCGGGCCGATCGACCCGAACACCTCGCCGCAGCTTTCCGGCAACTTCGCGATCGTGCTGGACGGCCAGGTCGTCTCGCGTCCGATCATCGATTTCGCCCAGAACCCCGACGGGATCGACGGACGCCAGGGCGCCCAGATCTCGGGCGGCTTCGATATCGGTGAAGCCCAGGAGCTCGCTGAGTTCCTGCAGCGAGGCGCGCTGCCGATCGATCTCACCCTGACCAGCCAGAGCCAGGTCTCGGCCAGTCTCGGCCAGGAGGCCCTCGATCAGGGCGTTCTCGCCCTGGTGGTCGGTCTCGCGCTGGTGATGCTCTTCCTGATCATCTTCTACCGCTTCCTCGGACTGGTCGCGTCGCTGGCCCTGATCGCCTACGCGATCATCTTCCTGGCGCTGATCAAGGTGATCCCGATCACGATGACCCTGCCGGGCATCGCCGGACTCGTCTTGACCATCGGTGTCGCGGCCGACTCGAACATCGTCATCTTCGAGCGAATAAAGGAAGAGCTGCGTCTCGGCAGATCGGTGACGTCGGCGATCTCGATCGGATATCGCCGAGGGATCAGCACGATCATCGACGCCAACGTCGTCACCCTGCTGACCGCGTTCATCCTGTTCGTCCTCGCCACCTCGGGCATCAAGGGCTTCGCCTTCACGCTCGGTGTCGGCACCCTGGTCTCGCTGCTGACCGCGGTGGTGTTCACCCAGGCGCTGCTCTACTCGATGAGCGGCACCGACTTCCTGCGATCGGGCAGGGGCTTCAGCGGGGTCGAAGGCAAGGAACGCTGGCATTTCGACTTCATGGGCAAGGCGAAGTGGCTGTTCGCCATATCCGGTGTGATCCTTCTGGTCGGTGGCGCCGCGCTCACCACCAAGGGACTCAACTTCGGGATCGACTTCGAGTCCGGCACCCGGATCGAGGTCGCGCTCGACAAGAGCATCACCACCGAGCAGCTGCGCTCGGCTGTGTCCGACGTCGGCCTGGCCGACGCCGAGATCCAGGAGCTCGACAATCCCGCCCTGGGCGCCAACGCGTTCCAGATCGAGAGCGAGACTCTCGACCCGAACGAGCTCGCCGAGGTTGAGAGCACGCTCGAGGACGACTTCGGCGTGGCCAAGGACGGCTTCAACAGCACCAGTGTCGGACCGACATTCGGTGCCTCGGTGGCCCGGAGCGCGCTGCTCGCGGTCGCCTTCTCGCTGCTGCTGATCACCGGCTATGTCGCGGTCCGGTTCGAGCCCAAGTACGCGGTGCCGATCCTGATCGCGATCATGCACGACATCCTGATCGCCGGCGGAATCTACGCTTTGATCGGAGCCGAGGTCTCCAGTGCGACCGTGGCGGCCTTCTTAACTATTTTGGGCTATTCGCTCTACGACACGATCATCGTGTTCGACCGAATAAGAGAGAACCAGCCCAAGATGCCACGGGCGACCTACTCGCAGATCGTCAACAAGTCGATGGCGGAGGTCATGACCCGGTCGCTGGCGACCAGCTTCTCTACCCTGATCGGCGTCGTCTCGCTGCTGGTCTTCGGTGGCGAGACGCTGCGGAGCTTCGCGATCGCGATCCTGATCGGTATCGCCTCGGGTACCTACTCGTCGATCTTCATCGCGTCACCGGTCCTCGGACTGTGGAAAGAGCGTGAGCCCGGCTTCCGCCGTCGCCGTCGCCAGCAGATCGAGACCCAGGGCTACGTTCCGGCGTTCGCCTCCGACCTGGAGGTCGCCAAGCACGACGATGAGAATGGGACCGGCGAGAAGGGTGCCGACAGCGTCGACGATGACGGTGTGAAGGTTCCCGAACATCCAAGTCCCCGACGGAAGAAGGGCAAGTAGTCATGTCAGTGGTCGTATGGATAACCGTCGGACTCGCCCTTTGGCACTTCACGATCTTCGTGCCGGAACGTTTCTGGCAGGGCATCGTCGGTGCCTTGCTGGGCTGCGTGTTCGGCGCGATGGTGTCGGGCGCGATCATCCTTCTGCTGATGGGTGACGGCCTCAACGACACGAACTTCATCACGTTCCTCGCGGCGATTCCGGGCACCGTGGCCGGGGCGGCGCTGGTCTACTGGATCGGCGAACGCAGCGGCGAACCGGAACTCGAGCTGTAGGTCCGTTCAATCGGATTTGAGGCCCAGCCTTACCGTGTGGAAGAGGCGCTCAGCCTCGCACGGGAACTTGACCTGAAGCTTCCCGTGGCGACCGCGCTGGTCCGCCGCGGTCATCGCAGCCCGGCCGAGGCGAGGGCCTTCCTCGCCGCCGACGAGACCCACGATCCATCGTCCTTCGAGGGGATGGACGAGGTAGTCGATCTGGTGACGGCGGCGATCGACGGGGGACGGAGGATCACCGTCTACGGCGATTTCGACGTGGACGGGGTGGCCTCCACCTCGATCCTGGTGGGACTGTTCCGCCATCTCGGGGCGGACGCCGATTGGTTCATCCCGGATCGCATCGCCGACGGCTACGGACTGAACGACGAAGCGATCCGGACGATCGCGGGGCGCGGAACGGATCTGGTGATCACGGTGGACTGCGGTGTGACCGCGGTCTCCGAGGTCGCCCTGGCCCGGGAGCTGGGCATGCGGATCGTGGTCACCGATCACCACCAGCCCGGCCCCGAGCTGCCCGACTGTCCGATCCTCCACCCGGAGATCTGCGGCTACCCGTTCAAGCAGCTCTGCGGCGCGGCGGTCGCCTGGAAGCTGGCCTCGGCGATCCGGCGGGAACGCGGTCTCGATCCCGCCCTGGACGTGGCGGACCTGGACCTCGTCGCCCTGGCCACGGTCGCCGACGTGATGCCGCTGATCGGGGAGAACCGGCGCCTCGTGAAGGAGGGGGTGAGGGTGGCGCGCCGGGCTGAGCGGATCGGCATGCGGGCGCTGCTCGACGATGCCCGGGTGACCCCGGCCCGGCTGACATCGGAGGACTTCGGTTTCCGGCTGGGGCCACGGATCAACGCCGCCGGACGCATGTACCGGGCGGATGCCGGGGTCGAGCTTTTCCTGGCGGACTCTGCGGAGAGGGCGGCCGAGATCGGCGAGGAGCTGGGGCGGGCCAACCTCGACCGGCGGCGGGTCGAACGGGAGGTGGAGAACGAGGCCGAGGCGGCGAGGCGCGAGCTCGAGGACCCGGAGGCGCCGGCGCTGGTCGTGGCCGGGGAGGGCTGGCATCCCGGCGTGGTCGGCATCGTCGCCTCCCGCCTCGCCCGCAAGTACGAGGTGCCGGCGGTGGTGATCGCGACCGGTGACGAGGTCGCCCGGGGGTCGGCGCGCAGCGTTCCGGGTCTCGACCTGCACCGCGCGATCATGGAATGCGCCGATCTGCTCGAAGGCTTCGGCGGTCACAAAGCGGCGGCCGGCATCCAGATCAGGCCCGAACGGATCGAACCGTTCCGACGGGCCCTGGCGGCCGCGGTCGTCGATCAGATCGGCCTCGATCCACCGAGCCCGAAGCTGCCGGTGGACGCGATCGTGGGTGGTGAGGAGGTCGGGCTGCCGCTGGCGGAGGAGATCGAGAAGCTGGAGCCGTTCGGGCAGGGCAACCGGCCGCTCACGCTGCTGGTGCCGGGTGCCCGCATATGCGACGTGCGTGAGATCGGCGAAGGCAAGCACGCCCGCTTCTCGCTCAACTCGGGCGGTCACCGGGCCGCCGGGATCTGTTTCGGGCGGACCAGCTTCGGCGTCGGCGAGGACGATCCGGTGGATGTGGCCGCCGAGCTGAGCGTCAACCACTGGAACGGCTCGGTCGAACCGCAGGTACGGCTCGAAGAGGTCTTCCCGGTGAGGATCACCAGCGAAGGAGTGCGGAACCTGGATGGCTGCGCCGAAGATGAATGGTGGCGCCGTTTCGAGTATGCCCATGAGGCGCCGCCGTCCACACCGGTTCCCGCCGTGCCCGGAACCCGGACCCCGGCGGGCGTCGCGGGGCTTCCCGGGGTTCGCATCGCCGATCTGATCTCGTCCGGCGAGAGTGTGGCGATCGGCACGGCCGACGGTCACCGTCGCTGGCTGGACCTGGGTGGGGAGCCCGGACTCGGCCGGTTCCGGGAAGGCGCCGAGATTCTCGGCCTTTGGCCCGGGAGTCCCGAAGCGGCCGTTGAGCGGGCGCGCGCCGGGATGGGAAGCGGAGTCCTCGTATTCGATCTCGAGATGCTGGAAGCGCAGCCCGATCTGGTCGCGCCCTTCTCCCAGGTGGTCGCTCTCGACCCGCCGTACTCCGCCCAACAGGCAGAGAGCCTGAAGGCGGGGAAGGGGCTTCTTCACGCGGTTCAAGGGGCCGCCGAGATCGAGTTCGCGGAGAAGGCGGTCGCGCACAGGTTCGATCTGACGGCCCAGCTGCGGGACCTGTTCCTGAAGCTTCGCGATGCCGATCAGGTGCGTGGCGAGCTGCTGCGATCGCTGCTGTCCGGTCCTTCGGAGACGCCGCGATCTCCCGAGCTCGCGGCCCGGATGGTGAGGATTCTGCAAGAGGTCGATCTGGTCCAGAGCGAGGGCCGGGGCGATGCCCGCACTCTCGGGGTCGTATCCTCGGAGAAGGTCGAATTGGAAGATTCCCCTGTTTTCGTCCGTTCGCGGACTCTCTGCAAGGAGCATCTCGAATTTCTCAAACAGTCGAAAAGGTCAACGAGCTGACGTCGGGGCTGACGCCCCGGGAACGCTCCCTGCTCGATGACCTGATCGCGGTCATCGACGAGTTCGAGGGCATGGTCGCCGAAACCATGGGGGACTCGGCCGCCCTGATCGACCGGGCCGAGGTCGCGAAGGCGTTCGTCTTCGCCTGCCGCCACCACGCCGATCAGAAACGCCAGTCCGGCCACGAGTTCATCACCCATCCGGTCGGCGTCGCCCGGATCTGCGTCGGCATGAGCCTCGACACCGACACGCTCTGCGCGGCACTGCTCCACGACACGGTCGAGGACACCTCGGCCAGCCTCGAGGAGATCGAGGGCGAGTTCGGCGAGGACGTGGCGAAACTGGTGGACGGCGTCACCAAACTCACCGAGATCACGTTCGAGAGCCGGGACGAACGGCAGGCCGAGAACTACCGCAAGATGATGGTCGCGATGGCCAAGGATGTCCGGGTCATCCTGATCAAGCTGGCCGACCGACTGCACAACATGAGGACGCTGAGCTCGCTGCCGAAGCAGAAGCAGATCGCGAAGTCACGCGAAACCCTCGAGATCTACGCTCCGCTCGCCCATCGCCTGGGCATCCACGCGATCAAGTGGGAGCTCGAGGATCTCGCCTTCGCCACGCTCCATCCGCGCAAGTACTCGGAGATCAAACATCTGGTCGCCCAGCAGCGGGCCGAACGGGAGACCTATGCCGAGGAGGCCGGTGGCTTCCTCGCGGAAGAACTGCAGAAGGTCGGGATCGAGGCCGAGATCGCCGGCCGGGCCAAGCACTTCTACTCGATCTACACCAAGATGACCAAGAAGGGCCGGGAGTTCAACGAGATCTTCGACCTGACCGCGATGCGGGTCATCGTCGGCTCGGTCAAGGACTGCTACGGCGCGATCGGAGTGATCCACTCGCTCTGGAAGCCCCTGCCGGGACGCTTCAAGGATTACGTCGCGATGCCGAAGACGAACATGTACCAGGCGCTCCACACGACTGTGATCGGACTCGAGGGCAAGCCGCTCGAGATCCAGATCCGCACCGAGGAGATGCACCGCCTGGCCGAGTACGGCATCGCCGCCCACGTCTCCTACAAGGAAGGCGCCGGGCCGGACTCCTCGCGCGAGAAGATGACCTGGCTGAGGCAGCTGGTCGAGTCGGAGTCGGAACAGAATCCGGCCGAGTTCCTCCAGTCCCTGAAAGAGGACCTGTTCGAGGACGAGGTGTTCGTGTTCACGCCGAAGGGCGAGGTGATGAACCTCTCCCACGGATCGACGCCGCTGGATTTCGCCTACTCGATCCATACCGATGTCGGCCACCGCTGCGTCGGGGCCAAGGTGAACGGCAACATCGTGCCGCTCCACTCCCAGCTCAAGTCGGGCGACATCGTCGAGGTTCTGACCGCGAAACAGGAGCGCGGCCCTTCGCGCGACTGGATCAAGGTGGTGCGGACCAGCCGTGCCCGGAACAAGATCCGTGCCTGGTTCCGGGAGGAGAGCCGCGAGGACGCCGAGCGGGACGGCCGAGAAGCGCTGGCCGAGGCGCTGAAGAAGCGTGACCTGCCGCCGCAGAAGTTCTCCGGTTCGCCGATGCTGGCCGACGTGATGCGGGAGATGGGCTTCCGCAAGGCCGACGACTTCTACATCGCGATCGGCCAGAAGAAGATCTCGGCCAAGACCACGGCCAACAAGCTGATCCAGCGCCTGCGGGCCGGCGAGATGATCGAGCCGGAGCCGGTCGAGAGCATCACCAAGGGCCGGGACAAGCGCAGCAGCACCCGCGACGCCTCCGAGTTCGGCATCTCGGTCGAGGGTGTCGAGAACGTCGCCCTGCGCCTCGCCAAATGCTGCCGGCCGGTTCCGGGGGACGACATCCTCGGATACGTGTCGCTGGGCCGCGGCATCACCATCCACCGCGAGGACTGCCGCAACGTGGCCGACCTCAGCAATTCTCCGGAGCGCATGGTCAAGGTTTCGTGGGAAGGAGAGAACGAAGCGACCTTCAGGGTCGAGATCCAGATCGACGCCTACGATCGCACTCGCCTGCTCGAGGACCTCTCGAGGACCTTCGCCGAGGTGGGGGTCAACATCATCTCCGCCGAGTGCACGACCAACCCGCCCATGGTCAAGAACCGTTTCGTGATCGAGGTCGGAGACACCGGCCAGCTGAAGCAGTGCATCACCCGGATGCGACACGTCGAATCCGTATTCGACGCGTACCGGGTGACTCCCGGCGAGTAGAGCCGGTATTCGCGGCAGCCGCGCCGCGAATCCGCGAATGCTAAAGATTTGCTGTCCGGTGGTTCCATTGGGGATAGGCTGGTTCCCAGGTCTGAAGTGATTCCCTGAAGCTGTCGGGGAACGGATCGGAGGTCCGTTGTCGTGGACAAGCCGGAAACAGTCTTCACCCGTGCCGGACGGGCAATTTCGGAAGCCGGGCTGGGCACCGGCCTGACCGTTCTCGCGATCGCCCTCGCGGTGTGCGTCACCGTCCCCGCTCTGATCGGGCTTTCGGCGATGAATGCCTCCGACGCGGCGCGGGAATCCCAGCGGAATTTCCGCACGCTCCAGTTCGAGGCCGAGACGCTCTCGACCGGACTGCTGGAGATCCAGGCCGCGGTTCGCGGGTACGCCAGCACCGGTGAGATCGAGTATGCCCACGGGGCAAGGCGTGCCTTTCGAGATCTCAGGTCCGAGTTCGGGCCGCTTTCCGGCGTGGTCGACCAGGCGGGCGGAAGCGGGATCGGCGATGAGGCACGCGACGCGGTGGCCGAATACATGGCTCTCCAGGGTCCTTCCCTGATCGGGATGCCGGATCGCCTTCCGGTCGATGTGCGGCGTTCGATCGTTTCCGGCGAGAACCAGCGGAGGATCGATCATGTACGTGAAAGGCTGACGCTGGCCGAAGCCCAGTTCAGGGCCAGTGCCGAGGAGCAGTCGCAGCACGCCGATTCGTACTCCGACCGTTCGCGGATCGCCAGCATCGCGGCCGTGGTCGCCGGGCTCCTGACGATCGGGGTGGCGTCGATCTACATGCTGAGGTCGGTCCGTCGGCCGATCGTGGAGCTGGATGAAGCCACCATGAGCCTCGGGCACGGAGTCGAGCGGGTCCGGGTCGAACCGGCGGGAGCCAAGGAGGTGCAGTCTCTGGGGATCGCCTTCAACGAGATGGCGGCGCAGCTGGTGGAGAGGAGAAAGAAGCTGGAGGCGGCCAGCCAGGCGAAGAGCGAGTTTCTGGCGCGCATGAGCCACGAGCTGCGCACGCCGCTGAACGCGATCCTCGGTTTCGGTCAGCTGCTGGAGATGGACGATCTGGAGCCGGATGAGAGGGAGAGCGTGGGGCAGATCATGCGGGCCGGCCGCCACCTGCTCGGATTGATCGATGAGGTTCTCGACATCTCGAGGATCGAGAGCGGTGCCCTGCGGATCTCGATGGAGCCGGTATCGCTCTCGAACGTGCTCGGTGACGTGCGTTCGATGGTGGCTCCGCTGGCTGCCGAACGCGAGGTCGAGCTGGTGGTCGACCACGTCGAGGACGATCTTCACGCGATGGCCGATCAGCAGCGGCTGAAACAGGTTCTGCTGAACCTGCTGAGCAACGGCATCAAGTACAACCGGATCGGCGGTGAGGTGCGGGTCACCGCCCGGGCGACTGCCGGACGGGTGAAGATCATGGTCTCGGACTCGGGGACGGGCATCGATCCCGAGTACCGTGAACGCCTGTTCATGCCTTTCGAGAGGCTCGGTGCGGAAAGCAAGGGGCAGGCCGAGGGTACGGGCCTGGGGCTTGCTCTCTCTCGGAGGCTGGTGGATCTCATGAACGGGGAACTCACCCTCGAATCAACCGGGGAAAGCGGTTCCTGCTTCGCCGTGTCGCTGGCTCGCGCGGACTCTTCGCGTATGGATTTCGCCGGGTTCACGATGCCGGACCGCACCGAGTTCTCTGGGCGGGACCTGGTCGTTCTGTGCATTGAGGACAATCCGTCCAACTTCGAGCTGGTGCGCCGGATACTCGAGGCCAACTTCGACTCCAGGATCTACTCGTCGATTCAGGGATCGCTCGGGCTGGAACTGGCGGGCCGGCATCGTCCCGATGTGATCGTGCTCGATCTGCACCTGCCCGACATGCCGGGCGAAGAGGTCCTGTGGCGACTCAAGGCCGACCCGGTGACCGCCGACATCCCGGTGATCGTAATGAGTGCCGACGCGACTCTGGGGGATCGCAGAAGGCTGGTGGAGTCGGGTGCCATGACCTATCTGACCAAGCCGTTGGACGTTCCCGGCTTTCTGCGGCAGATTGATCTCGTCGCCGAGTCGAAGGGGGAGGCCGTCGTTGCACAGCTCGGCGAAGATTCTGGTCGTTGACGACGAACGGGCGAACACGATGCTGCTCGAGACCCTGCTGGGGAGGTGGGGCTACGAGAACGTGACCATCACCAATGACAGCGGCCAAGCCCTCGATCTGTGCCAGGGCATGAACCCCGACCTGCTGATGCTGGATCTTCATATGCCGGGGACCGACGGTTTCGAGATCATGGCGGCACTTCCGGGTCCGGTGGACGGCGTGAGGATGCCGGTGATCGTGCTCACCGCCGATGCAAGCAGGGAAACCAAGCGGCGGGCCTTGGCGAGCGGCGCCCATGATCTCGTGACGAAGCCCTTCGATATCGACGAGGTGGGCCTCAGGGTCAAGAACCTGCTCTACACGAGGATCCTGGAGATCGCTTCGCGTGACCACCGCCTTCAGCTCGAGTCGAGGGTCGCGGCCAGAACACGGGAGGTCGAGGCGGCCCATCTCGAGACGATCTACCGGCTGGCGATCGCGGCCGAGTATCGCGACGACGCGATCGGGCAGCACATCTTCCGGGTGGGGAGGACCACCGCCTGGCTGGCGCGGGAGATCGGACTCGGCCCGGCCCTGGTCGAGCGGTACAAGGTCGCCGCGACCCTTCACGACGTGGGCAAGATCGCGATTCCCGATAGCATCCTGTTGAAGCCGGGCAAACTGAACGAGGCGGAGTGGCAGCTCATGAAGGAACACACCGTCAAGGGAGCGGAGATCCTGGGAGGCAGCCGCTCCGAGGTCCTGGTCGCGGCCGCCGACATCGCCGCCACCCATCATGAGAAGTGGGACGGGAGCGGATATCCGCTCGGTCTCGCCGGTGACGACATCAGCCTGGCCGGACGCCTGGTCGCCTTGGCCGATGTCTTCGATGCCCTGGTGCAGCGGCGTCCCTACAAGGATCCCTGGAGCGTCGCCGACGCGATCGAAGAGATCGAGGTCCAGGCCGGACTCCATTTCGATCCGGAGCTGGTCGAGGCGTTCTCTCGTCTCGACCCGGCGGATCTGGTCGCCCCGCTCGGTCCGGAGGACAGGTTCTTCGTTCCCGCCGGTGGCGGGGTGGCGGTCAGAGACGCCGGGTGACCGACTCGACCTTCGACTCGAGGGTCTGCGGCTTGTCGGTTCGCTGATCGACCTTCAGCACCGTGTAGACCCGGGGCAGCCCGGCTTCCAGGGGCAGCCGGTGGAGTTCCGCCGCGAGCCGGAAGATCTCGTCCACGTCGCCCTCAAGTGAGGTGCCCATGGCGTGCATCTCGAATCGCACCTTGTCCTGAGCCTCGAGATGATGCTGGATCTCGACCAGGATGTCGCCGACGCTGGCGCCCTCGCGGCCGATCGGCAGGACGGTCAGGTCGGCTGTGGCGATCTGTTTTTCTGCCATGAGTTCATGGTAGCCGGGTCGCGCCCCGGCACCGGCGGACAATCAGGAGGGGCAGCCCTCAGGCGATGATGGTCAGGGCGCGAGGCGCGGCCTTCAGTGTGATCTCTTCGTACTGTCCGATGTAGTCGCCGTCGACCTGCACCGGGAACTTTCGGATCTGGCCGGAATCGTCCGATGACAGGGAGCGCACCTTGGCTTCCATCAGGTGCTCGAAGGTCTCCACCTGATTGTGCTTGGCCGCGGAAAGTTTGCTGGAGAGCAGCCTCGGGATGATGCTCATCACATCGAACTGATTCGCGCGCTTCAGCAGGACCATGCCCAGCGAGCCGTCGTCGATCTCGACGTTTTCGCAGACATGCACCGGCTGATTGCTGAAATAGGTGAACGGGTCCGAGTTCTGGGTGAGGGTGGTGACCCCCTCGTGGACCTCGCCGTCGACCGTAACCTCGAGCCGGATCGGGTTGCGCATGTACTGCCGGAGATAGCCGGAGACCGCGTGCCAGGAATAGAAGTAGGGGCCGGCCTTCGATTTCAGTCTCGGATTGGCATCGACCCGTTCGACCACGGTCGCGTCGATCCCGGCGCCACAGGAGAAGACGAAGTACCGGTCATTGATCAACCCCAGATCGATCTTCCGCGGCTGGAAGTCGTCGGCCAGGGTGAGCAGGTGTTCTGTCGCATCGACCACGTCGTTGGGGATGCCCAGCGTGCGACAGACCACGTTGGTGTTGCCGCCCGGCAGGAAGGTGACCGGGATTTCGGTTCCCGCGAGGCCGTTGACCACCTCGTTCACGGTGCCATCGCCGCCGAAGGCGACCACCAGGTCGTACCCGCCGTCCTGCGCGTCCCGTCCGATCTGGGTCGCGTGATCCTGGCTCTCGGTCGCTTCGACCTCGACCTCGAAACGCCCTTGGAGGGCGTAGATCACGAGGTTCTTCAGCCGGTCGGACACGGTGGTCGCGTAGGGATTGACGATCACCAGCATCTTGCGCTTCGGGGCCGAGTTCAATCGATCGCCTCGTAGATCAGCAGGCCGTTCTCTTCCCGCTCGGCGACCCTTCCGGCGTCCATCAGGATGTCGAGATGGCCGATCACCTCGGAGAGGGTGAGGAAGGCCTGGGTGACCGCGACGTTGCCCCAGATCTGCTCGGCGACGGCATGGGCCGTGCGCGGCCGTTCGGCCAGGATGCCGTGGATCTTCTCGATCCTTCTCGCCTGGGAGGCCATCCGCTTGTCGATCAGGCCGGCGTGATCGGTGATCGGGTCGCCGTGCCCGGAGAGCATCAGATCGATCGGCATCTTCTGGGTCTCCAGCAGCGAGGCCGTGTAGTCGACCAGGGCCCGGGTGCGGCCGGGACTGTTGTCCAGCGGACGGGAGATCAGAGGGTTGGAAGAGATGTGCGAGAGCAGATGGTCGCCGCCGAAGGCCATGCGGCGCTCCTCGTCCCAGAAGACCGTGTCCGACGGACTGTGGCCGGGCCGGTGGAGGACCTTCAGCCTGCGGTCGCCGAGCTCGAGGTGGCTGCCCTCACCGAGAGGGATGGTCACGTCGACCTGATCGCCCCAGCTCCGGTAGTTCTCGGAAAGGCCGCGCAGCGCGTTGGCGATGTCCTCGCCGACCCCGTGCCTCAGCATCAGAGACACCGCGAGATCGTCGTCGGCGTCCGAGCTCTCGCCGAAGGTGGCGAGCCGCTTGACCGCCGTGTCGAGAGCCGCGACCTCGGCGCCGGAACGGCCGGCCACCGTCTTGATCAGGCCGATGTGATCGATGTGCTGATGGGTGACGACGATCAGATCGATGTCCTCGACCCGGTGCCCGGTGTCGTTGATGTGGATGTCGAGCTCGGCCAGCGAGCGTTCGGAGCGCGGGCCCGCGTCGATCAGGGTCAGCGGATCACCCTCGATCAGGTAGCAGTTGATCCGGCCGACCGCGAAGGGGGTCGGCACCGGCATCGTGTGGATCCCGTCCTTGCGGGCCTCGGCCAGGACCTCGGCCGGATCGCGCTCACTCACCGCGAATCACCGCGAGCACCTGGTCGCGCTTGGTTTCCATGTCCTCCCGCGAGATCAGCGACTCGAGGTTGAGGCGGAGCAGCGGCTCCGTGTTGGACGGGCGGACGTTGAAGTGCCAGTCCTCGTAGTCGATCGAGACACCGTCGAGATGGGTGATCTTCGCGTCGGGATGCATCGCCTCGATCTCGTCCATCTTGGCCTGCTGATCGGCGACCTCGGAGTTGATCTCACCGGAGATGAAGTACTTCGAGTGGAACTCCTCCATCAGCCGGCTGAGGCTTTTTCCTTCGGTGGCGAGCAGCTGCAGGATGGTCAGGGCCGGGATCGTGCCGGAATCGGCACAGTAGAAATCGCGGAAGTAGTAGTGCCCGGAGACCTCACCGCCGAAGACGGCGTTCTCCTTGCGCATGCGGGCTTTGAAGAAGGCGTGGCCGACCCGGGAGAGGTCGGTGGTGCCGCCGGCCGCGGCGACGATGTCGGGAACGGCCCAACTGGAGCGGGGGTCGTACAGGATCAGGCCGCCGGGCTCGGATTCCAGGGCGGCCCGGGCGAGCAGGGCGCAGATGAAGTCGCCGTCGCAGAAACGGCCGTCGCCGTCGATGAAGAAGCAGCGGTCGGAATCCCCGTCCCAGGCGATTCCGAGGTCGGCCTTTTCGTCGATGACCGTCTTGATGATCAGCTGGCGATTCTCCTCGAGCAGCGGATTCGGCTCGTGGTCGGGAAACTCTCCGTTCGGCTCGAAGTAGAGCTCGACCAGGTCCATGCCGAGCTTCTTCAGGATCGGTCCGACCATCGGTCCGGCCATGCCGTTGCCGCCGTCGACCACGATCTTCAGGGGCTTGATCTTGTCCGGATCGATGAACTTGACGACCTCGGTGTGGAATTCGTCCCAGATGTCGATCGTCTCCCGGCTGCCGCCGCCAGGAGCGGCGCCCATGCCGGCCTCGACCAGTTTCTCGATGTCGCCGATCCCGGCGTCTCCGGAGAGCGGCAGGGCTCCTTCGCGGACCAGCTTGACACCGGTGTACGCCTTCGGGTTGTGGGACGCGGTGCACATCGCGCCACCGTCGAGACCCCGGCTGCCGACGAGGTAGTAGAGCATCTCGGTGGCGACCTGGCCCGCGTCGATCACATGCGCGCCCTCGGCGATCATGCCGTCCAGGTAGGCGGCGGCCATTGAGGGTGCGGTCAGGCGCATGTCACGGCCGAGGCCGATCCTCAGGTCTCCCGGCGCCTTGCCGCTGAGGTCGGCCAGGGTAAGTACGAAGGCCCGGCCGATCTGTTCGGCGGTGGTCTCGTCCATCTCCCGGTCGTAGAGACCGCGGATGTCATAGGCCTTGAAGATGGACATCGAGAGGCGCTCCTTATTTCGTTTCGGTTGAGAACGCGCCGCGCAGCGCGGTGTAGCTGTCTTCGAGGGACTGCGGCATCACCCGGTGATCGGCGATGACCGGCATGAAGTTCGTATCACCGCTCCAGCGGGGGACGACATGCATGTGGATGTGATGCTCGACCCCGGCCCCGGCGGCCTTGCCCTGGTTGAAGCCGACGTTGAAACCCTGGGGCCGGTAGACCTCCTCGAGCCGGTTCATGGCGAGCTTGCCGAGTTCCAGCATTTCGGTGGTCGTCTCCGACGGGATGTCCTGGATCCGGCCGATGTGCTCGTAGGGGGAGACCATCAGGTGCCCGTTTGTGTACGGGTAGAGGTTGAGGATCACGAAGGAATGCTCACCGCGATGGACGATCAGGGCGGTTTCGTCGTCACCCAGCGCGGGCTTCGCGCAGAAGACGCACTGGTCTTCGTTGTCCTTGTCGGCGTCCTTGACGTACTTCAGGCGCCAGGGTGCCCAGATTCTGTTCTCACTCATTCAGGGTGCAGGCTATAGCCAGCGGCGCTTGCGGAAGTAGCCGACCATGCCGACCAGCAGCACGAGCATCACTCCGACGATGATGAAGAAGTGGGCGTCGGAGGACGCGCCGGGATCGCCGCCGCCGGGAAGTCCCACGTTCATGCCGAAAATCGAGGCGATCAGGGTCAACGGCAGGACGATCACGCTGATCGCGGTCAGCACGCGCAGGACGTCGTTCACGCGGTGGCTGAGGAAGGACTCGTTGGTCTCCTCGAGGCCGACCACGACCTCCTTGTAGTTCTCGAGCATGTCCCAGATGCGTTCGTGGGCGTCGACGATGTCGTCGAAGTAGATCTCCAGATCGAGATCGGTGGCGAGATACCGCGACTTGACCTTCTCCAGGTCCCGCAGGACCGGCCGCTGGGGCCGGATCACCTTGCGGAAGTTGATGATCTCCTGCTTGGTGTTCGAGATGTCGCGGACGACGTCCTCGGAGTGCCCGTCGAAGATCTCGTCCTCGAGCGCGTCGAGCTTGTTGCCGATCTTGCGCAGCATCGGGAAGCAGTAGTCGAAGCTGTCGTCGACCAGGCGGTACATGAGGTAGCCGGAGCCGCGCGAGAACAGTTTCTCGCGCAGGGTGTCGTCGTCCTGGCAGCGGGAGAAGAGGTACTCGACCGGGGGGACCGGCTGGTTCGGCAGGGTGACCACGAAGTCGGGCCCGACGAAGAGGTCGATCTCCCCGGCTCCGAGACGTCCCGCCTTACGGTCGAAGACCGGCACGTGCAGGATCAGGAACAGGTAGTCCGGGTACTCGTCGATCTTCGGGCGCTGGTTGCGGGAGAGCACGTCCTCGATGTCGAGCGGATGGAACTCGAAATGCTCTTCCAGCCAGGTGCGTTCGGGCCCGCCGGGATGTTCGATGTTGTACCAGCGCAGACCGCCGGCTTCGATCATTTCGACCCTGGGGGTCAGTACTTCGGGATCGGCCTGGGAGCCCGGCGAACCGAGTGGCTCACGGGGCCGTCTGAGACGAGGGAGGTTCGGCATCGCCGCCTCCTGACATGTCGGCTCGCTTCACAGGCATGACACAAGGTTATGACACAGAGCAATACGTCGTGTAACCAAAGTGCGAATGAACGCCCCTGACCACACGCCAGAACGCCCCTGACCACACGCCAAGCAGCCCTGGCAACGATTTCCAATGATAGTCATTGGAAATCGTTGCCAGGGCGCCTGCTGGTTTGGTGGTCCTGCGGCTTTTGCTACGGTAGGAGCAGACATAAGCGCCACATCTAGAGGGGTGGAGGGACTTGGCCCAATGAAACCCCGGCAACCACACGGACGAAAGTCCGTTGAAGGTGCCAAATCCAGCGGTCGCAAGACCGGGAGATGTGGGGAGAAGTCCATCCGGACCTTCGCCCCACAGGCGAAGGTTTTTTCATTGGAAAGGTGAATCGGATGGCAGCAGACAACTTGAAATGCAAGGAGTGCGGGGCCGAGTACGAACTCGGTGCGAACTTCTTCTGTGCGGAGTGCTTCGGACCCCTCGAGGTCCGCTACGACTTCTCGGACATCGATGCCGAAGAGGCCCGGCGCCGCATCCAGGCCGGATCGGGCGGCATCTGGCGCTACTCGGACTTCCTGCCCTTCGAGGGCAAGGCCTCCGATCCGCTCGAGCCGGGCATGACTCCGCTGATCAAGGCCGACCGTCTGGCCGAGGCGCTCGGCACCGACGCCGAGATCTGGGTCAAGAACGACGCCGCCAACCCGACCCACTCCTTCAAGGATCGGGTCGTCGCCGTCGCCATCGCGAAAGCTCAGGAGCTCGGCTTCAAGACCGTGGCCTGCGCCTCGACCGGAAACCTCGCCAACGCGGTCGCGGCCCACGCGGCCGCCGCGGGCCTCGATTCCTACGTTTTCGTGCCGGCTAACCTCGAAGAGCAGAAGCTGCTGGCGACCGACATCTACGGCACCAACCTGGTCGGGGTCAACGGCAACTACGACGACGTCAACCGGCTCTGTACCCAGCTGGCCGACGAGAAGCCCTGGGCCTTCGTCAACGTCAACCTGCGGCCGTACTACTCGGAAGGCTCGAAGACGCTGGCCTACGAGACCGTCGAACAGCTCGGCTGGACGCTGCCCGACCGGGTGGTCTCGCCGATCGCCTCGGGATCGCTCTTCACCAAGATCAACCGGGGTTTCCAGGAGTGGCTCGACATCGGGCTGGTCGAAGGTGAGATGCCGGTATTCCACGGCTCGCAGGCCGAGGGCTGCTCGCCGGTGGCGACCGCCTTCGCCGAAGGGTCGAAGATCTGCCGTCCGCAGAAGCCGGACACGATCGCCAAGAGCCTCGCGATCGGCGATCCAGCCGACGGTCCCTACGCGGTCGAGCAGGCCCGCCGGACCGGCGGTTCGGTCGAGATGGTCAACGACGACGAGATCCGCGCCGGTATCCGGCTGCTCGCCGAGACCACCGGCATCTTCACCGAGACCGCCGGTGGCGTGACCGTCGGCGTTCTGAAGAAGCTGGCGGACCAGGGTGTGCTCCGGTCCGGCGAAAAGGTCGTCGTCTACATCACCGGCGAGGGACTGAAGACCCTCGACGCCAATCGCGATAGTTTTGCCTTCACCACGATCGACCCCGATCCGGCAAGCTTCGAGTCCAAATTCGGCCAGGAGGTCGCAGTCTGATGGCAGTAACAGTCAAGATCCCGAGTCAGCTTCGCGCAGCCACGGGCGGCAGTCCCGAGCTGTCCGCCGACGGCGGCACGGTCGGAGAGGTTCTCGACGCGGTCTTCGCCGAGCACGGCGACCTGAAGGAACGCATCACCGAAGACGGTGAGCTCCGCCGCTTCGTCAACGTGTACGTCGGGGGCGAGGACATCCGCTACGGCGAAGGACTCGGAACCGCCGTGAGCGACGGCAGCGAGATCACGATTCTCCCCGCGGTGGCCGGCGGCTGAAACCGCCCGTCCTGATTCTGAGCGGGGGCCGCGGCACCCGCCTGCGAGAGAAGACGGAGACGCTGCCGAAGGCCCTGGTCGAGGTCGGCGGCAGGCCCCTGCTCTGGCATGTGATCTCGATCTATGCCGAGCAGGGCTTCACGAGATTCCATCCGCTCACGGGCTACCTGGGTGAGATGGTCGACGAGTTCGTGAAAGGGCAGGACTGGCCCGAGGGAGTCAGCGTCGAGTGCCTCGACACCGGCCTCGACACTCCCACGGGCGGGCGGATCAAGCTTGCCGGTGAAGTGGTCGGGGGATCGACCTTCTGTGCCACCTATGCCGACGGTGTCGCCGATCTCGATCTCGGCGCGCTGCTGGAGTTCCACGAAAGCCACGGCAGGACCGCGACGATGACCACCGTGCGGCCGCACATCCAGTGGGGCGTGGTTCAGATCGGGGATGAAGGACGGGTCGGGGGCTTTACCGAGAAGCCGCGCAGTGAACACTGGATCAACGGTGGCTTCTTCTGTTTCGAACCGGAGCTGCTGGACCGGCTGAGCGAGGACAGCGTGCTCGAACGCCGCCCACTCGAGATGCTCGCCGCGGACGATGAACTGAGAGCCTTCAAGCACGATGGATTCTGGGACTGCATGGACACCTACAAGGACCTGGTCACGCTCAACGATCTCTGGGAGAAAGGGGAGGCGACATGGCTAGGTCGCTAGTCACCGGAGGTCAGGGCTTCATCGGCGGTCATCTGGTCAAGGCCCTGTTGGAACGCGGCGACGAGGTAGCGGTCCTCGATCTGCCCGAAGCACCGGGCCTGGCTCTGAAGCTTCACGGGCTCGAGGGCGACGTGAACCTGATCGAAGGCGACGTCGCCGACCGGGAGATCGTCGACAAGGCCACCGCCGGCGCCGATTCGGTCTTCCATCTCGCCGCTCAGACGCTGGTCGGTCCGGCCGCGGCGGACCCGGTCGGAACCTTCCGCTCAAACGTCGAGGGAACCTGGACCGTGCTCGAGGCCGCACGCGAGGCGGAGGTTTCGGCGGTCGTCGTCGCCTCTTCCGACAAGGCCTATGGTCCGAGCGACGCCCTGCCGTACCGGGAAGGCGACGAGCTGCGTCCCGCCGCGCCGTACGAGGGCAGCAAGGCCGCGGCCGACGTGATCAGCCGCAGCTACTGGAAGTCCTGGGGACTGCCGGTCGGCGTGACCCGGCTGGCCAACGTGTACGGCGGCGGCGACCTGAACTTCTCCCGCCTGATTCCCGAGGTGGTGGCCGCGTATCTGGCCGAGCGCCAGCCCCAGATCCGCTCCGATGGTTCGCCGCAACGAGATTTCCTTCACGTCTTCGACGCGGTCGGCGCCTACCTGGCGATCGAGCGCGCGGTCAAGGACGGACCGGCCCGGGGCGAGGCGATGAATGCCGGCACCGGCGAGGCCCGCTCGGTCCGCGATGTGATCGAGCGGATCAAGGCCGCGACCGGTTCCGGCCAGGAGCCCGACTATCTGCTGGACCGCAATCCGGATGGTGAGATCGACACGCAGTACGTCGATGCCGCAAGACTTGCCGAGATCGCCGGATGGAAGCCTGAAATCGCCTTCGAGGAGGGCATCGCCGAAGCGGTCGAGTGGTACCGGGCGCGTCCCGCGATCATCGCCGGCCGGGCCGAATGGGTCCGCAGCGGATCCGGCGACGCCTAGACCGAAACTGCGTGGCGGTTTCGCGGTTGTGAGGGCATGGGGAAAACACTCGGCCTTCTGGCCACGGCACTCGTCCTGTCATTTTTCGTTCCGGCCACGGCCGAATCGGCGGTCCTGAAACTCGATACCGGCTTCGGTGGGGACGGCCGCGTCACCACCGGCTTCGGCAATCAGGAAGCGGCGGGCGGCCGGTCGCTGCCCCGGCAGGATCGCATCAACGCGATCGGTGTCCAGCCGGACGGGAAGTTGATCGCGGCCGGGACATCGGAATGCGCGATCGATCCATGCAGCCAGATCGCGCTGCTGCGCTACGGAGCCGATGGTGAGCTGGACACCGGTTTCGGGGACGAGGGCAAGCGGAGCTTCGTCTACGGCGAGACCGGCAGCTTCGAAGATCTCGTCGTGCTGCCGGACGGCGGTGTGCAGCTCGTCGGCCGGGCTTCGCAGTTCATCGGCTCCCGGGACAACCTGCTGCTCGCCCGTTTCACCGGCGACGGCCTGCTGGACGACTCGTTCGCGGGAGATGGACTGGTCAACGTCGGGATCACCGGTGAAAGATGGCGGCTCGGGCTGCTCGGAGCGGCCCTGCTCGAGGACGGGGACATGGTCACATCGGGCTGGATCACCTGCGGCCGGATCTGTCATCAATGGCTCATCGGCCGCTACCAGCCCGATGGCAGTCGCAGCCCGGAGTTCGAGGACGGCAGGTTGATCAGGTACCGGGCGACCGGCAACATCGATGCGGCGAAGACCGGCGAACGTCTCGCGACTTCGATCGCGGTCGATGCCGAAGGGCGGCTGATCGTCGCCGGCCCGGCCGGTGAGCGGAGGACCCAGGTGATCCGGATGTTTCCGGACGGCACGATCGACGACTCGTTCGCGGGACGGGGCTTCATCAACCTCTCGGTCACCCGGAAGGTCGGCAAGTCGACACTGAAGCTGAAGCGGCAGCCGCAGGGAGTGGCGGTCTCGCCGGACGGTTCGATCTACGTGGCGGCCGGACAGGAAGAACGAGACGGCAATGTCGGTGCCCTGTTCCGGCTGAACGAGGACGGTTTCCGTGACCGCGGGTTCGGCGGCAGGGCCGGACACGTGACCACACAGAACCTGGCCGTGACCGACCTCGCGGCGGATCGCTGCGGACGCATCGTCGTCGGGGGCACCTGGTCCCGCGGCGGTGGCAGCGACTTCGGGGTGGCGCGCTACAGCGCCAGGGGAAAGCTCGACAGGAGCTTCGGCGGCACCACGAAGGTGAGGCTCGGCCGGGGTCATGACTCACATGCCACGAGCCTTCAGCTCTTCGGCCGCCGGCTCTTCATCGGCGGTCAGACCAAGACCGCTCCGGGAGACACCGACTTCGGGACAGTGGCGCTGAACATGCCTCGCAGCGCCTTCCGGTGTGCCCGATAGGGGATCGCCATCGAATAGCCTGCGGGAATGTGCGGACGATTCACACTCACCTCATCCGATGAACGGCGGCTGGGCAGTCGCTTCCAGATCTCGCTCGACGATGAGATGGAGAACGCCCTCAGCCGCTACAACGTGGCGCCGACCCAGGAGGTTCTGACCGTTCAGAACGACTCCGAGGGAGGCGGCCGGCACGCCCAGCTCGCGCGCTGGGGGCTCGTTCCGTTCTGGGCCAAGGACCTGAAGGTCGGCTACAAGATGATCAACGCCCGGGCGGAGGGATTGATGAAGAGCCGCGCCTACGCGCCGTTGGTCAAGAAGTCGAGCAGCCGCTGCCTGATCCTCGCCGATGGCTTCTACGAATGGATGAAGGCGGAGAACCCGAAGGAACCGAAGCAGCCTTTCCATTTCACGGTCGATGGCGGCGAGCCTTTCGCCTTCGCCGGCTTGGCGACGACCCGGGAGTGGGAGGGTGAGCAGATGACCAGCTGCACGATCATCACGACCACCGCCAACGATGATGTCGAGCCGATCCACAACCGGATGCCGGTGATCCTTCCCGACGCCGAGGCCGAGGCCGCCTGGATGAGCGAGAAGCTGGAGCCGGAAGAGGCGATCTCGTTCTGCAAGCCGCTCGAGTCCGGCCGGATCACCTCGAAACCGGCCAACAAATCGATGAGCAAGGTGGGAGGGACCAAAGAGGGTCCCGAGATGCTCGTCGCTTCAGAAGACTGAGCGCGGAGCGGGGAGCTACTCGACGTTGGTCGAGGTCTCGGCCTCGACTTCGGTGCTGTCGATCTCCGGGTCCGGCAGCGGCCATTCCGTCTGGGTGGCGCGGGCCTTCTGGGTCACTTCCTCGCCGTCCATCTTGGTCACGCACTTCAGCGAGGCATCCGGCTTCTCCGCCGACTTGAAGATCACCACGTAACCGAGCACGGCCGGGCTGGGGCCGGTGCCGTCACGCATGTCCCAGACCCAGTTCTGGATCCGCGGGTCGTAGCCGTCCCAATCGACCAGGGATGAGCTCAGCGTGTTTGTGTAGCGGCGTACGACGTCCCGCATCGGCAGGCCGAGCACGTCGTTGCCGACCGCGTTGAATTTGACCACGGCCGATTCCGGCACTTCCTGGGCCTGCAGCTCGTCGCTCGGCCGGGGCCATGCCGCGCGGCGCTTCGGGGTGCGGGCGATCTCCGAGTCGGGATCGAGACTCTCGATGTCGCAGCGAACCTGAACCGGGGTCTGCTTGCCACCCGAATCGACGGTGATCGCACCGGCGATCCGGTAGATCGCCTCGCCGCCGCCGTTCTGTCCGATGGCCGAGATCGTCGTCCGGTCCATGCTGACCCCGCCGGGACCGACCGCCGCCTTCGGGGGAGTCTTGACCTCTTCGACCGTGGTCCACTCGAGCTCGGCCGAGGTGCCGCCACCGAGCCGGTCGAGGCCCAGCACGCCGAGGGTCGCGATCAATCCGATGGCGACGACGACGAGGGCGCCGCGCGGAATGCGGTCGGGGTTCTTGGTGGGTTTTTGCTCGTTCACAGTCAGACATGAAGATTATGGAACGGCGCGGGCGCAGGGGGTGCGGTCGAATCGGTCCTTACTTGTTGAGCCGAATGACGTTCCCCATAATGAAGATGGATGTCAGGTGCGACAACACATGCCGATACGGGATCGAGCCACATTCCGATGAGGCTGCTCACCGAGGCTGCACTGAGCCGCAGGATCGTCACCGGCGACGACCGGGCCTTCGCCGAACTCTTCCGTCGTCACCGCCAGGCTCTGTACGGATACTGCCTCTCAGTACTCGGAGACCAGGAAGACGCCGCCGACGCGCTCCAGAACACTATGGCCAAGGCCCTGAAGTCGCTGCCGGGCGAGAATCGCGAACTGAACCTGAAGGCCTGGCTCTTCCGCGTGGCCCACAACGAGTGTGTGGACATGCTGCGGGCACGCCGTCGGATGGACGACATCGAGGAACACAGTCTGAAGTCCGCCTCCCGGGTCGAGGGTTCCGTCATCGCAAGGGAGCGCTTGGGCCAGGTTCTCGCCGATCTCCGGCAGTTGCCGGAACGTCAGCGGGGAGCGCTGGTGATGAGGGAGCTGAACGGGATGAGCTTCGCCGAGATCGCCGCGGTGATCGATTCGTCTCCCGCGGCCGCGAAACAGGTCGTATACGAGGCCAGATGCGCTCTCCAGGAGCAGGCACAAGGTCGAGACATGGATTGTGAATCGGTTCGCAGGGTGCTCTCCGAGCGGGATGGACGGAAGCTCAAGGGCAGGCGGATTCGAGCTCATCTGCGGACCTGTGACGGATGTTCGGATTTCAAGGCGGGCATCGAATCGCGGCGCGGCGACCTGCGATCCCTGATCCCCCCGATCCCGGCCGCGGTCGCACTTTCGATCCTGGACATGTTCGGAGGATCGGGTGGAACTGGGGGAGTCGCGAGTCTTCTCGGCATAGGTGGGGGCGGCAAGGCGGCGATCAGCGGTGGCGCAATGAAGGCCGTGGCGGCTGTCGCGGTGACTGCCGGGGTCGGCGCCGGAACATTGGGTGTCGTCGAAGGAACCAGGCATGCCGGTGAGCCGGGAGACCGGCCTCCAGCCAAGGTGGTGCCCGTGGCGCCGATCCAGCGTCTGCCCACTTCGAGTCACGTTCCACCACCGGCATCCATGGTTGCCGGGACAGACTCTCCGGCCGGCGGTTCAAACCGGTCCGAAAACCATCTCCCGCGGTCCCGCGATGACCGCAACGCGGCAGTTCCGGGCGATCGCCCCAAGGAGGTGGAGGGCCCGATTCCCGGCAATTCCGGCGGTCCCGACTCCAAATCCCCGGACACATCCGGGGATGTGCTGCTCGACCATCCGGGCGGGTCCGGAGGCGCCCAGGGGAAAGGTGCGATCCCGACCCACGGTGGCCGGCCGACCGAACTGCCTTCCGCGTCGGCTCATGGACAGGCACAGGCAGGTGCACATGCCAACCCCGCCTCGGCCGTCGTCAACCCCGGCAAATCGGGAAAGCCGGCCAGTACGGCACCGCCGGTCGGTGTGGGTGGCGGCAAGGGCAGCCAGAAGAAATCCGAGACTGCTCCCTGACGTTTCCCGCGGCGGTTCGTTGGAGTACTGAGGCCGACGGCCTTGAGGCATTCCCAGACCAAGGAGGACACGATGAAACGTCTCGTAACCGCGGTACTTGTGACCGGCGCGCTCGCCATGGCCGCTTCACCGGCATCGGCGATGCACAAGGAGGGACATACACCGGGACCCAAGGCGGACCACGCCGCCAAGGCAAAGGCCTACGGCAAGTTCTGTCAGGGCCAGAGCAAGAAACACGTCAAGGGAACCAAGGGCACGCCGTTCTCGAACTGCGTCAACGCGATGGCGAAGGTCGCGAAGGACGACATGCTGAAGCCGAAGGACGCGTGCAAGCCCCTGAGCAAGAAACACGTCAAGGGTGAAAAGGGAACCCCATTCAGCCGCTGTGTGGTCGCGGCCAATGAACTGAGGCGGGAACTCGCCGAGGAGGCGGCCGAGAACGAGACGATCTAGTTCCCGGTCGGGCATGGACAGCGGAAGGTCGTTCGTACATCATCCGCTGTCCGCTCCGGCCCGGAAATCAGCCTGACTTCTTGCCCCCGTCGCATCGAGCCGATATAGAGTTCCGGTAGCCGGTCCGGATGAATCGCTAACGAGTGGCGAGGATGTTGAAGGAGCAGACATGAAAGTCGGAATGGGGGTCGTCCTCCTGTGCATGGCCGCGTTGACCGGCTGCGGTGACGACGGATCGCCGCCGGATCGGGACTCCGGATCGTACGATCCGACGAACATCGTCGTGATCGGTGACTCGTACTCATCGGGGAACGGCGCCGGCAACTACTCGGATGATCGTCGCGAGTGCCTGCGCAGCCGCGACAACTGGGGAGAGATCTACCGGGACGACTTCAGTTCGAGATATGGAGCCAAGCTCAGGAACGAAGCCTGCTCGGGCGCGGTGCTCAGGGATCTGACCGAACCCAAGGGGTCACTGCCCCCTCAATGGGACGCGGTGGACGGGGAGACCGATCTCGTGCTGATGACGATCGGCGGCAATGACGTCGGTTTCAAGGAGATCGCGAAGAACTGCCTGGTCTTTGCCAAGGCGTCGTGCGAGCGGCTGATCGACGAAGCGAGGCGGGGGATCCCTTCGCTCGAAGGTGAGCTGACCGCCTTACTGGCCAAGCTCCGCGACCGGCTCCGGCCGGATGCCAGGGTCGTCCTGGTCTCATATCCGTTCCTGGTCGGGCAGAAGGCCCTTCAGGGCTGCTCCCGCTTCTCGCGCGCCAGGGGCTACGAGATCGCCGCGAACGTGCGGCAGCTGGGAGTGCTCGGCGACCGGGCACAGGTGGCCGCGGTGAACGCCGCCAACGAGGGGCCGGGTGCCAGGACGTTCTATCTGGGTGGGGTCAAGACCAAGTTCAAGGGGCACGAGCCCGCGCCCTGCCTCACCAAGTTCAGCAACGAGTCCTGGCTTCACGATCCCGGTCCGCGGGACATCGTCGACCTGATCGAGTACTACCACTTCAACCCGAGAGGGCATCGGGCGGTCGCCGATCTGCTCAGCGAGCAGGGTGACCTGATGGAACGCGAACCTCCCAGGTACCGGCTCAGTCCTCGGAATCCCGGCGTGGTGCTTCCGCAGGGGTGATACGCCCGGCAGGATTCGAACCTGCGACCTCGTGCTCCGGAGGCACGCGCTCTATCCAGCTGAGCTACGGGCGCTCAGGGGCGCAGTGTATTGACTCGGCGCCCGGAAGCTCTGCGGTCATCCCGACCCCAAAAGCGGGGCGAGCAGGGGAAGCTTCTTCTGGAGCCATTCGGTGAGTCCCGGCTCGGGTGGTAGACAGAACTTCGGGACCGCTCCCGGCGGGTAGATCCCGGCGGCCGCGTTCTCGGCACAGAGCTTGTCCACGTTGAGCTCGCCCTTCTCGGCCTTGGTCCGCTGCTCGATTTCGGCCTGGGTCTCCTTGGGCGCCGGGGCGGACGCGGCCTTCTTCTCTTCGGCGGCCTTGGCGACCGCGGCCCGATCGGCCTCCATCCAATCGATCGTGATCACCACGGTTCCCAGGCCGATCAGGAAGATGATCGTGCACGCGCCGGCGGCCTTGATCGCGGCCCTGGTCCTGGCGCTCAGAACGGCGTTCCTCGCCTGCATGAAGGCCAGCGACCGTTCCGCGTCGATCACGGCGGCCTGGGAGCGCAGCTCCTCCGCCGCGGCAGGGATCCGCTCGGAGACACGGTCCAGGCGGGCCGCCCTGGCCTCGAAGGCACTCATGTTGGCCGAATCGGTCGAGGTCAGCAGGTCGGAGTAGATCGCGCGGATCGTCTCGGATTCCCTGACGCTGGTGTCCGGTATCCGGCGGATGCTCGACCTCATGACCGAAGGACGGATCGAGCGGTGGAGCCGCCATGCCCCCAGTGATGCGCCGGTCAGCATCATCGCGAAACCGGCGAACATCAGCACGATCACGTACCAGCGGCTCTCGTAGGGAAAGACGTCGGAGAACTTCGCCAGGCCGACACCGCCGATGACCAGCACCCCGAAGCTGGAGAGGATCTTTCCCAGCTTGTCGATCTCGCCGATCCGCTTGGCGTTGCCGTCGGAGAAGGCCTTCCTCGACAGGAGCAGCTCATCCCGCTTCTCGGTCGCGCGGGCCGTGATGCCGGTCTCGGCCGTCACTTGCCGGCCCCTGACTCCTCCTGAGCCTTTGCGGCCTCCTCGACCAGCCGGTCTCTTTCGATCCGGCGCTGCACGGCCCAGAGGCGACCCTCCACATCCTCGATCTCTTCGACCAGGATCTCGAGGTCCTGGCGGTTGCGCGCGGCCTCGGGCTCCTCGGGTATCAGCACCTTGCCGTACTTGATGCCGAGGAACTTCTTGGTCCTGTACTCGGTCGGAGCGGGATGCTTCTTCAGGTGAGTTCCGACCAGTACCGAGGCCGAAGCCAAGGCCTCCGCGCCGCTCTTCAGCGCATCCGAATTCCCGCGTTCACACCCGGTCATAGATCCCCCAATCGTCGTTTGCGTCTTGCAACCCGAGTGCTTCGACGCTATCCGAGAACGCGGCTGAGGGCAAGATGAATCTACGCTAGGGGCAATGGACCTCTCCGTCGCATTCATGGGCACCGGTGGCCCGGTGCCGACCGCCCTGCGCGGAACGCCCAGCGTTCTGATCACGCGTGGCGGCGAGCGCCTCATGTTCGACTGCGGCGAAGGCACGCAGCGGCAGATGCGGTGTTCGGTCGGGCTGATCCAGATCGACGAGATCTACCTGACTCACTTTCATCTCGATCACATCCTGGGTCTTCCCGGACTGCTGAAGACCTACGACCTGAACGACCGGACCGAGCCGCTCCAGATCTTCGGCCCGATCGGACTCCACCGCCTGCTGAAGGATTTCTCGGCCTTCACCGGGAGGCTCGGCTACCACGTCGAGGCACAGGAACTCGAACCGGGCGACCTGGTTCCGCATGAGGACTACGAGATCGAGGCTTTCCGGGTCGAGCATCGCACCCGCGCGCTCGGCTACGCACTGCTCGAAGACAACCGGCCGGGAAAGCTCGACGCGGAACTGGCCCAGAAGCTCGGGGTGAAGGACGGTCCGGATCTGGGAACTCTCCAGCGCGGCGAGCCGGTCGAGGGATCGAACGGCATGGTCACCCCGGAGCAGGTGGTAGGTCCGGAACGCCATGGCAGGATCATCGCGCTGACCGGCGACACCAGCCCCTGCCAGGCGACGATCGAGGCGGCCGCCGACGCCGATCTGCTGATCCACGATTCCAGTTTCATGACCGAGGACCGCGAACGCGCGATCGAGACGGGACACTCGACCTCGGCCGAGGCGGCCGAGATCGCGGCCGAGGCGAACGTGAAGATGCTGGCCCTGGTCCACATCTCCGCCAGGTATCACGTCAGGACTTCGCTCCAGGAAGCCGAGGCGAATTTCGGCAATGTGGTCGCCCCCCGGGATTTCGACTCGATCGAGCTGCCCTTCCCCGAAAGGGGGGCACCCCGCCTGGTTCCGGGAGGAGCGAAGCGGGAGGCCGATTCCGCCGACGCGGCCGGCTGAGCCGCTCTCTTCCGCTGGGCCTCCTGCTAGGCTCGTCTCGTTCCTTTAAACCGGTCCTGAGAGGCCAAGAAGGGTCAAGTTGAACGAGAAGGTCGTGCTGGAAAGCAAGGATGTCGAGCGCACTCTGCGCCGCATCGCGCATGAGATCGTCGAGAAGAATCCGGACATGGCGGAGGTCGCCGTGGTCGGTATCCACACCCGGGGTGCCGTGCTCGCGAGCCGCATCCACGCTCTGCTCTCCGAGCTCACCGGAGTCGAAGTCCCGCTCGGTGAGATCGACATCTCCTTCTACCGCGACGACCTGAAGGCCCGCCAGAGCGAACCGAACGATCGTCAGCCGGTCGTTCACGCGTCACGCCTCGACTTTCCCCTCGAAGAACGGACCATCGTCCTGGTTGACGACGTGCTCTACACCGGCAGGACAGTCCGCGCCGGCATCGACGCGCTCTTCGACTACGGCCGTCCGGCCCGCATCCAGCTGGCGGTGCTCTGTGACCGCGGCCACCGCGAACTCCCGATCCGGCCCGACTATGTCGGCAAGAACCTGCCGACATCGAGGGGCGAACGGGTCTCGGTGCGTCTGTCCGAGATCGATGGCGCCGACGGGGTCTCGATCCTCAGTTCCGTGGAGGCGGTCCAGTGAAGCATCTGCTCACCATCGAAGATCTCGACCGCGACCAGGTGGAGACGCTGCTCGACCGGGCGGATAGCTTCGCCGAGGTCACCCGCCGTGACATCAAGAAGGTCCCGACCCTGCGCGGCCAGACGGTGGTCACCCTCTTCTACGAATCCAGCACCCGGACATCGTCCTCCTTCGAGCTCGCCGCCAAGCGCCTCTCGGCCGACGTCGTATCGGTCAAGGCGAGCGGTTCCTCGGTCGACAAGGGCGAGTCGCTGAAGGACACGGTCGAGACCCTCTCGGCATACGACCCGGCCGCGATCGTGATCCGGCATCCCTACGCCGGGGCCGCGCAGATGCTGACCAGGTGGGTCGGTGCCTCGGTGATCAACGCCGGTGACGGCATGCACCAGCATCCGAGCCAGGCCCTGCTGGACGTCTTCACGCTGCGCAACCGCCTCGGCAGCCTCGAGGGCAAGAACATCTGGATCGTCGGCGACGTGCTCCACAGCCGGGTCGCCCGCTCCAACATCGCGGCGTTCCAGCTGATGGGCGCCTCGGTCACGGTCTGCGGGCCGCCTACCCTGATCCCGCGCGGGATCGAAGCTTCCGGATGCCGGGTACGGCACTCCCTCGACGAACTCGAGCAGGCCGACGTCGTGTATCTCCTCCGCATGCAGCGCGAACGCATGGGCGAGAACTTCGTGCCTTCGATCCGGGAGTACGCCCGCCTGTTCCAGGTGAACGGGCGGCGCCTCGGACCCCGCCAGCTGGTCATGCACCCGGGACCGGTCAATCGCGGAGTCGAGATCGGCTCCGACGTGATCGATTCCGATCGTTCGCTGATCGCCGACCAGGTCACTTCCGGGCTCGCGGTCCGCATGGCGATCCTGTACGAGCTTCTGACCCGGACCGACGACGCGGTGGAACAGTCACCGCCGGACGGTCCCGTACCGATCGGAGAGCCGGCATGAACCGCAACCCCGAAGAAGTTCCCGAACGGCTGCCGCAACCGATGATCCAACGGCCCGGTCCGGCCGCGAGCATGCTGATCCGCCAGGCGAACGTGCTCGATCCGGCCGCCGGAATCGACGGTGCCTTCGATCTGCTGATCGAAGACGGAAGGATCAGCGAGCTGGCCGAGGCCGGCACGCTGAAACCCGGAACCGGCACCGAGGTGGTCGAGGCCGAAGGGCTTCACGTCTTCCCGGCGTTCTTCGATCCCCACGTTCACCTGCGCACCCCGGGCCAGGAATACAAGGAGGATCTCGAGACCGGAACCCGGTCCGCCGCGGCCGGTGGCTACGCCGGCGTTCTGGCGATGGCCAACACCTCGCCGCCGGTCTCCAGCCCGGCCGACATCGAGGCTCTGCGTTCCCAGGCCGCCGAGCAGGCCTCGGTCCCGGTCGGCTTTCTCGCCACGGTCACACGCGACATGGCGGGTGAGGAACTGACCGACATGGCCGAGCTGCGGGAGGCCGGCGCGGTCGGCTTCACCGATGACGGCCTGCCGATCAAGAATCCCGGGATCATGCGGCGCGCGCTCCAGTACCAGGCGATGTGCGGCGGCACGATCGCCCTCCACGAGGAGGACCCCGACCTTTCGGCGGGAGGCTCGATGCATGAAGGTGAGGTCTCGCTGAACCTCGGCCTGAGGGGGGTGCCCTCGATCTCCGAGTCGGTGATGATCAGCCGGGACGCGGCGATCGCCGGATACGAGAACGGCCGGATCCAGGTCCAGCACCTCTCGGCGATCGAGTCGATCGAAGCGATCCGCAGGGCCAAGGCCGACGGTGTCCTGATCACCTGCGAAGTCACCCCGCATCACCTCTGCCTCACCGATGAGGCGGTCCGCGATCTCGATGCCTCAAAGCACAAGATGAACCCGCCGCTCAGGTCGGAGGCCGACCGGCAGGCGCTGATCGCCGCGCTGATCGACGGCACGATCGACTGCATCGCGACCGACCACGCACCGCACTCGGTCGACGAGAAAGAGGTGCCGTACGAGGCGGCGAACATGGGTGTGACCGGACTGGAGACCGCCTTCTCCTCGATCTACACCGAGCTGGTCCTGCCGGGCGTGCTGTCCCTGGAACTCGTCATCGAGAAGCTCGGCTGCGGCGGCATCCCGTTCGACATCGAGCCGTTCAGCGTCGCCGAGAACTCGGTCGCGAATCTCTGCCTGGTCGATCTCGACGCCGAGTGGGTCGTCGGCGAGGACGGGTACGAGAGCCGCTCGACCAACTCCTGGTGCGCGGGAGAGACCTTGAAGGGCCGGGTCCTGATGACCCTGGCCAACGGCCAGGTGGCCTACCGACTACGAAGCTTCAGCATGGGAGTGGCATGACCGATTTCAGTCCGGGGTACGTCCTGCTCGAGGACGGCACCCGATTCGATGGTTCGATCTGCGGATCGCCGGAAGGCGGTGTGGGGGAGGTCGTCTTCAACACGGCGATGACCGGCTACCAGGAGGCGGTCACCGACCCGTCCTACGCGGGGCAGATCATCACCTTCACCTACACCATGATCGGCAACTACGGTGTGTCTCCGGCCGCGATGGAATCATCGAAGGCCCATGCCCGCGGCGTGATCATGCGCGAGGCCCGCAACGGCGACGACGCCGCCTCGGCCGAGGGAGGCTGGCTCGATTGGCTGGAGGCCAACGGAGTCTGGGCGATCACCGGTGTCAACACCCGGGCCCTGGTCCGTCACATCCGCGACAAGGGCGCGATGCGCGGGGGAATCTTCCCCGGCGAGGTTCCGGTCGAGGAGGCCGCGTCCCGGATCGAGGCGGAACCGACCATGGCCGGCTCCGATCTGGCCAGCACGGTCACGCCGTCGGAGGCGATCGAGTTCAAGGGTGACGGACCCCACGTCGTCGCGATCGACACCGGGATCAAGTCGAGCATCGTCGAGCAGCTGGTCGAGCGCGGCTGCCGCGTCACCCTGCTGCCCTGTGGCGTCGGTCCGGAAGAGGTGCTGGCGCACGATCCCGACCTGATCTTCCTGGCCAACGGCCCCGGCGACCCGGCCGCGGTCGATCACGTCGTCGCGACGGTCCGCGAGCTGGTCGGCAAGCGGCCCATGGTCGGTATCTGCCTCGGCCACCAGCTGCTCTGCCGCGCGGTAGGCCTCGAGACCTTCAAGCTCCCCTTCGGCCATCGCGGCTCGAACCATCCGGTCAAGGACCTGGAAACCGGGATCATCGAGATCACCTCGCAGAACCACGGGTTCGCGGTGCTCGGCCCGGACGGCGCGCAGACGATCGATACCGACGAGCCGCTCAGATGGCAGACCGAGTTCGGTCCCGCCGAGCTTTCCCACATCAATCTCTATGACCGCACGGTCGAGGGACTTCGCCTTCCGGAGGCCAACGCAATGACCGTCCAGCACCATCCCGAGGCCGGTCCCGGACCCCGGGACGCACGCCACCTCTTCGATCGTTTCCTCGAGCTCGCGAGGGTCGGCTGATGCCGCGCCGCGACGACATCAAGCGGATCATGGTGATCGGCTCGGGTCCGGTCGTGATCGGTCAGGCCGCCGAGTTCGACTACTCCGGGGTCCAGGCCTGCAAGGTCCTTCTGGAGGAGGGATACGAGGTCGTGCTCGTCAACTCCAACCCGGCGACGATCATGACCGACCCCGAGTTCGCCACCGCGACCTACGTCGAGCCGCTGCTGCCCGGCCCGGTCGCCGCGATCATCGAGAAGGAGCGTCCGGACGCGCTGCTGCCGACCCTCGGCGGCCAGACCGCGCTCAACCTGGCGATGGACCTCTCCGCCGACGGCACGCTCGAGAAGTTCGGGGTGGAGCTGATCGGCGCCAACCGCGACGCGATCATCCGTGGGGAGGACCGCGAGGTCTTCCGGCAGGTGATGACCGAGGCCGGCATCCGCATTCCCTGGTCGATCACGGTCGAGAGCGTCGAGCAGGCCTTCGCCTCGCTGGACGAGGGCGGTGCCTCGCTGCCGGCGATCATCCGGCCCGCGTTCACGATGGGCGGACAGGGCGGAGGGGTCGCCGAGACCCGTGAGGAACTGGCGGAGGTCGTGTCGAAGGGCATCGCCGCGAGTCCGATCGGCCAGGTGCTGGTCGAGGAATCGGTGATCGGCTGGGGCGAGTTCGAACTCGAGGTGATGCGGGACCACAACGACAACGTGGTCATCATCTGCTCGATCGAGAACGTCGATCCGATGGGGGTCCACACCGGCGACTCGATCACCGTCGCGCCGGCACAGTCTCTGACCGATCCGGTCTACCAGTCCCTGCGCGACACCGCGATCGCTGTGATCCGCGCGGTCGGCGTCGAGACCGGCGGTTCGAACGTCCAGTTCGCGGTGAATCCGGCCGACGGCGAGATCGTCGTGATCGAGATGAACCCGCGGGTCTCCAGGTCCTCGGCTCTCGCCTCGAAGGCGACCGGTTTCCCGATCGCGAAGATGGCCGCGAAGCTGGCGGTCGGATACGCGCTGGAGGAGATCCCGAACGACATCACCCGGGCGACCCCGGCCTCGTTCGAGCCGACGATCGATTACGTGGTCACCAAGATCCCGCGCTTCGCCTTCGAGAAGTTCCCCGGAGCCGACGAGAAGCTCTCCACCTACATGCAGAGCGTCGGCGAGGTCATGTCGATTGGCCGTACCTTCCGCGAATCGTTCGCCAAGGCGATGGCCTCGCGGGAGCTCGACGCGGTCTGCGAGGTGCCCGAAGACGATGACGAGATCCTCAGCCGGATCGCGACCCCGACGCCGGACCGGATCGACCTCGTCCTGGCCGCTTTCGAGCGGGGCCTCTCGGTCGAGGCGGTTCACGAGCGGACCAAGATCGATCCCTGGTTCCTGCGTGAGCTGGCCGCGCTCGCGACCGATGGCGACGGGACCGCGGGGCTGGAGCGCATCTACAACTCGGTCGACACCTGCGGGGCCGAGTTCGAGGCGGCGACGCCCTACTACTACTCGTCCCACGAGCAGCCGGGATCGCCCTCCGAGGTCCGCCGGGGCGACCGGCCCTCGGTGGTTATCCTCGGCGCCGGTCCGAACCGTATCGGCCAGGGAATCGAGTTCGACTACTGCTGCGTCCATGCCGCGATGACGGTCCGTGAGTGCGGCCGGGACGCGGTGATGGTGAACTGCAACCCGGAGACGGTCTCGACCGACTATGACACCTCCGACCGGCTCTACTTCGAACCGCTGACCCTGGAGAACGTGCTGGCCGTCTGCGAGGTCGAGCGGCCCGAGGGCGTGATCGTCCAGTTCGGTGGCCAGACCCCGCTGAAGCTCGCCCAGGGCCTGAAGGACGCCGGCATTCCGCTGCTCGGCACCCCGGTCGAGGCGATCGACCAGGCCGAGGACCGGGCCAAGTTCGGCGCGATGATCGACAAGCTCGGCATCAAGCCGCCGCCGTACGGCACGGCGCTCTCGGCCGAGGAGGCCGGTGTGATCGCCGACCGGGTCGGTTTCCCGCTGCTGGTCCGGCCGTCGTTCGTGCTCGGTGGGCGGGCCATGGAGATCTGCTACTCGAAGGCCGATCTGGTGGCCTATCTCGACGCTCACGTCCAGGCCTCGCCGGAACATCCGCTGCTGCTGGACCGTTTCCTGGAGAACGCGATCGAGATCGACGTCGACGCGCTCTGCGACGGCGAAGAGGTCTTCGTCGCCGGCATCATGCAGCACGTCGAGGAAGCCGGGGTCCATTCGGGTGATTCGGCCTGCGTGATCCCGCCGATGAGCATCGGTGACGAGATGCTGGAGGAGATCAAGACCGCGACCGCGGCGATCGCGGTCGAGCTCGGGGTGATCGGACTGATCAACATCCAGTTCGCGATCGCCGGGGGAGAGCTGTACGTGATCGAGGCCAACCCGAGAGCATCCCGCACGGTGCCGTTCGTGTCGAAGGCGGTCGGTGCGCCCCTCGCGAAGATCGCCTCCCGGATCATGCTCGGCCAGAAGCTCGCCGATCAGGACCTGCCGGAAGGCAACGGAAAGCACGTCAGCGTCAAGGAGGCGGTCATGCCGTTCTCCAGGTTCCAGGGAGCGGACTCGGTGCTCGGACCGGAGATGAAGAGCACCGGCGAGGTGATCGGCATCGGACCCGACTTCCCGACCGCGTTCGGCAAGGCCCAGGCGGCGGCCGGGGTCGCCCTGCCGAGCGGCGGCACCGTGTTCATCTCGGTCACCGACACCGACAAGGCCTTCGCCACCCAGCTCGCGACCCGGTTCCACGACCTCGGCTTCCAGGTGGTCGCGACCGGCGGCACCGCCCAGGCGATCAGCCGCATGGGGATCCCGGTCGAACCGATCAACAAGATCGCCGAGGGCTCACCACATGTGGTCGACCTGATCCAGGGAAGGGCCTGTGACCTGGTGATCAACACGCCGACCGGCTCGGGCGCCCGGGCGGACGGCTACGAGATCCGTTCGGCCGCGGTCACCCACGGCATCCCCTGCATCACGACCACCACCGGGGCCTCGGCCGCGGTCAGGGCGATCGCGTCGGGGCTGAAGGGAACCCCCGAAGTGGTCTCCCTCCAGGAGTTGCATGGCAGGTAGAGAACGCCCACTCGCTCCCTTCAACCGGCGCGCCTGCCGCGTCGCCGAGAGTCATGCGGCGGGCGGCTACCGGATCTTCACGCTGATCGACGAGCAGGGACCGGAGCCCGCGGCCGGCCAGTTCTACATGCTGAGCGGCGAGAGCGAGTGGGAGGGTGAATCGGGCCGCCCCTACCTGCCGAGGGCGATCTCGGTCGCCCGGATCCTGGGGACGCGGGGCGCGCTCCGGCTTGAGTTCCTGATTGATGACGTCGGCCCGGGAACCGGGCGGATGGCCGCCTTCGAGCCCGGCGACGGATGCCTGCTCACCGGGCCCTTCGGCAATCCGTTCTCGATGCCCCGGGAGCTCAACTCCGACGCGGCCGGGGCGATCCTGGTCGGCGGGGGGATCGGCATCGCGCCGATGGCCGTGCTGCGCCGCGAACTCGTGAAGCGCGGGGTTCCCTCGCGCACCCTGCTGGGCTTCCGTGACCAGGAGCACTCGGGAGGGGTCGACGAACTGTTCGGCTGCGAGGAGACCCGCCTGGCCTTCGAAGACGGCAGCGCCGGTCACAAGGGCTACGTCACCGACCTGCTGATCCGCATGCTCGAGGGCGACGACCCCGGCGGGGCGGTGGTCTACTCCTGCGGCCCCCCGGCCATGCTGGAGGCGGTCCGAAACATCTGCGCCGGGTACGGGGTGCCGGTCGAGCTCGCGCTCGAATCGCCGATGGCCTGCGGGTTCGGTGCCTGCTACGGCTGTGCCGTGCCCAAGGCCGAGGGCGGCTATCTGCGGCTCTGCGTGGACGGCCCGGTCGTCCGGGGCGATCAGATCGAGTCGGCGATGGCCGGCGAGATGGTCACCTCGGGGATCGGAGACGCGGACTGATGGACCTCAGCACCGAGATCTGTGGGATCCCGCTCGCAAGCCCCGTATTGAACGGATCGGGAACCTATGACGCGCTCGCGGCGCAGCGTGCCTTCGGCGACGCGGTCCTCGATGATTTTCCCTTCGCGGCTTTCGTCTCGAAGACGATCACCCGTCATCCCCGGCCCGGCAATCCGCCGCACCGGCTCTGGGAGGCGCCCTCGGGAATGATCAACTCGATCGGCCTGCCGAATCCCGGGCTGGAGGCTTTCGTCGGCGGGGATCTGCTGGAGCTCACCGCTCTGCCGGTTCCGCTGATCGTCTCGGTGATGGCCGACAGCGCCGAGGACTTCACGCTTCTGGTCGAAGCGGTCGCCGCCGTGCCCGGCGTCGCCGGGATCGAGCTCAACGTCTCCTGTCCGAACGTTCATTCGGGTCTGATCGTCGGTGAGCAGCCGACCGAGACCGAGGCGCTGATGAAGGCGCTGAGGCCACTCACCGACCTGCCGATGATGATCAAGCTGACCCCCAATGTCGCCAATCCCCACGAGGTCGCGAAGGCGGCCGAGGCGGGAGGAGCCGACGCGATCTCCCTGATCAACACGATCAAGGCCGCCGCGATCGACCGCAACCACAACCGGACCTGGCTCGGGGTCGGCGGCGGCGGACTTTCCGGTCCCGCGGTCCGGCCGATCGCCCTGGCGCAGGTCCGGGCGGTCGCCGGCGCGGTCGATCTGCCCCTGGTCGGCATGGGCGGGATCGCGGACGGCGAGTCGGCGCTCGAGTTCATCCTCGCCGGTGCAACAGTCGTTGCCGTCGGCACGGAAAATTTCCGTGACCCGCGAGCCGGAATTTCGGTGCGAGATGGCCTGGTCAGCGCACTCCAGCGGCGTGGATTCGAATCCTTGGCCGACGCGCAGGCATCAACCTTGAGTTGAGGTTTAGGTGAATTTGGCCGATTCGGGGGTTTTCGGCAGACCATGAGCGAGATGGCGGCTATACTCGCGGCCTTGATGCCTGCCTCTTCGAAGACCCTCTCCAGTCCGCCGGAAGCCCCGGAAAGGTCCCTCGATCAGAGGATGGAGGCGCTCAAACGAGCGAACGACATCCGCACCGCGCGGGCACAGCTGAAACGCGATCTCAAGGGCGGTCGGATGACCATTCACGAGCTGCTCAGCTCGCCCCCCGAGTACGTGATGACCGCCAAGGTGTTCGACATGCTCCTGGCCGTTCCGAAGTACGGTCGGGTCAAGGCGAACCGGGTTCTGAACCAGTGCCGCATCTCTCCCGCGAAGACGATCGGCGGGCTGTCCGAGAGGCAGCGCGGCGAGCTCGTCGCGATGCTGCGCCGCTAGTCCGAACCATCCTCTAGGCTGGCGCTCCGATGGCCGCTGCCCAAAAACCCCTGGTTTCCAAAGTATTCGTGATCACCGGCCCGTCCGGTGTCGGCAAGGGCAGCCTGATCTCGATGCTGCGCGAGCGGGTTCCCGAACTGGAGCTTTCGACCTCGGCGACCACACGGGCGCCCCGGACAGGTGAGACCGACGGGGTCGAGTACCACTTCCTGCCCGCCGAGGAGTTCGACCGGCGGGTCGCCGCCGGCGAGTTTCTCGAGCACGCCGGCTACAGCGGACACCAGTACGGCACCTTGAAGTCCGAGGTCGACGGACGGATCGAGAACGGCCATCCGGTGGTACTCGAGATCGAGGTCCAGGGCGCCGAACAGATCCGTGAATCGATGCCGGAAGCGGTCCAGCTGTTCATCATGCCGCCGGAGCCGGAGCTCGAGACGCTGCTCTCGCGGCTGGCCGGCCGGGGGACCGATTCGGCTGAGGCGATCGAGGGCCGGATGGCCGTCGCGGAGGAAGAACTCGAGGCCCGGCACCACTTTCATCACCGGGTCGTCAACGACGATCTGGACCGCGCGGCGGGAGAGCTGGAAACCATAGTCCGGCGCAAGCTGTCAGAATTGACTCAATGATCAAGCCACGCGTCGACCATCTCCTGCGGAACACTGATTCTCACTATGCGGCTGTCGTAGTCGCCGCCCGCCGTGCCCGGCAGATCAACAGCTACTACCAGAGCCTGAACGAAGGCGGATACGGGGACTACCCGCCGCCGATGGTTCCGGCCGAGCCGGGCAAGGGCCCGCTCACCCTCGCGCTCGAAGAAGTCGCCGAGGGCAAACTCAAGTACGAGTACCGCAGCTAGGACTCTGCCTTGGCGAAGATCCTGCTCGGAGTAAGCGGCGGGATCGCGGCCTACAAGGCGGTCGAGTTCGTCCGCCTTGCCACCGGGGCCGGACATTCCGTCCGGGTCCTGATGACCGCGTCGGCGAGAAAGTTCGTCGGCCCCGACACCTTCGAGGGCATTCTCGGGGCGCCCGTGCTCACCTCCGAGTTCGAGCGTGACCCGATGCGCGGCACCTTTCCCGGGGAGCCGCTGCCCGAACACGATCCGATCGGGCATCTGGCCGTGGCCGAGGCGGCCGACCTCTACCTGATCGCCCCGGCTTCGGCGAACACGATCGCCAAGCTGGCCGGGGGGCAGGCCGACTCGATCCTCACCACGGCCTTTCTCGCCTTCGCCGGTCCGCGCCTGGTCGCGCCCGCGATGAACGACCGCATGTACCGGGACGACGCCACCCAGGCCAATCTGGCGACCCTGCGCGAACGCGGGGTGGACGTGATCGAGCCCGGCGAAGGAAGGCTCGCCTCGAAGGGCGAGTTCGGGGTGGGGCGCCTGCCCGAACCGGCCGAGCTGATGGCGCGAGTCGAAGCCGCTCTGAACGACGGCGGCGATTCGGCCGACCTGACCGGGCTGAAGGTGCTGGTCACCGCCGGCGGCACCCGCGAGCCGATCGATCCGGTCCGCTACATCGGCAACCGGTCGAGCGGGCGTATGGGGTTCGCGCTCGCCGAGCGGGCCGAGGCCCGCGGCGCGGAGGTCACAGTGATCGCCGCCAACGTCAACCTGCCGGCCCCGGCCGGAATCAGGCGGGTCGACGTCGAATCGACCGAAGATCTCGCGGCCCGCTGCCATGAGCTCTTCCCATCGGCCGACCTGCTGCTGATGGCGGCCGCACCGGCGGATTTCACGGTTTCCGGCAGCTCAAGGGAGAAGCTCTCGAGGAGCGGCGGCGAGATCTCCCTGTCCCTGGTCCCGACCGAGGACATACTCGGCGGGCTCTCCTCCACCCGCGAGGCCGGTCAGACCGTGGTCGGCTTCGCCGCACAGCACGGAGGCGACGCCATCGGGCGGGCCCGGCAGAAACTCGAGTCGAAGGGTGCGGACATGATCGTGCTCAACGACGTCTCCGACCGGACCATCGGCTTCGACTCGACCGAGAACGCGGTCACCCTGGTCACGTCCGGGAGCGAACGCGAGGTCGAGAAGGCCCCGAAGACGGAGATCGCCGATCGCATCCTCGACCGGGTACTCGAACTGAGAGCCGGACCGGACGCCTCTTGAGAGCGGTGGTCCAGCGGGTCACGGCCGGCTCGGTCTCGGTGGGCGGCCAGGAGATCTCCCGTGTCGGGGCGGGCATGGTCGTGCTGCTCGGCATCACCCATGGCGACGGCGCGGCCGAGGCCGAGCGCATGGCCGGCAAGCTGCTGAAGCTGCGGATCTTCGAGGACGGCGAGGGCCGCATGAACGAAGCGCTCGGTGAGCGCGAGATCCTCTGCGTCAGCCAGTTCACGCTCTACGCTGACAGCTCGGGCGGGAACCGGCCCGGATTCAAGGAAGCGGCCCCGGGTGAGGTGGCCGAACCGCTGTATGACGAGGTCTGTGAACGACTCGGCGCGAAAAAAGGCGTGTTCGGGGCCGACATGAAGGTTGAGATCACCGGCGACGGCCCGGTCACGATCCTGATCGAGATCAAGTAGGCACGCTGAGGCACTGAGAGGGGCAACAGATTTGCCCACTCACGCAGCTGGTACTTCGAAATCCAGGGGGCTTTCCCGAGACCCGTGACTTTTCAGTCCAGATCGGCCATCACGAGGGAATGTCACCTGGATTCCATATTCCGGGTCACCTGGATTACTTATTCTCGGCGAGCTATACTGGTAAGAGCTTTTCCCCTCCAGCTGTGTCGAGAAGTGGGCCTTGCCCGCTTTTTTTTGGCTCGAAATCAAGAGAAACACATGATTCCACGCTCCGAAGACATCGAAAAACGCCTCGCAGAGCTCGATCCTCAAATCGAGTTTCTGGCCGTGGAAGCGGCCGGCGGCGATGCCCTGCGCATCTATGTCGACCATCCGGACGGAGTCGATCTCGAGATCTGCCGGAAAGTGACCTCCGGACTGAGTGAGCTGCTGATCGACCATTCCCTGGAGGTTTCATCACCGGGACCTCAGCGTCCCCTGACGAAACCCGAGCATTTTTCCAGATTTGAAGGACGCCGGGCCAAAGTTGAGACCACCGAGCCGATCGAGGATCGCCGCAAGTTCACCGGGACGATCCTCGAGGCGGCCGAGCGGGAGATAACGCTCGGCGTCGACAACTCGGTCGTCCGTATCCCGTACCAGAGCGTCGAACGCTCTCATCTAGTGCCAGACATTGCAGAAGGAGCAACCAAGTGACCCAGGAGATCGTTGACGCGGTAAAGGTGCTTGAACAGGAAAAGGGTATCTCCGCAGACACCCTCATGGACGCGCTCGCCGACGCGCTTCTCTCGGCCTACCGCAAGAGCCCCGGCTCGGCGAAGTACGCGCGGGTCGATCTCGACCACGAGACCGGTGACTTCCGGGTCTTCGAGCTGATCCTTCCGGCGGAACTCGAGCAGAAGCTGCTCGACGAGGCGATCGCCGAGCAGGAGCGCACCATCGATCCCGAGACCGGCGAGCTGCGCGAGCCCGAGGAGCCCGAGATCGATCCCGAGGTGCTGGCGCCCTACGAGGACCAGATCACCACCAAGGACGTCACTCCCGAAGATTTCGGGCGGATCGCCGCCCAGACCGCCAAGCAGGTCATCTACCAGCGCATCCGCGAAGCCGAGCGTCAGATGATGTTCGACGAGTACCGCGACCGCGTCGGTGAGCTGATCACCGGACTGATCCAGCAGTCGGACAAGCGCTACACGCTGGTCCAGCTGCGCGAACGGGTCGAGGCACTGCTGCCGAAGTCCGAACAGGTTTACAGCGAGCGCTATGACCACGGCATGCGCGTCAAGGCTGTGATCACTGACGTCTCCGAATCCACGAAAGGCCCGAGCATCGTCGTTTCCCGTCGTTCCCCCGAATTGATCAAGGGCCTCTTCGAACTCGAGGTCCCCGAGATCGCCGACAAGCTGGTAGAGATCGTCGGTGTGGCCCGTGAGCCCGGCTATCGCTCGAAGATCGCCGTCGTCTCCCATGCCGACGGCGTCGACCCGGTCGGCGCCTGCGTCGGTCCGCGAGGTTCGCGCGTCCGCATGGTCGTCTCCGAGCTGCGCGGCGAGAAGATCGACATCATTCCGTACAACGAGGAACCGGCTCGATTCGTGGCCAAGGCGCTCTCGCCGGCCAGGGTCCGCGAGGTTCTGGTCGACGACGAGGAGATGCAGGCCACCGTCGTCGTGCCCGACGACCAGCTTTCACTGGCGATCGGACGCGACGGACAGAACGCCCGCCTCGCCGCCCGCCTCACCGGCTGGCGGGTCGACATCAAGTCCGAAAGCGAGTTCGCCAAGGACGAGAGCCAGCACGAGTACGAGGGCGAAGAGGAGTTCGACGGCCGCTGCATGGCGGTGCTCTCCTCCGGACGCCGCTGTCCCAACGCGGCGATCGGCGGATCGACCTACTGCGGACTACCGCAGCACCAGGCGCTCTCCCGCTTCACCACCAGCCATGTCGGCGTTCTCACCGGCCTCGGCGATGCCGAGATCGAGACGCTGGCCGATCCCGATTCCGATGACGCCGAGGTGACCGCGATCGTCGAGGGGGCCGAGGCGAACTTCGTCGAGCCGGCCGATGAGGTCGAGGTCGAAACCGAAGCCGAAGTCGAAACCGTCGAAGAGGCCGAGGCCGAGGTCGAAGTGACCGAGGACGACGCCGAAGAGAACGAGTCCGCAGACGGAGAAAGTCAGGCCGAGTGAGCAAGAAACGCGTTCATGAAATAGCCAAGGCCAACGACATCTCCAGCAAGGATCTGCTGGTGGTGTTGAACGCCGCTGGAATCAACGTCAAGGTCGCCGCCTCGAGCGTCGACGAGGATGCCGCGAACGCGGCGCTCGCCGCCGCGAAGGCCCCCAAGGAGCCGGAGCCGGCCGCCAAGCCCGCGCCGAAGGCGGCCGCGCCCGCCAAGGCAGCACCGGCGTCGCAGAAGCCGGTCAAGCCGGCCGGGTCGCCCGGATCGCCCGCCGGTGGTGCCGCCGCCAAGGGCAAGCGCCGCCGTGTGGTGATCGATTCGCAGGCGTCTCGCCGCGAGACCGGTGGCGGTCCGCCGCCTCAGCGCCCGCCGCGCCGCCGTGGAGGCAGGCGCCGCCGGCCCCTGCTCGAGGAACCGACCCCGGTAGACACCAATCCGGCCGAGCCGGAGGCGACCACCGTCAGCTCCGGCGTCACCGTGCGTGACCTGGCCGAACTGCTCGGCCTGAGCTCGGCCGAGCTGATCAAGAAGCTGATGATGATGGGCGAGATGGCGACCCTCACGCAGACCCTGACCGATGAATCGGTCATGGCGATCGCCGAGGAGTACGACCGCAAGATCGAGATCGTCTCCGCCGCCGAAGAGGAGGCTCCCGCCCCCGAATTCGACGACAGCGAGGACTCGTTGGTCGACCGTCCGCCCGTGGTCACGATCATGGGTCACGTCGATCACGGCAAGACCTCACTGCTCGACGCGATCCGCGAGACCGAGGTCGCCGCCGGTGAAGCCGGGGGAATCACCCAGCACATCGGCGCCTACCAGGTCCATCACGAGGATCACACCATCACCTTCCTCGACACCCCCGGTCACGAGGCGTTCACCGCCATGCGTGCCCGCGGTGCCCAGGTGACCGATGTCGCCGTGATCGTGGTCGCGGCCGACGACGGCGTGATGCCGCAGACCCGCGAGGCGATCGATCACGCGAAGGCGGCCGACGTGCCGATCCTGATCGCGGTCAACAAGATCGATAAGGAGGGCGCACAGCCCGACCGGATCCGCAACGATCTCGCCGCCGAGGGCCTGACGCCCGAGGACTGGGGAGGAGACACGGTCTACGTCGACGTGTCCGCCAAGACCCACCAGAACCTCGATCAGCTGCTCGACATGATCATCCTGGTCACCGACCTGGAGGAACTCTCCGCCAACCCGGACGCCCCCGCGTCCGGATCGGTGATCGAGTCGCAGCTCGATCCGGGACGCGGCCCCGTGGTCAGCGTTCTGGTCGAACGCGGAACGCTGCGCGTCGGTGACTCGGTGGTCGCCGGACCCGTCTGGGGCAAGGTCAGGGCGATGCACGACTACCTCGGCGAGAAGGTCACCGAGGCGACACCCGGGATGCCGGTCGAGGTGCTCGGTTTCGATGGTGTCTGTGACGCCGGTGAACTGTTCCAGACCGCCGATAACGACCGTCGGGCCCGCCAGATGGCGCAGGAGAAGCTGAACCGCCTGAAAGCCGAGACGATCGCCCGCCGCCAGGCGCGCAAGGTCACGCTCGAGGAGATTTTCTCCCGGGCCCAGACCGGCGATCTGAAAGAGCTCAACATCGTGCTCAAGTCGGATGTGGCCGGATCCCTGGAGGCACTCCAGGACGAGATCGCCAAGGTGCCGCAGGAGCAGGTGAGCATCAACATCATCCGCGCCCAGACCGGTGGCATCACCGAGTCCGACGTGATGCTGGCATCGGCCTCGAACGCGGTCATCCTCGGTTTCAACGTGCGCCCGCTGGCCGACGCCCGCAAGGCCGCCCGGGCCGAAGGCGTCGACGTGCGCAGCTACTCGGTCATCTACAAGATCACCGAGGATCTGCGCAACGCGATGGAGGGCATGCTCGACACGGTCGAGGTCGAAGAGGCACTCGGCGAGGCCGAGGTCCGGGAGATCTTCAAGGCCTCCAAGGTCGGCCGGATCGCCGGCTGCGTGGTCACCGAAGGCCGGATCACCCGCGACGGCCAGGTCCGCCTGGTCCGCGAGGGCACGGTCATCTGGACCGGCAAGCTCGATTCGCTGCGTCGCTTCAAGGATGCCGCCCAGTCGGTCGAAGAGGGCCAGGACTGCGGCATCGTGCTCGACGGATACGCGGACGTGAAGGTCGGCGACGTGCTCGAGTTCTTCTCGACCAAACAGGTCGAACAGACCCTCGGTTAGGACGTAGACCATGGCGATCTCGAGGATGCGAAGGGTGAATGAGGTGATGCGTCAGGTTCTCGGCGACGCGATCACCTCTGATCTCAACGATCCCCGGGTGAACATGGTCACCGTCAACTCGGTCGAGACCAGCCCGGATCTTCATCACGCGAAGGTCTTCATCACCGTTCTCGGTGATGAAGACGCTCGCGCGGACGCGCTGACCGCACTGAAGCGGGCACACGGCTTCCTGCAGAGTAAGGTGGCCCGGGAGACCTCGATGAAGCACACGCCGACGCTCACCTTCGAGTACGACGAGTCGGTCGAGAAGGGACTGCGGATCGCGGCGCTGCTGGACATGGATCCCGATGATCCCGAGGCTCCGGACAGAGACGAGAATGAACCCGGCAACTGACACCGCGCAGGTCGTCGCCAAGGGAAACCTGGCCGGAATCGCGGACCTCGTCCGCGACAACTCCAAGTTCCTGCTGACGACCCACGAAGGACCCGACGGCGACGCCCTCGGATCCCTGCTGGGCATGCACCAGATGCTGGAAACCCTCGGCAAGGACTCCGCGATGTTCCTCGCGGCCAAGGAGTTCCCGCTGCCGATCGAGTACCGGCACCTGCCGCTGGAAGGCGTGTTCCACGAACCGCCGGCCGACCTCCGTGACCGCGTGGTGGTCTTCCTCGACTGCGGCAACATCGACCGGATGCCGGTCGACTTCCTGCGTGACGGCGGCAAGCTCGTGGTCAACATCGATCACCACCACGACAACACCGAGTTCGGCGATCTCAACTTCGTCAACGCGGGTGCCTCCTCGACCGCCGAGATCGTCTACGAGCTGGCACTGCTGCTCGACGTGAAGATCAGCGCTTCGATGGCCAGGGCGCTCTACATCGGCATCGTGACCGACACCGGCAAGTTCATGTACGACAGCACCGATGCCCGCACCCACGAAGTGGCCGCGGCCCTGGTCCGGGCGGGGGTGGACATCGACGACGTCAACCGGCGCCTCTACGAAAGCGTGCCGTTCGAGAAGCTGCGCCTGCTGAGCCGGGCACTCGACAAGATCGAGATGCACTGCGACGGCCAGCTGATCGTCACCTACATCACCGGCGCCGACTACGAAGAAACCGGATCCGACGAGCAGATGACCGAGGGAATCATCGACCACCTGCGGGCGGTCGACGGCATCCGGGTCGCGGCCGTCGTCCGCGATCAGGTGAGCCGCGGACGGGCAGCCCGGAAAGTCAGCCTGCGTGCCGGTGACGACAACACCGACGTCTCGGCGCTCGCTCGCAGGTTCGGAGGCGGCGGACACGTGCGTGCCGCCGGCTGCTCCACCGATCTCGAGTTCGAACGGGTCGTCACCGAGATCTGTGACGGACTGAGCCGGCAGTCCGAAGACTGATCTCGGGCGGGAGCGGGGCAGCGTGTCGGAAACGGGCATTCTCGTCTGGGACAAGCCCGCCGGGGTGACTTCGCATGACGTCGTCGCCCAGGTGCGGCGCGAACGCGGTGGCAAGGTCGGCCATGCCGGCACACTGGACCCTTTCGCGACGGGGGTGCTGACCATCCTGCTCGGACGTGCCACGCGCCTCCAGAAATACCTGCTGGGGCTCTCCAAGACCTATGTGGCGACGGCCAGGCTCGGCTGGACCTCGACCACCGGAGACCGTGACGGCGAGCTGACCGAGACCGGACACGCTCCGACGGACCTTTCCCTGCCGACCGGCCGGATCCGGCAGATGGTGCCGATGACCTCGGCGGTGAGGGTGGACGGTGAACGTCTCTACAAGAAGGCGCATCGCGGTGAGGAGGCCGAACGGCCGGTGCGCGAGGTCACGATCCACCGGGCCGAACTGCTCGAGAGCGGTGAGGGGAGAGCCCGCTACGAGATCGAATGCAGTTCCGGAACCTATGTGCGGACCCTGATCGAGACCCTCGGCGACGCCTACTGCGAGGAACTCCGGCGGACCGCGGTCGGACCGATCGGGATCGAACGAGCCGGGGAGCTGCTGACCCCGCTCGAAGCGCTCTCCTTCCTGCCGCGCCACGAGATCTCGGTGGACGAGGCGGTGACCATCGGGTACGGCCAGACACTGGATGCGCCCGACCATCTGCATGAAGGAGAACCGGTTCTCCTCGTCAACGGGGATAACCTGACGGCAGTGGCCAGTCGAGTCCGAGAAAAACTGAAAGCCGAAGTCGTTCTGGAGCCGCAGGGCTGATGATCAAAGTCACACCTCTGTCCGAGGCCGAGACCCGGCCCCGCAAGATCGCGATCGGGACCTTCGACGGCGTTCATGTCGGCCACCGTGCCGTGATCGCCGGAGCCGACACCGTGCTCACCTTCGAGCCGCACCCGCTCGAAGTGCTGCACCCGCAGGCCGCACCGAAACTGCTGATGCCATTCAACGTCAAGCGCGACGTGCTCGACGGCATCGGGGTGGAGGAGATGGTGGTGATCGCCTTCGACCAGGCCTTCACCCAGATCACCGCCGAGCAGTTCATCGAGGAGATCCTGATCGGCAAGCTCGGGGCCGAGGAGGTGTCGGTCGGAGAGAACTTCCGTTTCGGCACCAAGGCCAAGGGCACTCCCGAGATGCTCGCCGCCCGGACCGAGTTCACCACCCGTGTGGTTCCCCTGATCGAAGTCGAGGGAGAGACGGTTTCCTCGACCCGGATCCGTGCTCTTGTCGCCGCCGGGGAGATGGATGCCGCAAGGAAGTGCCTGGGCGTTCCGTTCATGGTCGAAGGTGTCGTGGTGACCGGAGATCAGCGTGGCCGAGAGCTCGGATTCCCCACCGCCAACATCGTTCCCGACGATCGTCTGGTCAATCCCGGCCATGGCGTCTACGCGGCCTTCGCGAACGGTCTCCCGGCGGCCGTGAATATCGGAATAAGGCCGACGTTCGAGACCGGGAGGGGCGAGCTGATCGAGGCCTTCCTGCTCGATCAAGACATCGATCTCTACGGCCAAGTACTCCGGATCGCCTTCGTGGAACGCCTTCGGGGCGAGAAAAGATTTGACTCCGCGGAAGCGCTCATCGAGCAGATGAAACTGGACGTCGATGCGACAAGACGCGTCTGTGGTAGCTTCCAGCGGCCGTGAAGGGGCTCCCTGCACGGTCAAACAATCGGATCGGGAACTGGCTTCCGTCTCCACGCTCGCGCGGAAGACATGAGGCGAGACCCAGACCCTAAGGAAAGATATGACTCTTACGAAAGACAACAAGGCCGAACTGATCGGCAAGTACGGCAAGAAGGACGGCGATACCGGCTCGACCGAGGTGCAGGTTGCGCTTCTCACCGAGCGGATCAACGACCTGACCGGCCACCTGCGTGAGCACAGCAAGGACCACCATTCCCGCCGTGGACTGCTGATGATGGTCGGCAAGCGCCGCCGTCTGCTGCGTTACCTGCAGCGCACCGACCTGGACCGCTACCGCGCCCTGGTTTCCGATCTCGGCCTCCGCCATTGATCGAAGTCGGCGCCCAGGCTCCTGATTTCAGCCTGCCCGATCACACCGGGCAGGTCGTTTCACTCTCCGATTTCAACGGGAAGCGCCTGCTCATGGCGTTTTACCCGTTGGATTTCAGTCCGGTCTGCACCGACCAGCTCGCCGCGTACAAGGAGATCGCGCCCCAGCTCGAAGAAGCCGGCGTGACCCTGGTGGCGATCAGTGTCGATTCGGCCTTCGCCCACAAGGCGTTCCGTGACCAGCTCGGGGTCGATACGACCCTCCTGGCCGACTTCGAGCCGAAGGGCGCCGTGGCCGACGCCTACGGCGCTTACCTGGCCGATGCGGGGCACTCGAACCGTTCGCTCGTCCTGATCGATGCGGACGGCAAGGTGGAGTGGGTCTACGAGACCGACACACCGCTGGATATACCGCCGCCCTCGGCGATCCTCGCAGCGATCTAGCCCGATTCGCCCCGGTCGGGCGCCTGCGGTCACGGGCGACTGCGTACACACCAAAAAAGATCTTCCGGCTCTAGCCGCGAATGCGGCGCGAGCATTTACGACTTTTTCGGTGTATCCGCGTGCCCGTTGACGACGGCGGGCGAGGGACGGAACGCCGCGGAGGTCCTTGAGGTGGAACGGCCGAGTCTCGGTTGGTTGAGATTGGGGTGGAGACGATCTCCGCCCGGAGAGGGCGGCAATCGTCTCCACCCATTCGTGTGCGGCCCGCAGCGCGGCATTACTTCGGGCGTCTACGGCAGAGGGCTGGGGCTGGTCGCTTCGCTCCGCGCTTCGCGCGTTGGGTTCTGGTGGCCTTTTTTTCCCATTTCTCCCTGCACCTGGCGGGCTCCGCTCGCTGCGGGCTCTGGCCCTATACCCTTATGAGCGATAAGAGAACGAGAGTTCTGCGAAACAGAGAGCCATCATCCGGATGGCTGGAGGTAACAAAACCGAATGAGTATTTTTGAAACGACGCGCGTTTCCGTGCGTGTAGGTGAGGACGAGATCTCTTTTGAGACCGGCAAGCTCGCCAAGCAGGCCAGCGGTTCCGTCGTCGTACAGAGCGGCGACACGATGGTTCTTTCCACCGCCACCATGGGTGGGCTGCGTGATGTGGACTTCCTGCCGCTGACCGTCGACGTCGAGGAACGCACCTACGCCGCGGGCAAGATCCCCGGATCCTTCTTCCGCCGCGAAGGCCGCGCCGGCGAGAAGGCCACCCTGACCGCCCGCATGATCGACCGTCCGATCCGTCCGCTTTTCCCCAAGGGCTGGCACTACGAGACCCAGCTGGTCACCATCCCGATGTCCGTGGACCACGTCCACCCGTACGACATCCTCGCGATGAACGGCGCCTCGGCCGCCCTCGCGATCTCCGAGGTTCCCGTCGCCAAGCACGTCGGCGCGGTCCGCATCGGCAAGCTCGACGGTGACTTCATCGTCAACCCGAAGGAAGAGGATCACGAGAACCTCGACCTCGACCTGATCGTCGCCGGTACCGACGAAGCGATCCTCATGGTGGAAGCCGGCGCCAACGGCGTCACCGAAGCCGAGATCCTCGACGCGCTCGACATCGCCCACGGAGAGATCAAGAAGCTGGTCGCCACGATCGAAGAGCTCCGCCAGAAGATCGGCAAGGAGAAGCTGGTCATCGAGGCGCCGAGCATCGACGAAGGTCTGCTGAACGACATCCGTTCATCGCACTCACAGGCCCTGGTCGACGCGATCGCCACCACCGGCAAGCTCGAGCGCTACGAAGCGATCGCCGCCGTCAAGGACGCGGTAGTCGCCCAGTACGCCCCGGAGACCGGAGACGCGGACGCCGACTCGGCCCGCAAGTCCGACGTCAAGACCGCTTTCGACGCGATCGAGAAGGACACGATCCGCAAGGCGATCGCCGTCGACAAGAAGCGCCCCGACGGCCGCGCCCAGGACGAGATCCGTCCGATCGAGTGCGAGGTCGACATCTCGCCCCGCGTTCACGGATCCGCTCTGTTCACCCGTGGTGAGACCCAGATCCTCGGCAACGTCACCCTGGGAACCACCCGGATGGACATGCGCATCGACGGTCTCGGCCTCGAAACGACCAAGACCTTCTGGCATCACTACAACTTCCCGCCGTTCTCGGTGGGCGAGGCCGGCTTCATGCGCGGCCCGAAGCGCCGCGACATCGGCCACGGAGCGCTCGCCGAGCGGGCCCTGCTGCCATCGATCCCGGACCAGGAAGAGTTCCCGTACGTGATCCGCGCGGTCTCCGAGACGCTCGAGTCGAACGGTTCCTCCTCGATGGGCTCGGTCTGCGCCTCGTCGATGGCGATGCAGGCGGCCGGTATCCCGGTCACCAGCCCCGTCGCCGGTGTGGCCATGGGCCTGATCAAGGAGGGCGACGATTACATCGTGCTCACCGACATCGCCGGAGTCGAAGATCACCTCGGTGACATGGACTTCAAGGTCGCCGGTTCCGCGGACGGCATCAACGCCCTCCAGATGGACATCAAGATCACCGGAGTCACCTTCGAGATCCTTCAGGATGCGCTGGAGCAGGCCCGCAAGGGTCGCCTCTTCATCCTCGGCAAGATGGCCGAAGCGATCGACGGTCCGCGCCCGCAGCTCTCCGCTCACGCCCCGCGCATCGAGTCGATCAAGATCGACCAGGAGAAGATCGGCGCCGTCATCGGCAAGGGCGGCGAGACCATTCGCGCCCTCTGCGAGGAGTTCGAGGCCGACATCGACGTCGAGGACGACGGCACGATCCGGATCTACGCTCCGACCGGAACCCAGGTCGAGGAAGCCGTCGCGCGCATCTCGTCGATGACCCGCGAGGCCGAGATCGGTGACCGCTACAACGCGGCCAAGGTCGTCAAGACCACCACGTTCGGTGCCTTCGTCGAGCTGACCAAGGGCACCGACGGACTGCTCCACATCTCCAACGTCAAGCCCGGAGGCCGGGTCGAGACCGTCGAAGAGGTGCTCGAGTCCGGTCAGGTCATCGACGTCACCGTCGCCGAAGTCGACAAGGAGCGCGGCCGTATCGGCCTGCGCATGACCGACGATCCGGCCATCGCCGGCAAGTCCAAGGAAGAGATCGCGGCCCTCTCCGCCAACAAGGGCGGCGGAGGCGGAGGCCGTGGAGGTGACCGTGAAGGTCGCCGTCCGCGCCGCGACCGTGGCGACCGCGACCGCCGCAGCTAAATGACTGATTCGGCTCGGTTGACAGAGACCGCGTCCGGCATCCGGGTGATCACCGAGGTTGTTCCCTCGGTGCGCTCGGTCGCCCTCGGACTCTGGGTCCGAACCGGATCCCGTGATGAGACCCCCGCGCAGGCGGGGGTCTCTCACTTTCTCGAACATCTGCTGTTCAAGGGAACGCCCAACTACAGCGCGATCGAGATCTCGGAGCGCTTCGACGGGCTGGGGGCCTCCTTCAACGCCGCCACCGGCAAGGAGACCACCCACCTTCACGCCCGTTTCCTCGACGAGCACACCGACGACGTCTTCAGTCTGCTCGGCGAGATGCTGCTCGAATCGACCTTCCCTGACATCGACTCGGAGCGCGACGTCGTGCTCGAAGAGATCGCGATGTACGAGGACGAACCTTCAGACCGCGTTCACGACTACCTGTCCGACGCGATCTTCGGTGACACGCCGCTCGGCCGCCGGATCCTCGGCCGGGCTGACGTGATCGCCAACATTCCGGTGCCCGACATCGCCGAGTACCATCGCCGGCGCTACGCCGCCGAGAACATCGTGGTCGCCGCGGCCGGCAACGTGGACCACGACGAGATCCTCGCCATGGCGGAGAAGCTCAACCCTTCCCGGTCCGGCAGGCCCGACGTGATCGACGCGGAGGTTCCCTCGCCGACCGGCCGCTGTGAGTTCGCGACCAAGGACACCGAGCAGTACCACGTCTGCTTCGGGGCTCCCGGAATCAACCGGGCCGACGATCGCCGCTTCGCGATGGCCGTGCTCGACTCGATCTTCGGAGGATCCAGTTCCTCCCGGCTGTTCCGCGAGGTTCGTGAGAACCGCGGGCTGGCCTACTCGGTCGGCAGCTACTCCGAACAGTTCACCGACACGGGTGTCGCCGCGATCTACGTCGGCACACGCGAGGACAACATCGAGGAGGCCTGCTCGGTGATCGGCACCGAACTCGAGAACATCCGCACGGCTCCCGTGAGCCGCGACGAGCTCGACCGGGCCAAGGAACACGTCAAGGGACGTCTCGTCCTGTCCGGCGAGTCGAGTGCCGCCCGCATGTCCCGGATCGCCCGATCGGTACTGCACGACCTGCCCCTGCTCAGCATCGACGAGATGCTGGCCGAGGTGGACGCGGTCACCGTCGACGACGTCTTCGGTCTCGCCGGGGAGCTCTACTCCAGAGAGGCGCTTTCAACCGCCTGTGTCGGCCGCGACGAGGATCGCTTCAGAGCCGCCGTCGCGCCGGTCACGGGGGCCGTGGCCGCGTGATCCGGGTCGGTGTAGCCGGGGCCGCCGGCCGCATGGGCTCCACGGTCTGCGGGGCGGTGGAGGAGGCCGATGGCCTGGAGCTGGCCGGACGGGCCGATCCCTCCCTGGGAACCGAACTGACCGACATCCTCGGAGACGTCGACGTGGTGGTCGAGTTCACCACGCCCGACACCTCGCTCCCGAACGCGATCGCCTGCCTGGAGGCCGGGGTCCACGTGGTGGTCGGCGCGACCGGGTTCGATCTCGACCGGCTCCGCGACGCCGCCGAGAACAGCGGCACCGGCGCCAACTGCTTCGTCGCCCCGAACTTCGCGATCGGAGCGGTGCTGTTGATGACGCTCTCCGAACAGGTTGCGAAACACATGCCGGAATGCGAGATCATCGAGCTGCATCACGACAAGAAGCTCGACGCGCCCTCAGGTACGGCGAAACGCACCGAGGAACTGATCACCGCCGCCGGCGGCAACGTCCACCAGCCGATCCACTCGGTTCGCCTGCCCGGCCTTGTGGCCCATCAGGAAGTCCTCTTCGGCGGTGAGGGGCAGACTCTCTCCATCCGCCACGACAGCATCGATCGCTCATCTTTCATGCCGGGAGTCGTGCTCTCGGTCCGCAGGGTCGGCCAGCTCGAAGACCGGTTCACGGTCGGATTGGAGAAGCTCCTCACGTGAGTGAAGAAATCAGAGGTCTCGACGCCACCGCTCAGGCCGCCCTCGTCGCCGATGGCGAACTCAGTCCGCGCGAGCTGCTCGAGATCGCCGTCAAACATGCCGAAGCGGTCAATCCGGAGATCAACGCGATCATCCATCCGGACTACGAGGGTGCGGCAACCACAGCCGACGGCCCCCTGCCGGACGGTCCTTTCACCGGCGTGCCGTTCCTTTTCAAGGATCTCGGGGCCGGCCTGGCCGGCCAGCCTCTCCACATGGGCAACCGGCTGCTGAAGGAACGGGGAATGACGGTACCGTTCGATTCCTATCTCGGTGCGGCCTTCCGTGAAGCGGGCGTCGTGACGATGGGGCGGACCAACACTCCCGAACTGGGTGTCCTGCCGACCACCGAGCCCGAATCCCACGGCGCGAGCAAGAACCCGTGGGACCTGACTCGCAGCACCGGCGGCTCCAGCGGTGGATCCGCGGCCGCGGTCGCCGCCGGGATCGTCCCGATGGCCCACGCCTCAGACGGCGGCGGCTCGATCCGGATACCGGCCAGCGCCTGTGGCCTGGTCGGGCTGAAACCGAGTCGCGCCCGTGTCTCGCAGGGACCGCTGATGGGGGATTCGATGTCGGGCCTGGTCTCCGAGCTGGTCGTGTCGAAATCGGTGCGGGACACCGCCAGGATGCTCGATTGGGTTCACGGCCCGAAGCCGGGTGATCCCTACGGCTGCCCGGAGCCCGCGCAGTCCTACGAGACCGAGCTGACCACCGATCCGGGCAAGCTGAACATCGCGCTGCTGACCAGCTCGATGACCGGCGACCCGCTGGCCCAAGAGGTGATCGACGCCGTGCTCGCCACGGGCCGCAAGCTCGAGGCCCACGGCCACAACGTGACCACACCCGAGCTGCCGCCGATGGGCGACGGCGACGAGCTTTTCGAGAACTTCATGACACGCTGGGCCGCGGGCATGGCCGAGACCGCCGGGGTGCTTGGCATGGTCGTCGGCCGTGACCTGACCCCGGACGACGTCGAGCCGCTCACCTGGGCGCTCATCGAACGCGGCCAGTCCGAGAGCGGAGCGAAGTATCTCGCGGCGATCGCCTCACACCAGCGGATGGGCCGGATGATCGCCGGAGTCTACGAAGCCGGGATCGATCTGATCGTCACTCCGACGCTCGCTCAGATCCCGCCGAAGCTCGGCTACTACGACCAGCACGCCGGCGACCCGATGGACGCGATGGACAAGGCCCGGATGGTCGCCAACTTCACCGGTCTCTTCAACGCCACCGGCCAGCCGGCGATCTCACTTCCGCTCGAGATGAGCGGGGAAGGCATGCCGATCGGAATCCAATTCGTGGCGCCCATCTGGCGGGAAGATCTGCTCATCCGCGTTTCCGCTCAGCTCGAACAGGCCCATCCCTGGGCCGAGCGGCGGGCACCGGTATTCGCCGTTCAGTAATGGAATAGGGTGGTTCGGTGAGCGAGATTCGAGGAGTTATCACTGCAATGGCAACCGTTTTCGACGTCGACGGCAACGTCGACCTGGCGAAGACGCGAAAGCTTGCGCGCCACCTCGTGGAACACGGCTCCCACGGCCTTGTGGTCTCGGGAACGACCGGAGAATCACCGACACTCGAAGACGACGAGAAGCTCGACCTTCTGCGTGAGGTCATCGCCGAGGTCGGCGACGAGGCGACCGTGATCTTCGGCAGCGGATCGAACGACACACGTCACTCGGTGGAGCTGACCAAGGCCGGCGCCCAGGCGGGCGCGGAGGCGAGCCTGATCGCCACGCCGTACTACAACCTGCCGAACAGGGCCGGTATCCGCGGTCATTTCGAAGCGGTCGCCGAAGCGGTGCCCGAACTGCCGATGGTGCTCTACAACGTGCCGGCGCGCACCGCGGTCAACATGCCGCCCGACCTGCTGGCCGAACTCGCGGAGATCCCCAACGTGACGGCCGTGAAGCAGGCCAACGATGCCGATCTCCAGGCGGTGCCGGGACTGGAAGTACTGGCGGGCAACGACGGCACCTTTATGGCGGCCCTGAAGCTGGGAGGAACCGGCGGGATCCTCGTCGCGTCCCACCTGGCCGGTGATCGCATGCGCGAAATCTGGGACCTTTTCCAGGCCGGCGACATCGAAGGCGCCGAAGCCATCGATCGATCCTTGCGACCCGTCTACGCGGCGATGGGCGTCACCACCAACCCGATTCCCGTCAAGGCGGCGCTCGAGATGGCGGGCGTCTGCCCGGCCACGATGCGCCTGCCGATGGTCGAAGCGACCGACGAAGAGAAAGAAGAAATTCGAACCTTGTTTGACCAAGCAGGACTGAACCTTCCCGAGAACGGCTCACTGTGAGCGACAAGATCAAGATCCTGCCGCTCGGCGGGCTCGGTGAGATCGGCAAGAACATGACCGTGGTCGAGTACCGCGGCAAGATCATCGTGATCGACACCGGGCTGATGTTCCCGACCCCCGAGATGCTGGGCATCGATCTCGTACTGCCCGACTTCTCGTATCTGCGCGACCGCGCGGACGACATCGAGGCGATCATCCTCACCCACGGGCATGAGGATCACGTCGGCGCCCTGCCGTACGTGCTGCGCGAGATCGGCTTCCCGAAAGTGATCTACGGAGGCATGCTGACGATCGGCATGGTCCGCTCGAAGCTGGATGAACACAAGCTCGGCGGCGCCCCCCTGACCGAGCTTCCGGCCGGACAGAAGGCCGATGCGGGGCCGTTCGGCATCGAACTGGTCCACCTGTCCCACTCGATCCCCGACATGCGCGGCGTGATCCTGACGACCGATCTCGGCCAGATCTTCTTCACCGGCGACTACAAGTTCGACCAGACCCCGGTCGACGGTCGCCCGGCCGACGTGTCCCGGCTCGCGGAGCTCGGCCGCGACGGGCTGCTGCTGCTCGCGGGTGACTCCACCAACGCCGATCGTCCCGGCGTCTCACCCTCGGAATCAAGCGTCGGTCCGGCCCTGCTGGAAACCTTCTCCCGCTGCAAGGGACGGATCGTCGTCACCTCGTTCGCCTCGAACATCCATCGGGTCCAGCAGGTGATCGACGCCGCGGTCGCGCTCGACCGCAAGGTCGCCCTGGTGGGCCGCTCGATGCGCAAGAACTTCAACATCGCCTCGAACCTCGGGATCGCCAACGCGCCCGCGGGAGTGCTGATCCAGCCGCGCGACATCGAGGACTTCCCCGACGAGCGCGTGATCGTGATGTCGACCGGCTCCCAGGGAGAACCGTTCTCGGCCCTGCGCCGCATGGCGAACAACGACCACCGCGACATGGAACTCCATTCGGGTGACACGGTCGTGTTCTCGGCCTCACCGGTTCCCGGCAACGAACGCGCGGTCAACGAGACCATCGATCGCATCTACGAGATCGGCGCATCGGTCGTCACCGCGAAGTCGGCCCCGATTCACGCGTCCGGCCACGGGTTCCGCGAAGAGATCAAGATGATGCTCAACCTGACCCAGCCCAAATATGTGCTGCCGATCCACGGTGACCATCAGCGGATCCGGCTTCACGCGGAGCTGGCCGAATCGGTAGGGGTCCCGTCGGAGAACATCTTCAAGGGACGCAACGGACTGCCGCTGCTGATCGGCCCGAACGGCGCCGAGTTCGGCGAAGAAGAGAAGTCCGGCGTGATCTACGTCGACGGAATCGAACTCGCCGACCCCGAAGACGCGTCGCTGCGCGACCGCAAGACGATCTCGGCCGACGGCATCTTCATCGTGATCTCGACCATCGCCAGCGACAACGGCGACGTCGTCGCCGACCCCGAAGTGATCCTCAGGGGCGTCGGCGCGCTCGACAACGAACTGGAATTCACCGACGAGATCAAAGACCTGGTCGAGGACTCGCTGGAGAAGAAAGCGAAAAGCGGGGTCCGCAACATCGACCTGATCCAGGACGACCTTCACGATGAACTCGGCAAGTTCATCCACAAGAAGCTGCGGAGGCGGCCGATGATCGTGCCTGTCGTCATCGAGGTCTGAGCGACGCGGGACCAGCCCTTAGGGGAACGGGTCCTGTCACGGGTTTCAGAGACAACTCCAAGAACAAGGAACCGCAATCACTTCGCTTCGCTGCGTGATCGCGACTTCGAAGTACCAGCTGAGTGGATGGGCAAGTGTGCTGCCTTTCGAAGTGCCTAGGCGGTCTTCTCTGAAACCCGCGCCACCCGTTCCAGGACCACGTCCGTGTGGGACGACGCGTGAGCAACCGAGGTGGTCTCAGACAACACTCAGCATGGGCTCGGCGAGCGCGGGGAACGATCGAGTCGCGGGGGATCTGTGAGGGCCACGTGGCCGAGACGCGGGTGACTTGAGATTGGGGTGGAGACGATTACCGCCCGTACAGGGCGGCAATCGTCTCCACCCTTCTCGTTGGCGCACGGAAGGCTCTTTGGCTCCTTAAACAGCAAGACCGCCGGACCAAGGGGGAGGGGTGGCCCGACGGTTGTTGCTGTTTCGAAAAAGCGAACCCGCCGAGGCAGTCTGGGGGAGATCCCCGGCGGGTTCATGTGTCTCGTCCGCTTAGAAAGATAGGCCGGGGCTCTAAAAAGGCCCTAAAGGATCCCTAACGGTTTCCTTGGGAACCGTTGACGGTCGTGTCGCCGGTCGGAATATCGACCATGAACATGGCTCCACCACTGGCAGAATCGCCGACCGTCGCCACCCCGTCATGGCCCTTCGCGATGGTCGAGACGATCGCCAGGCCGAGCCCGGTGCCCTTGGCCGAGGCCCGGTCACCGGGCCCGGTGTTTCTCACGAACCGGTCGAAGATCTGCGGTCTCAGCTCCTCGGGTATTCCCGGTCCGTCGTCGGCCACCGAGAGCCAGGCGCGCTCGCCGTCGTCCTTCGAACCGACCGTGACGGTGATGGTCGAGCCCTCCGGTGTGTGGCGGACCGCGTTGTCGACCAGGTTGAGCACCACCCGATGCAGATCGTCGGCGGCGCCGTTGACGATCACCGGAGCATCGGCACGCAGCTCGATCCGATGATGCTCGGAGAGGGGAGTGACCTCCTCGACCGCGTTTCGCGCTATCTCGGCAAGATCACAGGGCGCCTTGGTCTGGGCCCGGCCGGAATCGGCCCGCGCGAGGATCTGCAGGTCCGCGACGAGGCGCTTCATGCGCTGGGACGAGCGCAGAGCCGACTCGACGCTCTCCAACTCCAGCTCCCGATCCTTGCCCTGCAGGGAATGCTCCAGAAGCTCCAGATTGGCGAGCACGCTGGTCAGGGGCGTGCGCAACTCGTGCGAGGCATCCGCCACGAACTCACGCTGGCGGTTCAGGGAGCGTTCACGCTCGGACCGGGCCAGTGAAAGCTCATGGAGCATGTCGTTGAATGTGAGGGTGAGCTCCGAGACCTCGTCATCGGTGACCGGATCCGGCAGCGTCACCGAAGGATCTCTCGTCTTGGCGATCTGGCCGGCAGCCGAGGTCAGGTTCGAGATCGGGCGCATCGCCCGCCGTGAGAGAACCACCCCGGCGAGAGCGGCGAGCAGCGTCGCGCCGAGCGTTCCGGCGAGCACCGAAACCCAGATCCGGTTGATCGAGGTCTGCAGACGGTCGATCGGTCGCCCGACCCTGACGATGCCGATGGTGCTTTCAGAGTTCCCGGGGGTTGTTTCGTAGGGGAGGGTGGCCACCTGGTACTTGCCGACATCGCTGATCTTGTTGTTGAGCTGCGGGTCGCCGAGCACGGCGGCGTTCCGTGACGCGACCGTCAAGGGGATCGCGCTGATGAACAGCCTCACATCGGCCGGGCCGCCGGCATTGTCCACCAATGGCTTGATCTCGTCCTGGATCGAGTAGGCGGGAGTGACCGTGACCTTGCGCACGTCGCTGACCAGCTCGTTCGCGGCGGCCTCGGTGTCCGCCGCGTAGTTGTCCCGGAGCTGCTGGGTCGTCAGCTGGCCCACGACCACACCGAAGGCGACCAGGATCACGAAAGTGAGCCCCGAAGAGACCGCGGCCAGCTTCCAGCGGATCGGCCAGCGTGAGGGCCAGATCCTCGTCGCGCGCAATCTGTTCAGCCGGCCCATCTCAGGCCTTGATCACGTAGCCGGCCCCGCGCTTGGTGTGGAGGATGCGAGGTTCGCCACCCTCCTCTAGCTTCCGGCGGAGGTTGGAGATGAAGACGTCGATCGTGTTCGTCTCATCGAGCGGGTCATATCCCCAGACCTCTTCCAGCAGGCGTTCCCTCGAGATGACGAGGCGCTGGTTCCTCATCAGGTACTCCAGAAGTTCGAATTCCCGCTTGGTCAGCTCGATCTCGCGGTCGCCGCGCAGGGCTTCCTGCGAATCGGGATTGAGCTTCAGGTCGCCGACCGTGATCATCGCCGAACCCCGTGGGGGATGGCGGCGCAGCAGGGCACGGATCCGGGCCAGCAGCTCGGAACGCTCGAACGGCTTGACCAGATAGTCGTCAGCACCGCTGTCGAGCCCGGTCACACGATCGTCGGTCTCGGCGCGGGCGGTGAGCATCAGGATCGGCACCTCGGAGGTCTCCCGGATACGGGCGCATACCTCGAGTCCGTCCATGCCGGGAAGTCCGAGATCGAGCACGACCATGTCCGGCAGGAACTCGCGGCTGACCTCGAGCCCGTCGGGGCCGTCACCGCTCGCCCGGACCTCGTAGCCCTCGGCCCGTAGCGTGCGCCGGAGGACATCGACGATCTCCGCGTCGTCCTCGATGACCAAAATGCGTCCGCCAGTCGTATCCCCGTCGTTGACCATGCGTGAATACTAAAGATTGATTCGGCACCGGCGAGAACCTTAAGGTGCCGCTTAGACCGTCCCGCGGGCCGGGGAGGTAAAGGCGGCTCTCCGTAGAACAAGAAGCCATGTTTGTACGTACATCCCGGCGCCCCAGCAAGAAGCGCCCGGCCAAGAGTGCCAAGAAGCCGAATTCGAAGAAGGAAGTGAAGAAGGTCAGGGAACCGCTCGAGCAGCGGCATCTCGATCTGATCGGGCTCGGCTGCGTCGTGCTCGGGATCTACCTGGTGTTCGTGCTCTATTTCGGTTGGGACGGAGGCCGTCTCGGTTCGGGCATCCGCGACGGGCTCAAGTATCTGATCGGCCTCGCGGCCTATGCGGTGCCGGTCGCCCTTTTCGCGGTCGGAGCCATCCTCATCTTCAAGCCCTCGATGCCGACCACACGGCCGCTCCGGACCGGAGCCGCCTGCCTGCTGGGCGGTCTTCTGCTCGCCTTCGCCGGTGGCACGCTCGGATTCGGCGGCGGCCGCTCCGAGAACCTCGCCTACTTCGACCCGGGCTGGTTCCCCGATCACGGCGGCGTCCTCGGCGAGGCCGCCTACTGGCTGCTCGCGACGCTGCTGCAGCCCTTCGGTGCCCATCTCGTCGCGGTCTTCGCGATGCTGGCCGGCATCCTGCTGCTGACGGGAACGACGGTGGCCGCGGTGCTGTCACGGAGCGGGTCGGCGATCAAGAAGACCGCGGTCAGCTCGGCCGAGGCGACCAGGGTGTTCTCCCGCACCAACGTGATGAGTGAGGCCGAGACGATCGCCGAGCATGCCGGTGACGACGACTTCACCCTGCCGATCGACGTCGACCCGCCCATGGAGGCTTCCACCAGCGAGATGGCTTTGCCAGAGGAGACGCGCTCGCCGATCGAGGTGGACATCTGGGCCGAGGAGGGCGACGAGCCCGCGATCTCCGACAAGACCGAGCGGCTGGAGCCGATCGAGATCTTCGCGGGCGCCCAGGGTGCCGGTGCCGCGCCCACCGCCGAGCCGGAGGTCGCCGACGACGGGTTCGGCGGCGGCTGGGGTGGAGACGACGAGGAGCCGAAGACGGAGACCTTCACCGACGATTTCGACGAAGAACTCGCCGACCTCGAGGAGGAATTCGACGTTCCGGAGGTGGAACTCGAACCGGTCGAGGAAGAGCCGGAGCACGACCCGGTCGCGGTGCGTGCCGCCGAGATCCAGGGGGCGAAGGTCGAACAGCTCGAACTGACGCCGATGGGCAAGACCCGTGGCGCGACCCTCTCCGAAGAGGTCAACTACCGGGTACCGCAGGAGAAGCTGCTGGAACGCAGCGCCAAGGATTCAGGTCCGGATCCGGCCGAACAGAAGGAACTGGCCCGCAAACTGGTTGAGACCCTCGGTCATTTCGGAGTCGAGGCCCGCATCGTCGGGGTCGTCTCCGGGCCGCACGTGTCCCGGTTCGAGCTTCAGCTGGCGCCCGGCACGAAGGTGAAGAAGGTGAGTGAGCTCTCCAACGATCTCGCCTACGCCCTCGCCTCGACCGACATCCGCATCCTCGCCCCGATCCCCGGCAAGCAGGCGGTCGGGGTCGAAGTCCCCAACTCGAGCCGCAAGATGGTCAAGCTCGGCGACATCTACTCGGTGCCCTCGCCGAAGGCATCCCCGCTGGTCGCCTGGCTCGGCAAGGGCATCGACGGCAAGTCGGTCTGCACCGATCTCGCGACCATGCCGCATGTGCTCGTGGCGGGCACGACCGGCTCCGGCAAGTCGGGCTGCGTCAACGCGATCCTGACTTCGATCCTGATGCATTCCTCGCCCAACGACGTGCGTCTCGTGCTGGTCGACCCCAAGCAGGTGGAGCTCAACCACTACGAGGCGGTGCCGCATCTGCTGACGCCCGTGGTGACGGCGCCGAAGCTGGCCGCCAACGTGCTGCAGAACCTGATCGCCGAGATGGAGACCCGCTACGGCCTGATGAAGAACGCGCGGGCCAGGAACATCGCCGACTACAACAAGATCCAGGTGGCCGCGGGCGAGCCGAAGCTGCCGCACATCCTCTGCGTGATCGACGAGCTGGCCGACCTGATGATGGTCGCTCCGGCCGACGTCGAGGCCTCGATCATCCGTCTGGCACAGAAGTCCAGGGCGACCGGCATTCATCTGGTGCTGGCGACACAGCGTCCCTCGACCGACATCATCACCGGCACGATCAAGGTCAACATCCCCTCGCGGATCGCTTTCGCGGTTTCGTCGCAGACCGACTCCAGGGTGATCCTGGACCAGGGCGGGGCCGAGGCCCTGCTGGGTCAGGGAGACATGCTCTTCCGCGGCCCGGGTACCTCGAAGCTTCAGCGCATCCAGGGCGCGTTCGTGTCGGAGGAGGAGATCGCGCGGGTCACCGATTTCTGGTCGGACCAGGGCGAGCCCGAGTTCGAACAGGAGCTGCTGGCCGAGGTGGAGCCGGTGAAGGAGGAGGCCGCCGACTCCGATTTCGATCCGGATCAGGACGATCTTCTGGACGAGGCGATCCAGCTCGTGGTCGATACCGAGACCGCTTCCGTCTCGATGATCCAGCGCCGGCTGCGGGTCGGATACACCCGGGCGGGACGGCTGGTCGACATGCTCGAGCGGCGCGGGGTCATCTCCGGCTATGAGGGATCGAAGCCGCGGCAGGTGCTGATCACCGCCGCCGACCTGCCCCGGGTTCTCGGTCGGGGCCAGGCGCTCGGTGAGGTTGAGGAAGAGGCCGAGACGCCCGGCGTCGACGTACTCGACGTCAGCGCTCCCCCGGAGGACTGAGCCTTTTCTCTGCCCGGGGTTCGCGGCCGGTAGGGTCGGGGCGATGGCAGAGCGGAAACAGACCGAATCGGTGCGTGCCGGAATCCTCGTGACGGGCACCGAAGTGCTGACCGCCACGATCAGGGACCTGAACGGTCCCTGGCTTTCGGAGCGCCTGACCGAGATCGGAATCGACCTGGTCGAGATCCTGGTGGTGGCGGATCACGCCGATGATCTTCTGAACGGCCTGCGGCATATGGCCGATCTGGGTCTGGACCTGATCATCACGACGGGTGGCCTCGGGCCGACCGCCGACGATCTGACCGCGGAGGTGGTCGGGGAGTTCACCGGCCGGGAGCTGAAGCTCGACACCGAGATGGAGGCCAAGATCGCGGCGATCCTCGATCGCTTCACCCGGTCGGCCTCGGTGGCGCTGGCCCAGGCGGGGCTGAACGCGGCCAACCGCAAGCAGGCGATGGTGCCGGAGGGGGCGGTGACCCTCGACCCGATCGGCACCGCGCCCGGCCTGGTCGTGCCGGGACCGGACGGTCTGGTCGTGCTGGTGCTTCCCGGTCCGCCGCGGGAGCTTCATCCGATGTGGCGGAACGCCCTGGAGACGCCGATGCTGAAGGCGGTGACCGATCGCGCGACCCGGCTGCTGTCGTACCGGCTGCGGATGTTCGGCACACCGGAATCCGAATTGGCCCTCAGTCTGCGGGAGATCGAGGCGGAGGGGCTGGAGATCGGCGATCTGGAGGTCACGACCTGCCTGCGCAAGGGTGAGGTCGAGATCGATGTCCGCTACCGCGAGGAGGCGGCCGATACCGCGGCCGCGCTGAGGGAAGAGCTGCGCCGTCGGCACGAGAGCACGCTCTACAGCCTGGACGGCACCACGGTGGACGAGATGGTGGCGGGGCTTCTGGAGGGGCGTAGGCTGGCCCTGGCCGAATCCTGCAGCGCCGGCCTGCTGGCGGCCCGGATCACGGATGTGCCCGGTGCCTCGAAGTACTTCGCGGGCGGTGTGGTCTCCTACTCGAATCAGGCGAAGGTGGACCAGTTGGGTGTCGATCCCGAGCTGATCGAGCGTCACGGGGCGGTGTCGGACGAGGTCGCGGTCGCGATGGCCGAGGGGGCGCTGGAGCGTTTCGGGGCCGACGTCGCGGTCTCGATCACGGGGATCGCCGGTCCGGACGGCGGGACAGAGGAGAAGCCGGTCGGGCTGGTCTGCTTCCACGTGGTCACGGCCGAGGGACGCTCGCGATCGGCCAGGCCGGTGATCCCGGGTGGGCGCAGCGATATCCGGGACCGTTCGGCGCTGGTCGCGATGCATCTTCTGCGGATGCTGCTCTCGAAGAGTTCCGAAGAATCTTAAGTCTCATTTCCGTGGCGGAATCGTTGGTCTCCGCGCACCACTATTTCGCTGCACATGGCTAGTTTTTGGCTCTGTGAGCAATTGAAACGTCCGGGGCGCCG